>NZ_CP107841.1:8818140-9463954 GCF_036346855.1 Streptomyces europaeiscabiei
CGGCTGGATCACCGACGAGAACCCCGCCCCGAAGAAACACCGCATGGCCGGCGCCGGCTTCCGCACCCCACTCGACATCGTCGACGGCGCGGCCCGCGTCTACGACCCGATCGTGCGCGGAGAGGCGGGCGACCCGGTGTCCGGGGTGTTCCTGAAGGACTACCGGGAGGCGGAGTGGTGAATCGGGGGGCGGGTCGAGCAGTGGGCGCAGCCCCTGCTCCTCGGAGGTGCGGGGAACTGCGCGATCGTTCACGATGCACCCGCACCCGCCCGACGACACCACCCCCGAGCTCTCGGGCGAAAGGGGAGCGAAGGAGCACAGCCCCCGGGGACGGAAACGGGTAAGGGTGGCGGGGGCGACAACCCCGATCCTCGTACCAGGAGAAGTCCCACCACGATCAACGGGGGCTTCACCAGTGGCAGGACGAGGCACTACCCTCACCCCAGACGAGGCACTACCCTCACCCCTCAAGGGCGGGGCCGTAGCGCAGAGGCAGTCGCACTGGTCTCCAAAACCGGAACACGCTGGTTCGAATCCAGCCGCCCCGTCCCCCTGCCCGACCGCGGAGGTCGGTTACGCGCCGGCGGCCCGCGCCGCCATCCGCGCCTTGCGCGCCGCGAGCTTCTCGTCGAACTTGCGGGCTTCCGCGTCGAGGCCACCCATGTAGAGGCCGAGCTCCTCCTGGGCCTTCATGCCCTCGGGGCCGAGGCCGTCGATCTCCATGATCTTCAGGAAGCGGATGACGGGCGCGAGGACGTCGTCGTGGTGGATCCGCATGTTGTAGACCTCGCCGATGGCCATCTGCGCGGCGGCGCGCTCGAAGCCGGGCATGCCGTGGCCGGGCATACGGAAGTTGACGACGACGTCGCGGACCGCCTGCATGGTGAGGTCGGGGGCGAACTCGAACGCGGCCTTCAGCAGGTTCCGGTAGAAGATCATGTGGAGGTTCTCGTCGGCCGCGATGCGCGCCAGCATGCGGTCGCACACGGGGTCACCGGAGTGGTGGCCGGTGTTGCGGTGCGAGACGCGGGTGGCGAGCTCCTGGAAGGCGACGTACGCGACCGTGTGGAGCATCGAGTGCCGGTTGTCCGACTCGAAGCCCTCACCCATGTGGGACATGCGGAACTCTTCGAGCTTGTCCGGGTCCACCGCGCGCGAGGCGAGCAGGTAGTCGCGCATCACGATGCCGTGCCGACCCTCCTCCGCGGTCCAGCGGTGCACCCAGGTGCCCCAGGCGCCGTCACGGCCGAAGAGGGTGGCGATCTCGTGGTGGTAGCTGGGCAGGTTGTCCTCGGTCAGCAGGTTCACCACGAGGGCGATCCGGCCTACCTCGGTGACCTTCGACTGCCCCTTCTCCCAGGCCTCGCCGTCCTCGAAGAAGCCGGGGAAGTTGCGGCCGTCGCTCCACGGCACGTACTCGTGCGGCATCCAGTCCTTGGTGACCTGCAGATGCCGGTTGAGTTCCTTCTCGACGACTTCCTCCAGCGCGTACAGCAGCCGCGCGTCGGTCCATTCGGTGGACGGGCTGCCGAGGTGAGGAGAAGTGATCGACACAGATGCTCCAGAGGGACGAACAGGGGACGTGTAATCCGGGGGCGGTCACGGGCGGGTGACCTGAACCTACGGCATCGTAGGCTACGTATCCGTAGGTTACGATGCCGTAGGTTAAGAGCGCTGTAAAGACCGCTGATCAGCCGGGCCTGCGGAGCCGTCTGTGGGCATGCCGAAGGCCCCATGGACGCGCAGGTCCCGGGGCCGACAGGGTGAGGGGATCACCTCTCAGGCGTACAGCCCCCGCAGTCGCACCGAGAGGCAAGTCACACAGCCCTCCAGCTTCTCGAACTCGCTGATGTCGACCACGACGGGCTCGTACCCGAGGTCGGAGTACAGCTCCGCCGTCTTCGGCGCGCTCGCCGCCATCAGCAGCTTGTCGCCGCCGAGGAGCACCACATGCGCCCCGGCCTCCTCGGGCACCGGCAGGAAGCGACCGAACAGCGACGGCGTGTCCATCTTCGGGATGTGCCCGACGACCGTGCCGTCGGGCAGCGCGGTGACCGCCGACTTCAGATGCAGCACCTTGCTCACGGGCGCGGAGACGACCCGCGCCCCCAGCGGCTCGAACGCGGCCCGCAGCTGCTGCACCCCGGCCGCGTTGGTACGCCCGCCCCGGCCCACGAACACGGTGTCGCCGACCTTGAGGACGTCGCCGCCCTCCAGGGTGCCGGGTGCCCAGATCCAGTTCACCGAGCAGCCGAGCGCGGCCACGGCCTCCTCGATCCCCTCGGTCTCGGCCCGCCGGGACTCGGCGCCGGGGCGCGCGATCAGGGCCACGTTCTTGTACATGACCACGGTGTCCTCGACGAACACCGAGTCCGGGCAGTCGTCGGCCGGGTCCACCTCGATCGTCTCCCAGCCGTGGTCGCGCAGGGCCTCCCCGTACGCCTCCCACTGCTCGACCGCGAGGTCGACGTCCACCTCCGTGCGTTCGACGTGCGTGACGAGGCCCTCGGCCAGGCGGGGGCCGGGGCGGCGGACGAGGGCTTTCCTGCTGGGCACGTGGGTGACTCCGAATCGAACGACGGTTTTCCGGCGCGCGTGAAGCGACACCGGTCCGCCATCATGCAGCCCCGGTCCACCTGGACAAAACCCCCGGAGGCAGGCTGTGGCTCTCCTGAGATGCTCGGTGGTAGCCGAGCCCCGCCCGGACGCCCCCGCCGCCAGGCCGGGTCAGCCGGTCGCTTCGATCTCCTCCGGTGTGGTCGCCCGCAGCTCTCCCTCCTCCAGCAACAGCCACCGGGTGATCCCGATCGACTCCAGGAACGGCAGGTCGTGACTGGCCACGATCAGCGCGCCCTCGTACGACTCCAGGGCGGTCGTCAGCTGCCGTACGCTCGCCATGTCGAGGTTGTTCGTCGGCTCGTCCAGCATCAGCAGCTGCGGGGCAGGCTCGGCGAGCATCAGGGCGGCGAGGGCGGCCCGGAAGCGTTCCCCGCCGGACAGCGTCGCCGCCGGCTGGTCGGCACGGGCGCCCCGGAACAGGAAGCGGGCGAGACGGGCCCGGACCCGGTTGTTGGTGGCGTCCGGCGCGAACCGGGCCACGTTCTCGGCGACCGACAGCTCGTCGTCGAGAACGTCGAGCCGCTGTGGCAGGAACCGCAGCGGAACATGCGCCTTCGTCTCGCCGCCCGCCGGCTCCAGCTCGCCCGCGATCGTCCGCAGCAGCGTGGTCTTGCCCGAGCCGTTGCGGCCGATCAGCGCGATCCGCTCCGGGCCGCGCACATCGAACCCGCCACGTACCCGGGCGCCGTACTTCAGCTCCAGGTCCAGCAGGGTGAGGACGGCACGGCCCGGCGGCACGGCCGTGTACGGCAGCTCGACGCGGATCTCGTCTTCGTCCCGTACCGCCTCCACCGCCTCGTCGAGCCGCTCCTTCGCCCCGGCGAGCCGCTCCTCGTGCAGGATGCGGTGCTTGCCCGCGGACTCCTGGGCCGAGCGCTTGCGCAGGCCCGCGACGATCTTCGGTACCCGCTTCTGGTCCTGCATCTTCTGTCCGAACCGCTTGCGCCGGGCCAACTTGACCTGGGCGTCGACGAGTTCACGCTTCTGCTTCTTCAGATCGGACTCGGCGACCCGCACCATCCGCTCTGCGGCCTCCTGTTCACCGGCGAGCGCCTCCTCGTACGCGGAGAAGTTGCCGCCGTACCAGGTGACCTCACCGGCGTGCAGATCCGCGATCTGGTCGACCAGGTCCAGGAGTTCACGGTCGTGGCTGACCACGATCATGACCCCGGACCACGACTCGACGGCTTCGTACAGCCGGCGCCGCGCGTACAGGTCGAGGTTGTTGGTCGGCTCGTCCAGGAGGAGGACGTCTGGCCGGCGCAGCAGCAGTGCGGCCAGGCGCAGCAGCACGGACTCGCCGCCCGAGACCTCGCCGATCGTGCGGTCCAGGTCGACGTGGCCCAGGCCGAGTTGGCCGAGGGTCGCCAGGGCGCGTTCCTCCACGTCCCAGTCGTCGCCGACCGCCGCGAAGTGCTCCTCGGCCGCGTTGCCCGCCTCGATGGCGTGCAGTGCGGCACGGGCGGCGGCGATACCGAGCGCCTCGTCGACCTTCAGGCCGGTGTCCAGCGTGACGTTCTGCGGGAGATAGCCGACCTCGCCGGCCACGCGGACCGTGCCGTCGGAGGGGGTGAGATCACCGGCGATCAGCTTCAACAGGGTTGATTTCCCTGACCCGTTGACGCCGACGAGTCCGGTCCGGCCGGGCCCGAACGCGATCTGCAGATCGTCGAGGACGGGAGTGCCGTCGGGCCAGGCGAAGGACAGGGACGTGCAGGTGAGAGAGAGGGGAGTAGACATGAGGGACCTCGCGAGTGAGGGAAGCGGCCAGGGGGACGCGTTTCGAAACACCGCGAGGGGCGACACGACGAGGGCAGGAGAAAAGCCCGCTGCCGACTGGACGGCTCGTACGCCGAGGTCGCACGCAACGCACACAGGGGTGCCGGGAGACGGCAGGGTGTGTGACGCGGTGTCTCAGGACCTCAGACGAGCAACGTCCTTCTCCAATCGACGGCAACAGGACCGTGGAACAACGTACGGAGGGGGTCGGAGGAGTGTCAACGCATTAACGCGACATGCAACAACGCGGGCACACGAACGCGCGCACACGTCAGCGTCACGTGCCCGGACGGGTCGGACCGGCGCCCGGATCGGCCGCCCCCCGGTGGAACGGGGCGGCGTAATTGGGCGACCTCAGCAGGCGTCGCGCATCAGCTGCGCCAGGTCGTGGTCCAGGTCGACCTGGTGGTGCTCCAGGCCGAGCGGCACCAGGTCGATCGTGCTGTCCAGGAAGCGCCGTACCTCGCCGGCGTGGACGTGCACCACGGCGGTGCCCTCGGGGGCGTGGAACTCCAGGACCAGTCGCTCGTAGCCGTACGGTCGGACGCGTACGTCCCCGTAGCCGACCGGCTCCTCCATCCCGGTCACGAGGAGTTCGCGGGCGAAGGTCCAGCAGACCTCGACGCCCTCCAGCGTGGCCGGGGCGGGGAAGGTCATACGGACGGCGAACGGATCGCTCCGGTCGTAGTGGAGCGTTGCGGGAATGCTCGGCATCCGCGGCGCGGCGGCGACGAGACGGGCCTCTACGGGCTGCTCGATGACGGTGGACAACGCCTTGCTCCCTTGTGACGGGTGGACGGACTCCGGACGGCTGAGGCCGGGCAATTCAGAAGACGCCGGATCGGGCCGATCCGTGCACATGAGGGTCGAGTGACCTCTGTCACCGAGCCCAATCACTGTGGTGATCGATTTCTCATCCCGTGTTCCGGGATATGGGAGAGGACACCGGACGCCGCCCGGCGGTTCCCGGCCGAGGCCATCTGGACGGCACCGGATCGGTGCACTAGCTTCGCCCGCCATGAGGGGCTTGGGGCAGTCGAGACGGATGAGTCGGACGATGACGACGGGCCTGGCCGCAGCGGCACTCGCCGCCGCTCTGGCGGTGCCCGCACAGGCACAGGGGGAAGGTCGGCCACCACACTGGGAACTGAAGGAGACCGGCACTGACGTGCGCTTTCGCGGTCTCGCCGCCGTCAGCCGGAACAGCGCGTGGCTGGCGGGTTCCGCGGGGACCGTGCTGCGCACCGGCGACGGGGGCAGGACCTGGCGCAACGTCTCACCGCCCGGCGCACAGGAACTGCAGTTCCGGGACATCGAGGCATTCGACGCACGCAGGGCGGTCGTCCTGGCCATCGGGGAGGGAGAGGCCTCCCGCGTGTACCGCACGGACGACGGCGGTGCGACGTGGACCGAATCCTTCCGGAACACCGATCCGCGCGCCTTCTACGACTGCCTCACCTTCTTCGACACCCGCCACGGACTCGCCATGAGCGATCCGGTGGACGGGAGGTTCCGCATCCTCTCCACCAAGGACGGCGGCCGTTCCTGGGCGGTCCTGCCGAACGAGGGCATGCCGCCGGCGCTGGAGGGCGAGGCGGGCTTCGCGGCGAGCGGGCAGTGCCTGGTCAATTCAGGTCCGCGCGATGTGTGGCTGGCGACCGGAGGGGCCGCACGCGCGCGCGTGCTGCACTCCGCCGACCGAGGGCTGACCTGGACGGTCGCCGACACGGCCGTCCCGGCCGGCGACCCGGCCCGAGGCGTCTTCGCGCTCGCCTTCCGCGACCGGGCGCACGGCATCGCCGTCGGCGGCGACTACCGCGCCGACCAGCCGTCCCCGCAGGCCGCGGCCACCACCGGCGACACCGGCCGCACCTGGAAGCCCGCCGCGCAGCCGCCACCCGCCTACCGCTCCGGAGCCGCCTGGCTCCCGCACAGCCGTACGGTCGCCCTCGCCGTCGGCCCCACCGGCACCGACGTCACGACCGACGGCGGCCGCACCTGGCGCACGGTCGACACCGGCTCGTACGACACCGTCGACTGCACCCCGGACCTGGGCTGCTGGGCGGCGGGGGAGAAGGGGCGGGTGGCCCGGCTGGAGAACTGACCGGCAGGGAGTCGTTCCGGCCGGGACGGGTACCTGTGGCGTGTTCGCACCACGAAGGGAGTGATCGGCCATGCCACGTGGTTCGAGCCCCAAGAGGGAACGCCAGTACGAGCACATCAAGGAGAGCGCCGAGGACCGGGGCGAGAGCGAGTCGCGCGCCAAGGAGATCGCCGCCCGGACGGTCAACAAGGAACGCGCCCGGTCCGGAGAGTCCAGGACCGCGAGCCGCACCTC
The DNA here is from genome assembly GCF_036346855.1 of Streptomyces europaeiscabiei. NCBI lineage: Bacteria > Bacillati > Actinomycetota > Actinomycetes > Kitasatosporales > Streptomycetaceae > Streptomyces > Streptomyces europaeiscabiei. The sequence continues at coordinate 8,824,878 of NZ_CP107841.1, forward strand.
CACCCAGGACATGTCGTCGAGCAGGCGCGGGGGCCTGCGCTCTCACCAGGGGGCACAGGGGCCCACGTACGATCAGCTCTACGAGGAGGCCAAGAAGCGGGGCATCCAAGGTCGTTCGGGCATGAACAAGAGCCGGCTCAAGCGCGCCCTCGGCGACAAGTAGCCCCGGGCCGCGTCCCCGTGCCGGGATGCGTACGCTCGTCAGCACCATGACGACCGTACGCATCCCCGCGGGCTGGCCCGCCACCGAAGAGCAAGCCCTCGCCGTGCAGGACGAGTTGCGGGGCAAGGTGATCCTCGACGAGAGCGGGCCGCCGCCCGGCGGCGGGTACGTCACCGGTGTGGACGTGGCCTACGACGACGAGCGGGACGTCGTCGCGGCGGCGGCCGTGGTGCTCGACGCGGCGACGCTCGACGTGGTCGCGGAGGCCACGGCGATCGGGCAGGTGTCCTTCCCGTACGTTCCCGGACTGCTCGCGTTCCGTGAGATCCCGACCGTCCTCGCCGCGCTCGACGCGCTGCCGTGCGACCCCGGCCTCGTCGTCTGCGACGGCTACGGTCTCGCCCACCCGCGCCGCTTCGGCCTCGCGGCCCATCTCGGCGTCCTCACCGGACTGCCCACGATCGGCGTCGCCAAGAACCCCTTCACCTTCACGTACGACGACCCCGGCACCCCGCGCGGCAGCGCCGCCCCGCTCCTCGCGGGCACCGAGGAGGTGGGTCGTGCCCTGCGCACCCGCGACGGCGTCAAGCCGGTCTTCGTCTCCGTCGGCCACCGGGTGAGCCTCGACCACGCGTGCGCCCACACGCTCGCACTGACCCCGGCCTACCGCCTTCCGGAAACCACCCGCCGCGCCGACTCCCTGTGCCGCCTGGCCCTGTGGGACACGGCCCACTGAGCCCCTGACACGGGCCGTACGGGGCCGCTGGGGCATCTCTCGTATGTCCGTGCGGACCAAGTACCTGAGTACGAACTGAGTACGTGTACGGATGTCGGCGCGCCGCATGATCGGCAGGCTGTGCCGTATGACGACGCACCGAGCCATCAAGCCCGCTGCCAGTACCACCCAGTCCGTCGAACGTGCCGTGACGACGGGACTGCTGCTCGCGGTGATCACCGGACTGGCCTGGATAGGCGGGATGGTCTACACGCTGACCGGGTGGGCCCAGTAGGCCCACCTGCGTACGCCGAGCGGGTCCGTCCGCTACTGGGACGCCGCCACCCGGAACGTGATCCCCGCCGCGCGCAGCCGTTCGATCAGCGCGTCGCCCAGCGCGACCGCCGTCGTGACCTGCCCCGCCGTGACCGGGAGGTCGTCGACGGCCAGAGACAGGGCGGCCTCGGCGAACATCTTCGCCGTCTCGCCGTAGCCGGGGTCGCCGCCCGCGACCTCCGTGAAGACCCGGCGGCCACCGCCCTCGCCCACGAACCGCACCGAGAACCAGCTCTTCGCCCGCTTCTCCGCGCTCGGCCCCTCACCCGGCTTGAGCCGGTCGCCCAGCCAGCGCCGCACCGGCGGCACCTGGGCCGCGGCGACCACCGCACCGACGAACGCGACCCCGCCCACCGCGAACGGCAGGGTCTTCACGGCCGCGTAGTGGCGGTAGCGGAAGTCCGGCCCGTAGCGCTCCAGGGCGCGCGCCGAGCGCTGCACCACCTGCGCGTCGATGGTCGGCAGCGGAAGCGCCCACGCCCCGACCTCCTTGGCGAACCGGGGCGCGCTCACCGGCGCGTACGCCCGCCGCCCCACCACGCGTGGCTCGTGCCGCTTGCGGTCCTGCGCGGCGGCCATCGTCTGCCGGGTGCGCGAGAACCCGGTGAGCGCGGAGTTGAACGTACCGCCGGAGAACATCCCCTCGGCGCGCACGAAGCCGTCCACGGTGATCGGCACGTCCTTGGGGAGCTGCTGCACCGTGAAGTACACGCCCAGGTCGTGCGGTATCGAGTCGAAGCCGGCCGCGTGCACGATGCGGGCGCCGGTCTCACGCGCGCGTGCGTCATGCCTGACGAACGTCAGGTCGACGAACTCGGGTTCACCGGTGAGGTCCAGGTAGTCGGTGCCCTCGTCGGCGCAGGCGGCCACCAGTTCCTCGCCGTGCGTGATGTACGGGCCGACGGTCGTGGCCACCACCCGTGCCTGCCGGGCGAGTTCGCGCACGGCCCGCGGATCGGACCCGTCCGCCTGGAGCACGCCGATCTCCGCGCCGCCGGGCAGCCGCTCGCGCAGCGCCGCCAGCTTCTCCGCGTTGCGCCCGGCGATCGCCCAGCGCAGCCCTTCGGGCGCGTTCGCGGCGAGATACTCCGCGGTGAGTTCCCCGACGAACCCCGTGGCCCCGTAGAGCACGATGTCGTACGCCCGATCCGCCCTGCTCTGCCCGCTCATTGCACCTCTCAGCACTCGCCCACGCGCCGTTGTCGGTGGCTGAGGCTAGCGTGAGTGACGAGCAGCGAAGCGCGCGGGATCCGGAGGTGGTCGTGACCGTACCCAGGAACGCCCTGAAAAAGTGGGAGAAGGTGCGTGAGTTCGCCCTCGGGATGCCCGGTGCGGTCGAGGAGTTCCCGTGGGGCGAGAGTGTCGCGAAGGTCAACAAGAAGGTGTTCGTGTTCCTCGGCACGGACGACGGCAGCTATCCGCTGGGCATCACCGTCAAGCTCAGGGACGAGGAGACGCATGCCCACGCCCTGACCTGCCCCGGCGCCGAGCCCGCGGGATACGGCCTGGGCAAGGCGGGGTGGGTGCGCGTCCCGCTGGAGGAGGAGGGCGCCCCGGGCGCGGAGCTGCTGTGCGACTGGGTCGAGGAGAGCTACCGCGTGATCGCCCCGAAGAAGCTCATAGCGGAGCTGGAGGCCCGCTGAGTCCGGCGCCGGAAGCCCGGTGAGGGCGGGCTGACACCCACCGCGACTCCGGGCACAATGACTAAGCGTTTGCTCATTCGGGGCTTGTGCGGAGTGGAACACGTTCTTAGCATCACTGGTGTCACATCATGTGTGTCACAGAGCATGGGGGCTCGATGACAGTGGCGAAGACGCCCGGGCACGGCCCGCTCGCCGGTGTGCGCGTGGTGGAACTCGCGGGCATCGGCCCGGGACCGTTCGCCGCCATGCTCCTCGCCGACCTCGGTGCCGATGTCGTCCGCGTCGACCGGCCGGGCGGCGCGGGCCTGGCCGTGAACCCCCTGTACGACGTCACCAACCGCAACAAGCGCTCGGTGATCGTCGACCTGAAGTCCCCGGACGGCCCCGGCATCGTCCTCGACCTGGCCGAACGCGCCGACATCCTGATCGAGGGCTACCGGCCGGGCGTCGCCGAACGCCTCGGCGTGGGCCCCGCGACCTGCCACGTCCGCAACCCGGCACTCGTCTACGGCCGGATGACCGGCTGGGGCCAGCAGGGCCCGCTCGCCCAGCGCGCCGGCCACGACATCGCGTACATCGCCCTGACCGGCACCCTCGGCATGATCGGCGCCCCTGACGCCCCGCCCGCCGTCCCCGCCAACCTCCTCGGCGACTACGCGGGCGGCTCCCTCTATCTCGTCGTCGGCCTCCTCGCCGCCCTCCACCACGCCCGCGCGACCGGCACCGGCCAGGTCGTGGACGCGGCCATCGTCGACGGCACCTCGCATCTGTCCGCGATGATCCACGGCATGCTCGCCGCCGGCGGCTGGCAGGACCGCCGCGCCGCCAACCTCCTCGACGGCGGCTGCCCCTTCTACGGCACGTACGAGACGGCCGACGGCCGGTACGTCGCCGTCGGCGCCCTGGAGCAGCAGTTCTACGGCGAGTTCGTCGACCTCCTCGGCATCGGGGACCGGGCCCCGGCCCGCAAGGACGTGGCCGCCTGGGGCGAGCTGCGCGAGACGGTCGCGGCCCGCTTCAGGACCCGTACGAGGGACGAGTGGACGGCCGTCTTCGAGGGCTCCGACGCCTGTGTGGCACCCGTCCTGTCGCTGCGTGAGGCCCCGCACCACGCGCATCTCGCGGCCCGGGGCACCTTCACCGACTTCGGCGGCATCACCCAGCCCGCCCCCGCGCCCCGCTTCTCGGCCACCCACACCTCGGTGCGCAGCGGACCCGCCCAGCCGGGCGCCGACACGGCGGACGTGGCCCACGACTGGGGCATATCGGGCCTCTCGAACGGCGCTCCCGACCGCGACACGTCCCCCGAGGACGGCTTCTCGACGGGCGACTCCTTGCCGGACGCCTCCGCGAAGGACACCGACTGACACCGGCCCCCGGGCCGCCCCCTCCGCAACTGGAAAGGCCAGACTCGTGAGCACCGAAGCGTACGTGTACGACGCGATCCGCACCCCGCGCGGCCGCGGCAAGGCGAACGGCTCCCTGCACGGCACCAAGCCCATCGACCTGGTCGTCGGGCTGATCCACGAGGTCCGGCGCCGTTTCCCCGGCCTCGACCCGGCCGCGGTCGACGACATCGTGCTCGGCGTCGTGGGCCCGGTGGGCGACCAGGGCTCCGACATCGCCCGGACCGCCGCGATCGCCGCCGGACTGCCGGACACGGTCGCCGGCGTACAGGAGAACCGCTTCTGCGCCTCGGGGCTGGAGGCCGTCAACCTGGCTGCCGCGAAGGTCCGTTCGGGCTGGGAGGACCTGGTGCTCGCGGGCGGCGTCGAGTCGATGTCCCGGGTGCCGATGGCCTCGGACGGCGGAGCCTGGTTCAACGACCCGATGACCAACCTGGCCGTCAACTTCGTGCCGCAGGGCATCGGCGCCGACCTCATCGCCACCGTCGAGGGGTTCTCCCGGCGTGACGTGGACGAGTACGCGGCGCTGTCCCAGGAGCGGGCGGCGGCCGCCTGGAAGGACGGCCGCTTCGACAGGTCCGTCGTCCCCGTCACCGACCGCGCCGGCCTCGTGGTCCTCGACCACGACGAGTACATGCGGCCCGGTACGACCGCCGACTCGCTCGCGAAGCTGAAGCCGTCGTTCGCGGACATCGGCGAGCTGGGCGGCTTCGACGCGGTGGCGCTGCAGGAGTACCACTGGGTCGAGGAGATCGACCACGTCCACCACGCGGGCAACTCCTCCGGCATCGTGGACGGCGCGTCGCTCGTCGCCATCGGTACCAAGGAGATCGGCGAGCGCTACGGCCTGCGCCCGCGCGCCCGGATCGTCTCCGCCGCCGTCTCCGGTTCCGAGCCCACCATCATGCTCACCGGCCCCGCCCCCGCGACGCGCAAGGCCCTCGCCAAGGCCGGGCTGACCATCGACGACATCGACCTCGTCGAGATCAACGAGGCGTTCGCCGCCGTGGTGCTCCGCTTCGTCAGGGACATGGGCCTCTCGCTCGACAAGGTCAACGTCAACGGCGGCTCCATCGCGCTGGGCCACCCCCTCGGCGCGACCGGCGCGATGATCCTCGGCACCCTCGTCGACGAACTGGAGCGCCAGGACAAGCGGTACGGGCTCGCCACGCTCTGCGTGGGCGGCGGCATGGGCATCGCGACCATCGTGGAACGCGTCTGAAACGACCGGCGGATCACCAGACCAAGACTTCTGCGGAAAGACTCTACGGAGACCCTGTCATGACACAGAGCACCACCATCCGCTGGGAACAGGACCGCACGGGCCTCGTCACCCTCGTCATCGACGACCCGAACCAGTCCGCGAACACCATGAACCAGGCGTTCCGCGACTCCCTCGCGGTGATCACCGACCGCCTGGAGGCCGAGAAGGACACCGTTCGCGGCGTCATCATCACCTCCGCCAAGAAGACCTTCTTCGCCGGCGGCGACCTCCGTGACCTCATCAAGGTCACCCCCGAGACCGCGCAGCAGCTGTTCGACGGCGGTCTGGAGATCAAGCGCAACCTGCGTCGCATCGAGACCCTGGGCAAGCCCGTCGTCGCGGCGATCAACGGCGCGGCCCTGGGCGGCGGTTACGAGCTGGCCCTCGCCTGCCACCACCGCATCGCCCTCGACGCCCCCGGCTCGAAGATCGGCTGCCCCGAGGTCACCCTCGGGCTGCTGCCCGGCGGCGGTGGCATCGCCCGCACCGTGCGGCTGCTGGGCATCGCCGACGCCCTGCTGAAGGTGCTGCTCCAGGGCACCCAGTACACCCCGCAGCGCGCCCTGCAGAACGGCCTCGTCCACGAAGTGGCCGCCACACAGGACGAGTTGATGGACAGGGCCCGCGCCTTCATCGACGCCAACCCCGAGTCGCGGCAGCCCTGGGACGAGCCCGGCTACCGCATCCCCGGTGGCACCCCCGCCCACCCGAAGTTCGCGGCGAACCTGCCCGCCTTCCCCGCCACCCTGCGCAAGCAGACCAACGGCGCGCCCTACCCGGCCCCGCGCAGGATTCTCGCCGCCGCCGTCGAGGGCGCCCAGGTCGACTTCGAGACCGCCCAGGTCATCGAGGCGCGCTACTTCGTGGAGCTGGCGGCGGGCCAGACCTCCAAGAACATGATCCAGGCCTTCTTCTTCGACCTCCAGGCCGTCAACTCCGGTGCGAACCGCCCCAAGGGCATCGAGCCCCGCCAGGTCCGCAAGGCCGCCGTCCTCGGCGCCGGGATGATGGGCGCGGGGATCGCGTACTCGTGTGCCCGCGCGGGCATCGAGGTCGTCCTGAAGGACGTGACGCCCGAAGCCGCCGCGAAGGGCAAGCACTACTCGGAGAAGCTCTGCGCCAAGGCGGTGGCCAAGGGCCGCACCACGCAGGAGAAGGCCGACGCGCTCCTCGCCCGCATCACCCCCACCGCCGACCCGGCCGACCTCGCGGGCTGCGACGCCGTCATCGAGGCCGTGTTCGAGAACACCGAGCTGAAGCACAAGGTCTTCCAGGAGATCGAGGGGGTCGTGGCCCCGGACGCGCTCCTCTGTTCCAACACCTCCACCCTCCCCATCACCGAGCTGGCCGAGGGCGTCGTCCGCCGCTCCGACTTCATCGGCCTGCACTTCTTCTCGCCCGTCGACAAGATGCCGCTCGTCGAGATCATCAAGGGCGAGCAGACGGGTGACGAGGCCCTGGCCCGCGCCTTCGACCTCGTCCGTCAGATCAAGAAGACCCCGATCGTCGTCAACGACTCACGCGGCTTCTTCACCTCCCGGGTCATCGGCCACTTCATCAACGAGGGTGTCGCGATGGTGGGGGAGGGCATCGAGCCCGCGTCGATCGAGCAGGCGGCGGCCCAGGCGGGCTACCCCGCCAAGGTCCTCTCCCTCATGGACGAGCTGACCCTCACCCTGCCCCGCAAGATCCGCGCCGAGTCCCGACGGGCCGTGGAGGAGGCGGGCGGCACCTGGACCGTCCACCCCGCGGAGGCCGTCATCGACCGCATGGTCGACGAGTTCGCCCGCCCGGGCCGCAGCGGCGGCGCCGGCTTCTACCAGTACGGCCCCGACGGCCGCCGCGCCAAGCTCTGGCCCGGCCTCCGCGAACACTTCACCAAGCCCGGGTACCGGATCCCCTTCGAGGACATGCAGGAACGCATGCTCTTCTCGGAGGCCCTGGACACCGTCCGCCTGTTGGAGGAAGGCGTCCTGACGTCCGTCGCCGACGCCAACATCGGTTCCGTCTTCGGTATCGGCTTCCCCGGCTGGACCGGTGGCGTCCTCCAGTACATCAACGGCTACGAGGGCGGCCTCCCGGGCTTCGTCGCCCGAGCCCGCGAACTGGCCGAGCGGTACGGCGACCGTTTCGTGCCGCCGGCCCTGCTGGTGGAGAAGGCGGAGAAGGGGGAGCGGTTCGGGGACGCGTGAACCCCCGGGCGGGTGGGGGGCTTTGCTCGCCCCCGCCGCCCCTACCCGTCCCATCCCCAGGGGCTGCGCCCCTTCGACCCCCAGCGCGGGCCCGTCGTGGTTGCTTGCGCAGTTCCCCGCGCCCCTGAAAAGGGCCTGCGGCCTGTTTTTCAGGGGCGCGGGGAACTGCGCGACCAGCCCCCACCCACCCGCAGACAACCGGCACACGTGAACGGGTCGAAGGGGCGCAGCCCCTCAGGGCTCGTCCAGCCACTCCTTCAGTTCTCCCGTCAACGACCGCTGAAAGATCGTCAACAGCGCCTGCACGACCAGTGGTTGCATATGTGCCGAGAGCGACTTCACGGCCTGCGGATCGCGTTCCGCCACCGCGTCGCGGAAGAGCCGCGACAACGCGTGGGCCGCCGCGCGCGAGTGCTCGATCAGAACGTTCCGCGCCGCGAGGATCGACTCCTCGGACAGGGGTACGTCGAGCAGCTCCAGCCCGAGCCGCAGCAGCCCGGGATCCACACGAAGACCTTCGCCGTCCCGCTCGACCACGCCGATGTCGACGAGCCGCTCCACCTCCGCCTCGCCGAGGGGCCGCCCCGCGAGCCGGTCGAGCTCCTCCCGCGTGACCGCCTCCACCGCGTCCGGCGCCCAGGACGCCACCACCGCGCGCTGCAGCGAGAGATCGCGCGGGGTGAGGTCCGGCGGCAGTTGTCGCAGATACCGTTCGATGGCGGCGAGGGTCATGCCCTGCCGCTGCAGTTCCTCGATCAGCGCGAGCCGCGCGAGGTGATCCGGCCCGTAGTGACCGACCCGGCGGGGACCGATCACCGGCGGCGGCAGCAGCCCCCGGGTGCCGTAGAAGCGGACCGTACGCACCGTGACCCCCGCCCGTGCGGCCAGTTCGTCGACGGTGAGAACGATCTCTCCGGCGTCCTGCCCGGAACCGGTGCCGGTGTTCTCTCCGGTGTCGGTGGTCATACAGAGCAGTATCGCTGTCCCACCGGTGCTGTGAAACCTCGGGCGACGGGCGGTTGTCAGTGCGGCCCCGTACGGTGGCGTCATGTCGGGGATCACATACGTCCGGGGGGACGCCACCGTGCCGCTGGGCAAGGGCGTCAAGGTCATCGCGCATGTCTGCAACGACCTGGGCGGCTGGGGCAAGGGTTTCGTCCTCGCCCTGTCCCGCCGCTGGCCGGAGCCGGAGGCCGCCTACCGCGCCTGGCACCGCGACCGCGCGAACAACGACTTCGGACTCGGTGCCGCCCAGTTCGTCCAGGTCGGCCCCTACATCCGGGTCGCCAACCTGATAGGCCAGCGCGGCATCCGCACCGGCAGCAAGGGAGTACCCGTCCGCTACGAGGCCATCGACACGGCACTCGGGCTGCTCGCCGACAAGGTCCTTGAGCTGGACGCCTCGGTGCACATGCCCCGCATCGGCTGCGGGTTGGCGGGCGGCAAGTGGTCCCGCGTGGAGCCCCTGATAGCCGGCCGGCTGGTCCGGCGCGGGATATCGGTCACGGTGTACGACCACGGGGACTGATTCCCGGCCGAGGCGCGGTACCACCGGGATGTGAGCGGGTAGGGCACCGGTATGGATCTTCTCCCGATGGACATCGGCCCGTTGAACCCCGTCGTCGGGGAACTCGCCGTCGCGGCGGTGCTGTTCGCCCTGGTGTTCCTCTTCTTCGTCCGGCTCGTGCCCCGGATCCAACGCGTCCTGGACGAACGGGAGGCGGCGACCAAGGGAACCGAGGCGCAGGCCGAAGCCCTGCAGGAGGAGGCCCGGATCAAGCGGGCCGAGGTGGCGGCGGCCCTGGCCGACGCCCGCCACGAGGCCGCCCGCATCCGCCAGCGCGCCTACGAGGAGGGCGTCGCCCTGATCACCGAGGCCCGCGCCGATGGCAGCCGCGAGTACACCACCCTCCTCGCCGAGGGCCACGCCCGCCTCACCGCCGCCCGCGCCTCGGCCGAGGCCGAACTCCGCCTCCAGGTATCGGAGTTGGCCTCGAACCTGGCCGGCAGAATCATCGGAGAACCAATCGAGGCGAAGACCGGCCCACGCCCCTGAAAGGGGGCGAAGCCCCAAGGTCTCAGTGCCCACCCCCACCCCCATGCTCATGCGCATATTCAGTGCCTGGGTGCCCGCCCATGTCCTTGGCCGCCTGTGTCACACGATCGGCCTTCGGCCGACATGAGTGACCCGGTCCCACGCTCCTTTCAGGCCACATCGTGACCGAAGCCCCGCGAGCCACAAAAGGGCCTCTTTTGCACGGGAGTTGACCGCAGTACCGTCCGCGCATGCCGATACCTGTGCGACGCATGCGCTTCACGACCTGGAGATCGCTCGCGACGGCGGCCACGGCCGCCGCCCTCACGGCCACCTTCCTCACCCCTGCGGTCGCCGGCACCCCGGCCCCCCGGAAGAGTGAACCGGTCTACTCGTACGACAACGCCATCCGCGAGGCCGTCTGGGTGGACACCGGGCTCGACGGCGACCGCGACGGAAAGCCGGATCGTGTCGCTGTCGACATCGTCCGCCCGAGCGAAACCGACCGACGGGGCCGCGAGATCCCCGTGATCATGGACGCCAGCCCGTACTACTCCTGCTGTGGACGCGGCAACGAGAGCCAGCGCAAGACGTACGACGCGAGCGGGAACGTCGTCCGGATGCCGCTGTTCTACGACAACTACTTCGTGCCCCGCGGCTACGCCTTCGTCGCCGTCGACCTCGCCGGAACCAACCGCTCCGACGGCTGTGTGGACGTCGGTGGCCGCTCCGACATCCAGTCCGCCAAGGCCGTCGTCGACTGGCTCAACGGCCGCGGCAGGGCGTACACCACACGCACGGGCAGCACGAGGGCCAAGGCCGGGTGGACCAACGGCAGGACCGGCATGATCGGCAAGAGCTACGACGGCACGATCGCCAACGGCGTGGCCGCCACCGGCGTCGAGGGCCTGGAGACCATCGTCCCGATCGGCGCGATCTCCTCCTGGTACGACTACTACTTCGCCAAGGGCGCCCCGCTCTACAACTCCGGCCCCGACTGGCTGTCCGACCGCGTCGAGAGCCCCGACGCCCGCGCCAGGTGCGGAGCCGTCCAGCAGGAACTCGTCGACGGGGCACCCCGCACCGGCGACCTGACCCCGCTCTGGACCCGGCGCGACCACGTCAAGGACGTCCACAAGATCGACGCCAGCGTCTTCGTCATCCACGGCCAACAGGACCTCAACGTCCGCCCCAAGCACTTCGGCCAGTGGTGGGACGCCCTCGCGAAGCACGGCGTCGAGCGCAAGATCTGGCTCTCCCAGACCGGCCACGTCGATCCGTTCGACTTCCGCCGCGCTCAGTGGGTCGACACCCTGCACCGCTGGTTCGACCACGAACTCCTCGGCTACGACAACGGCGTCGACGACGAGCCCATGGCCGACGTCGAACGCCACCCGAACCAGTGGGAGACGTCCAAGGTCTGGCCGCCGCGTGCCACGAAGGCCACGACCCTCCACCCGGCCGAGGGCAGCGAGCCGGGCGTCGGCACGCTCGGCCTGCGCAAGCGGTCCGGCACCGAGACCTTCACCGACGACCCGGCGCTGAACGAGACCGACTGGGCCGCGTACGTCGACAGGCCCACCCCCGACAAGGCAGGCTTCGTCACGCCGCCGCTGACCGAGGACCTGCGCCTGTCCGGCTCCTCCAAGGTGACCGTCACCGCCACGCCCACCACCTCCACCGCCCACCTCTCGGCGGTCCTCGTGGACCTCGGCCCCGACACCGTCCGTGACTACTCCGCCGCGGGCGAGGGCATCACCACCCTCACCGAGCGCACCTGCTGGGGCCCGAGCACCACCGGCGACAGCTCCTGCTTCCGGGAGACCCGGGCCAGGACGGCCGACGTCGACCACACGATCTTCAGCCGCGGCTGGGCCGACCTCGGCAACCACTCCGGCGGCACCGGAGCCCGGCTCACGCCCGGCACCCCGTACACGATCACCCTCGACCTGCACGCGAGCGACCACGTCGTCCCGGCGGGCCACCGGCTCGCACTGATCATCGCGGGTACCGACGAGGATCTCATCGACCCGCCGTCGAGCACGCCCACGCTGACCATCGACCTCAGGCGGACCTCCGCGAAGGTCCCGCTGGTCGGCGGTGCCGCGGCCTTCCGGAAGGCGATCGCGGGCGCCACCGGCACCCCGGCGGCCTCCGTCCTCGACGGCGTACGCGACCCGAGCCCGGCCGCCCGGATCCCGGGCGGTGCCGCATGAGGGCCCGCATCGCTGCGCTGATCGCCACCGCGCTCGCCGCACCCCTGCTGCCGACGCCCGCGTACGCGACGGACACCACCCCGCCCCGCACCGGATTCGAGCAGTCGGGCGGCGCCCGCTGGACCAGTCAGCCCGAGGAGCAGGAGTTCCTCGCCGCCGTGGACCGGGGAAGCGACCGTGTGTCGATCACTCGTATCGGCACGACCGAGCAGGACCGCCCGCTCCAGCTCGTCCGCATCGGCACCCGCCCCACCACGCGCACGGTCCTCCTCATCTGTAGCCAGCACGGCGACGAGCCCTCGGGCCGCGACGCCTGCCTCACCACGATCCGCGACCTCGCCCACGCCAGGGACAAGCGGACCGAGCGGCTGCTGAGATCCACCACCGTGCTCGTCGTGCCCACGGCCAACCCCGACGGCCGGGCCGCCGACACCCGGGGCAACAGCGACGGCGTCGACATCAACCGCGACCACCTCGCCCTGCGAACGGCCGAGGGGCGGGCACTCGCCGCCGTCGTACGCGACCGCGAACCCGACGTCGTCTACGACCTGCACGAGTACGGCGCCACACCCCTGTACTACGACAAGGACCTCTTCGACCTCTGGCCGCGCAACCTCAACACCGACGCGGCCGTCCACACCGAGGCCCGCAACCTGTCCCTGAACCACGTATGCCCGGCCGCGGGGGCCGCCCGCCACTCGACCGGCACGTACGGCATCTGGACCGATCCGGTCACCGGCGACCCGATCCGCCAGGTCGCGGGCGACGGCCAGGAACGCATCCTGCGGAACATGTCCGGAATCAAGCACTCCGTCGGACTGCTGATCGAGAGCCGCGTGGAACCGCTGACGGCCGGCGTCGAGGAGCCCGCCAACAACCGGCGCAGGGTGAACTCCCAGCTCGCCGCCCTGAAAGGCCTGTTCGGGTTCGCCGGTGAACGCGGCCGGCAGGTCGACCGGGTGACCGGCGCGGCCCGTCTCGCCGGCTTCCGCGACACCGGCCCGGTCTACCTCGGCGGGGCGGACAACGACCCCGCCGAACCCGCCGAGGTGATCCAGGACCCGCCCTGCGGCTACCGGCTCACCGCACGGCAGTACGAGGAGTTCGGGGACGAGCTGGCCCTGCACGGCGTCCGCGTACGGCCCGGGAACGACGCTGACGGCGGCGGTGTCCGCGTACTGCTGCGCCAGAAACTGCGCGCGCTCGTCCCGCTGCTGCTCGACGAGCGGGCGCCGTACCGCCTGACGGTGGGAGAGCCCGACACCACCTGTTGAACAAGAAAGGATCCAGGTCACATGGGGTAGAGGTTTCTGGGCAGGAGAGGGTCAGTTCCAGCCACTCCCGAAAGGTTCCACCTGTGACGCACGACCATCGCACCACCCACCACGGGGGAGGCGCGCTTCCAGGCTCGGAGGCGGGTCTCCCCGGCGGCGGGCGGCCCCGGACGGACCGCGTCGTTTTCGGCGTGACGGCGGCACTCACCCTGGCCTTCGTGCTCTGGGGTGCCATCTGGACGGACTCGCTCGAAACCGCCTCCGGCAAGCTGCTGAGCGGCCTGATCCACAACGGTGGCTGGGCCTTCATGCTGGCCGCCTCCTGTTTCGTCGTCTTCGCCCTCTGGCTCGCGGTCAGCCGCTACGGCCGCATCCACCTCGGGGTCGAGGGCGAGAAGCCCGAGTTCCGCACGGTCTCCTGGGTCGCCATGATGTTCAGCGCCGGCATGGGCATCGGCCTGATGTTCTACGGCGTCAGTGAGCCGCTCGCCCACTACTCCTCGCCTCCGCCGGGCACGAACCCCGAGGGGGCCGGCGAGCGCATGGAGACGGCGATGGCGACCACCCTCTTCCACTGGACGCTGCACCCCTGGGCGATCTACGCGGTGGTGGGCCTCGCCATCGCCTACAGCACGTTCCGCAAGCAGCGCCGCCAGACCATCAGCGCCGTCTTCACCCCGCTGATCGGCGAGAAGCACGCGAACGGCACGGGCGGGCGGGTCATCGACATCCTCGCGATCGTCGCGACGATCTTCGGCTCGGCGGCCTCCCTCGGCCTCGGCGCCCTGCAGATCGGTTCCGGTTTCACGGAGCTGGGCTGGATGAACAAGGTCAGCACGGGCCTGCTGGTCGGCATCATCGCGGTCCTGACCCTGGCCTTCGTCGCCTCCGCCGTATCCGGTGTGGAGAAGGGCATCCAGTGGCTGTCCAACACCAACATGGTGCTGGCCCTGGTGCTGGCGGTCTTCGTCTTCGTGGTCGGCCCGACCATCCTGGTCCTCGACCTCCTGCCCACCTCGGTCTTCGCCTACCTCGGTGACCTGCCCCAGCTCGCGGGCCGCACCGAGGCGTCCGGCGGCGAGGGCGTGGCCGACTGGCTCGGCAGCTGGACCGTCTTCTACTGGGCGTGGTGGATCTCCTGGACGCCCTTCGTCGGCATGTTCATCGCCCGCATCAGCCGCGGCCGCACCATCCGCCAGTTCATCGGCGGCGTCATCCTCGTCCCCAGCTCGGTCAGCCTCGTCTGGTTCGCCGTCTTCGGCGGTACGGCGATGAAGCTGCAGGAGCAGGGCCGCATCGGTGAGGAGGCCACGCCGGAGGGCCAGCTCTTCGCCGTCCTCCACGAGTTCCCCGTCGCCACCGTCTCCAGCCTGCTGGTGATGATCCTCGTCGGCATCTTCTTCGTCTCCGGCGCCGACGCCGCGTCCATCGTCATGGGCACGCTCTCCCAGCGAGGCGCGCTCGAACCCGGCCGCTTCGTCGTCGTCTTCTGGGGTGTCGTCACCGGCGCCGTCGCCGCGATCATGCTCCTCGTCGGCAGCGGCCAGGGCGACGCCCTCACGGGCCTGCAGAACCTCACGATCCTGGCCGCCGCGCCGTTCGTCCTCGTCATGATCGGCATGTGTGTCGCGCTGATGCGCGACCTGCGCCGGGACTCCGTGATCGTCCGTGAGGAGATGGCCTCCGAGGCGGTCGAACTCGCCGTCATCGAGGGCCACAAGCGGTACGACGGCGATTTCGAGATCAGGGTCGGGCCGGGGCAGGGCACGGAGACCGCGGGCGACCCGATCGGCCACCGCGCCGAGTAGGTGGTCGCGAGCGTCGCCGTCGGGGCCGCGGGGAGTCGGCGGCTGCGGGGCCGTCCGTGGCCGGTCACGCAGTTCCCCGCGGGCCCCTGACGGTCATCCGGCAGCGAGTCGTGCTGCCTCTCCCGCGCATCCCCAGGCCACCGTGACCCCGGCCCCACCGTGCCCGTAGTTGTGCACCAGCACCCGCCCGCCCGGCAGGAGTTCCCGCTCCAGACGCACTGCCGGGCGCGCGGGGCGCAACCCCACCCGGTGCTCGATGATCCGCGCCCCCCGGATCTCGGGCCGAACCGCCGCGCACCGCTGCACGATCTTCTCCGCGACCACCGGATCGGGCGTCAACGACCAGGAGTCCTCCTCCGCCGTACCGCCCAGGATCAACCCACCCGGCTGCGGCATGAAGTACGTGCTCTCGGACTCGGCGTGATCCACCGAGGTGAGCCAGGTGGCGACCCCGGGGTTCTCCACGACGACCAACTGCCCCCGCACCGGCCGTACGGAAGGATCCGGCACCAGCTCCCGCGCACCCAGTCCCGTGCAGTTGACGACGACGGGCGCGTCGACCGCCGCGAGGTCCGTGACCGTACGTTCCTCCACCGTCCCGCCCGCAGCGACGAACCGCTCGCGCAGCCACCGCAGATGGACCGGCATGTCGATCAGCGGCAGCCGCGCCCACAGCCCGACCCCCCGGTACTCCTCGGCCGTCGTCGCCCGCAGACCGGCCACCCGCGAGGCCCACGCACCGAGCCCGTCCAGCTCGGTCTCGCCGTGTACGCCCTCGACCATGCGTACGCCCGTCTCGTCGGACCGGGCCGCCAACTCCTCGTACACGGCCAGGGTGACGAGCGCCCATTCGCCGACGAGCTCCTCCGGCTCGATCCGGTAGGGCCACCACAGCCCGCCCGCGACGGCGGACGTCGTCCGCTCCGCGGGCTCCCGTGCCCAGATCCGCACCCGTCGGCCGCTCTCCGCCAGAACGACGGCCGTCGTGAGACCGACGACCCCGCCACCGACCACGATCACATCACTGTTCGATTCATGGGTCACGCAGGGACGTTAACGGAATATGGCATGCCGTGCTCACAAGTCTGTCTTTGTGGGGATACTCACACCATGTCTGCCGAGTACGCGACCTTCGGCCTGGCACCGGCGATGCGAGCCGGTGGCGTCCTCGCCAACGGTGCCTACCAGGTGCACCGGGACTTCGTGGACTTCATCGTCGACGGACGCCCGCTGCTGTTCCAGCTCTCCGACCTCGACGCCGTCTCCCCACTCGCCTCCGACGTCCCGCCCTCGATCTTCACCGCCCAGGTGCGCAGCCTGCTCCTGGAAGCCGACGCACCACTGACACGCGGCCGCTATGTCATCTACGGCTGCCCCGAATGCGCCGACCTCGCCTGCGGAGCCGTCACCGCGGTCATAGAGCGGGACGGCGAGGACTACGTGTGGCGGGACTTCGCCTGGCAGACGGAGGAGGAGGCCGACCTCAAGCTGAACGGCTACACGGGCATCGGTCCTTTCCGGTTCCACGGCCCCGAGTACCGCAGCGCCCTGCAGTCCCTGCTGCGCGAGTCCGCCGCCGAGCCGTCGGCCCGCCGCCGGGTCCTCCTCATCGGTGCCCGTGTCGCCGTCCTCGCCAAACTCGCCGCCGCCCTGCGCGCCATCGGGATCGGCGCCGACATAGCGCACGACGCCACCGGCGTGTCCGCCGAGGAACTGCGCACCTACGGTGTCGTGGCCTTCGGCAGGGCCGTCGGCGAGGCGGACCGCGGCGCCGTTCGGCTGGCCTTCCAGCGCGCGGGGGTCCAGGTCGCGTACGTCGACGGGCTCGCCCCGATCATTCCCCTCCTCGTCGCCCAGATCGAGCACGCCCTCGACCGCAGCCCGACGGAACAGCGCCGCCTCACCCGTCTCGTCGCCGCCGGAGGGCAGGCGGGCATCGAGATCACCTCCACCTGCCGGGTGGAGCTCACCGCCTACCGCCTCGACCGGCTGTACCGCCCCCACACCTACCGCTTCTTCGACGGGATCCTCCCTGCGGGCCAGCACCGCATCGGCCTGGACCCGAAGTCCGTGAAGGGAGAGGCGTTCATCGTGGCCCGCACCTCGGGGACGGTGCTGGTGGAGCCGATGGCGAGGTGAGGGACCACCGCGCCCTTTCAGGGGCGCGGGGAACCGCGCGAACGGGGTCTGGGGCGGAGCCCCAGGGACGGGCAGGGGGGAGGCGGGGGCGAGGAGAAGAACGACACGGGCCACCGGCGGCGGCCCGCTGCACAACGAGGCAGCGGGCGCGGCCGACCCTCGCGGGGGCCCGGAGCCGTGCGGGGCCGGGGGCAGACCGCACGGTGCGGCGGCACTGCCTCGCAGCCGGAGGCCGCCGCGTTCCCGCCTCGGGACGCGGCTGCGACCGCTGGATACGGCTCCGCACCCGACGCGGCTGGGAGCATCCGACCCCCTGTCGTTAGGATCGCCCCCTGTGACCGCCACCCTCGTCGTCAAGAACCTCGCCGCCGGCCACGGCGACCGCTCGCTCTTCTCCGGGCTCGACCTCGTCGTCGCCCCCGGCGATGTGATCGGACTGGTCGGTGCCAATGGCGCCGGCAAGTCCACGCTGCTCCGGCTGCTCGCCGGACTGCTCCCGCCGGAGGAGGGCGAGCTGCGGCTGTCCCCGCCCACGGCGACCGTCGGCCACCTGCCACAGGAGCCGGAGCGCCGGGAGGGCGAGACCGTACGGGAGTTCCTCGCCCGGCGTACGGGTGTGGCGGAGGCCCAGCGGGTGATGGACGAGGCCACCCAGGCGCTGGTGGACGGCGCCCCGGGCGCCGACGACGCCTACTCGGTGAGCCTGGAGCGCTGGCTCGACCTGGGCGGCGCCGACCTCGACGAGCGGGCGGAGGAGGTCGCCGACTCCCTCGGCCTCCGCGTCGACCTGGACCAGCCGATGACCGGCCTCTCCGGCGGTCAGGCCGCCCGCGCCGGACTGGCCTCCCTCCTCCTCTCCCGCTACGACGTCTTCCTCCTCGACGAGCCCACCAACGACCTCGACCTGGACGGCCTGGAACGACTCGAACGCTTCGTCTCCGGCCTGCGCGCGGGCACGGTGGTCGTCAGCCACGACCGCGAGTTCCTCACCCGCACGGTCACCAAGGTCCTCGAACTCGACCTCGCCCAGAACCAGATCAACCTCTACGGCGGCGGCTACGAGGCCTACCTGGAGGAGCGCGAGACGGCCCGTCGGCACGCCCGCGACGACTTCGAGGAGTACGCCGACAAGAAGTCCGCCCTCCAGGACCGCGCCCAGATGCAGCGCTCCTGGATGGACAAGGGCGTCAAGAACGCGCGGCGCAAGGCGAACAACGACAACGACAAGATCGGCCGCAAGTTCCGCAGCGAGGCGAGCGAGAAGCAGGCCGCGAAGGCCCGGCAGACCCAGCGCATGATCGAACGGCTGGACGTCGTCGAGGAGCCGCGCAAGGAGTGGGAGCTGCGGATGGAGATCGCGGCGGCTCCGCGCTCCGGCGCCGTGGTCGCCACGATGCGCGACGCCGAGGTGCGGCGGGGCGACTTCGCGTTCGGGCCCGTGTCCCTGCAGATCGACTGGGCGGACCGCATTGCCATCACGGGCGCGAACGGCGCCGGCAAGTCGACCCTCCTGGGCGCGCTGCTCGGCCGGGTCCCCCTGGACTCGGGCCACGCCGCGCTCGGCTCGGGCGTCCTCGTCGGCGAGGTCGACCAGGCTCGCGGGCTCTTCCTCGGCCCCGAGTCCCTCCTCGACGCCTTCGCCGCGGCCGTCCCCGACACGGAACCCGCCGAAGTCCGCACCCTCCTCGCCAAGTTCGGCCTCAAGTCCACCCACGTCCTACGCCCGGCGGTGACCCTTTCCCCGGGCGAACGCACCCGCGCGGCCCTCGCCCTGCTCCAGGGCCGAGGCGTCAACCTCCTGGTCCTCGACGAGCCCACCAACCACCTGGACCTCCCCGCGATCGAACAGCTGGAATCAGCCCTGGACTCCTACGAGGGCACGCTCCTGCTGGTCACTCATGACCGCCGCATGCTGGACGCGGTACAGGTGACGAGGCGCTTCGCGGTGGAGGCAGGCAAGATGACGGAGAGCTGAGGGCGTCGTCCCGCCCGCGGGTGGGCGGGGGCTGCTCGCGAGGTTCCCTGAAAAGCACGGGCGCAGCCCCTGCTTTTTCAGGGGCGCGGGGAACTGCGCGACCAGCCCCCACCGAACCCGCGGACGGGGGTCGAAGGGGCGCAGCCCCTGGGATGGGACGGGTAGGGGCGGCGGGGGCGAGAAACCCCCGCCGAACCGCTCAGCGCCGCTTCTTGTCCACCAACCCCGCCCGCCGCAACGCATCCGCCATCGCACTGTTCGAAGGCGCCGGCGCAGCAGCCCCCTGCCGAGAACCGCCCCCGCCCCCACGCCCCTGCTGCCGAGGCGGCTGAGCCCCACGTGTCCCCCGCTGAGGCCGGGTCCCCCCACCAGGCTGACCCTGGCCGCCCTGCCCCTTGGGCGCGGCCTCGTCGTCCAACCGCAGCGTCAAAGAGATCCGCTTCCGCGGAATGTCGATGTCGAGAACCTTCACCTTGACGATGTCCCCGGGCTTGACCACGTCACGCGGGTCCTTGACGAACGTCTTGGACAGCGCGGAGACATGCGCCAGCCCGTCCTGGTGGACACCGATGTCGATGAACGCCCCGAAGGCCGCCACGTTCGTCACGACGCCCTCCAGAACCATCCCGGACACCAGGTCGGAGATCTTCTCGACGCCGTCCTTGAACGTGGCCGTCTTGAAGGCGGGCCGAGGGTCACGCCCCGGCTTCTCCAGCTCCTTCAGGATGTCCGACACCGTCGGCAGACCGAACGTCTCGTCCACGAAGTCCCCGGGCCTGAGCGACCGCAGGACCGCCGTGTTCCCGACGAGCGCCGCCACCTCCTGACCGGAGGACTTCACCATCCGCCGTACGACGGGATACGCCTCCGGGTGCACGCTGGACGCGTCAAGCGGGTCGTCGCCGCCCCGGATGCGCAGGAACCCCGCGCACTGCTCGTACGCCTTGGGACCGAGCCGCGCCACACCCTTCAGCTGCGACCGCGACTTGAAGGGACCGTTGGTGTCCCGGTGGGTCACGATGTTCTCGGCGAGCCCGGAGGAGATGCCGGAGACACGGGCCAGCAGCGGGGCGGACGCCGTGTTCACGTCGACGCCGACGCCGTTCACACAGTCCTCGACCACCGCGTCCAGCGAACGCGACAGCTTCACCTCGGACAGGTCGTGCTGGTACTGCCCGACACCGATGGACTTCGGGTCGATCTTCACCAGCTCGGCGAGGGGGTCCTGGAGGCGGCGCGCGATGGAGACGGCGCCGCGCAGCGACACGTCCATGTCCGGCAGCTCCTGCGAGGCGAACGCCGACGCCGAGTACACGGACGCGCCCGCCTCCGACACCATCACCTTGGTGAGCTGCAGCTCCGGGTGCTTGGTGATCAGTTCACCGGCGAGTTTGTCGGTCTCGCGGGAGGCCGTGCCGTTGCCGATGGCGATCAGGTCGACCGTGTGCTCCTTGGCGAGGCGCGCCAGCTTGGCGATGGCCTCGTCCCACTTGTTGGCCGGGACGTGCGGGTAGATCACGTCGGTCGCGACGACCTTGCCGGTCGCGTCCACCACGGCGACCTTCACGCCCGTACGGAAACCGGGGTCGAGGCCGAGCGTCGCCCGGGTGCCGGCGGGGGCGGCGAGGAGCAGGTCGCGCAGGTTCGCCGCGAACACGTTCACCGCCTCGTCCTCGGCGGCCGTCCGCAGCCGCAGCCGCAGGTCGATGCCGAGGTGGACGAGAATCCGGGTCCGCCAGGCCCAGCGGACCGTGTCCGTCAGCCACTTGTCGCCGGGGCGCCCGCGGTCGGCGATCCGGAAACGATGGGCGACGATCCCCTCGTACGAGGAGGGGCCGGGCTGCTCGGAGGGCTCCTCCGGCTCCAGGACGAGATCGAGGACGTCCTCCTTCTCGCCGCGCAGCATCGCCAGGATGCGGTGGGAGGGCAGGTCGGTGAACGGCTCGGTGAAGTCGAAGTAGTCGGCGAACTTGGCGCCCGCCTCCTCCTTGCCGTCCTTCACCTTGGCGGCCAGCCGTCCTCGCACCCACATGCGCTCGCGCAGCTCGCCGATGAGGTCGGCGTCCTCCGAGAACCGCTCGGTGAGGATCGCCCGCGCGCCGTCCAGCGCGGCCTGCGGATCGGCGACGCCCTTGTCGGCGTCCACGAACGCCGCGGCGGCGGCCTGCGGCTCGACGGTCGGGTCGCCGAGCAGGCCCTCGGCCAGCGGCTCCAGGCCCGCCTCGCGGGCGATCTGCGCCTTCGTGCGCCGCTTCGGCTTGAAGGGGAGGTAGATGTCCTCCAGCCGCGCCTTGGTCTCGGCGGCGCGGATCCGGCTCTCGACCTCGGGCGTCAACTTGCCCTGCTCGCGCACGGACTCGAGGATCGCCGCCCGCCGCTCCTCCAGCTCCCGCAGATAGCGCAGCCGCTCCTCGAGCGTGCGCAGCTGCGCGTCGTCGAGCATCTCGGTCGCTTCCTTGCGGTAGCGGGCGATGAAGGGCACGGTCGAACCGCCGTCGAGCAGCTCCACCGCGGCTCTGACCTGCCGCTCCCGTACGCCGAGCTCCTCGGCGATCCTGCCTTCGATGGACCCTACGAGGGGTGTCGTCACGTTCCCGTACCGCCTTCTCCACTGGGGTTGCGCGGCAATTGTGGCAGGTGGCACCGACAGCGGGGGCCCAGGACGTGAGACTCGCGGGGCCGGCCCGGGACGGGCGGGGAGCCGGACGCGTGCTCGCGTCCGGCTCCGAAGGTCCACGGCACGGTCGTACTCAGGCCCGACGGGCCCGCCCTCCGCCGCGCGTCGAACTCGACGCGCCGCCGAAGAGCCGGGCCACGGCCCGGAACGGCAGCGTGACCACCGTCGCGATGGCCCCACCGATCTGCCGCAACACGTCTGCGATGGCACGCAACACGTACTTCCCCTTTCGTCTCCCGGCCGGCTGGGCCAGGAACGATCGGGTACCGCGCCCCGCGCCGTTCATGTCTGAACCGGTTCGGTCAGCGCTTGCCGATCATCCCCGCCGGGAACGCCCCCGCGGAGAGCATGGTCGTCACCAGCCCGGTCATCAGCTCGGTGAGCCGCTCCACCCCGGCCGCGCCCAGGTGCTCGTACGGCGCGAGGTCCAGGCGGTCCGTCGCGTCCTCGATCTCCCTGCGCAGGGCCACGCCCGCCTCCGTCAGTTCGCCCTCGGCGCCGAGCAGCCCGCGCCCGTGGAGCCGGGCGGTCGCGGCGTCCCACTCGTCCCTGGTCCAGCCGCGCGTGCCGACCGCCCACTTCGGCGACATGCCCTTGCCGGTCGCGGTGTGGCTGGCCAGCGCCTCGACCGGGTCGAGGCCCGCGTCGAGGAGCACCGCGAGATGTCCGTCGCCCCGGTGCTCGCGCAGCAGCGTGGTCGCGTGCCAGAGCGCGAGATGCGGGCGCTCGGGTACGGGGAGATCGGCGTGCGCGGCATACAGGGGGCGTGCGGTCCTCACGCACGCCTCGGTGGCGCGGAGTGCCAGCTCCGCAGCCTCGGCGACCTCGTCGGAGGCGATCAGCTCCTCGCCGAGCAGCCGCCGCAGCGTGGCGTCGGCGGTGCGCTCGCGGGCCGCCAGCACCACCGAGGGCGCGGCTGCCTCCCACACGGCGGGAACGTGCTCCGCCACCAGTTCGTGGCGGAAGTTGAAGAACGTCGCCGTCACCACGCCCGCGCCGACCCCGCCCATGGCCGCCGCCCGCACCGCGAAGTACGCGGCCTGCGGGTCCGCCACCCCCACGGCGGCCAGCTCCCGGCCGAGATCCGGCGAGAAGTAGTGCGCGGAGTGGAACGGATTGAGGAGGCTGTGGCAGCGCCGCCCGGCGCGCTCCGGCAGAGGTGAGGTCATGCCCGACATGTTACCGACCGGTTGGTAGGTGAGGGGGGCGGCCCGGCCGCCCACCTGCCCCGGCCGGCCCGGGCGTGGTGGCGCTGCTCTCCGGTGGCAGAAAAGGTGGGGTACTCGTCATTGCGGCCGTCGTCCGACCGCCCAAGAATCGATGACATGCGAACTGTCCTGGTCGTCCTCTTCGACGGCGTGCAGAGCCTTGACGTCACCGGCCCGATGGAGGTCTTCGCCGGCGCCGAACAGCACACACCGGGGACGTACCGCATCAGCACGGCCTCGCTGGACGGCACGCCCGTGCGCGCCTCCAGCGGCCTCACCCTCGTCCCCGACCACACCCTCGCCACCGCACCCGCCCCGCACACGCTGCTCGTCCCGGGCGGCCAGGGCACCCGGAATCCCGCCCCCGAGGTCATCGCCTGGCTGCGCGAACACGGCCCGCGCGCGCAGCGCCTGGTCTCGGTCTGCACCGGCGCGATCCTGCTCGCCGAGGCGGGCCTCCTGGACGGCCGCCGGGCGACCACCCACTGGGCGTACTGCGACACGCTGGCCCGCCACCACCCGGCGATCGAGGTCGATCCGGACCCCATCTTCGTCCGCGACGGGCACGTTGCCACCTCCGCCGGTGTCACCTCCGGCATCGATCTGGCCCTCGCGCTCGTCGAGGAGGACATCGGCCGCGAGGTCGCCCTCGCCATCGCCCGCCACCTCGTCGTCTTCCTGCGCCGCCCGGGGAACCAGGCCCAGTTCAGTGCCCAGCTCGCCGCCCAGACGGCCCGGCGGGAGCCGCTTCGCGAGGTCCAGCAGTGGATCACCGAGCACCCCGGTGACGACCTGAGCGTCGAGCACCTGGCCGCCCGCGCCCGGCTCTCACCCCGCCACTTCGCCCGCGCCTTCCAGGCCGAGACGGGCACGACCCCGGGCCGGTACGTCGACCGCGTCCGCCTCGAACACGCCCGCCGCCTCCTGGAGGACACCACCGACGGAGTCGAGGAGATCTCCCGCACCTGCGGCTACGGCACCTCCGAGGCCATGCGCCGCGCCTTCGTGAAGACCCTCGCCACGTCCCCGGCGGAGTACCGCCGCCGCTTCCGCCCGGCCTCCGCACCCACCCCCTGAAAGGGAACCCATGCAGATCGCCATCGTCCTCTTCGACCGCTTCACCGCTCTCGACGCGGTGGGTCCGTACGAGACCCTCGGCCGTGCGCCGGACGCGGAACTGCTCTTCGTCGCCGAGGAGACCGGCCCGGTCCGTACCGACCAGGGAACCCTGGCGATCACCGCCGACAAGACCCTGGCCGAGGTGCCGAACCCCGACATCGTGATCGTTCCCGGTGGCCCCGGCCAGAGCGCGCAGATGGAGAACGAGGCCCTGCTGGGCTGGCTGCGTACAGCCGACACCACCAGCACCTGGACGACCTCCGTGTGCACCGGCTCCCTGTTGCTCGCCGCCGCGGGCCTTCTGGAGGGCCGCCGCGCCACCTCGCACTGGCTTGCCCTCGACGCGCTGAAGCGGTTCGGCGCGGAGTCGACGGGGGAGCGGGTGGTGTTCGACGGCAAGTACGTCACCGCGGCCGGCGTCTCCTCCGGCATCGACATGGGTCTGACCCTGCTGGGCAGGATCGCGGGCGACGACCACGCCCAGGCGATCCAGCTGGCGACGGAGTACGACCCGCAGCCGCCGTACGACGCGGGCTCACCGGAGAAGGCGCCCGCCCACCTCGTCGAATGGTTCCGCGAGAACAGCCGTCACGTTCTGCGGTGAGTGCAGGGGGAGTTCAGACGCTCCAGGTGAACCGGGGCCGCCTGCGCTCCAGGAACGCGGCGACGCCCTCCGCGGTGTCGCCGCTGCCGCGGGCCTGCTCGGCCCAGTGGGCGTCACGGTCCGTGCGGCCGTTCGCGAACTCCTTGGCCGCCGCCTGCGTCAGCTGGGAGCGCGAGACCAGCACCCGGGTGAACTCCGCAACCCGCTCGGCGAGTTCGCCCACGCGCAGCACCTCGTCCACCAGCCCCGTGCGCAGCGCGCGCTCCGCGTCGATCAACTCGCCGGAGAACAGCAGGTACTTGGCGGTACCCGGCCCGACCAGCGACACCAACCGCCGGGTGGAGGAGGCCGGATAGACGAGCCCCAGCTTCGCGGGGGTGATCCCGAACAGCGCCCCCTCCTCCGCGAACCGCAGATCGCAGGCCGCCGCCAGCTGTGAGCCGCCGCCCACGCAGTGCCCGCGGATCGCGGCGAGGGTCGGCTTCGGGAAGGCGGCGAGTGCATCCTCGGCGAGCCCCGCCAACTTCTGGGCCTCGCCCGGGGACTCCCGTAGCGTGGAGATGTCGGCCCCCGCGCAGAACGTCCCGCCCTCCCCGGTGAGCACCAGAGCCCGTACGCCGGGGTCGGCGGCCAGCCGGTCGAGCAGCGACGGCAGCGCCCGCCACATCCCGGCCGTCATGGCGTTGCGCTTGGCCGGGTGGTGGACGACGACGGTCGCCACCCCGGCGGCGACGGTGTCCAGCAGCTGAGGCTCCATGCACCGGATGCTAGCCACCCCCCGCGCCCATACGATCAAGAAGGGGCCCGTATCCGCGAGGAGGCCCCGCATCCTCGGATCCAGGAAGGCCAGGGACAAGGCCACGCCCACAGCCGAGGGCATCGCCCCCGCGACGGCCGGGACGGGTGTGTACGCCGCCGAGGACGTGGACGCCGAGACCGCCAGGCTCAGCCGGGACTACGGCCGGCTCGCCGTACTCGGTGCGGTCCTGGTGATCGCCGGGCTCGTCGGACTCTGCTACGTGGGGTTCGCCACCCTGACCTCGATGATCCTCTTCGGCTGGCTGCTGCTGATCGGCGGTGCGATCGGTCTGCTGCACGAGGTCCAGGCGCGCGGCACCAACTTCTTCTGGCTCTCAGTCGTGGTCGCGGCCCTGAACATCGCGGCCGGTGCGGTCGTCGTCAAGAGCCCGGAGGCGGCGGCCGAGGCCCTCACCATGTTCGCCGCGCTGCTGTTCCTGACCGGCGGGGTGTTCCGGCTGGTCGGCAGTCTCGTGGTGCGCGGCCCCCAGTTCGGCTGGACGCTCGTCCAGGGTGCCTTCGGTCTCCTCCTCGGCATCCTGGTCCTCGCCTCCTGGCCGAGCAGCAGCAAGTACGTCATCGGTACCTTCTTCTCGCTCGCCCTGCTCTTCGACGGCCTCGGCCTGATCGCCACCGGTTTCGGCGGGCGGCGCGTCGTGGGGCTGGTCACGGAGCGACTCGCGGGGAGTGAGCGGCCGAAGGAGCGGGCGGACGGGTCCGGCGTCAAACCCGTACAACCCGAATAGTTCCGAAAGGGACACGCGCCGAACAGCGACGGTCGCACGGCTGGCCAACCCGCTCTCGAATGATCCGAAAGTCGCCGAAACGCGCTGACTTCTGTTCAGTCCTCCGTGCGCAGCGTTGAGTTACCAACACTCGACTTGTGGTGACAATCGAGCGCAAGGGTGGCGACCGGACAATGGACGACCAAGGGCGCGGGAGCGACCCACGCCCTGCAGGCGGCGGGCACGGACCCGACGGCCCGAAGCCGCCGGAGCCCCTGCCCTACGAAGGGGTCTGGCGGTTCACCGCTGACGCCGTCGACGCCTCGGTGCCGCAGGCGCGGCGCGCCGTCCGGGACCTGCTCGCCCGCCAGGGCGTGCCGATCTCGGACGACCTCGTCCAAGGACTTCTGCTGATCGTCTCCGAGCTGGTGACGAACGCCGTGAAACATGCGGCGCTCCTGTCGCCCACGCTCGCCGTCGAGGTCGCCGTCGGTGCGGAGTGGGTGCGGGTCTCGGTCGAGGACAACCACCCCTACCGCCCGACCGCCCTGGAGACCGACCACGGCCGGCTCGGTGGCCGTGGTCTGCTCCTGGTGCGCGAGATCACGCTGGAGGCGGGCGGGGTCTGCGACGTCGAGCACACGTCGAGCGGCGGCAAGGTGATCTGGTCCGCCCTGCCGCTCAAACCCGCACACCTGCTCCAAGGGTGAGGGAGCGCCGGTATCCGGATCAGCCCACTGATCCGGGGACCGTCACCAGCCCGCGGCCGGGCCCGTCAGCTCTCTGACCGCCGGCCGGGCCGCGTCCAGGACCGTCATGAACCAGGCTGAGAAGGGGTCCTTGGCGTGCCGCTCCGCCAGCTCGGCCGGGGTGACGAACGCGGTGGCCCCGACCTCCTCCGGGTCCGGCCGGAGCGGGGCCTGCAGCAGTCCGACGAACAGATGGTTGAACTCCTGCTCCACCAGGCCCGAGTCCGGGTCCGGGTGGTTGTAGCGGACCGTGCCCGCCTCGCCGAGCAGCGCCGGGGAGACCCCCAGCTCCTCGTGGGTCCGCCGCGCGGCCGCCGCGAAGGGGGACTCGCCCGGGTAGGGGTGCCCGCAGCAGGTGTTCGACCAGACGCCGGGGGAGTGGTACTTGCCGAGGGCGCGCTGCTGGAGCAGCAGCCGCCCGCGCTCGTCGAAGAGGAAGACCGAGAACGCCCTGTGCAGTTGACCGGGCGGCTGATGAGCGGCCAGCTTCTCCGCGGTGCCGATCGTGGTGCCGTCCTCGTCGACCAGCTCCAGCAGGATCGCTTCCATGGTTCCGTTCTGCGAACTCTGCACCGCGGTGGCAGGTGTGATCGGCATGCCCATCCTTCGCCTCGTTCTTCGAGCCTCAAGTTTGCCGCACGACACCGGCTCACCCGGCACTTCGCGCCAACCCGCATGTCCTACCCGCGCACCCCGCCCGAAGACACATGCGGACCGCTTCTCAGACCCCGAAGGCGGCCGGATACCTGATGGTGCCGGGTGACACCGACGCGGAACCGTCCAGCACCAGCGCCATCATCGCCGCGTCCGGAACGTCGAAACCCGGCCGGATGCCGTACTCGGATGCACGTACGAAGCCGAAGCGCGGGTAGTACTCGGGATGCCCCAGGACGAGGACGAGCCGCTCCCCACGCGCGCGTGCCGCCTCCAGTGCCGCGCGTACGACGGCCGCCCCCGCCCCCTGGCGCTGACGGTCCGGCAGCACCGCGACGGGGGCCAGCGCCAGCGCGGGGACCTCGTCCACATGGCAGCGCGTGATCAGTGCGTACGCCACGATCGTGCCGTCCGGCGCCTCGGCCACGTACGACAGCTCCGGCAGCCAGGCCTCGGGGTCCTCGCGGAGCGCGTCGACGAGCCCGGCCTCCGCGTCGGTCTCGAACGCGGCGGCGTTGACGTCGTACACGCCCGTCCGGTCGGCGGACGTCTCCGGTCGCGTGGTCCAGTGGGTCGTCAGTGACAAAGCTTCGCCTCGTGTTCCGCGTGGCCGCTCGGCTCCAGCTGGAAGGTGCAGTGCTCGACGTCGAAGTGGTCGCCGATGCAGCCCTGGAGGTCGTGCAGCACCTTCTCGTGGCCTATGGAGTCCAGCGTGTCGGAGCTGACCACCACATGGGCGGAGAGCACCGGCATGCCGGAGGTGATGGTCCAGGCGTGGAGATCGTGGACGTCCTCCACACCCGGCAGCGCCAGTATGTGCGCTCGTACCTCGGCCATGTCGACGTTCTTCGGCGCCGCCTCCAGCAGGATGTCGAGGGTCTCGCGCAGCAGCTTCACCGTGCGCGGGACGATCATCAGGCCGATGGCCAGCGAGGCGATCGGGTCGGCGGCCTGCCAGCCGGTGAGCAGGATGACCACCGCGGAGATGATCACCGCCAGCGAACCCAGTGCGTCCGCGGCCACCTCCAGGAAGGCACCCCGTACGTTCAGGCTCTCCTTCTGGCCCCGCATCAGCAGGGTCAGCGAGATCATGTTCGCGACCAGACCGATCGCGCCGAACACGACGGTCAGTTCGCCCGCGGTCCCGACCGGTGTGACGAAGCGCTGGACGGCCTCGTACAGCACATAGCCGCCGACGCCGAGCAGCAGCAGACAGTTGGCGAGCGCCGCGAGTATCTCGGCGCGGGCGTAACCGAACGTGCGGTTGCCGGTCGCCGGGCGGTTCGCGAAGTGGATCGCGAGGAGTGCCATGCCGAGGCCCACCGCGTCCGTCGCCATGTGCGCCGCGTCCGCGATGAGCGCCAGCGAATCGGCGAGAACACCGCCGACGATCTCGACCACCATGACGGTGAGCGTGATCGACAGCGCGATCCGCAGCCGTCCGCGGTACGCCGCTGCCGCCGTACCACTGGTCGGCGCGTGATGCGCGTGCCCGTGATCGTGCCCAGCCCCCATGGGGTCCGCCTTTCAAACGCGTCCGTGTGTTCGGCTCCGGATCACAGTGAACTACGGGTGGGGGGTACCCGGCAACGCGGCACTGAACACCGTTGTCATGTGCTCTGACCTGCGGAAACGATATGCAGGTCAGAGCGTTGTCATGATCGGGGGCGGGTCAGAGGCCCCGGTGCAGCCGCCAGCCGGCCCAGGCCGACTCGACCATCTCGCGTACCTCCCGCCGGGCCACCCAGCCGAGCTCCCGTTCGGCCCGCGCCGCCGAGGCGACGGCGCGTGGCGCGTCTCCGGGCCGGCGCGGCTCGACGAGGGCGGGCCGGTGGTCGCCGGTCACCTCGCCGACGAGGTCGATGAGTTGGCGGACCGAAACGCCCTCGCCGCGGCCGATGTTCACGGTCAGGTCGCCCGTGGCGCCGCCGGTGAGGCGTCGGGCCGCCGCGAGGTGCGCGTCGGCGAGGTCGGCGACATGGATGTAGTCCCGGACGCAGGTGCCGTCAGGGGTCGGGTAGTCGTCGCCGAAGATCCGCGGGGCGTCGTCGCGGGTCAGGCGGTCGAAGACCATCGGGATGACGTTGAAGACGCCCGTGTCGGCCAGGGCCGGGTCGGCGGCGCCCGCCACGTTGAAGTAACGCAGGCACACGGTCGCGATGCCGTGCGCCCGGCCCGCCGCCCGGACCAGCCATTCACCGGCGAGCTTGGTCTCGCCGTACGGGTTCACCGGGGCACACGGGGTGTCCTCGGTGATGAGGTCCACGTCCGGGTTGCCGTAGACGGCGGCGGAGGAGGAGAAGAGGAAGCGCTCGACCCCGGCTCCTGCCGCCGCCTCCAGGAGGGTGGCGAGAGCGCCGACGTTCTCCTGGTAGTAGCGGGTGGGCTGGGCGACGGACTCGCCGACCTGCTTGCGGGCGGCGAGGTGGACCACACCGGTCACGGCGTGCTCGGTGAGGACGCGTTTGAGGAGGTCGCCGTCCAGGGCGGAGCCGTGGATCAAGGGGATGCGCTCGGGGAGGCGGCCGCGGACCCCTGAGGAGAGGTCGTCCAGTGCGATGACCTGTTCGCCGGCGTCGGTCATGACCTTCGCCACGTGTGCGCCGATGTAGCCCGCCCCGCCTGTGATCAGCCATGTCATGCGGTCAACCTTATGCGGGGTGCGCTTGTGCCCATTCGCTGTGGAGGGTGTGCAGGGTTGGCGGACGCGGGTGCCATCGTGGCTGGTCGCACGCCCGCCGCGCAGCCGCGGACGGCACAGTCCCGCGCCCCTTCGGGGACGCGGCATGCGGCCTCCGGCAGAGGAACGAGGCCACCCCTTGGCCCCCTATCAACCGATATACGCACCGGAGTTTGTGGCGTAACCCCCGCATCCCCGATGATGATCGCGGCGGAGGGCCGACGGCGTGGTCAGTTCGAACCGATCAAGCCGTGAACGGGCGGTGAACGTCTGCTTCTCTTCATCCGATAACCTCTGCCGACACGCCGCCGGCCCCCAGGGTCAGGGCGCCTCCACCACGTACATGTCCGGCGCGGTCGCGTCGGCACCCAGGGAGTGAGTTCCTCTGTCGACCGCCATCCTCACCGGTCAGCCGGTGCCCGGATCGTCGCTGGAGGGCGATCTGCGGTCGCTCGGCTTCGACGTGCGGGTCGCCTCCGACACCGGTGACGTCGAGACGCTCCTCGCGACGGTGCCCGCGGACCAGCGGGTCGCGATCGTCGACACACGGTTCGTGGGCCATGTGCACGCCCTGCGCCTGGGACTCACCGACCCCCGCTTCGAGGCCGCCGCCCTGCCGGGCGCCGTGACCGTCCAGGCCGCCGCCCGCCGAGAACTGACCCGGGCGCTGGCCCGCGAGAGCTCCACCGCGAGCGGCAGCACCGCCGTAGCCGTCGACAGCGTCGCCGACCAGGTCGCCGCCGCCCTCGACGCGGACGGTGTCACCCCGTACCGGCCCGAACTCGGCACCCTGGTCGCCGTCGTCCCCACCGACCCGCAGGCCCGCAACGAGGCCCGCCAGGCGGTCGACGCCGTCGACGACGAGGCCGTACGGCTGCGCACGGCGGTGAAGTCCCGCGACGGTTTCTTCACGACGTACTGCATCAGCCCTTACTCCCGCTACATCGCCCGCTGGTGCGCCCGCCGGGGCCTGACCCCGAACCAGGTCACCACGGCCTCGCTGCTCACCGCCCTGATCGCGGCGGGCTGCGCGGCCACCGGCACCCGCGGTGGCTTCGTCGCGGCCGGCCTGCTGCTGATCTTCTCCTTCGTCCTCGACTGCACCGACGGCCAGCTGGCCCGCTACTCGCTGCAGTACTCCACGCTCGGTGCCTGGCTCGACGCCACCTTCGACCGCGCCAAGGAGTACGCCTACTACGCGGGTCTCGCCCTCGGCGCCGCCCGAGGCGGTGGCAGTGACGATGTATGGGCGCTCGCCCTCGGCGCGATGGTCCTGCAGACCTGCCGCCACGTCGTCGACTTCTCCTTCAACGAGGCGAACCACGACGCCACCGCCAACACCAGCCCCACCGCCGCCCTTTCGGACAGGCTCGACAGCGTCGGCTGGACGGTCTGGGTGCGGCGCGTCATCGTCCTGCCGATCGGCGAGCGCTGGGCCATGATCGCCGTCCTCACGGCGCTCACCACTCCTCGGATCACCTTCTACGCGCTGCTCATCGGCTGCGCCCTCGCCGCGACCTACACCACCGCCGGCCGCGTGCTGCGCTCGTTGACGCGCAAGGCACGGCGGACGGACCGGGCGGCGCGGGCGCTGGCGGAGTTGGCGGACTCGGGGCCGCTCGCCGAAGCGGCGGCGCTGCCCCTCCGCCGTACCGGCGCCAAGGCGGACGGGACGACGGCCAAGTCCGTCTCTCGGCTGTTGGGCGCGGCAGGCGCAGTCGTCCTCCTGCTGTTCTGGACCTGGCAGGAGCCCTACGGCAGTTGGCTGCCCGTCCTCTTCGCGGGGATCTACGTCCTCAACGCCGGTGCCACCGTCGCCCAGCCCCTCAAGGGCCCCCTCGACTGGCTGATCCCCCCGCTGTTCCGCGCCGCCGAATACGGCACGGTTCTGGTACTGGCGGTCAAAGCCGATGTGAACGGAGCCCTTCCCGCGGCTTTCGGGCTGGTGGCCGCGGTCGCCTACCATCACTACGACACGGTGTACCGCATCCGCGGTGACGCCGGCGCGCCGCCCCAGTGGCTGGTGCGGGCCATCGGCGGGCACGAAGGCAGGACCCTGCTGGTCACCGTCCTGGCCGCGCTGCTCGCGCCCACAGAGTTCAAGGTCGCGCTCACGGCTCTCGCCGTGGCCGTGGCGCTGCTGGTGCTCGTCGAGAGCATCCGCTTCTGGGTGACCGCCCATAAAACAGGCGCACCCGCCGTACACGATGAAGGAGAACCCGCATGATCGGCCTCGTGCTGGCGGCCGGCGCCGGACGGCGTCTTCGCCCCTACACCGACACCCTCCCCAAGGCGCTGGTACCGGTCGGACCCGAGGGCGACGAAGAGAGCCTCACGGTTCTCGACCTCACCCTCGGCAACTTCGCCGAGATCGGCCTGACCGAGGTCGCGATCATCGTCGGGTACCGCAAGGAGGCGGTGTACGAGCGCCGCGAGGCGCTGGAGCAGAAGTACGGCGTCAAGATCACTCTGATCGACAACGACAAGGCCGAGGAGTGGAACAACGCCTACTCCCTGTGGTGCGGCCGTGACGCCATCAAGCACTCGGTGATCCTCGCCAACGGCGACACGGTGCACCCGGTCTCCGTCGAGAAGACGCTGCTCGCCGCCCGCGGCGACGGCAAGAAGATCATCCTCGCCCTCGACACGGTGAAGTCCCTCGCCGACGAGGAGATGAAGGTCGTCGTCGGCCCCGAGGGCTCCATGACGAAGATCACCAAGCTGATGGACCCGGCCGAGGCGACCGGTGAGTACATCGGCGTCACCCTCATCGAGGGCGAGGCCGCCGACGAGCTGGCCGACGCCCTGAAGACGGTCTTCGAGACGGACCCGCAGCAGTTCTACGAGCACGGCTACCAGGAGCTCGTGAACCGCGGCTTCCGCATCGACGTCGCGCCCATCGGTGACGTCAAGTGGGTCGAGATCGACAACCACGACGACCTCGCCAAGGGACGTGAGATCGCGTGCCAGTACTGACGAGGCTCATCCCCTCGCCGGTGGTCGTGGACATCCGTCCCGGCGCGCTCGATGATCTGGCGGCGATCCTGTCGGACCAGCGCATCGCGCCGTCGGGCCGGCTGGCCTTCGCGATCAGCGCCGGCTCCGGCGCGGCGCTGCGCGAGCGGTTCGCCCCCGCGTTTCCGGAGGCGGACTGGTTCTCCGACGCCGACGGGACCATCGACGGCGCGGTGCGGCTCGCCGACTCGATCAAGAAGGGCGGTCACTACGACGCCGTGGTCGGGCTCGGCGGCGGCAAGGTCATCGACTGCGCCAAGTACGCGGCCGCCCGGGTCGGCCTGCCGCTGGTCGCCGTGGCCACGAACCTCGCCAACGACGGTCTGTGCTCGCCGGTCGCCACCCTCGACAACGACGCGGGCCGCGGCTCGTACGGTGTGCCGAACCCGATCGGGATCGTCATCGACCTCGATGTCATCCGTGAGGCCCCGGTGCGCTTCGTGCGGGCCGGCATCGGCGATGTGATCTGCAAGATCTCCGCCGTGGCCGACTGGGAGCTGGCCAGCCGGGAGACCGGCGAGAAGGTGGACGGCCTGGCCGCCGCCATGGCCCGCCAGGCCGCCGAGGCGGTCCTGCGCCACCCCGGTGGGGTCGGCGACGACGAGTTCCTGACGACCCTCTCCGAGTCCCTCGTCCTGTGCGGGATCTCGATGTCGGTGGCCGGCGACAGCCGGCCCGCCTCGGGCGCCTGCCACGAGATCAGCCACGCGTTCGACCTCAGCTTCCCCAAGCGCAACGCCCTGCACGGCGAACAGTGCGGTCTCGGCGGCGCGTTCGCCACGTTCCTGCGTGGCAACCACGAGGTCGCGGGCCAGATGGTCGAGGTTCTGCGCCACCACGGGCTGCCCGTCCTCCCGGGCGAGATCGGCTTCACCGTGGACGAGTTCGTCCAGGTCGTGGAGTTCGCCCCGCAGACCAGGCCGGGCCGCTACACCATCCTCGAGCACCTCGAACTGAGCACCGACCAGATCAAGGACGCATACGCCGACTATGCCAAAGCCATCGGTAGCTGAACTCCGCCCGGTCGTTCACCCCCCGGGGGTGAAGGACCGGCGGAGCGGTGAGCACTGGGCCGGCCGGCTCTACATGCGCGAGATCTCGCTGCGCATAGACCGGCACCTGGTGAACACCCGGGTCACGCCCAACCAGCTGACCTACCTGATGACCGTCTTCGGCGTCCTCGCCGCCCCGGCCCTGCTGGTGCCGGGCATCCCGGGCGCCGTCCTCGGTGTGCTGATGGTCCAGCTCTACCTGCTGTTCGACTGCGTCGACGGCGAGATCGCCCGCTGGCGCAAGCAGTACTCGATGGCCGGCATCTACGTGGACCGGGTCGGCGCCTACCTGTGCGACGCGGCCGTGCTCGTCGGCTTCGGTCTGCGCGCCGCCGACCTGTGGGGCACCGGCCGGATCGACTGGCTGTGGGCATTCCTCGGCACCCTTGCCGCCCTCGGCGCCATCCTGATCAAGGCCGAGACGGACCTTGTCGGGGTCGCCCGGCACCAGCAGGGCAAGCCGCCGGTCCAGGAGTCGGCCGCCGAGCCGCGTTCCTCCGGCATGGCGCTGGCCCGCAGGGCCGCCGCCGCCCTGAAGTTCCACCGGCTCATCCTCGGCGTCGAGGCCTCCCTGCTGATCCTGGTCTTCGCCGTTCTGGACCAGGCCCGGGGCGACCTCTTCTTCTCCCGGCTCGGCGTCGCCGTACTCGCCGGCATCGCGCTGCTCCAGACCCTGCTGCACCTGGTGTCCATCCTGGCCTCCAGCAGGTTGAAGTGAGCGGCGGCATGAAGGTCGGCGCGGTGATCATCACCATGGGCAACCGCCCCGACGAACTCCGCGCCCTCCTCGACTCGGTCGCCAAGCAGGAGGGCGACCGGGTCGAGGCGGTCGTCGTCGGCAACGGCTCGCCCGTCCCCGACGTCCCCGAGGGCGTACGGACGGTCGAGCTGCCCGAGAACCTCGGTATCCCCGGGGGCCGCAACATAGGCATAGAGGCCTTCGGCCCCAGCGGCCGGGACGTCGACGTCCTCCTCTTCCTCGACGACGACGGCCTGCTCGCGCACCACGACACCGCCGAACTCTGCCGCCGGGCCTTCGACGCCGACCCGAAGCTCGGCATCGTCAGCTTCCGGATCGCCGACCCGGACAGCGGCGAGACCCAGCGGCGCCACGTGCCCCGGCTGCGGGCCGCCGACCCGATGCGCTCCTCCCGGGTCACCACCTTCCTCGGCGGCGCCAACGCCGTACGCACCGCCGTCTTCGCCGAAGTCGGCGGCCTCCCGGACGAGTTCTTCTACGCGCACGAGGAGACCGACCTGGCCTGGCGGGCCCTCGACGCGGGCTGGATGATCGACTACCGGTCCGACATGGTGCTGTACCACCCCACGACCGCCCCCTCCCGGCACGCGGTCTACCACCGCATGGTCGCGCGCAACCGCGTCTGGCTCGCGCGCCGCAACCTCCCCGCCCCGCTCGTCCCGGTCTACCTGGGCGTCTGGCTGCTGCTGACCCTGCTCCGCAAGCCCTCCGGCCCGGCCTTGAAGGCCTGGTTCGGCGGCTTCAAGGAGGGCTGGACGAGCCCCTGCGGCCCCCGCAGGCCCATGAAGTGGCGTACGGTGTGGCGGCTGACCCGGCTGGGCCGACCTCCCGTCATCTGACACGCTCGAAATCTGAGAGCATTCGGCCGTACCCGGTCCAGGTTTCCGCCTCGGCCCGACCAGGCTGCGCACTTTGAGGACGAAAGTTTCCATTTGTGAGTGAGACAACGCATGACGGCAGGGTTGTGGTGAGCGACCGTCCGTCGCCCGACGACGGGCTCTCCGCGACGGAACTGGCCGCCAAGTACGGGCTCGCCGTGAGCGGCGCCAGGCCCGGACTCGTCGAGTACGTCCGCCAGATGTGGGGGCGGCGTCACTTCATCCTCGCCTTCTCCCAGGCGAAGCTCACCGCGCAGTACAGCCAGGCCAAGCTCGGCCAGCTGTGGCAGGTGGCGACCCCGCTGCTCAACGCGCTGGTGTACTTCCTGATCTTCGGCCTGATCCTCAACGCAGACCGGGGCATGTCGCGCGAGGTGTACGTCCCGTTCCTGGTCACGGGCGTGTTCGTGTTCACCTTCACGCAGAGCTCGGTGATGGCGGGCGTCCGCGCGATCTCCGGCAACCTGGGCCTGGTGCGCGCCCTGCACTTCCCGCGCGCCTCGCTGCCCATCTCCTTCTCGCTCCAGCAGCTCCAGCAGCTGCTGTTCTCGATGATCGTGCTGTTCTGCGTGGCGGTCGGCTTCGGCAGCTACCCGAAGCTGTCGTGGCTGCTGATCGTGCCCGTTCTGGCGCTGCAGTTCCTGTTCAACACCGGCCTCGCGCTGATCATGGCCCGCATGGGGTCCAAGACCCCGGACCTCGCGCAGCTGATGCCGTTCGTGATGCGGACCTGGATGTACGCCTCCGGCGTCATGTTCTCCATCCCGGTGATGCTCGCCGACCACCCCAAGTGGATCGCCAGCGTCCTCCAGTGGAACCCGGCCGCGATCTACATGGACCTGATGCGCTTCGCGCTGATCGACGGCTACGGCCGCGAGAACCTGCCCCCGCACGTGTGGGCGGTCGCGGCAGGCTGGGCCGCTCTGATCGCGTTCGGTGGCTTCGTGTACTTCTGGAAGGCGGAGGAGAGGTACGGCCGTGGCTGAGTCACACATCCCCACCGTCATCGCGGACGAACTGCACATCGTCTACCGCGTGAACGGCGCCAAGACCGGCAAGGGCAGCGCCACCGCCGCTCTCAGCCGCATCGTCAAGCGCGGCGAGGAGCGCGGGGTGCGCAAGGTGCACGCCGTCAAGGGTGTCTCCTTCATCGCCTACCGCGGCGAGGCCATCGGCCTGATCGGCTCCAACGGCTCCGGCAAGTCCACCCTGCTGCGTGCGATCGCCGGTCTGCTCCCGGCGGAGAAGGGCAAGGTCTTCACCGACGGCCAGCCCTCCCTGCTCGGCGTCAACGCCGCGTTGATGAACGACCTCACGGGCGAGCGGAACGTCATATTGGGCGGCCTCGCGATGGGCATGTCCCGCGAGCAGATCAGGGAGCGCTACCAGTCGATCGTCGACTTCTCCGGCATCAACGAGAAGGGCGACTTCATCACCCTGCCGATGCGGACGTACTCGTCCGGCATGGCGGCCCGGCTGCGCTTCTCCATCGCGGCGGCCAAGGACCACGACGTGCTGATGATCGACGAGGCCCTCGCCACCGGTGACCGGTCCTTCCAGAAGCGCTCCGAGGCCCGTATCCGCGAGCTGCGCAAGGAGGCCGGCACGGTCTTCCTGGTCAGCCACAACAACAAGTCCATCCGCGACACCTGCGACCGCGTCCTGTGGCTGGAACGCGGCGAACTGCGCATGGACGGACCCACGGACGAGGTCCTGAAGGAATACGAGAAGTTCACGGGCAAGTAGCCCGAAACGACCCGGGCCCCACCGGAACTGTTCCGGTGGGGCCCGGCGTCTGCAAGGGATACCCGGGAGCGGCGTCCGCAAAGGAAACGCCAACTTCGGCAAGGAAGCGTCAACTCCGGGCGCCCATAGGAATCTTGGGGGCAATCGGTGCGTTCTTGTGATGTGCAGGACACCCCGACGGAGCTTGGTGCGTTGTACAACGTAAGCTGTACCGGTGCCCAATCGCGGCAAGTGGGTCCATAATGCGCGACATCCGGCATCAGCCGCAGACGCCGCCCACTGGGCGGCGTGTCCGAAATAGTGCGTATTGGGTCGGCAGTGTAGAACGGGAGATGTGACGGCCATGGCTACGGAGACTCCCCAGCTCAAGCACGCTTCTGCCGTTCTCGCGCCGGGTGACGAGCGGTGACCGAAACCGGGACGGCGCGCGCCGGGGACCCGGAGGGCGACACCCTCGACAAGGCCGGGGCGGAGAACTTTCCCGTCGCCCCGTTCTTCCTCCCCAGGGCCTGGCGCGACGACCTCATGGCCGTCTACGGCTTCGCCCGGCTCGTCGACGACATGGGTGACGGCGACCTCGCTCCCGGCGGCGCCGACGCCCGCCTCCTCGGTGTCCGTCCGCAGGACGCCGACGACCGGCTCCTCCTTCTGGACGCCTTCGAGGCCGACCTCGCCAGGGTCTTCGACGGCACCCCGGACCACCCGCTGCTGCGCAGGCTCCAGCGCACCGTCCGCAGCCGCTCCCTCACCCCCGAGCCGTTCCTCGCCCTGATCGCCGCCAACCGTCAGGACCAACTGGTCAAGCGGTACGAGACCTACGACGATCTGCTCGCCTACTGCACGCTGTCCGCGAACCCCGTCGGCCATCTGGTCCTCGCCGTCACCGGCGCCACGACCCCCGAGCGGGTCCGGCACTCCGACGCGATCTGCACCGCGCTGCAGATCGTCGAACACCTCCAGGACGTGGCCGAGGACCTGGGCCGCGACCGTGTCTATCTGCCCGCCGCGGACATGAAGCGCTTCCACGTCCAGGAGGCGGACCTCGCCGCGCCCACCGCCGGCGCATCGGTGCGCGCACTGGTCGCCTACGAGGCGGAACGCGCCCGGAATCTCCTGAATGACGGCACCCCCCTCGTGGGTAGCGTCCACGGCAGGCTGAGGCTGCTCCTCGCGGGGTTCGTGGCGGGAGGAAGGGCGGCCGTCCAGGCGATCACCGCCGCCGAATTCGACGTACTTCCCGGCCCGCCCAAGCCCGGCAAGCTCCGGCTGCTGCGCGAGGTGGGCGCGACCCTGCGAGGAGAGGGGTGATCCGGACCGTGGAATCGGAACCACACGCGGCCGCGCCGGTACTCGCCGCCTACAGCTACTGCGAGGCCGTCACCGGACAGCAGGCCCGCAACTTCGCCTATGGCATCAGGCTGTTGCCGACGCCCAAGCGCCGCGCGATGTCCGCGCTGTACGCGTTCTCCCGGCGCGTCGACGACATCGGTGACGGCGCGCTCGCGGTCGAGGTGAAGACGGCCCGGCTGGCGGAGACCAGGGCGCTGCTCACCCGGGTCCGGGCGGGCTCCGTCGACGAGGACGACACGGATCCCGTAGCGGTCGCCCTCGCCCACGCCGGGGCGGCCTTCCCGATCCCGCTCGACGCCCTCGACGAACTCATCGACGGCGTCGTCATGGACGTACGCGGTGAGCACTACGAGACCTGGGACGACCTGAAGGTCTACTGCCGCTGTGTCGCCGGTTCCATCGGGCGGCTCTCGCTCGGTGTCTTCGGCACGGAACCGGGGGCGCGCGGCGCGGAACGCGCGCCGGAGTACGCCGACACCCTCGGGCTCGCGCTCCAACTGACGAACATCCTCAGGGACGTTCGCGAGGACGCGGAGGGCGGGCGCACCTATCTGCCCGCCGACGACCTCGCGAAATTCGGCTGCTCGGCCGGGTTCGCCGGGCCTCTCCCGCCGTCCGACTCCGACTTCGCGGGTCTGGTGCACTTCGAAGTGCGCCGGGCCCGCGCCCTGTTCGCCGAGGGTTACCGGCTGCTGCCGATGCTCGACCGGCGCAGCGGCGCCTGCGTCGCCGCCATGGCCGGCATCTACCGGCGGCTGCTCGACCGCATCGAGCGGGAACCGGAGGCCGTGCTGCGCGGCCGGGTCTCGCTGCCCGGCCGTGAGAAGGCGTACGTCGCCGTACGCGGCCTTTCCGGTCTGGACGCCCGGCATGCGTCGCGCCGTACCGTCAGGAGGCGCGTCTGATGGACAATTCGCTCCAAGACGAACCCATCGGGGAAAAGTGGTACGCAACCCTCCGCAACGCGGGAGCGTCCCTGACTGCGACGGCCTGCCGCGGACCCATCCGGCACCCCGGCGGACCGGCAGGGGAGGGTGCACGATGACCGACGGCGCACAGTCCGAGGGGCTGCCGGACGCGGACCGTACGGGCCGCCCCCGGAGCACGGCCGTGGTGGTCGGCGGGGGGCTGGCGGGCGTCACCACCGCGCTCTCGCTCGCCGACGCCGGCGTGCGTGTCACGCTCCTGGAAGGGCGGCCCCGGCTGGGCGGACTCGCCTTCTCCTTCCAGCGGGGCGAGCTGGCCGTCGACAACGGGCAGCACGTGTATCTGCGGTGCTGCACCGCCTACCGCTGGTTCCTCGACCGTGTCGAAGGGACCGAGCTCGCGCCGCTGCAGGATCGTCTCGACGTGCCGGTTCTCGACGCCGGGGGCAGAGCCGGGCGACGGCTCGGCAGACTGCGGCGCGACGCGCTGCCCGTCCCCCTGCATCTGGGACGCAGCCTCGCCACGTACACCCATCTCTCGCTCGCCGAGCGCGCCGGGGTGGGGCGGGCCGCACTGGCGCTCAAGGCGCTCGACCTCGCCGATCCCGGGCTGGACGAACAGGACTTCGGCAGCTGGCTGGCCGCGCACGGTCAGTCGGCGCGGGCCGTCGAGGCGCTGTGGGACCTCGTGGGGGTCGCCACCCTCAACGCGGTGGCTCGGGACGCCTCCCTGGGGCTCGCCGCGATGGTGTTCAAGACGGGTCTGCTGTCCGACCCGGGCGCCGCCGACATCGGCTGGGCCCATGTCCCGCTGGGTGAACTGCACGACCGGCTGGCCCGCAAGGCGCTCGACTCGGCGGGTGTCCGTACCGAACTCCGTACCCGCGCCACCTCCATCTCCCCCCTGGGGAACGGGACTTGGCGGGTCGAGGTCCCCGGCGAGAGCCTCGACGCCGACACGGTCGTCCTCGCCGTACCGCAGCGCGAGACGTACGACCTGTTGCCCCCAGGAGCGCTCGACGAGCCCGGGCGGCTGCTGGAGATCGGTACCGCGCCGATCCTCAACGTCCATGTGGTGTACGACCGGAAGGTGCTGAGCAGGCCGTTCTTCGCGGCGCTCGGCTCGCCCGTGCAATGGGTCTTCGACCGGACCGAGGCGTCCGGTCTGCGTGAGGGCCAGTATCTGGCGCTGTCGCAGTCGGCCGCACAGGACGAGATCGACACGCCCGTGTCCGGCTTGCGCGAGCGGTATCTGCCCGAGCTGGAAAGGCTGTTGCCCTCCACACGCGGCGCGCGGGTGAAGGACTTCTTCGTGACCCGGGAGCGCACCGCGACGTTCGCTCCCACCCCCGGCGTCGGACGGCTCAGGCCCGGCGCCCGCACCAAGGCCCCCGGCCTGTACCTGGCCGGAGCGTGGACCGCCACCGGGTGGCCCGCGACCATGGAGAGTGCGGTCCGCAGCGGCATCGGGGCGGCGGACGCCGCCCTCGCCGCGCTGGGCCGGCCCAGGGACCACCTCTTCGACCACGAGGAGGCCGCGTGACGCTCGAAGCGCCCCCAACCGGTTCCCGCACTCTCGGTACCGCGAACACATCGACATCTGGAGAGACTGTGCCCACTGTGCCCCCGGCCGTGACGGCCGCTGCGAGGACCGCGGTGGACGTGACCGCGCTCCTGGAGCGCGGGCGGACCCTGGCCACACCCGTGCTGCGGGCGGCCGTCGACCGGCTGGCGCCCCCCATGGACACCGTCGCCGCCTACCACTTCGGCTGGATCGACGCCCACGGCAACCCGGCGGACGGCGACGGCGGCAAGGCCGTACGTCCCGCGCTCGCCGTCATGTCCGCCGAGGTCACCGGCGCCGCACCCGAGGTCGGCATCCCCGGCGCGGTCGCGGTGGAACTGGTGCACAACTTCTCGCTGCTGCACGACGACCTGATGGACGGCGACGAACAGCGCCGCCACCGCGACACCGTCTGGAAGGTCCACGGCCCCGCCCAGGCCATCCTCGTCGGCGACGCCCTGATGGTCCTCGCCAACGAGATCCTCCTCGAACTGGGCACCGC
The DNA here is from genome assembly GCF_036346855.1 of Streptomyces europaeiscabiei. Classification (NCBI taxonomy): domain Bacteria; kingdom Bacillati; phylum Actinomycetota; class Actinomycetes; order Kitasatosporales; family Streptomycetaceae; genus Streptomyces; species Streptomyces europaeiscabiei. Next base: position 8,867,051 of record NZ_CP107841.1, read on the forward strand.
CGAGGCGGCCCGCGCCACCCGCCGCGTCACCACGGCGACCCGCGCGCTCATCGACGGGCAGGCCCAGGACATCTCCTACGAGCACCGCGAGCGGGTCACCGTCGAGGAGTGCCTGGAGATGGAGGGCAACAAGACCGGCGCCCTGCTCGCCTGCGCCTGCTCCATCGGCGCGGTCCTCGGCGGCGCGGACGACCGCACCGCCGACACGCTGGAGAAGTACGGCTACCACCTGGGCCTCGCCTTCCAGGCCGTCGACGACCTGCTGGGCATCTGGGGCGACCCGGTCTCCACGGGCAAGCAGACCTGGAGCGATCTGCGCCAGCGCAAGAAGTCCCTGCCGGTCGTGGCCGCGCTCGCGGCGGGCGGTCCGGCCTCCGAGCAACTCGGCGAGCTCCTCGCCGCCGACGCCAAGAGCAGCGACTTCGAGAACTTCTCCGAGGAGGAGTTCGCCGTGCGCGCCGCCCTCATCGAGGAGGCGGGCGGCCGCGCGTGGACCGCCGAGGAGGCGCGCCGCCAGCACACGATCGCCATCGAGGCGTTGGACTCGATCCGGATGCCCGAGCGGGTGCGGGACCAGTTCGCGGCGCTCGCCGACTTCGTCGTCGTACGAAAGAGATGATCGCCATCCCCCAGGAGCCGACCGCCAACGGTCGAATAGCCCTCGCGTAGTCGCCGGCCGGTGCCTGTCACCGGACACGCACCGGCCGACGGCTGACCCACCGCAGAGAGATCCGTCCACTGCACGAAGGGGAAGCCATGACAGCGACGACCGACGGAAGCACCGGGGCACTGCCGCCCCGCGCTGCCGCGGCCAGCGACACCGACCACGACACCCCTGTGGCGGCAGGGGTCCAGGATGCGGCAGCGCATGCCGTACGGCGCGCCACCGACTTCCTGCTCTCCCGACAGGACGCCGAGGGCTGGTGGAAGGGCGACCTGGAGACCAACGTCACCATGGACGCCGAGGATCTGCTGCTCCGTCAGTTCCTGGGCATCCGCGACGAGAAGACCACTCGGGCCGCCGCCCTCTTCATCAGAGGCGAGCAGCGCCCGGACGGCACCTGGGCCACCTTCCACGGCGGCCCGCCCGAACTCTCCGCCACCGTCGAGGCGTACGTCGCGCTGCGGCTGGCCGGGGACGACCCGGCCGAGCCGCACATGGCGCGGGCCTCCGCGTGGATCCGCGAGCGGGGCGGGATCGCCGCCGCCCGGGTCTTCACCCGTATCTGGCTGGCGCTGTTCGGCTGGTGGAAGTGGGACGACCTGCCGGAGATGCCGCCCGAGATCGTCTACTTCCCCAAGTGGATGCCGCTGAACATCTACGACTTCGGATGCTGGGCCCGCCAGACGATCGTGCCGCTGACCGTCGTCTCGGCGAAGCGCCCGGTGCGGCCCGCGCCGTTCCCGCTCGACGAGCTGCACACCGACCCCGGACGGCCGAACCCGCCCAGGCCCCTGGACCCGTTGGGCAGTTGGGAAGGCGCCTTCCAGCGCCTCGACAAGGTCCTGCACGGCTACCACAAGGTGGCGCTGAAGCGGCTGCGCAGGGCGGCGATGAACAGCGCGGCCCGCTGGATCGTCGAGCGGCAGGAGAACGACGGCTGCTGGGGCGGCATCCAGCCGCCGGCCGTCTACTCGATCATCGCGCTGCACCTGCTCGGCTACGACCTCCAACACCCCGTGATGCGGGCCGGACTGGAGTCCCTCGACCGGTTCGCCGTGTGGCGCCAGGACGGGGCCCGGATGATCGAGGCGTGCCAGTCCCCGGTGTGGGACACCTGCCTGGCCGCCATCGCGCTCGCCGACGCGGGTCTGCCCGCCGACCATCCCCAACTCGTCAAGGCCGCCGACTGGATGCTCGGCGAGGAGATCGTCCGCCCCGGCGACTGGTCGGTGAAGCGACCCCAACTGCCCCCGGGAGGCTGGGCCTTCGAGTTCCACAACGACAACTACCCCGACATCGACGACACCGCCGAGGTCGTCCTCGCGCTGCGCCGGGTCAGGCACCACGACCCGGAGCGGGTGGAGAAGGCCATCCGGCGCGGGGTGCGCTGGACCGTCGGCATGCAGTCCAGGAACGGGGCGTGGGGCGCCTTCGACGCCGACAACACCAGCCCGTTCCCCAACCGCCTGCCGTTCTGCGACTTCGGCGAGGTCATCGACCCACCGTCCGCCGACGTCACCGCGCATGTGGTGGAGATGCTCGCGGTCGAGGGACTGTCCCACGATCCGCGTACCCGGCGCGGCATCGAATGGCTGCTGGCCGAGCAGGAGTCGAACGGCGCGTGGTTCGGCCGCTGGGGCGTCAACTACGTCTACGGCACCGGGTCGGTGGTCCCCGCCCTCGTGACCGCCGGGCTGCCCGCCGCGCACCCCGCGATCCGCCGGGCCGTGGCCTGGCTGGAGACCGTGCAGAACGACGACGGCGGCTGGGGCGAGGACCTGCGCTCCTACCGCGACGCCGCCGAGTGGGGCGGCAGGGGCGCCTCCACCGCCTCCCAGACGGCGTGGGCCCTGCTCGCACTGCTGGCGGCGGGGGAGCGGGACACCAAGGCCACCGAGCGCGGCGTCGAGTGGCTGGCCCGGACCCAGCGGGAGGACGGGTCCTGGGACGAGCCGTACTTCACCGGGACCGGCTTCCCCTGGGACTTCTCGATCAACTACCACCTCTACCGCCAGGTCTTCCCGCTCACCGCGCTCGGCCGGTACGTCAACGGCGAGCCGGCCGTCCTGAGGGCCCCGCACGCGTCGAAAGCCAAGGGGAGCTGATGAACCCGCCCGCCGCCCCGGCCCCGCTGCTGATCGCCTGCGCGCTCGGCATCGAGCAGCTCGCCCTGCGCAGCGGCGACCGGGGCGGCGCCGGGGGCCCGGTCACCGTACTGCGCACCGGCATGGGGCCGAGGGCCGCCGAGCGGTCCGTCACCCGGCTGCTCGCCGACCCGGGGCTGCGCGACGCGGCCGTACTGGCCACCGGGTTCTGCGCCGGACTCGCCCCGGGCATGCACCCCGGTGACCTGGTCGTCGCCGAGGAGACCCGGGGCCCCGACGGCGCCGTCACGCCCTGTGTGGGCACCGAACTGCTGGTCAAGGAGCTGGTGCGGGCCGTGCCCGGGCGCAAGGTCCACACCGGCCCGCTCACCGGATCCGACCATGTCGTACGCGGCCAGGAACGGTCCGACCTGTACGCGACCGGCGCACTCGCGGTCGACATGGAGTCCGCCGTCACGCTCCACTGCGCCGTGAGATCCGGCGCACGCCCGGTTGCGGCCGTCCGGGTGGTCGTGGACGCTCCAGAGCATGAACTGGTCCGGATCGGCACGGTACGCGGTGGAATATCAGCCTTCCGCGTCCTTCGTGCCGTCCTTCCCGCTTATTACGAATGGCACCGTTCCTTGCTGCTCCCCAGGAGGTGAGCCAGATGGCCATGCCGCTCCGCCAGTCCATCAAGGTGGCGACGTATCTCGCCGAACAGAAGCTCCGCAAGCGCGACAAGTTCCCGCTGATCGTCGAGCTGGAACCGCTCTACGCCTGCAATCTGAAGTGCGAGGGCTGCGGCAAGATCCAGCACCCGGCGGGTGTGCTCAAGCAGCGCATGCCGGTGGCGCAGGCCGTGGGCGCCGTCCTGGAGTCCGGGGCGCCGATGGTGTCGATCGCCGGCGGCGAGCCCCTGATGCACCCTCAGATCGACGAGATCGTGCGGCAGCTGGTGGCGAAGAGGAAGTACGTCTTCCTCTGCACCAACGCCATGCTGCTGCGCAAGAAGATGGAGAAGTTCAAGCCCTCGCCGTACTTCGCGTTCGCCGTGCACATCGACGGGCTGCGGGAGCGGCACGACGAGTCGGTGGCGAAGGAAGGGGTGTTCGACGAGGCCGTGGCCGCCATCAAGGAGGCCAAGAGGCGCGGCTTCCGGGTGACCACCAACTCGACCTTCTTCAACACCGACACCCCGCAGACCATCATCGAGGTTCTCAACTTCCTCAACGACGACCTGAAGGTCGACGAGATGATGATCTCGCCCGCCTACGCCTACGAGAAGGCGCCCGACCAGGAGCACTTCCTCGGCGTCGAACAGACCCGTGAACTGTTCAAGAAAGCCTTCTCGGGTGGCAACCGGCGGCGCTGGCGGCTCAACCACTCGCCCCTGTTCCTCGACTTCCTGGAGGGCAAGGTCGACTTCCCGTGCACGGCGTGGGCGATCCCCAACTACTCGCTCTTCGGCTGGCAGAAGCCCTGCTATTTGATGAGCGACGGGTACGTCACGACGTACCGGGAGCTGATCGAGGACACCGACTGGGACGCGTACGGCCGGGGCAAGGACCCGCGCTGCGCCAACTGCATGGCGCACTGCGGCTATGAGCCGACCGCCGTCCTCGCCACCATGGGATCGCTGAAGGAGTCGTTGCGCGCCCTGCGCGAGACGGTCTCCGGAAACAACGGGTGACGCCATGACCGCCGTCTCCCTGGGCGTTCCCGAGGTACCGGTCCGGCCGATCGCCGAGCGGCGCGTGTCGCGCGGGATCCAGGTCGGGTCGGTGGCGGTCGGGGGCGGGGCCCCGGTGTCGGTGCAGTCGATGACGACGACCCGTACGTCGGACGTCGGCGCAACCCTGCAGCAGATCGCGGAACTCACCGCGTCGGGCTGCCAGATCGTCCGTGTCGCCTGCCCCACGCAGGACGACGCGGACGCCCTCGCCACCATCGCCCGCAAGTCGCAGATCCCGGTGATCGCGGACATCCACTTCCAGCCGAAGTACGTGTTCGCGGCGATCGAGGCCGGTTGCGCGGCGGTGCGGGTGAACCCCGGCAACATCAAGCAGTTCGACGACAAGGTCAAGGAGATCGCGCGAGCGGCGAAGGATCACGGGACCCCGATCCGGATCGGGGTCAACGCCGGCTCGCTCGACAAGCGGCTCCTGCAGAAGTACGGGAAGGCGACGCCCGAGGCGCTGGTGGAGTCCGCGCTGTGGGAGTCCTCGCTGTTCGAGGAGCACGACTTCCGGGACATCAAGATCTCGGTCAAGCACAACGACCCGGTCGTGATGATCGAGGCGTACCGGCAGCTGGCGGCCCAGTGCGACTACCCGTTGCATCTGGGGGTCACCGAGGCCGGTCCGGCGTTCCAGGGCACGATCAAGTCCGCCGTCGCCTTCGGGGCGCTGCTCAGCGAGGGGATCGGCGACACGATCCGGGTGTCACTGAGCGCTCCGCCGGTCGAGGAGATCAAGGTCGGCATCCAGATCCTGGAGTCGCTGAACCTGCGGCAGCGGCGGCTGGAGATCGTCTCGTGCCCCTCGTGCGGGCGGGCGCAGGTCGATGTGTACCGGCTGGCGGACGAGGTGAGTGCCGGTCTGGAGGGCATGGAGGTGCCGTTGCGGGTGGCCGTCATGGGCTGTGTCGTCAACGGACCGGGCGAGGCGCGGGAGGCGGACCTGGGGGTCGCCTCCGGCAACGGCAAGGGGCAGATCTTCGTGAAGGGCGAGGTCATCAGGACCGTGCCCGAGTCGAAGATCGTGGAGACCCTCATCGACGAGGCGATGAAGATCGCCGAGCAGATGGAGCGGGACGGCGTCGCGTCGGGGGAGCCGGCGGTCACCGTGAGCTGACAACACGGGCTGAGAGAGCACGGATCGAGAGGGGGCCCGACGTGACGATTCTGGAGAGCATCCGGCAACCGCGCGACCTGAAGGCGCTGACCGAGGCGGAACTCGGTGAACTGGCCGAAGAAATCCGGGAGTTCCTGGTGCACGCGGTCGCCAGGACCGGTGGTCACCTGGGGCCCAACCTGGGGGTGGTGGAACTCTCCGTCGCACTCCACCGGGTCTTCGAGTCACCCGTCGACCGCATCGTCTGGGACACCGGTCACCAGAGCTATGTGCACAAGCTGCTGACCGGGCGACAGGACTTCTCCAAACTGCGGGGCAAGGGCGGCCTGTCGGGCTACCCCTCGCGCGAGGAGTCCGAGCACGACATCGTCGAGAACAGCCACGCCTCCACCGCCCTCGGCTGGGCGGACGGCCTCGCCAAGGCCCGTCAGGTGCGGGGGGAGAAGGGCCATGTGGTGGCGGTCATCGGCGACGGCGCGCTGACCGGCGGCATGGCCTGGGAGGCACTCAACAACATCGCGGCCGCCAAGGACCGGCCGTTGATCATCGTCGTCAACGACAACGAGCGCTCATACTCCCCGACCATCGGCGGCCTCGCCAACCACCTCGCGACCCTGCGCACCACCGACGGCTACGAACAGTTCCTCGCCTGGGGCAAGGAGGTCCTGCTGCGCACCCCGGTCGTCGGCAAGGAGGTGTACGAGGCGCTGCACGGGGCCAAGAAGGGCTTCAAGGACGCGTTCGCGCCGCAGGGCATGTTCGAGGACCTGGGCCTGAAGTACGTCGGCCCGATCGACGGGCACGACACCAAGGCGGTCGAGTCGGCGCTGCGCCGCGCCAAGCGTTTCCACGGGCCGGTCCTGGTGCACTGCCTGACGCAGAAGGGCCGCGGGTACGAGCCCGCGCTCGCCGACGAGGAGGACCACTTCCACACGGTCGGTGTGATGGACCCGCTGACGTGCGAGCCGCTCACTCCTGCCGGTGGACCGTCCTGGACGTCGGTCTTCGGCGACGAGATCGTAAAGATCGGGGACGAGCGCGAGGACGTCGTGGCGATCACGGCGGCCATGCTGCATCCGGTCGGGCTCGGCAGATTCGCGGAGAAGTTCCCCGACCGGGTGTGGGACGTCGGCATCGCCGAGCAGCATGCGGCGGTGTCGGCGGCGGGGCTCGCGACGGGCGGGCTGCATCCGGTGGTGGCCGTCTACGCGACCTTCCTCAACCGCGCCTTCGACCAGTTGTTGATGGACGTGGCGCTGCACCGGTGCGGAGTCACCTTCGTCCTGGACCGGGCCGGTGTGACGGGCGTCGACGGGGCCTCGCACAACGGCATGTGGGACATGTCGATCCTCCAGGTCGTACCGGGGCTGCGGATCGCCGCGCCGCGCGACGCCGAGCAACTGCGGACGCAGTTGCGGGAGGCCGTCGCCGTGGACGACGCTCCCACGCTGATCCGGTTCCCGAAGGAGTCGGTGGGCCCTGAGATCCCGTCCCTGGAGCGGGTGGGCGGTATGGACGTCCTGCACCGCTCCCCGTCCTTCGACCGTCCGGCCGTGCTGCTGGTCGCCGTCGGCGTCATGGCGTCGGTCTGTCTTCAGGCCGCCGAGCTGCTGGAGGCGCGGGGGATCGGCTGCACCGTCGTCGACCCGCGCTGGGTCAAGCCGGTCGATCCGGCGCTGCCGTGGCTCGCCGACGAACACCGGCTCGTGGCTGTCGTGGAGGACAACAGCCGTGCGGCCGGGGTCGGTTCGGCGGTCGCGCTGGCCTTGGGGGACGCCGAGGTCGACGTACCCGTACGGCGGTTCGGGATTCCGGAGCAGTTCCTCCCGCACGCCAAGCGCGGAGAGGTGCTGGCGGACATCGGCCTGACGCCGGTCGAGATCGCCGGGCGGATCAGCGCGAGTCTGGCCGTCAAGGGCGAGCTCGCGAAGGGCGACCTGTCCCAAGCCGAGCCTTCCGAGGAGAAACCGTAAATGACCACAGCGGAACCCGCCGCCGATACGGAGGAGTTCGACCTCGGCAGACTCCTGGCCGAGCGCGGCGCCGAGCGCTACGAACTCCACGCCAGGCACCTCAACCACCAACTCCCGCGCATGCTGCACACCATCGGCTTCGACAAGGTCTACGAGCGGGCCGAGGGCGCGTACTTCTGGGACGCGGACGGCAACGAGTACCTGGACATGCTCGCCGGATTCGGGGTGATGGGGCTCGGCCGCCACCACCCCGTGGTCCGCAAGGCGCTGCACGACGTGCTCGACGCGCGCCTCGCCGACCTGACCCGTTTCGACTGCCAGCCCCTGCCCGGCCTGCTCGCCGAGAAGCTGCTCACCCACAGTCCGCACCTGGACCGGGTGTTCTTCGGCAACAGCGGCACGGAGGCCGTCGAGACGGCGCTGAAGTTCGCCCGGTACGCAACAGGCAGACCGCGCGTCCTGTACTGCGACCACGCCTTCCACGGGCTCACCACCGGCTCCCTCTCCGTGAACGGCGAGGACGGCTTCCGGGACGGCTTCGCACCGCTGCTGCCCGACACGGCCGTACCGCTCGGTGATCTCGACGCGCTGGCGAGGGAGTTGAAGAAGGGCGATGTCGCCGCCCTCGTCGTCGAGCCCATCCAGGGCAAGGGCGTGCACGAGGCGCCGCCCGGCTATCTGCGCGCCGCCCAGGAGGTGCTGCACCGACATAAGGCGTTGCTGATCGTCGACGAGGTGCAGACCGGGCTCGGGCGGACCGGGGACTTCTACGCCTACCAGCACGAGGACGGGGTCGAGCCGGATCTGGTGTGCGTGGCGAAGGCGCTCTCCGGAGGCTATGTCCCGGTCGGCGCGACCCTCGGCAAGGAGTGGATCTTCAAGAAGGTCTACTCGTCCATGGACCGCGTCCTTGTCCACTCGGCGAGCTTCGGCTCCAACGCCCAGGCCATGGCCGCCGGGCTCGCCGTCCTCTCGGTCATGGAGAACGAACGGATCGTGGCGGGCGCCCGGGCCACGGGCGAGCTGCTGAAGACCCGGCTGGCCGCACTGATCGACAAGTACGAGCTGCTCAGCGACGTACGCGGCCGGGGCCTGATGATCGGCATCGAGTTCGGCAGACCCAAGTCGCTGAAGCTGCGCAGCCGTTGGACCATGCTCCAGGCGGCCCGCAAGGGACTGTTCGCGCAGATGGTCGTCGTCCCGCTGCTGCAACGGCACCGCATCCTCACCCAGGTCTCCGGCGACCACCTGGAGGTGATCAAGCTGATCCCGCCGCTGGTCATCGGGGAGCGGGAGGTGGACCGGTTCGTCGAGGCGTTCAGCGAGGTGATGGACGACGCGCACAGCGGGGGCGCCCTGATGTGGGACTTCGGGAAGACGCTGGTGAAACAGGCGGTGGCCAACCGATAGAGGGGCACGTCAGGAGCCTGCCGAGGGCCCGTCAGGTGCGTGACTTCGGCGGGGACCCAGGGATTTTGCCTCTGAGGCAAGGAAATTGCCGCAGAGGCAAAAGTCCGGCTGAATGGAGGGCATGAGCCCCTCCGAGGGTACGAACCCTCCCGAGCCACCGCCGGGCGCGGCGCTGCCCGCCGTCGCCCCGCAGCTGCGGGCCCTGCGCCGCCGGGCCTCCCTCACCCTGGAGGCCGCGGCCCGAGCCGCCGCGCTCTCGCCCGCACACCTGTCCCGGCTGGAGACCGGGCAGCGTCAGCCCTCGCTGCCGATGCTGCTCGCGCTGGCCCGCATCTACGGTACGACGGTCTCGGAGTTGCTCGGCGAGACCGTCGCCGAGCGGGACGCCGTGCTGCGCGCGCCCGACATGGAGCCCACTCGGGCCGGCGGCTGGACGTACTGGCAGGCGGGCGCTTCCGGGCGCGGGATGCAGGCGCTGCGCGTCCATGTGCCGCACGGCTCGCAGGGCGACATCGTGCGGGTGCATCCCGGCGAGGAGTGGCTCTACGTCCTGAAGGGACGGCTGCGGCTGCGCCTCGGGGACACCGCGCACCAGCTCGCGCCCGGGGACAGCGCGCACTTCGACTCGCTGACCCCGCACCGCATCGCCGCCGCCGACCAGGACGGCGCCGACCTCCTGTTCGTCCACACCCTTCTGCAGAGCCCGACCGCCGCGCTGTGCCTCGGGCCGATCACCCCCGGAGAGACTCCATGACCGACCTGGAAGAGAAGTTCCCCCGCGCCCTGTGGGTGCGGCTCATCATCTACATCGCGGTCGGCCATGTCTTCGCGGCCTTCGTCTACCTGCTGTTCGAACTGGGCGCCGAGCAGTAGCCGCATCACCCGTGGGGGTCGGCTCTCCGGTCGAGGCGGCTCGTCCTGCCTGGCGCGCACTGGGCCGTTTCTGACCGCTCTTGAAGCCGTTCGTGAGCGGTTACGGACGAGTCCGGTGAGGCGGCCGGCGCCTCACGAGCCGCCTCACGAGCCGCCTCACGAGCCGCCGATCGGCCGGATGATCTCCGACCAGGAGCCGTCAGAAGTGCCCTAGTCGAGCAGGCGCTCGCGCAGCCGCTCCCGGGTCTGCGGGGTCACCTTCAGACCCTGCTCCAGATACGAGTCGACATCGCCCCAGGTCGCCTCCAGGGTGTCGAAGGCCGCCTGGAGGTACTCGGCGCGGGCGTCGAAGAGCGGGCTCAGCAGCTCCATGACCTCCGGGGACCAGGCGCTCGCGGAGGTGCTGCTGCGGTGCACCTTGTAGCGGCGGTGCTTGGCGTTCGACTCCAGGTAGTCGGTGACGACGGCCTCGCGCTCGACGCCCAGGGCGAGGAGCGTGACGGCGATGGAGAGGCCCGCGCGGTCCTTGCCCGCCGCGCAGTGCATCAGCGCGGGCACGCTGTCCTCGGCCAGCGCGTGCAGCACTCGGGAGTGTTCGGCCGTGCGGTGCTTGATCATCGTGCGGTAGGAGGCGATCATCCGGTCGGCCGCCTTGCCGTCCCCCAACAGCGCGCGCAGCTGGTCCAGATCTCCGTCCCGGACCATCTTCCAGAACTCGGCGCCGTCCGCCGGGTCGCTCAGCGGCAGGTTCACATTGAGCACGCCGGGCAGCGAGACGTCCGGGCCCTCCAGCTTGAGATCGGCCGCGTTGCGGAAGTCGAAGACCGTGTGCAGGCCCAGGGAGGCCAGGAACGCGGTGTCCTCGTCGGTCGCGTGCGCGAGGTGGCCACTGCGGAACAGGACCCCGTGACGCACCCGACGGCCGTCCACCGTCGGCAGACCGCCCACATCGCGGAAGTTACGCACTCCGGTCAGCTCGGGCTCGGTCGACGGGATCTGCTGCGTCACTGGGGCTCCTCCCATCCGGCCGTCGGCGCGATCGTCGACGGGCGCGCACTCGACACCGAGGCGCGCACTCGACCATACGACATGGGTGCGTACGCCAATGAGTTGTCCACAGGGGCCGTGGCGGGGGCTCGCCCGTACTTGTCCACAGGCGCTGAGGAAGGCGCGGTGGACGTTGTCCACAGGTGCCGTCGAGCGCCCGGAGCGACCTGCGATGATGTTGAAGCCCGATTACGCCTGTTCGAATCTGTGGGGTCTTGATGTTGGAAATCGGCGCAGACGGCCGGACCTGGCTTCTCACCGGGCCCAGAAGCAGCTATGCCCTGCGGCTCACGGAGAACGACGAACTGCTGCACCTGCACTGGGGTCCCCGGATCGCGCTCGCTGACGTCGAGGAACTGGCCGCCCGGCAGCAGCTGCCGTACTGGCCGTTCGAGGCCCCGGTCGACGGACACGAGGAGTACCCCGTCGAGGGCGGTCCCCGTTTCACCCGTCCCGCCCTCTCCGTGCGCACGGACGAGCGGCGCGGCACCGAGTGGACCTTCCGGGAGTACGAGGCCGACGGCGACGAGCTGCGGCTGCGGTTCACCGACGACGGACTCGGGATCACGCTGCACTACCGGCTGCGCGACGACGTGATCGAGCGCTGGGTGACCCTCGTCAACGACGGGCCGGCGGTGGAGCTGCTGAGGGCCGACTCGGCGACCTGGACGCTGCCGTCGCGCGTCGAGGAGACCTGGCGGCTGTCCCAGCTGCACGGGCGATGGGCGGCCGAGTCCCGGCTCCTGCGCGGGGACCTCGCCTACGGCGAGAAGGTCATCGGCAGTCGGCGCGGGCACACCGGGCACCAGCACCTGCCCTGGGTCGCGCTCGACACCGACGCCACCGAGGAGCGCGGCGAGGTCTACGGCTGCGCCCTCGGCTGGTCGGGGTCCTGGCGGATCGCGGTGGCTCAACTCGCGGACGCGCGCGTGCAGATCACCGGCGGCGCCGGATACGACGAGTCCGGACTGCTGCGGCTGGACACGGGGGAGACGTTCACCACGCCCGTCTTCGCCGGCCTGTGGAGCGACGCAGGCTTCGGCGGGGCGAGCCGCGCCTGGCACGCGTACCAGCGGACGTACATCATCCCGGACGCGGACCAGGACCGGCCGGTGCTCTTCAACTCCTGGGAGGCCACCGAGTTCGACATCTCCGAGGAACAGCAGGGGACGCTCGCGCGGCGGGCGGCGGCCATCGGGGTCGAGCTGTTCGTCGTGGACGACGGCTGGTTCGGGGCGCGTACGAGCGACCGCGCCGGCCTCGGCGACTGGACACCCAATCCGGACCGCTTCCCGAAGGGGCTGAAGCCGCTCGCCGACTATGTGCACGCCCTGGGGATGCAGTTCGGCATCTGGGTCGAGCCCGAGATGGTCAACCCGGACAGCGAGCTGTACCGGGCGCACCCCGAATGGGCACAGTTCCAACCGGGACGAAAGAGGACGGAGCTGCGCAATCAGCTCGTACTCAACCTCGCGCGCGAGGACGTCCAGGAATACCTCTGGGAACGGCTGGACGCGCTGTTGTCCAGCGCGCCGATCGACTATGTGAAGTGGGACTTCAACCGCTGCTTCACGGATGCCGGCTGGCCCGGAGAGCCGTACCCGCAGAAGCTGTGGGTCGAGCACGTGCGCGCCTTCTACGCGCTGCTGGACCGGCTGCGGGCCGCGCACCCGGGAGTGGCGTTCGAGTCGTGCTCGGGCGGCGGCGGCCGGATCGACCTCGGGGTGATGGCCCGGACGGACCAGGTGTGGACGTCCGACAACACCGATCCGCTCGACCGGCTCGCCATCCAGCACGGCTTCAGCCAGATCCACCCGGCCCGGACCATGGCCGCGTGGGTCACCGACAGCCCGAACAACCAGCTCAACGGCCGGGTCAGCTCGCTGCGGTTCCGCTTCGTCAGTGCCATGGCGGGTGTGCTCGGCGTCGGCGGCGACCTCACCGAGTGGACGGAGGAGGAACTGGCCGAGGCGGGGAGCTGGGTCGGGCTGTACAAGGAGATCCGGCCGGTTGTGCAGCGCGGCGACCTCTACCGGCTGCGGCCGCCGACGGGCGGACTGAGTGCCGTGCAGTACGTCCACGGCGACGAGGTCGTCGTCCTCGCCTGGCTCCAGGCCCAGCACTACGGCGAGCCGTCGGCCCCGCTCCGGCTGCGCGGACTCGACCCGACGGAAACGTACGAGTGCCGTGAAACGGGTGAAATGCATCGAGGTGCGGTGCTGTTGCACCACGGGCTGCGGACAGGACTGCGCGGTGACCTCGATGCGACGGTTATCCGCCTACGTCGTACTTGAGTGATCTGTCCGAAATGCAGCCGTAATTCCAACAAGCCCTGTAATAAAGCCTACTGGCACGTAGGTGCGTGAGCAGCGTCATATTCGTGACGTTCCGCTGTCGCCATGTTCACGTAATTCGTATGTGCTTACAGGGCGTTGGGCAACATTCAAGACCGGTCCTTTACGGAGTGTAATCGTGAATTGATGTAAGGATCAGGGGGGAAGACGCACAGGAAGTCCCAATGGTTGTCTCTGTGGGCACAAGTCGCTTACGTTCGGCGTCAATCCGGACGGACGCCCAATCCTGCCGCCGACCGGAGCCGCGTACCGACCCGATCCACGGCAGGAGCGGGGGACCCACAGGTAGTACCGCCTGTTCCGGTCTCCGGAACGGCTAGGGGTAAAGCCGTGCGCAAGCACGGCCGGACATCTCCAGTCCGCACCCGACAGCTCACCTCGCAGGCGCCGGAGAGGAATTCGCCATGCCCGCGAAGGGTAAGCACCGCCGTCCGAAGTCCCAGCGTTTCACCCGCTCGATCGCCGCCGCCGGGACCGGTGGCGCGGCGCTCGCGCTGCCGCTGATCGGAGCCGCCGGCGCCCACGCCGCGACCCCGACGGCCGCCGTTTCCGGTGTGTCCGAGAAGGCCGCCACGATCGCCACCGAGAAGGCCGCGGCCGAGGCGGGCGCACGGATCGAGCAGGCCGAGAAGGCCGCGCAGGCGGAGAAGACCGCCACCAAGAAGGCGGCGACCAAGACCTACTCGGTGAAGGTCGGCGACTACCTCTCGAAGATCGCGGACGAGCAGGACGTCGAGGGGGGCTGGAAGCAGCTCTACTCGGACAACCGCGAGAAGATCGGCTCCGACCCGTCGCTCATCCACCCGGGGCTGAAGCTGTCGATCGGCGGGCAGGCCGCGTCGGGCGGTACGTCGCAGTCGTCGAAGCCGCAGCTGTCGCAGTCCTCGACGGCCGCCGGGTCCTCCCAGTCGTCGAAGTCCGCAGACTCCGCGAAGCAGGAGTCGAAGGACACCCAGGCGTCGACCTCCACGTCGAGCGGCCAGTCCTCGTCGTCCAACAGCTCCGGCTTCAGTCTGCCCATCCAGGGCGCCACCGTCGGCACCGCGTACAAGACCGCCGGCAGCATGTGGTCCAGCGGGTACCACACGGGCGTCGACTTCGTGGCCCCCACCGGGACCACCCTCAAGTCCGTGGGTGCGGGCACCGTCGTCTCCGCCGGCTGGGGCGGCGCGTACGGCAACCAGGTCGTCATCAAGCTCGCCGACGGCTACTACGCCCAGTACGCCCACCTGTCCTCGATCTCCGTCTCCGCGGGGCAGTCCGTGAGCGGCGGCCAGCAGATCGGTCTCTCCGGCGCGACCGGCAACGTCACCGGGCCGCACCTGCACTTCGAGATCCGCACCACCCCCAACTACGGCGCGGACATCGACCCGCTGGCCTACCTTCGCTCGAAGGGCGTCAGCGTCTGAGGCGCAGCCGCACGACCGCACCGAAGGCCGGCCCCCGTGATCCGCGGGGCCGGCCTTCGGCGTTCCCGGAGAGTCGGCCTTCTTCCGTGTCGGCTGCCCCCGCCACGGCCCCTGGCGAGGCGTGATCACCGTATTGCGATCTCGTGGCATGGCTGATCAAAGTCTCGACAGGTATGTGAATGAGCGGACACAGTGGTCTCCGTAAGCGCTTTCTACGCCTTGGGGGTCTTCGTGTCCGGCGTCGACCGACGCACTGCCGTCAAGAGCCGCGTCCTCGTGAGCGCTGCGGTGGCCGTGCGGCTTCCGGCCCGGGCCGCTGCGCCCGCTCTCGCCTCCGGTGAGCCGGGCGTGGTGCGTCCCGATGACCGGCGGCTCGTCTCCGACGGCCACTGGAGCCGCACCGCCGAGGCCGCCACCGTCGACTCCGGCTCCCGGCCGCCCTTCCGGTTCACCGGTGGCGGCGTCCGCGCCCTGTTCGGCGTCGCGTCGGTCACCTTGCCCGCGCAGATCCACGTGTCGGCGGACGGCGGCCCGAAACGGTTGTACGCCGTCGGCCGGAGCGGACCCGACTCGCGCAAGGGCCGGGCCGCGTCCTCCTGTTCCTCCTGTTCCTCCTGTTCTTCCTGCGGTTTCACCTGCAACGCGGACACCGGCGCAGCAACCGACGTCGCGGGCAGGACAGGGTGGGATTCCCCGCCCTCGGCGAACAGTCGGTGCCGGAAGGGCAGCACCGCCCCCACCGCGGTCGAGTGACCGCGGACCTCACCCCACATGGGCTGGAATCCCCCTCTTTTTGGAGCGGGTGAATGTCAAAGAAGGAGCGTCATGACCACTCGCAGAGCCTTCGGGACCCTTGCCGCCGGCGCGGCCCTCGCGGCGCTCGCCCCGGCGGGGACGGCGTCCGCGAGCCGCCGCCGCGGCCGGCTGATCGCCGCCGACGACTTCCGGCACGGGCTCGGGCAGTGGGCCCTGGAGTTGGAGAGGGGCGGGGCGGTCACGGCCTCGCGCGGGGTGCTGGATGTCGACGTGCCCGCCGGAGCCACGGTCTGGTTCAAGCGGAAGCTGGCAGGGCCGTACGTCGTCGAGTACACGGCCACGCCGGTCTCCGCGGGCGGGGTCAACGACCGGGTCTCCGATCTCAACAACTTCTGGAACGCCGTCGATGTGCGGTCGCCCGATGATCTTTTCGCCACCCGGCGTGGGGGCGCGCTCGCCGAGTACGACCATCTGAAGACGTACTACGTCGGGTACGGCGCCAACACGAATACGACCACGCGGTTGCGTCGGTACGTCGGTGAGGCGGGTGTGCGGCCGTTGATCTACGACTACACCGAGCCGCTGCTCGTCGCGAACGAGCCGAACCGCGTCCGGATCGTCTCCGACGGCTCGAAGGTCCAGTGGTGGAACAACGGGCGGCTCGTCTTCGACCACGTCGATCCCGCGCCGTACACGGGTGGGCATTTCGCCTTCCGCACCACCTGGAGTCACTTCCGGATCGAGGACTTCCGGGTGTGGAGGCCGGGCGGTCGGCACTGAGCGGTCGGCCGGACCGGGATGGTCGAGGGAGAGGGTCGGGGTGGCGGGGTGCCGCCGTCCCGGCCCGGTGTATTCCGGATTGACCCAAAACTTACCCGTGGCCTATCTCACCGACCGTCAACCCCTTATTACGGTCGCGTAGGTCACATCGGAAGGTGAATCATGGGCCGATGTGGCAGACGATTCGAAGAATGACAGCAGATCAATGATCGGGTCGTACGTGGCGGTGGGGGACAGCTTCACCGAGGGCGTGGGCGATCCCGGGCCCGACGGGCGGTTCGTCGGCTGGGCCGACCGGTTCGCGGTGCTTCTCGCGGACCGGGTGCCCGAGGGCGATTTCGGTTACACCAACCTGGCTGTGCGGGGGAAGCTCCTCGACCAGATCGTGGCGGACCAGGTGCCGAGGGCTCTGGAGCTCGCGCCCGATCTGATCTCCTTCTGCGCGGGCGGCAACGACATCATCCGGCCGGGCACCGATCCCGACGAGGTCGCCGAGAGGTTCGAGCGGGCGGTGTCCAGGCTCACTTCGGCCGTCGGTACGGTCATGGTGACCACCGGGTTCGACACCCGTGACGTCCCGGTGCTGAGGCACATGCGGGGCAAGATCGCCACGTACAACCTGCATGTGCGGGCCATCGCCGACCGGTACGGGTGTCCTGTGCTGGACCTGTGGTCCCTGAAGACGGTCCAGGACCGGCGGGCCTGGGACCTCGACCGGCTGCACCTGTCGCCGGAGGGGCACACGCGGGTCGCCCTGCGGGCGGGGCAGGTGCTGGGCGTGGACATTCCGGCCGACCCCGATCAGCCGTGGCCTCCGCTGCCGCCGCGCGGCACGCTCGAGATGCGCCGCGACAACATCCACTGGGCGCGGGAGTATCTGGTGCCGTGGATCGGGCGGCGACTGCGGGGGGAGTCGTCCGGGGATCATGTGTCGGCGAAGGGGCAGTTGTCGCCGGACGACATCAGGACGTGGATCGGGGCGGTGGCCTGAGAGGCCCGAGAGGTCTGAGAGGCCTGACGGGATTGCCTCCGGCGGTCGGCCGGTTCGCAGTGGCCGACCCCGGGCTTGGGGGTGGCCGGGCCCACCCGGTGCGGTGGGTGCCTGCTTGTCGTGGGGGTGCTGCGCTGCGTGCGGGTGCGGGCGCCGTGTGGTTGCTCGCGCAGTTCCCCACGCCCCTTTTGGGGCGCGGGGACCTGGTGGGTGGGGAGCCGTTCTCCGGGCCGGCCGCTCTGCGCGACGGGTGCTACGCACCGGCACGGCCCCGTCCGCCGGTCGGCTCCTTCCGCCGTCGGCCGCTTCCGCCGTCGGCCGCTTCCGCCGACGGGCGGCTTCTCGCCGTCGTGGCGGGGCCTGCTCGGTTGGCGGCGGTTCGTTCAGCGGGTCGCCGCTGTGAGGTTCTCGCGGGTCAGGCCCAGTTCGTGGGCCAGAGCCTCGTCGGCCCAGTTCTGGGCTCGGATGCGGGAGACGGCTCCGTCGTAGGTCGTCATCTGTACGGCGAGACCGTCCAGGAGGGCGGTGAGGCGGAGCGCCGTCGCCGCGGGGTCCGGGCAGTGGAACTCGTCGGCCGCCACGCCGGCTTCGATGACCTCGGTGAGTGCGGCCTTCCACTGTCTGTCCAGGTCGCGGGTGACCTCGCGGAGTGCGGGTTCGCGGAGGGCGGCCGCCCAGCCCTCGATCCACAGGCGCCAGCCCTTGGCCTGGCCGGTCGGGGCGTACCAGCGGACGGCCGCGCGCAGTCGGCGCAGTGCCGTGGTGCGGCGGCCCAGCAGTTTGCGGAGGTGGGCGAGGTCGTCCTCGGCGGCGTACCGGAAGGCCTCGGCCACCAGTCTTTCCTTGGTCGAGAAGTGGTAGAGCACCAAGGCGTTGCTCACCCCGAGGACGGCGGCAACGTCGGCGATCCGTACCGCCGCGACGCCTCGCTCCTCGATCTGTTCGATGGCGGCCCGGAGCAGCTCCGCACGCCGCTCGGCCACACTCAACCGCACCCTGGCCACGCGGCAACCCTACCCAGGCCCACGGACAGCCGCCGCAGCGTTCGAGCCACCTCGGGGACGGCCGGTAACCGCCGGAGGGTGTCGGCCGTTCGCGGCCCGGATCCCCGGCCGCCCGTCAGCGGTGCACGCCGAATCGGTCCGTGATCGCCGGGACTCGGTCGGCGGCGATGGCATGGGCGGCGGCGCGGGGAGTCGTGTCGTCGATCTCGGCTCGGGTGAGCACCAGGTCCACGAGGGCGCGCATGGAGCGGCGGGTGTGGGTGAACGCCTCGTCGGCGGTGGGACCGATGTCGCCGAACAGCGTCCACCACCACCAGGCGTTCGTTCCGGAGTTCACCACGACGTCGGGCAGGACGACGACCCCGCGTGCGGCGAGCAGTTCCTCGGCCGCCGGGAGGACGGGCATGTTGGCCGCCTCGACGATCAGCCGGGCGTTGACGTGGTGCTGGTTGGTGGTGTCGATCGCGTAGGAGACGGCCGCGGGGACCAGTACGTCGGCTTCGGCCGTGAGCCAGGCATCGGCGGGCGCTTCCTGGTCGTCGGGGCGGAGTGCGGAGCGGTCGACCGTGCCGTGCGGGTCGCGGGCCGTGAGCAGTGCCTCGATGTCCAGCCCCGCCGGGTTCGTGATGGTGCCCTTGATGTCGGCCACGGCCACGACCGTCAGACCGGCGCGGGCGAGGAAGCGGGCGGTGGCCCCGCCCATGGTGCCCAGGCCCTGCACGGCGACCCGCGTTCCGGCGTACGGCGCGTCGGCCCGGTCCAGGGCCGTGAGCACGGACTCGGCGACGCCGCAGCCGCCGACCAGCTCGTCGAGGCCGATGCCGTCCACCTGGACCGCGAAGGCGTCCGCGAGGCGCCGCCTGGCCGTCTCCTCGTCGTCGAGGAGGGGGTACACCGCTTGGATCGTCGACACCAGGCCCGCCTCCGCGGCCGCACGGTCCATCAGGTCCTGGGTGAGACCGAGGTCCTCGCCGGTGGTCCAGAAGTTCTCGATGTACGGGCGCATCGCGCGCAGGTAGCGGACGAGGACGTCGTACGCCTGCGGGTCCCGCGGGTCGTGGTCGATACCGCCCTTGGCACCGCCCAGCGGGACGTATCGACCCTCGGGGGCGTAGTGCAGCGCTTCCTTCATGGTCATGCCGCGGGCCAGTCCGGCGACCTCGTCGAGCGTGCAGCCCGGCCGCATCCGCAGACCACCGCTGGAGACCCCGCGCACCAGCCGGTCCACGACGAGAAAGCCCCGCCGGCCCGTGACGTGGTCGGTCCAGGTGAGGGACACGAAGGGAGGCGTGGTCATGGGGCTCCTCGGGACGGCCTGGAGAGGCGGAAGGAAAGGGTGCAGGTGGGTGAGGGCGGCGGGAACAAAAGGAGCTACTGAATAGTTGGTCAGTATTGCATCGTGCGGGGACGGGTCGGACCCGGCGCTGTCACAGGGGCGGACCATAATGGGATGCCTGAGCGAATCCACCAGGAGGTGCCGTGTCCGGTTCCGGATCCCGTTCTCTCAGCTCGGGGCTGCGCGCAGCGCGGCCCGCCGCCTTCGGCGCGGACCCGAGCGGTGCCCGGCTGGAGCGGATCCGCAGATCCCCGCACTTCGCGAACGGGGTCTTCGTGAACCCCGAGGGCGCGCAGGTCCGTCCCTCCGGCGGTGCCGCCGTGGAGATGGCGAAGAGCTACTTCCGCAAGGACGAGAGGGTGCGGCGTGCTCCGGCGGGGCTGATCCCCGTGCACTCCACGACCCTCGCCGACCTGGTCAGGCCCCCGGCGAGCGGACTGCGGATCACATGGATGGGCCATTCCAGTGTGCTCGCCGAGATCGATGGGCACCGGGTGCTCTTCGACCCGGTCTGGGGCGAGCGCTGCTCCCCGTTCGCCTTCGCCGGGCCGAAGCGGCTGCACCCGGTGCCGGTGCCCCTGGCCGCGCTCGGACCGGTCGACGTCGTCGTCATCTCGCACGACCATTACGACCACCTGGACATGCCCTCGATCAAGGAGCTGGCCGGTACGGACACGGTCTTCGCCGTGCCGCTCGGTGTCGGCGCCCATCTGGAGCACTGGGGCGTCTCCGCGAACCGGATCCGCGAGCTCGACTGGCACGAGGCGACGAAGGTCGGCGGCCTCACCCTGACCGCCACCCCCGCCCGGCACTTCTGCGGCCGGGGCCTGCGCAACACCCAGCACACGCTGTGGGCCTCCTGGGTCGTCGCCGGTGACGAGCACCGGATCTACCACAGCGGCGACACCGGGTACTTCGGGGGCTTCAAGGACATCGGTGCCGAGCACGGCCCGTTCGACATCACCATGATCCAGGTCGGTGCCTATTCGGAGTTCTGGCCCGACATCCACATGACTCCCGACGAGGGGCTGCAGACCCACCTCGACCTGCAGGGCGGCGAGCCCAGCGGCGTGATGATGCCGATCCACTGGGCGACGTTCAACCTGGCGATGCACGCCTGGGCTGAGCCGGGCGAGCGCATGATGTGGGCCACGCACGCTGCGGGGGTCACGATGGCCGCGCCGCAGCCGGGGGAGCCGTTCGAGCCGAAGAGCACACCGCCGGTGAATCCGTGGTGGCGTGCCGTGTCCCAGCAGCCGGTGGGCGGCTGGTCCGCCTGGCCGCCCGTGGGGGATCGGCTGGACCTGGTGGCGGAGAGCTGACACCAGGCCTGACGCCAGGCCTCCCTCAGGGGGCGTGGACATAGGTGTCGCGGTGGTGACCGGCAGGGTGAACGGGTCGAGAATTCTCCCGACAGGGTGATTTTTGGATTGACGTCGAGGGCCGGGGAGTAATTCGCTCCCCGGCCCTCGACGTCTGTTCTCGACCCTTTCTGGCCAACTCCGATCGAAATTCGAGCACAGAAGGAATTCGGCAGGAACAAGCGTCCGAAGAATTATCGGACTGTCGCACGAAGCCTCATACCAGAGCGGGGCGCATTGCGGAGGTATTTGTCAACTGCGCACCGCACCTGACGCGTTGGCGACTACTGTGAGTTGCCGTGGGGCGACGCAGTGCCGAATTCTTCGACTCTCGCGACCGACACGCGAGGGCGCATGCCCAAGTCGCCCGGACGCGGCACCCCCCACACCCCAGACGGACCAGTACGAGGACGCTGATGTCTCACCTTCGCGCACCGGCCGCACGCGCAGACCGCCGTGAGGGCGGGCGGCACGGGCGATCGGCCACCCGAGCCGTCCCCTCGCTGCCCGAGATCCACATACGGCCACAGCTGGTGCGCCTCGCGGTCCTGCCCCCCACCGCGGTGGCCCTCAGCGCCTGCGCCGCCGTCCTGTTCACGTTCCGCGCCGGCGGCGCCCGCCCCAGCCTCACCCTGTGGGCGGTCCTCGCCGGAGCCGCCGCGGTGGCTCTCGCCGGCATCGCGATCGCCGCCGTGGCCGCCGGCCGCACCGCCGGGTCCGTCCGCGAACGTCTCGGTGCCCTGCGGCAGGTCAGCACCAAGAGCGAGGACGACCTGCGCGCCCTCGTCGACGCGCTCCGGCGCGGCGACCAGCCGCCCGCCCGCGGAGCGCGACCCGAACCCGCCGCGGACGCAGACGACTTCGAACTGCTCAGCGGCGACCTGGCCCGCGCCCACGACAGCGCCGTCACCGCCGTCGTCCAGGCATCCCAGCTCTCCAGCCACGCGGGCAGCGAACAGAAGCTCGAAGTCTTTGTGAACCTGGCCCGCCGACTGCAGTCCCTCGTGCAGCGCGAGATCTCCATCCTCGACGATCTCGAGAACGAGATCGAGGACCCCGACCTCCTCAAGGGCCTCTTCCACGTCGACCACCTCGCCACCCGCATCCGCCGCCACGCCGAGAACCTCGCCGTCCTCGGCGGCGCCGTCTCCCGCCGCCAGTGGAGCAACCCCGTCTCCATGACCGAGGTGCTGCGCTCCGCGATCGCCGAGGTCGAGCAGTACTCCCGGGTCAAACTGGTGCCCCCGGTCGACGGCACCCTGCGCGGGCACGCCGTGGCCGACGTCATCCACCTCCTCGCCGAACTCGTCGAGAACGCCACGGTGTTCTCCGCCCCGCACACCCAGGTCCTGCTCCGCGCCAACCTCGTCACCTCCGGGCTCGCCGTCGAGGTCGAGGACAGGGGCCTCGGCATGCCCGTCACCGAGCAGAACAAGATGAACGCCCTGCTCGCCGACCCCGACCAGGTCAACGTCGCCAGCCTCCTCCAGGACGGCCGCATCGGCCTCTTCGTCGTCTCCCAGCTGGCCCGCCGCCACGGCATCCAGGTCCGCCTGCAGACCAACATCTACGGCGGAGTGCAGGCCGCGTTCGTCGTTCCCCAGGGCCTGCTCGGCAGCGACCCGAGCGACCTGCCGCAGACCCAGACCCAGCCCCAGCCCCAGACTCAGACCCAGCCCCAGACGCAGCCCCACACCGAGCAGAGCACCGGCGTACGCCGCCCCGACGCGCCCCGCCACGCACAGCCCGCCACTTCCCAGCGGGCGTCCGCGCCCGGACCCGCCGACCGTCCGGCGACCGACCGGTCAGGCCGGCCCACCCCAGGCCGGCCCCTACCGGCGCAGCCGGGCCGCCCGACCCCCGCGCAGCCCGCGCGCCCCGAGTCCGGTCACCGCTCCGCCCCGAATCCGGCGCGTGCCTCCGTGCCCCGGCAGCAGGGCCCCGGCCGGGCCGGCGGCCGGCAGGGGCCGGGCAGAGGCAGCGGCGGCCCGCCCCCGCTGCCGGTGCGCGGCGCCCGGGACGAGCGGCCCAACCCGGCCGAGGCCGTGCCCGGCGTCGGTCCCGACGACCGGCGGACCGTCGCCGAGAACACCGGCACACCTCCGACCCCCCGCGTCGGCGGCGCCGTACGCGGCACCATGGGCAGGCCCCAACTGCCCCGCCGCCGCGCCCAGCAGCACATCGTGCCCCAGCTCCGCGGCGGCCCCGCGCCCGCGCCCAGGCAGGACCCCGACCACTACATCGGCCACGACCCCGGGCTGATGGCCGCCTTCCAGCGCGGCATCGGACTCGCCGAGGCCCGTCAGATGGAGGGCTCCGACTGGGACACCTCCACACTGGACACGACCGCCGCGGACCTCGCACCCCCCGCCCCCGACGCCGCGTCCCGCATCGACACCGGACAGCTGAACACGGGCCACCTCGCCTCGGCGTCACCGGGCGGCACGGGCCGTACGGACGCACTCCACATGGAGCTGGCCCACATGGACGCGCCCCACAGGGACGCCGCCCAGCCCCTGGGCGGACACCCCAGGGGCGTCGCCCCCATAGCCGTACCGCCGCCGTCGGCCCTCGACGCGGCACACGACCGCACGTCCCGGCAGGACGGGAGCACACCGGCCGGATGATCACCCCCCTCCCCACCCCCACCACGGTCCCCACCCCCTCCGCTCCCGCAGACCAACGCACCCCAAGGAGTCGATCCACCATGGCGAGCGATGCGCCGACCGGCCATGTATCCGATCTCGACTGGCTGATGAGCGGCCTCGTCCAGCGCGTACCGCACACCAAGAGCGCGGTGCTGCTCTCCTGCGACGGGCTCGTGAAGTCGGTCCACGGCCTCGATCCGGACAGCGCCGACCACATGGCTGCCCTGGCCTCCGGCCTGTACTCCCTCGGACGCAGCGCGGGCGTCCGCTTCGGCGACGGCGGCGACGTCCGCCAGGTCGTCGTCGAACTCGACTCGACCCTGCTGTTCGTCTCCACCGCGGGCTCCGGCACCTGCCTCGCCGTGCTCGCCGGACGCGAGGCCGACGCCGCGGTCCTCGGCTACGAGATGGCGATGCTCGTCAAGAGCGTCCGCCCGTACCTGGTCACCCGGCCCCGCCAAAGCGTCGAACCCTCCGCGATGAGGCCTTGAACGTGCCCGCGGCCGGCGACGGACCTCTGTACGACGACGCCGCCGGGCGTCTGGTACGCCCCTACACCGTCATCAACGGCCGGACCCGGCCGACCACCGCGCTCGATCTCCTCTCACAGGTGATGGCCACCGGGGCGACCCCCCTCGGCTATCTCGGCCCCGAGCACGCAACCGCACTCGACCTGTGCCGGGCACCCGTCTCGGTCGCCGAGGTCGCCGCTCACCTGAAGCTGCCGGCGGCGGTCACCAAGGTGCTGCTGTCCGACCTTGTCGACTGCGGGGCCCTCACCACCAAGCCCCCGGTTTTCCACCACAACCCGACAGACCGGTCTCTTCTGGAGGCAGTGCTCGATGGACTACGACGACAGCTCTGATCCCTTTCCCGCCGCACTGAAGATCTTGGTGGCGGGAGGGTTCGGGGTCGGCAAGACGACCTTCGTCGGCGCGGTGAGCGAGATCGCGCCGCTGAGCACGGAGGAACTGCTCACCACAGTGAGCGCCGCCACCGACAATCTCGACGGCATCGAGAACAAGGTCGAGACGACCGTCGCGATGGACTTCGGCCGCATCACACTCGATCCGCGCCATGTGCTCTACCTGTTCGGCACCCCCGGGCAGCAGCGGTTCTGGTTCATGTGGGACGAACTCTCCGAGGGGGCCCTCGGCGCGGTCATCCTCGCCGACACCCGCCGCCTGGAGGACTGCTTCGCCGCCGTCGACTTCTTCGAGCAGCGCGGCCTCGGCTTCATCGTCGCCATCAACGAGTTCGACGGCTCCTTCCGCTACGACGCCGACGAGGTGCGCGCGGCGCTCGACCTCGACCCGGAGATTCCCGTCGTCTGCTGCGACGCCCGCATCTCCAGTTCGGGCGTCCAGACCCTGCTCATCCTCGTACGGCACCTCCTCGCCCACACCCCGGCCCAGCTCCCGAGCCACGGAGCCCACACGTGATGTACGACCCGCCGCGTCCGGTCGGCCGGCTGCTGCTCACCCCCGATGACCGGGACGCTCCCGAGCGCGTGGAGCGGCTGCGGCTGCTGGGGCTCGGCGAGTACGCCGAACCGGCCTTCGATGCCTTCGCGGACCGCCTCGCCGAGGTCGCATCGGTGCCGTACGCGATGGTCACCTTCGTCGACGAGTACCGGCAGTTCTTCGCCGGCCTGCATGTGTCGGCGGAGCCCACGGCGGACACCACGGTGCTCGGGGTGGACCGTCGCCTCGCCCGTGACCGCGGCTTCTGCCCCTATGTGGTGGTCCGCCGCAAGGGGCTGGTCCTCGACGACGTGCGTGAATACCCGAAGTTCGCCGGGAACCCCGTCGTCGACGACCACGGCATCCGTTCCTACCTGGGCGCCCCGCTGCTCGACCGCACGGGCATCGCCCTCGGCACGGTCTGCGTCCTGGACGTCCAGCCACGCCCCTGGGGCAGGGCCGGCCTGGAGACCATCAAGTCGATGGCCGCGGAACTGACCGCTCGGATCGAGGAGCGGGAGGCGTTCCCGTGACACGGGCAGCGGTCGGCACATCATGGCGGATTCCACGGCCCGGCAGGGTGTGAAGGAAAGCTGCGGCGGAGCTTAAGAAAACCTCGATGGACCCGGGGTACCGCCGTACGGCAGATTGATCGGCGATCCCACCCCTCTCCCCGGTACGGGCCTGTTCGCCATGCCCGGCGCCGGGGGCGCACCCACAGGAGCCGTCGCGTTGAAGGCGCTGGTCAAGGAGAAGGCGGAGCCCGGGCTGTGGCTCGTCGACGTCCCGGAGCCCGAGGTCGGTCCCGGCGACGTACTGATCAAGGTCCTGCGGACCGGGATCTGCGGCACCGACCTGCACATCAGGTCCTGGGACGGCTGGGCCCGGCAGGCCATCCGCACTCCGCTGGTGGCCGGCCACGAGTTCGTCGGCGAGGTCGTGGACACCGGCCGTGACGTCACCGAGATCCAGGCCGGCGACCGGGTCAGTGGCGAGGGCCACCTCGTGTGCGGCAAGTGCCGCAACTGTCTCGCCGGCCGCCGCCACCTGTGCCGCGCCACCGTCGGCCTCGGAGTCGGACGCGACGGCGCCTTCGCGGAGTACGTGGCGCTGCCCGCGACCAACGTCTGGGTGCACCGCGTCCCCGTCGACCTGGACGTCGCGGCCATCTTCGACCCGTTCGGCAACGCCGTGCACACCGCGCTGTCCTTCCCGCTGGTCGGCGAGGACGTCCTGATCACCGGCGCCGGACCCATCGGCCTGATGGCCGCCGCCGTCGCCAGGCACGCCGGTGCCCGCCACGTCGTGGTCACGGACGTCAGCGCGGACCGGCTGGAGCTGGCCCGCAAGATCGGGGCCAGCCTCGCGCTGGACGTGCGGGAGTCGACCATCGCCGACGGGCAGCGCACCCTCGGCCTGCGCGAGGGCTTCGACATCGGCCTGGAGATGTCCGGCAACCCCGTCGCGATGCGCGACATGATCGCCAACATGACGCACGGCGGGCGGATCGCCATGCTCGGGCTGCCGTCCGAGGAGTTCGCCGTCGACTGGTCCCGGATCGTCACCTCGATGATCACCATCAAGGGCATCTACGGCCGTGAGATGTTCGAGACCTGGTACGCGATGTCGGTCCTCCTGGAGGGCGGCCTCGACCTCGCCCCCGTGATCACCGGCCGCTACGACTACCGCGACCACGAGGCGGCCTTCGCCGACGCGGCGAGCGGCAGAGGCGGCAAGGTCATCCTCGACTGGAGCGCGTGAGCGTCCGGGCGATCGGCGTAACTCACTTTCCGCGTAAGCATTTTAGGAGCTTCCTGATGTTCGACTCCGTGCGCGACGACCTCCGCGCCACCCTCGACGAGATCCGCGCCGCCGGCCTGCACAAGCCCGAGCGGGTCATCGGCACCCCGCAGTCCAGGGCCGTCGCCGTGACCGCCGGCGGCCGCCCCGGCGAGGTCCTCAACTTCTGCGCGAACAACTACCTGGGCCTAGCCGACCACCCCGAGGTGATCGCCGCCGCCCACGAGGCCCTGGACCGCTGGGGCTACGGCATGGCCTCCGTCCGCTTCATCTGCGGTACGCAGGAGGTGCACAAGGAGCTGGAGGCCCGGCTGTCGGCGTTCCTCGGCCAGGAGGACACGATCCTGTACTCCTCCTGCTTCGACGCCAACGGCGGCGTCTTCGAGACCCTGCTCGGCCCCGAGGACGCGGTGATCTCCGACGCCCTCAACCACGCCTCGATCATCGACGGCATCCGTCTGTCCAAGGCCCGCCGCTTCCGGTACGCCAACCGCGATCTCGCCGACCTGGAAAGGCAGTTGAAGGAGGCCACGGAGGGCGGCGCCCGGCGGAAACTGATCGTCACCGACGGCGTCTTCTCCATGGACGGCTATGTGGCCCCGCTCCGCGGGATCTGCGACCTCGCCGACCGACACGACGCCATGGTCATGGTCGACGACTCCCACGCCGTCGGCTTCACCGGCCCCGGCGGCCGAGGCACCCCCGAGCTGCACGGTGTCATGGACCGCGTCGACATCATCACCGGCACCCTCGGCAAGGCCCTCGGCGGCGCATCCGGCGGATATGTCGCCGCCCGCGCCGAGATCGTCGCCCTGCTGCGCCAGCGCTCCCGCCCGTACCTCTTCTCGAACACGCTCGCCCCGGTGATCGCGGCGGCCTCCCTGAAGGTGCTCGACCTCCTGGAAGAGGCCGACGACCTGCGGATCCGCCTCGCCGAGAACACCGCGCTGTTCCGCGGCCGGATGACCGAGGAGGGCTTCGACATCCTCCCCGGCGACCACCCCATCGCCCCCGTCATGATCGGCGACGCGGCGAAGGCGAGCCGTCTCGCCGAACTGCTCCTGGAGCGCGGTGTGTACGTGATCGGCTTCTCCTACCCGGTCGTCCCCCAGGACCAGGCCCGCATCCGGGTCCAGCTCTCCGCCGCGCACTCGACGGCGGACGTGAACCGGGCGGTGGACGCGTTCGTGGCGGCACGGGCCGAGCTGGAGGCCTGAGTCGGACCCTGAGCCGGACCTTGGGGCGGAGGTCCGAACGGACGGGTTCAGGGGGAAAGCGGGCATTTGAGAGAATCGGTCCCATGATCGAAGCGCGGCGGCTCCACATCCTTCGTGCGGTGGCCGACCACCGCACGGTGACGGCGGCTGCCGCCGCGCTGTACCTCACCCCGTCCGCCGTCTCCCAGCAGCTGACCGCGCTGGAACAGGAAACGGGCCACCGCCTGGTCGAGCGCGGCGCGAAAGGCGTACGGCTCACCCCGGCCGGCGAGATCCTGCTCGGCCACACCCACGCGGTCCTCGCCCAGCTGGAGCAGGCGGCGGCGGAACTGGCCGCGTACAGCTCGGGCGCGGCCGGCACCGTCACGGTCGCCTCCTTCGCCACCGGCATCGCCCAGGTCGTCGCGCCCGCGCTGGCCCGCCTCGCCGTGTCCGCGCCCGGCATCCGCCTCCGCGTCCAGGACGCCGAGGGCGACGCCAGCCTCCCGATGGTCCTGGACCGGCAGGTCGACATCGCCGTCGCCGTCGAGTACCGGGGCGCTCCGGCCGCCGACGACCCCCGCCTCACCCACGTCCCGCTGTACGCCGAGCCCTTCGACGCGGTCGTGCCCGTCGGCCATCGCCTCGCCGACGCGGCCGAGGTGCCGCTCGCCGAACTCGCCAAGGACACCTGGATCGGCCCCTACCCCGGCAACCCCTGCCACGATGTCGTCGTCCTGGCCTGCGAGAACGCCGGTTTCCAGCCCCGCCTGGAACACTCCTCCGACGACTTCCGCGCAGTCGTCGCCCTCGCCTCCGCCGACGCGGGCGTCGCCCTCGTACCCCGCTCGGCGCTGCGCGGGACGGACCTCACGGGCGTGGTCGTACGCCCCGTGGACGGGGTGGCCCCCACGCGCCGGGTCTTCGCCGCCGTACGCCGTGGGGCGGAGGGGCACCCGCTGATCCGGCCGGTGCTGGAGGCGCTGGGTGAGGCGGCGGAGTGAGGTGGCGCGGTGAGGCGGAGCACACCGAAGAAGCGACTTCCCATATTCGGGATAGCATCCCGAATATGGGAAGAGTCGAAGAAGTGGCAGTACGGGACCCCGTCGATCTCCGCCTGGCCGCCCGCCTGGCCGGGCTGCGGGCCGAACACGGCTGGTCCCTGGGTGAGTTGGCGGACCGCAGCGGTGTGAGCCGATCGACCCTCTCCCGGGCCGAGCGCGCGGAGACCAGCCCCACGGCCGCCCTCCTGAACCGCCTCTGTCATGTGTACGGCCGGACGATGTCCCAGCTCCTCAGCGAGGTCGAGTCCGAACAGGTCTCCGTCGTGCGCGAAGGAGAGCAGGCCGTCTGGGAGGACAGGGCCTCCGGGTTCGTACGGCGTTCCGTGTCGCCACCGATGGCGGGGCTGCGCGGCGAACTCGTCGAGGGGAGGCTCGCGGCGGGCGCGGACATCGCCTACGACGGGCCCTCCGTGCCCGGCCTCGAACAGCACATCTGGGTCCTGGACGGCACCCTGCACGTCACCGACCGGGACGTCGAGCACCGGCTGGCAGCCGGGGACTGTCTGCGGATGCGGGTGTGGGGGCCGACGCGGTTTCGCTGCCCCGGGCCCGAGGGTGTGCGGTACGCGCTGGTGGTGGTGAAGCCGTGACCGAGTCCGTGACGGATGTGGAGTCCATGACCGGGGCCTCGCCAGCGTCCGGGACAGTGATCTCCCGGCTCGATGGCTCGCCACCACGCTCCCTCGTCGAGGAGTTGGCGGACCTGTTGGTCGACACCGTGCACGGCGGTGCCTCGATCGGCTTCCTCGCCCCGCTCGACCGGGCGGCGGCCGTCGCCTGGTGGGAGGAGCGCGTGAACGCGGTGGCGGCCGGCGGTCTCGCCGTGTGGGTGGCGCGCGACGGTGACAGGGTGGTCGGCACGGTCGGTCTCGTCTTCCCGGACAAGCCCAACAGCCGTCACCGGGCCGAACTCGTCAAGCTGATGGTCCACCGGGACGACCGTGGACAGGGCCTCGGCCGCGCGCTGCTCGCGACCGCCGAACGGGCCGCCGCCGACGCGGGCATCACCCTGCTCCACCTGGACACCGAGACCGGCAGCCCCGCCGAGCGCCTCTACGACCGAGCCGGGTGGACCCGGATCGGGACGATCCCCGACTACGCGGCGGACCCGCACGGGACGCTGCGGCCGACGTCGATCCACTACAAGCGGGTGGGTGCCGCCGTCTCCGCCTAGACATGTCACGCGGCCTCGTCGGCAAGGTGCGGCACCGGCTCCGGCTCCGGCCGGGTGATTGTCAGTGGTGACCGCTACGGTGCGTCTCATGCCGGATGCCGAAGACGTACGACGTGTCGCCCTCTCCTTGCCCGACACCACGGAGAAGGTCGCCTGGAACATGCCCACCTTCCGGGTGGCGGCGAAGATGTTCGCGACCCTGCCGGAGGACGAGACGTCCATGGCCGTGCGCTGCCCGAAGGAGGAGCGCGACGAGTTGGTCCTCGCCGAGCCCGGCAAGTTCTGGATCGCCGACCACGAGGCGGGGTTCGCGTGGGTGAGGGTGCGGCTCTCCGCCCTGGAGGGCGAGCCCGAGCTGCGCGACATCCTCGCCGACTCCTGGCGCCAGGCGGCCCCGACCGGACTCCTCGACGCCCACCCGGAGTTGGGACTCCCGGCCGCCGACTGACGGCGGCTCGACCCCCTCGGAGCGTCGGCGCCGGGCGCCTCGGCGCCACCGCCGTCGGCCACCCCGATCGGGCCCCGGCCCGCTACCACAGGAACCCCGCGATCCGCTCGTGCAACGAGGCCGCGTCCAACCCGTGCGCGGCCACGTGTTCCTCCATTCGCCCGTACCGCCGCAGCTCCCTCCGGCCCACCCCCAGCCCGAGCACCCGGTGCGGCACATCGGCCAGCGCGTCGTTCGCGGCGGCCGTGGACGTGCCGGCCAGCCAGGGCTCGACCAGGACGACGTCCGTGCCCGCCGACCGGGTGGCCCGGCGCAGCGCGGCCGAGTCGAAGGGGCGGACGGTGGTCGCGTACAGCACGGTCACGTCGAGCCCCTCCGTGGCCGCCAGGACGGCGTCGAGCATCGGCCCGACGGCGACGACCACCCCGCGCCGCCCCTCGCGCACGGTGCGGAACCGCTGCCCGTCCACGGTGAGCGCCCGCCCGTTGGACTGCGCGGACAGCCGCACGTACACCTTGTCGTCCTTGCCCTCGCCCGCGCCGACCGCGTGCCGGAGCAGGGTCTCGGCCTCGTCGGGATGGCCCGGCACGTGCACGGTCCAGCCGTCGAGCGTGTCGAGGAGGGCCACGTCGCCGGGTGCCATGTGGGTCTGGCCGCCCGCGGGCCAGTCGTAGGAGGCGGCGGCGCTGACCAGCACCGCGCCCACGTCCTGGTGCCCGAGATCCAGCTTCACCTGCTCGAAGGGCCGCTCCACCAGGAAGCTCGCGAAGGTGTGCAGCACGGGCCGCATCCCGGCCAGCGCCAGGCCCGCACCCGCGCCGACCAGCAACTGCTCCCGGATGCCGACGTTGACCACCCGGTCCGGATGCCTGCGCGACGCCTCCGTGAAGCCGTCCCTGCCGATCTCGGCGAGGACCACGGCGACCCGGGGGTCCTCGTCGAGCAGCCGGGAGACGACGGGGGCGAAACGGTCACGCATGGTGTCCATGAAGTCTCTTTCCTTTCAGTGGAGTCGGGGGAACCAGAAACTCAGGCGTTCTTCGGCTCGACGCGGGCCACCACGACCCGCGGCCGGCCCGGATGCGGCGCGGTGAAGGCGGCGTACAGCGCCTCGTGGTCGCGCCCGTCCACGGTTTCGGCGGACCAGCCCGCCACCTCGAACCGGGCGGCGATCCCGCCCGGCAGGGCATGGCTGGCGGAGGAGTTGTCGATCACGACGGTGTGCAGCCGGTCGAGCCCGGCGGGGCCGGCATACGCGATCGCCTCGTGGTTGCTGCCCTCGTCCAGCTCGGCGTCCCCGATCAGCACCCACACCGCCGGGTCGGCCCGCCCCTGGGCCCGCAGCCCGAGAGCCGTCCCGACCGCGATCGGCAGCCCGTGCCCGAGCGACCCGCTGCCGATCTCCGCGCCCGGCACGAGCACCCGGTCCGGGTGGTGGCCGAGCGGCGAGTCGTACGAGCCGAAGCCGGGCAGCCAGTCGACCGGCACGAACCCCTTCGCCGCGAGCACCGCGTAGTACGCCATCGGCCCGTGCCCCTTCGACAACAGGAACCGATCCCGCTCCGGGTCCTCCATCCGCCCCGGCCCCACCCGTAGCACCCGGTCGTAGAGCACCCACAGCACGTCCAGCGTGGACGTGGCCGCCGGCCCGTGCTTCTCGGCCCCCGTCATCAGCCCCATCAGTCCGGGCATGTCCGCGAACCCATACGTACGTTCCGCTGTCGTCGTCATACCGACGAGCCTGCAACCTCGACCAAGCTTCAGGTCAAGCGCGGACTTTGGCGGCCCCGTCCGCCGATAAACGGGTGCGCGACCACGGGCCCGAGTGCGGTATTGTTTCGGTGCACGTTCAGCCAGGGGAAACCCCAGGTCAGACGGGCAACGGGACGTGGCGCAGCTTGGTAGCGCACTTGACTGGGGGTCAAGGGGTCGCAGGTTCAAATCCTGTCGTCCCGACTTGCGAAGTAGCAGGTCGGAGGTCATTCCGGTTGATCCGGAGTGGCCTCTTCGTCGTTTTGGGGGCCAGACGGGGACCGGGCGCTGTGTGACGGCCGTACGACGCTCTCTTCCATTCGTCCCCCGGCGGCGAAGCGGGCTGTCGCGAGCACCCTGAGCGCGCCGTCCCCCTTTAGTGCCCGCATAGTGCCTGCAGGTTCGCCGAGGCGACCCGAGTAAGGCCGACGGGTGATTCGATGCGATATGTGCTTGATCTTGCTTTATGTCGTCTTTAGTGTTCCGGGAGCAACACTGCGAGGTCCGAGTCCCGTGCCACCGTCCGGAAGCGAGGTGTGGAGCGCGTGCACGCGAGGTGCGGCTGCCGGCCGGTTTCGGGTCGGAAAGGACGTCCCAGAGGGACACGATGGCTGCGGGCGTTCGCCGTACTGCCGTTGCTGGCGTCGGTGCTCGCCGCTTGTGGCGGTGACGAGGACACCGGCACGCCCACCCTCAACTGGTACAACTTCCCCGACGACTCCGGTGCGCTCCAGAAGGCGGCCGACCGGTGCAGCCGGGCGTCGGGCGGCCGCTACCGGATCAGCTACAACAAGCTCCCGCGTGCCGCGGACGGCCAGCGCCAGCAGCTTGTCCGCAGACTCGCCGCCGAGGACGACTCGCTCGACATCCTGGGCCTGGACGTCACCTGGGCGGCGGAGTTCGCCGAGGCGCGCTGGATCCGGGAATGGACGGGGGCGGCGAAGCAGCAGGCCACCGAGGGCACCCTGCGCGTACCGCTGCAGACCTCGACCTGGAAGGACAAGCTGTACGCCGTCCCGTACAACACCAACACCCAGCTCCTGTGGTACCGCAAGGATTTGGTGCCCACCCCACCGAGGACCTGGGCCGAGATGCTGGACATGGCCGGTGCCCTCGCCCGGCAGGGCAAACCGCACTTCGTGGAGATCCAGGGTGCCCAGTACGAGGGCCTGACCGTCTGGTTCAACACGCTGATCAACAGCGCGGGCGGCTCCATCCTCAATGCGAGCGCGACCGAGCCCTCCCTCGGTCCTCCCGCTGTGCGGGCCGCCGGGGTCATGCGTGATCTGGCGAAGTCCCCGGCCGCGGACCCTTCCCTGCCCAACCAGATGGAGGACCAGAACCGGCTCGCCATGGAGTCGGGGACGGCGGCGTTCGAGCTCAACTACCCGTTCGTCTATCCGTCGATGAAGGCGAACAACCCCGCACTGTTCAAGAACTTCCGCTGGGCGCCGTACCCCCGGGTCGATCCGAACCGCCCGGCACGGCCCACCATCGGCGGCATCGATCTGGCGGTGAGCACCTACTCGCGCCACCCCGACCTGGCCTTCGAGGCGGCGCTGTGCCTGCGCAACCGGGAGAACCAGCTCACCGCCGCGCTCGAGGGCGGTCTGCCGCCCACCCTGCGCGCCCTGTACGACGAGCCCGCGTTCATGAAGGAGTACCCCTTCTCCAAGGACGTGTTGGCCGCCCTGGAGTCGGCGAGCGTGCGCCCGATCACCCCGGTCTACCA
Source organism: Streptomyces europaeiscabiei (assembly GCF_036346855.1). Classification (NCBI taxonomy): domain Bacteria; kingdom Bacillati; phylum Actinomycetota; class Actinomycetes; order Kitasatosporales; family Streptomycetaceae; genus Streptomyces; species Streptomyces europaeiscabiei. Next base: position 8,901,225 of record NZ_CP107841.1, read on the forward strand.
GAACGTGTCGATCGCGGTCTCCCACACGCTGTCTCCGCCGTCAGGGATCGAACCGGAGAGCTCCGTCAACACCATCAGGGAGCAGATCGACGATGCCCTGCGATCCGAGGGTGTGATCCCGTGAACCACCTCTTCCCGCACCACTTGGCCGGCCGGCGCCGCAGTGCGCGGGCCTCCTCCTCGGACGGCCCGAGATGAGCACGCGGCCGCAACCGGCCGCAGCCCCGCCGCCCCCCGAGGCGGAGACGGAGCAGACGGGGCCGGACCGGGCGGCACTCTCGGCGGGCGCCAGGCAGGAGCGGCGGCTCGGCTGGCTGCTCTGCGCGCCCGCGGTCGTCGTCATGGTCGCCGTGACCGCCTACCCCATCGGGTACGCCGTCTATCTGTCCCTCCAGCGGTACGATCTGCGCTTTCCCGGACAGGCGGAGTTCGTGGGCCTGAGCAACTACGGGGCGGTGCTGTCCTCCCCGTTCTGGTGGGACGCCTTCTGGGTCACGCTGTTCATCACCGCCGTGTCCGTGACGATCGAACTGGTCCTCGGCATGGGGCTCGCCCTGGTGATGCACCGCACGATCTTCTGGCGCGGCGTCGTCCGCACGTCGGTCCTCGTCCCGTACGGCATCGTCACCGTGGTCGCCGCCTTCTCCTGGCAGTACGCCTGGACCCCGGACCTCGGGTACCTCGCCGAGCTGTTGCCCGAAGGGGAGGCCCCGCTGACCGAGCAGTGGCCCGCCCTCTGGCTGATCATCCTGGCCGAGGTGTGGAAGACGACGCCGTTCATGGCCCTGCTGCTGCTCGCGGGCCTCGCGCTGGTCCCCGAGGAGACCATGAAGGCGGCCATGGTGGACGGTGCCACCGCCTGGCAGCGCTTCACCAAGATCATGCTGCCGCTGATGAAACCGGCCGTCCTGGTGGCCCTGCTCTTCCGCACACTGGACGCGTTCCGGATCTTCGACAACATCTACATCCTGACCGCGGGCGCCCAGGGGACCGGCTCCCTGTCGATCCTCGGGTACGACAACCTGTTCACCTCGCTGAACCTGGGCATCGGGTCGGCGATCTCGGTCCTGATCTTCCTCTGCGTCGGGATCATCGCCTTCACCTTCGTCAAGCTGTTCGGCACCGCGGCGCCCGGCGCGGAGGTGAAGCGCTGATGGCCGAGGTCGGGAAGTCGCATGCCGCCCGCTGGGGTGTCGTCAACGTGGTGGTGGTGCTGTACGCCCTGTTCCCCGTCTGGTGGATCGCCGCCCTGTCGTTCAAGGACCCCGCCACCCTGACGGACGGCAATTACATCCCCACGGACTGGACCTGGGAGAACTACCAGGGCATCTTCGAGACCGCCGAGTTCACCCGGGCCCTGATCAACTCGATCGGGATCGCCCTGATCGCCACGGTGATCGCGGTGGCGCTCGGCACCATGGCCGCCTATGCGGTGGCCAGGCTCCGCTTCCCCGGCAAGCGGGTGCTCATCGGCATGTCCCTGCTGATCGCCATGTTCCCGCCAATCTCCCTGGTGTCACCGCTGTTCAACATCGAGCGGATCATCGGGATCTTCGACACCTGGGTCGGGCTGATCATCCCGTACATGACCTTCTCCCTGCCGCTCGCGATCTACACCCTGTCGGCCTTCTTCCGGGAGATCCCCTGGGATCTGGAGAAGGCCGCCAAGGTCGACGGGGCGACGCCCGCGCAGGCCTTCCGGATGGTCATCGTGCCGCTGGCCGCGCCGGGCGTGTTCACCACGGCCATCCTCGTGTTCATCTTCTGCTGGAACGACTTCCTGTTCGCGATCTCGCTGACGTCCACCGAGTCCGCGCGCACCGTGCCCGCCGCGATCGCGTTCTTCACCGGGAGCTCCCAGTTCCAGCAGCCCACAGGGTCGATCGCCGCCGCCGCTGTGGTCATCACCATCCCGATCATCCTTTTCGTCCTGTTCTTCCAGCGGCGGATCGTCGCCGGGCTGACCTCCGGGGCAGTCAAGGGGTGAACGGGCCGACCGTGGCAGACAGGCCACCGGTCCGAGACGCCGACCGCAGTGCTCGGACCCGGAAGGCATGAAGGCAAGGAGACACCACCATGGCCGAGCTCATCCTCGAGGGAGTAACCAAGCGCTTTCCCGACGGGGCCCTCGCCGTGAAGGACGTGGACCTCGAGATCGCCGACGGGGAGTTCGTGATCCTGGTCGGTCCGTCGGGATGCGGCAAGTCCACCACCCTGAACATGATCGCCGGGCTGGAGGACATCACCGAGGGCACCCTGCGCATCGGAGACCAGGTCGTCAACGACCTCGCTCCCAAGGAACGCGATGTCGCCATGGTGTTCCAGAGCTACGCCCTGTACCCGCACATGAACGTCCGGGAGAACATGGGTTTCCCGCTGCGCCTGGCCAAGGTGGACAAGGCCACCATCGACGCCAAGGTGACGGAGGCCGCCCGGATCCTCGACCTGACCGACCACTTGGACCGCAAGCCCGCCAACCTCTCGGGCGGTCAGCGCCAGCGGGTGGCCATGGGGCGGGCGATCGTCCGTGATCCCAAGGCGTTCCTGATGGACGAGCCGCTGTCCAACCTGGACGCCAAGCTCCGGGTACAGATGCGCACCCAGATCTCCCGGCTGCAGCGGCGCCTCGGCACGACCACCGTGTACGTCACCCACGACCAGACCGAGGCGATGACGCTCGGCGACCGGGTCGTGGTGATGAGACAGGGACTGGTCCAGCAGATCGGCACACCCGCCGAGCTCTACGACCTGCCGCGCAACATCTTCGTCGCGGGCTTCATCGGCTCCCCGGCCATGAACTTCGTGAACGCCACACTGGAGGAAGGTGCGCTGCGCTCGTCCCTGGGCGACCTGACCCTCGACGACCGTACGAGGCAGGCCCTGGAACGGCAGAACGCGCCCCGCGAGGTCATCGTCGGGCTGCGGCCGGAGGCATTCGAGGACGTGGCCGTGTCGCACGACCGGGACCGGACGGGCCCGGTCTTCACCGCCACCGTGGAGGTACTGGAGTCGCTGGGCTCCGATGTGTATGTCTACTTCACCGCGGAGGGCGGACCCGCGACGACCGCCGAACTGGAGGAGCTCGCCAAGGACTCCGGCCTGCGCGACACCGGGGCCGACACCCATCACATCGTGGCCCGCCTGGACGCCGCCACGCGTGCCCGTGAGGGCGAGCCGGTGGAGCTCCAGGTCGACATGGCCAAGGCGCATGTGTTCGACCCGGCGACGGGAGCGAACCTCACACATCCGGTGAGGGCGGACTGACGCCGCACGGCAGGGCGACCGACGCCCGACACGCGCCCGGGTGGGAGCTGTTGTGCGCCGACAACATAGGTGGCCCGCACCACTGGGGGGTCAGGGGGCGCACGTTCACGTTCTGTCGTCCCGACTTGCGCAGAAGCAGCCGACTACGAGCCTTCCGGGGAGCCGGCGCAGCCTGCCGGGGAGCCGATCTCGCGGCGCACGGTGGTGATGAGGGGTGTGTCGGGGGTGCTCGGTGGACCTGGGGGAGTGTCGGTCGCTTTGATGGGGGTCGCGGGGTGATCCGTGCCGTCACGGGTCGACGACCGCAGGCCGAGGACCCTCGACACGCGCCGGAGATGAGCTGCCATGGTGACCGACCGGTACGGAAACCGCCTGTACGAGTGCACCGCCGAAGGCGCGGGGCACCTGGACCGGGCCGTGGAGGGGCTGCTGTTCTTCCGGCCCGAGTTCCCGGCCGCCGTCGCGGACGCGGTGGCCGCGTGCCCGAGGGCGCCTCTGGCCCAGGCGTTCGCGGCGTATCTGGGGGTGCTGGGGACCGAGCCGAGGGACGCCGACGAGGCGGGCCGGCGTTTCGCGGACTTCGACGCCGGGCTGGACCGTGCGGCGCTGCCCCGGCGGGAGCGGATGCACATGGCCGCGGCGGAGGCCTGGCTCGGGGGCGATCTGGGGCGGGCCGGGCAGGTGCTGGAGGAACTGGTCGTGGAGTGCCCGCGTGATCCGCTGGCCCTGGCGGTGGGCCATCAGCTCGACTTCTTCACGGGGGACGCGACGCGGCTGCGGGACCGGATCGGCGGGGCCCTGCCCGCGTGGGACGCGGACGACCCCCATCGTGGGCCGCTCATGGGCATGTACGCGTTCGGCCTGGAGGAGTCGGGGCACTACGACAGGGCGCAGGAGATGGCTCGGGCCGCCGTGGAGACGAACTCCCGTGACATCTGGGCCATCCACGCGGTCGTCCACGTACACGAGATGCAGGGTCGGTTCGCCGAGGGGCTCGACTTCCTCCACGCGCGTCTGGACGACTGGGCGAGCGGCAGTCTGCTGACGGTCCACAGCTGGTGGCACTACGCCCTCTACGCGCTGGAGGCGGGCGACACCGCGACGGCCCTGCGGATCTACGACGCCGTACTGCACCACAAGGACTCGACCGGGTTCGTCATGGAACTCCTCGACGCCGCCTCGCTGTTGTGGCGGTTCCTCCTCGACGACCGGGACCAGGGGGACCGCTGGCGGACCCTCGCCGACGCGTGGGCCGCGCGCGAGGACCCGCCGTTCTACGCCTTCAACGACGTGCACGCCGTCATGGCCCTCGCGGGAGCGGGACGGCTGGAGACGGCGGACGCGTTCGTCGCCGACCGGCGGCGCTGGCTGCGGGAGGCCCGGCAGGGCGGGCGGCCCGGCACCAACCGTGTGATGACGGGCGAGATCGGGCTGCCCGTGTGCGAGGCGCTGGTGGCGTACGTCCGGGAGGACTACCGGGCGGTCGTGGAGCTGCTCTGGCCCATCCGCCGGCGACTGCACATCTTCGGCGGCAGCCACGCCCAGCGGGACGCGATCCAGCGGACCCTGCTGGAGGCGGCCATCCGCGCCCGCCGGGACGACCTGGCGCGGCTCCTGCTCGGCGAACGCACCGGCCTGAGCCCCCACAGCCCCTACAACTGGCTCGGCCAGGCCCGTCTCGCCGATGCCCTCGGCGAAGCGGGCCGCGCCGCCGCCGCCCGCGACACGGCGACCGAACTGGCGGCGCCCGCCGCCAAGAGGCTGAGCCGCAACCCGCACGACACCTATCTCGTACGGAGGCCCTGAGCCCAGGCCGCCACGACCCGCTCCCGGCTAGGACAGACAGCCCACGTGTGCCAGAGCCTGCTTCAGCAGGACTCCCTGGCCGCCCGGCATCTCGTTCTGGACCGACTCCGACGCCGCCTCCTGGGGGCTGAACCACACCAGGTCGAGAGCGTCCTGCCGGGGGCGGCAGTCGCCGGACACCGGGACGATGTAGGCGAGGGACACCGCGTGCTGACGCGGGTCGTGGAACGGAGTGATGCCCTGTGTCGGGAAGTACTCGGCGACGGTGAAGGGCTGCAGTGCCGACGGGACGCGCGGCAGCGCCACCGGCCCGAGGTCCTTCTCCAGGTGCCGCAGGAGCGCGTCACGCACCCGCTCGTGGTGCATCACGCGGCCGGAGACCAGATTGCGGCTGACCGTCCCGTCCGGGCCGATGCGCAGCAGCAGGCCGATACTGGTGACTTCGCCGCTGTCGTCGACGCGCACGGGCACCGCCTCGACGTACAGGATCGGCATCCGGGCGCGCGCCGATTCGAGCTCGTCGGACGGCAGCCAGCCCGGCGTGGTTTCGGTCATGTCAGACATTGGCCGATCATACTTTCAACGTCAGCCGGAGCGCGCGTCGCTCCGATCACACTTGTCACAGATGCCCGCGTCGCTCCGCCCGCATGCGTCGCGTCGGTGATCGGTCGTGCGGTTCGTATGCGTCGCGTCGGTGATCGGTCGTGCCGCTCGCGTGCGTCGCTTCGACGATCAGTCGTGCGCGGCCCACATTCCGCGCACGTGACCGAGGTGGCGGGTCATCACCGCGTGCACGGCGGCCTCGTCGCGGTCGAGGAGGGCGTCCAGGAGTTCCAGGTGCTCCTGCGCGGAGGAGAGCAGACGGCCGGACTCGACGAGTGCGGTCAGGCCGTAGAGGCGGGCGCGTTTGCGCAGGTCACCGACCACCTCGACGAGGTGCGCGTTGCCCGCGAGAGCCAGCAGACCGAGATGGAAGCGGGTGTCGGCCTCGACGTACGCGATGAGGTCGCCGGCAGCCGCGGCGGCGACGATCTCCCGGGCGGCGGGCCGCAGCGCCTCCAGGGAGACCGGGTCGGCGGTCCGGGCCAGGCCGACGGTGGTCGGGATCTCGATGAGCGAGCGGACGTGGGTGTACTCGTCGAGCTGCTTCTCGGTGACGGCGGTGACCCGGAACCCCTTGTTGGGCACGGTGTCGACCAGGCCCTCCTTGGCCAGATCCAGCATGGCCTCGCGCACCGGCGTCGCCGAGACGCCGAAGCGGGCGGCGAGCGCGGGCGCGGAGTGCACCTCGCCCGGCCGCAGCTCACCGGCGATCAGCGCGGCCCGCAGCGCGTCGGCGACCCGCTCCCGGTAACTGCTCTTCTTGCCGCCGAGCACCGGCAGGGCGGGGGCCGGGGGAGCGGCGGCGGACGGGGCGCCGGTGCGCTGCGAGGCCATGGGGGGCATGCGGTCTCTCCTGGAGTCCTGAAGTCCCGGAATCCTAGAGGACGAATCCGGAGGGGAACGGGTCGGACGGGTCGAGCAGATACTGGGCCGTGCCGGTGATCCAGGCGCGGCCGGTGAAGCTGGGGAGCACGGCCGGGACACCGGCCACCTCGGTCTCACCGAGCAGCCGCCCCGTGAACCGGGTGCCGATGAAGGACTCGTTCACGAACTCGGTGTGCAACGGCAGTTCGCCGCGCGCGTGCAGTTGCGCCATGCGCGCGCTGGTGCCCGTCCCGCAGGGTGAGCGGTCGAACCAGCCGGGGTGGATGGCCATCGCGTGGCGCGAGTGCCGGGCGGTGGCGCCGGGGGCGTACAGGTGGACGTGGTGGAGGCCGTGGATCGACGGGTCCTCCGGATGGACGGGCTCCTCCTCGGCGTTGACGGCGTCCATCAGGGCGAGGCCGGCCCGCAGGATGTCGTCCTTGCGTTCGCGGTCGAAGGGCAGCCCGAACTGTTCCAGCGGCAGGATGGCGTAGAAGTTGCCGCCGTACGCGAGGTCGTAGGTCACCGTCCGCCCGTCGGCGAGTGCGATCTTGCGGTCGAGGCCGACGGAGAACGACGGCACGTTCCGCAGCGTGACCGCCTTCGCCGCGCCGTCCTCCACCGCCACCTCGGCGACGACGAGGCCCGCCGGGGTGTCGAGACGGATGGTGGTGACCGGCTCGACGACTTCGACCATGCCGGTCTCCACGAGCACGGTCGCGACCCCGATCGTGCCGTGGCCGCACATGGGCAGATAGCCGGAGACCTCGATGTAGAGCACGCCGTAGTCGCAGTCGGGGCGGGTCGGCGGCTGCAGGATCGCGCCGCTCATCGCCGCGTGGCCGCGCGGCTCGTTCATCAGCAACTGCTTGACGTCGTCGCGGTGTTCACGGAACCACAGCCGTCGTTCGTTCATGGTCGTGCCGGGGATCGTGCCGATCCCGCCGGTGATCACCCGGGTGGGCATGCCCTCGGTGTGCGAGTCGACGGCGTGCAGGACGAGTTTGCTGCGCATGACCGGTCCTACCTTTCTGACGTGGGCTACGCGAGGCCCGCTGCGACGGCCTTCTCGGTGGCCGCCCGGATCACGGCCTCCTGCTCAGGCAACAGCTCCACCCGAGGCGGACGGCAGCGTCCGCCGTGCCGGCCCACGATGTCCATCGACAACTTGATGGCCTGTACGAACTCGACCTTCGAGTCCCAGCGCAGCAGCGGGTGCAACTGCTCGTACAGATCCTTGGCCGTCGCGAGGTCGCCGTCCACCGCCGCGTGGTACAGCTCGACCGTCGCGGCGGGCAGCGCGTTCGGATAGCCCGCCACCCAGCCCTTGGCGCCCGCGAGCGCCAGCTCCAGCAGCACGTCGTCCGCGCCGATCAACAGGTCGAGTTCCGGGGCGAGTTCGGCGAGCTGGTAAGCCCGGCGGACATCGCCGGAGAACTCCTTGACGGCCCGGATGTACCCCTCTGAGTGCAGCTTGGCGAGCAGTTCGGGGACGAGGTCGACCTTGGTGTCGATCGGGTTGTTGTACGCCACGACCGGGACGCCCGCCTTCGCGACCTCCGCATAGTGCGCGAGGACCGACCGCTCGTCGGCGCGGTAGGCGTTCGGCGGCAGCAACATCACCGAGGCGCAGCCCGCGTCCCGCGCCTGCTCGGCCCAGCGCCGAGACTCGGCGGACCCGTATGCCGCCACCCCCGGCATGACCCGCGCACCGCCGATCGCGGCGACGGCCGTCTCGACGACCTTGGCGCGCTCCTCGGGCGTCAGCACCTGGTACTCGCCGAGCGAGCCGTTCGGTACGACACCGTCACAGCCGTTCTCGACCAGCCAGGCGCAGTGCTCGGCGTACTTGTCGTGGTCGACGGAGAGATCGTCGCGGAGGGGGAGCGCGGTGGCGACGAGGACGCCGTGCCAGGGACGGTCATCGGTGGTGGTCATGCGGATCCCTCTCAATGGGGTGTGACATATCACTGACGCGCGCTGGCGCAGGGGGTGCCTGTAGGTAGAAGGGCTTACCGGTTTCGGTGCCGGTTCAAGGGTCAGCGTTCAGGGGGTGCCATCGCTCTCCTCGGAGGTCTCTCCCGCACGGGCCAGTACGCCCAGCGGCACCGGTCGTGCGAACGGCCGCCGGGCGACGGCCTCCGAGCATCCCGCGATCCCCGCGACCGCCGGCCCGCACATCCGGCCCTGGCACCAGCCCATCCCGGCACGGGTGAGGAGTTTCACCGTCCGGACGTCCCCGGCGCCCAGCTCCCCGACGGCCTCACGGACGGCTCCCGCGGTGACCTCCTCGCACCGGCAGACGACCGTGTCGTCGGTGACCTGCTCGGTCCATCGCGCCGGCGGGACGTACACGGTGTCGAGCACAGCGAAGAACTCCCGCAGCATTCCACGGGACTTGGCGGCCCCCGCCCACTTGCCCGGGTCCGGAAGCCGGCCCAGGAGGTGGGCGGCGGCCGACCGCCCGGCGATGTGTCCCTCGGCGAGGGAGAGGGCCGCGCCGCCGATCCCGGTGGTCTCGCCCGCCGCCCAGACCCCCGGCACATCGGTGCGCTGCTCGTCGTCGACCCACACCCGCGTCCCGGCGGGCTCGACGCGGCAGCCGAGCGCCTCGGCGAGGTCGGTGTGCGGGAGCATGCCGTGCCCGACGGCGAGTGTGTCGCAGGCAATGCGCCGCTCGGTGCCGGACCGGACGCGCCCCTCGTCGTCGAGCGCGGCGACGGTCACGGCCTCCAGCCGGTCGTCGCCGTGCGCCTCGACGACGGTATGGCGTACGAGGGTCCGCACCCGGCGGCGCAGCAACTCCACCGCGTACCCGGCCCCTTCGGCGAGCTTGTCCGCCCGGCCCACCAACGCTCCGGCCCGCCGCACCAGGGCCTTCGGGTCCGCCGACTCCACCAGCGCGGCCACCGTCACGCCCGCCGCCGCGAGTCCGGTCGCCACCGGCAGCAGCAGTGGTCCGGTACCGGCGACGACCGCCGTACGGCCGGACACCACGAGCCCGCCCTTCAGCAGGGCCTGCGCGCCCCCGGCGGTGACCACGCCGGGCAGGGTCCAGCCGGGGAAGGGCAGCACCTTCTCGTAGCCGCCGGTCGCGAGGAGGACGGCGTCCGCGCGCACTTCGACGGGGGTTTCCTGGTCGGGGCCGAGCAGGGCGTGGACGGTGAAGCGTCGGGGGTCGCCCCCGCAGTGCCGCTCCACACACCACACATGGTGGTCCGGCAGATGCGTGACGCGGCCGGCGGTGACCTGCCGTTCGAGAGCGTCGCGCAGCCGCCGCCACGTGCGCCACTGGTGGTGCAGGGCCTGGGGGCGCCGCGCGCCGAGCCCGGCCGCGGGCTGCCGGTAGAACTGGCCGCCGGGTGCCTCCGCCGCGTCGACCACCGTGACGCGTACGCCCTGTCCGGCCGCCGCGAGGGCGGCGGCGAGGCCCGCGGGGCCGGCGCCGACGACCGCCAGACGGGGCAGCCCGGGTTCAGTGCTCATGGCCCGTCCCCTCCTGAGTGCTGATGGCATCCCCCGGCCGGAGCGGAACCAGACAGGCCCGTTGGTTGGGGCGGTCGTTGACGGTGACCAGGCAGTCGAAGCACACGCCGATGCCGCAGAAGATCCCGCGTGGCCGGCCCTCGCTCCGGGTGGTGCGCCAGGACGTGACCCCGGCGGCCCAGAGCGCGGCCGCGACCGTCTGGCCGGGCAGGGCCTCCATGTCACGGCCGTCGAGGGTGACGGTGAAGGCGGGTCCCGGCACTGCCCGTGCCAGCTCCAGTGGGTTCATGCCGCGTCCCCCTCGTACTCTTCGAACCGGTCCGGGCGGAACGGCGTGAGGTCCAGATCGGGCGTCCCGCCGGCGAGTACCCGGGCGATCGACTGCCCGGTGCCGGTGGCGAGGCCGATCCCGGCGCCCTCGTGGCCGCAGGCGTGGAACAGACCCGGGACACGGGGGTCGGGTCCGATCGCGGGCAGATGGTCCGGCATGTACGGCCGGAAGCCGGCGTACGTCCGCATCGCGCGGACCCCCTCCAGGAACGGGAACAGCAGGGTCGCACCCGCCGCCAGCGCCCGTACGACGGGCAGCGAGAACGACCGGTCGAAGCCGACCCGTTCGCGGCTCGCGCCGATCAGCACGGGCCCGGCGGCCGTGCCCTCGACGACCGGGGAGGTCTGGAGCGCCGCCGAGTCGCTGGCCACGTCGGCCACGTAGTCGGCGGCGTACACCTTGTGCCGCACCATCGGCGGCAGCGGTTCGGTGACGAGGACGAAGCCACGCCGGGGGAGGACGGGGAGGGTGACTCCGGCGAGCGCCGCCAGTTCGCCGCCCCAGGTCCCGGCGGCGTTCACCACCGCCGGAGCGTGGACATCGCCCCGGTCGGTCCGTACACCGCGCACGGCACCGTCCGGTGCGCGCAGCACCTCCGTCACGGTCCGGCCGGTGAGCAGTCGGGCACCGGAGGTCCGCAGGAGATGGGCGGCGGCCAGGGTGGGCATGACCTGGGCGTCCTGCGGGTAGTACACGCCGCCCGCGCGGTCGGGCGCCAAGTGCGGTTCGAGATCCGGGAGCCGGTGTGCGGGAACGGTCACCGCCTCGACCCCTGCGGTGCGTTGCCCGGCCGCGAACCGTTCCAGAGCGGCGAGCCCCTCCGGTGCGGACGCGACGACGAGCCCGCCCTTCGCCTCGTACTCGAACGCCTTTCCCAGGCCCGGCTCTGCGGCCAGCTCCGCCCACAGGCGGCCGGACAGCAGGGCGAGTTCGAGCTCCGGGCCGGGTTCCTTGTCGGAGACCAGGAGGTTGCCCTCACCGGCGCCGGTGGTGCCACCGGCGACCGGGCCGCGGTCCACCACGGCGACGCCCAGACCCGCTCGGGCCGCGTACAGCGCGCAGGCCGCGCCCACCATTCCCGCTCCCACAACCACGACGTCGCAGGTCAGTCGCTCGGTCACATCAGTACTATGTCACATGGCTCTGTGCCGCGGAATATCCCGGCCGGGCGTCCGGGGGTGGGGCGGGGGCGATGAGCGCGGCACCTGAGCTGACGTGGACCTCGGTGAGGTGGCGCAGAGTCGATTCGGCCCGGCGGCCGGCTTGCGGTGACCGGCGGGCTTGGTGTGCTCCGGCGGCGGGTGTTTGATGTCCCAGATCGGCAGCCACCCGAAGACGCGGTCGAGCAGGCGGCGGGGGCGAGGATGAGCAGCCGCTCCTCGGGCAGCCGGAGTGGTCGGCGACAGCCGCCAGAGACTCGGGTCGTCGTCGAGATCGAGCGTATCGGCCGACTGGAGGTGTGAGTCGACGCCGGTCACGCCGCCCCTGCGCCCAGCGGCCCGGCAACGCCACCGCACTCGCCCGCTGATCACCGCATGCCGCTCCGGTCACTACACTCTCGACCTGCGCGAGGTTCTTCCACCGGGGCGGCACCGCACTGGGCAGGGATGGGACAGCGAATGGTTCAGGCACTCCAACTCGACGCCTGTATCGGGTACTTGATCCGGCGGTGCGAACAGGTCCACACCGCCCTGTGGGCAGCGCACGTCTCCCGTGGCATCACGTCCCAGCAGTTCGCCGTGCTCAACACCGTGGCCCGACGTCCGGAGGTGGACCAGCGAACCCTGTCCCAAGAAGCCTCGCTGGACCGCTCCACCGTCAACGTCATCGTCCGCCGCCTGGTGGACCGGGGCTGCGTACAGCAGGTACGCCACGAACGAGATCGCCGACGCACCATCCTGTGCCTCACACCGGACGGTGCACGGTTGCTGGAGGAACTCATCCCGCCCGCCCGGCACATCAACCAGCAGATGCTGGAGTCCTCGCTCCGTCCAGGACGGAGCAACGGCACTGCGGCTGCTCACGGCACTGGCCGAGGCTGAGCTTTCCTGACGGTTCCTCCGTGCGGCCCTGGACCGACGCACCTCACACGACGTCAGGGCTGATTGTTGCCCGCGATGCCCAGAGCCGTCCGAGTGGCCGCGGGTTCGTACTCGGGGGCAATGTCCGCCAGCACGCTCAGCGCGGTGCGCGCCAGATGACGGGCGACCACGCGTGCGGCTTCGACCGGGTCGCTCAGGCGCAGTGCCTTCAGGAGCGCCTCGTGCTCTGCGTATGCCTTGCCCCATGACGAGTGCGCGCCGAGCTGGGCCAGGCGGATGTAGCGTTCGCTGTGCTCGCCGAGCGAGGCGATCATGCGCTGCAGCTGTGGCCCCACCGCCTGGGTGGCGATGCCGTGGAACTCGTGGTGCGCCGCGTGCCATTCGTCCGGCTGTTCGTCGACCGTCAACCCCTGCATACGCTTCAGGGCGGCACTCATGCGTTCGACATCCGTAGCCGTGAACGTCTTGGCTGTCATGCTGACAGCGAGCGTTTCGAGCATGATGCGGGCCCCGTAGACAGCGTCCAGGTCCTCGGGGTCCACCGACCGCACCCGTGCTCGCTGGTCGGGCCGTGCGTCGATGAGCCCCTCTTCCTGGAGCAGCCGGAACGCCTCCCGCATGGGCGTGCGGCTGACGCCCAGCTTCCGGGCCATCTCGGCCTGGGGCAGCACCGACCCCGGAGGCAACTCGCCGCTGAGGATCATGGTGCGCAACCGCCCGTGGACGTCGAGAGCCAGTCGGCGCCCGCCCGCAGCAGCCGCGGGGCTTTCGTCCGGCGGCGCCGACCGGGCCGGCACATCGCCGCCGTCGTCGGCCGGCCGCTGTTCCTCGTGGGACGTGTTCCTGCTTCTGCTCACGCCGGCAGTCTACCCAGTGTGTATGCAGCCGATACGGCAATCCGCCCAAGCTTCGGGAGGATGGCCCGCCCACGTCGACCTGACCGTGTTCAGGCAGCGCATGACTGTATCCACCTGTGAGGGGGTGGAGAAGGTCGTGGCTTCGCCGGCCACACCGCACCGGTGGCCCCTGCTCGTCATCGCACGACAACGAGGGCAAGGCCCTGTCCCATGCCGAGCGCAGATCGCCGCACCGCCACCCACCCGCCGGGGCGAGGGATGCGTCACCGAGCGCGAGTGCCCATGCGGCCTGGATGGCGGCCCCAGTCCTCAGCTGCACAACAGGTTGATGGTGACGCCGGGCACGGTCTCCGGGGAGCGCCGCCTTACGTGCCGCATTGCGGTTCTCCTCACTGACGCCGTCGGCGTTGCCGAAGAAGAGGTCGTCAACCGTGTCGCATTGGCCCGGGCGACCAGTCCACTTCTCTTTCCCTGCGCAGACAACGCCAAGAACCGGCTGAATGGAGCGGCCATCGATCAGCAAGCGCACCGCCGCAAGATCGCACACGGTATCGCGCTCGTCCTGCTCCGTCCGGGCGGACAGGCACTCGTTGATGCCCGAGCCGCGCGTGGCGGCGGCTCGGGCATCAGTACGTTCAGCGCGACCCAGGGCAGCGGAGCACCCCGTGTCGGCGGTCTCGTAATGCCGCGTGGGCGGCGGGAACTCCACCTCGGCGACGGCTTGCGTCAGTCTGCCTGGCCGGGTCCGATCAGGGACGTCAGCGGGCGGGCGGGCTGCCAGTCGGGAGCGAAGCGGCGGCGCAGGCCGGCCACCGCCTCCATGCCGCGCAGGGTCACCTCGGGAGAGGTCGACAGGCCGGCGGGCCCGAGGAGACCGGGCACGGCGGCCCGGACGGCAGCCGCGGGCGGACCGTGCCGCAGCAGAGCCGCCTCGATGCCCGGTGCGCCGGAGGCCAGCAGTTCCTCAGTACTCGCGCGGCAGACCTCGACATAGGCACGGGTGTGCCAAGCGGTGGCCACCTCACGTGCGGTGATCACCACGTTGGTGATGAGGTCGGGGGCGACCTGGAGGTGGCCGCCGACACGAGGGAAGCCCTTGTCGGCGGCGAGGACGTCGAACGGCGGGTGGAGCGTCGTCCCGTCCAGGTCCTCCGTCCGCAGGGCCTGGAACCTCTGCAAGGTGCCCCCCACCGGGACGAGCTGGTCGTCGGTCACCGGTGAGCCGGCGACGTCGGCGAGCACGGCGCGCAGCACGAACGCGAAGGCGCTCCGCGCGTTGTCGACCGCCCACCGGTCCGTCGGCAGCGGTGTTCCGGGACGCCGGTGAACAGCCAGTTCGCCCATGCCCTCGGCCCGGACGGCCACGGGGTCCCGTTTCAGTACCCCGCGCAGCAGGTGGTCGGGAGAGGTGTGCATGATGTCGAAGTCGTCATCGTTCCACCCGGCCAGCTGCTGGTCCGAGGAGACGACCTGCACGAGGTTCACCTCGAGGCCGGCCTGCTGGAAGTATCCGGAGTCGATGGCGTGGTGGAGATGCACGTTGCCGGAGCCGGGGAAGACGCCCACGGTCAGCTGTCGGGTGGGGGCGCCGGGCGGGCGCGGCGTGCTCAGCGCGGGAAGCATGGCGAACTCCGTTGCATGGGTGGTTCCTCCGAGTCGGAAGGCAGGACATTCAGGCCGTCGGCTCGGGGCGTCCCGACGGTCATGGGGCGACGGTCAGGCGGGCTTCGCTTCCTGGTTGGTGATGAAGTCGGCCGGCGGCGGCCCGGGGCTCCAGACGGCGGCCGGGAGGTCTTCCCAGTCGGTCGGCTGCCAGTTCTCGGTGATGCAGTCCATGTCGCTGGAGTACTCGATCCAGCTGCCCCAGGGGTCCTGGATGTAGTGGAAGAGGTTCGAGCCGAGGGTGTGGCGGCCCAGGCCCCAGCCCTTCGTGTAGCCCTCGGCGGCCATGTTCTGCGCGCCTCTGGCGATCTGGTCGATGTCGGACACCATCCAGCTGGAGTGGTGCAGGCCGGGGTGCTCCCCCGGGACGAAGCCGAAGACGTGGTGGTCGCCGGGCCCCGAGTTCATGAAGACGGGTCCGCCCACGATGCGGTCCGACAGGCGCAGCCCGAGCGTGCGGGTGTAGAAGGCCTCGGAGGCGCTCACATCGGAACTGAAGATCAACATGTGGCCGAGACGTTGCGGGCCGGTGTCCTCGGTCGCGCTCCGCCAGCGAGCCTGGTCGATCCGGCGGACCCGGTCGCCGACGTTGGAGTCCTGCGCGTCCGTGGTCCCGAACTCGCGACAGGGGGCGATTCCTTCGTCACGGAGATTGACCAGGTTCCCCTCGTGATCGCGGAACCACAGCCCGCCAGGGGCCTCGGCCGGCCCGTCCAGCAGCTTCAGGCCCAGGTCTTCCAGGTGTCGCTGCCACTCGGGCAGCGAGCCCGGCTCAACTGCGAACGCCACGTGGTGGAACCGCTTGACCGGCCCCTCCATCAGCAACGTCTGGTCCTGCTCCCGGCCCTCGCAACGGATCACCACCGCGTCGCCGCGCTCCGCCGTCTCCAGCCCGAACGCGCTGTAGAAGCTCGCCCCCGTATCCAGCGACGGCACCTGGAGGCCGTAGTGCAGGAGACCGATGACACGCAACATGTGCACTCCTCGTGGTTCTGGTGCACCCGCGTCCCACACGGGCACCCAAGCCAAGTGTGTACACCCTAGGGGTCGAGCGTCCAGAGGTTGACCAAAGCTTTTTCCGATACATGCGTGCATACCTCCCTCCGTCGACCCTCACGCATTCTGAAGCCTGCTCTTCCTCTCTCAATGTGTATGCACTATGGTGCTCCTGCTTCAGAGAGCCGCTCGACGGAGGAAACATGACACCGCAGGAATGGTCGTTGGTGCAGTACCGGGTGGATCACTCGGAGAAAGTCGCCGTCGGTGCGTACACCGACGGAACCGTGGTCCAGGGGCCGCCCGGGACAGAGGGCCTCACGCTCATGGAGGTGCTGGGCCGATGGGAGTCGTTCGCGCCTCTGTTCCGTGACTGGACTCCGACGGCGTCGGACGCCGTTGTGGGCGCCCGGCTCGCGCCGCCGCTGACGTATCCGGGCAAGGTGCTCTGCGCGGGCGCCAACTACTGGGACCACATCGCCGAGATGGGCTGCGCGCGCCCCGATGAGCTGGGGGACCCGTTCTTCTTCTTCAAACCTCCGACGACGACCGTGACGGGATCAGGGGACCCGGTGCCCTTGCCCGCCTACGCGGGCGCCCGCGTCGACTGGGAGGCCGAACTGGCCGTGGTCATCGGCCGTGGCGGTCGCGACCTCACGCCCGAGCGGGCCATGGACCATGTCGCCGGCTACCTGGCGGCGAACGACATCTCGGCTCGGGACCGGATCAAGGCGGACAAGCCGGTCGCCGAGCCCTTCACCTACGACTGGGTCAGCCACAAGGGCCAGGACGGCTTCTGCCCGCTCGGCCCCGGGCTGGTGCCCGCCTGGCAGATCACCGACCCGCAGAACCTTCGGATCCAGCTCAGCATCAACGGTGTGCTGAAGCAGGACTCCTCCACCGCTCAGATGATGGTGAAGATCCCGGAGGTGATCGCGGCGGCCAGCCGCATCACCCGACTGGAACCCGGAGACGTCATCCTCACCGGCACACCCGCCGGGTGCGGAGTCCCGCGCGGAGAGTTCCTGGCTGCCGGGGATGACATAGTCATTGAGATCGAGCGCATCGGTCGCCTGGAGAACACGGTGGTGGCGTCATGAGTGAGACCTTGCCCCTTTCCGAGCTCGGCTGGTCGCAGGCGCTGCCGGTTCCCGCGACCATGCAGGCCATGCTGTTCCGCAGGTTCGGCCCGCCCGACGTCCTGGAGCAGGCCACGGTCGACACACCGCGCCCCGGACCCGGCGAGGTCCTGGTCCAGGTCGCCGCGGTCGGCATCGGCCGACTGCTCGACCTCACGGCCCGCGCGGGCGATCACCCCTACGCCAAGATCGAACCGCCCCACATCCTGGGCGCGGACCACGCCGGCACCGTCGCCGCACTGGGAGAAGGCGTGGACTCCGTCCGGGTCGGGGACCGAGTGGCCGTCCTGCCCGGTGTCGCCTGCGGCGACTGTGCCTACTGCGCGGACGGCCGTGAGGAGGTCTGCGACTCCCTGACCGTGATAGGCACCCACCGCCCCGGCGCCTACGCGCAGTACTGTGCGGTGCCGGCGCGCAACGTCCACAGGGTCCCGGACGGCATTCCGGCCGCGATGGCCGCCTCGCTCGCGCTCCTCGGCGCTGTCGCCGCCAACCAGATGACCCAGGCAGGGCTCCGCCCCGGACACTGGGTGCTCGTGCAGGGCGCGTCTTCCGCGCTCGGTTCCACGACGGCCGCCTACGCCCAGCACCTGGGCGCGAAGACCATCGCGACCTCCCGATCGGCGGAGAAGCGCGCGGCCATGGCCGCGGCGGGGGCCGACGTCGTGCTCGACACCAACGCGCCTGACTTCGTGGAGCGGGTACGCGAGGTGACCGGCGGTCGCGGCGTCGACATCGCCGTCGACAACCTCGGGGACCCTGCCGTCTGGGACGCCACCATCGACTCCCTGACCCGCGGCGGCGCCGTGGTGACCTCCGGCGCCTTCCTCGGCGGCCAGGTCAAGATCGACCTGCGTCGCGTGTACTCCGACTGCCACCGCATCATCGGGGTACGCACGGGCAACCCGGCCGCGGTGACGGAACTGTGGAAGCAGGTGGAGAACGGCTTCCGTGCCGTGGTCGACCGCACCTTCCCCATCGCCCGAGCCGCCGATGCCCACCGCTACATGGAGGACGACAACAGTCTCGGGCGGGTGGCACTCACCCTGGGCACCGGGGACTGGAACGCGTAACGGACCCGACACACGGGCACCCGGCCGGGCGCCCGTGGGACAACCTCGGGAACGATGCGGATCAGTCGTCCCAAGGCGGTCCCGTCGGGCCCCACCGTCCCGTCGGGCCCAGCTCCATGTGTTCGGCGGGCGTCCGGCAGGCCGCCTTCGAGCAGGGCGCTGCGGAAGCCGCGCGAACTCTCGTCGCCGGTAGCCCGGCTCCTCAGTGCCGTCCAGGTACGCGATGCAGGTGCGGCCATGGGCCACCAGGTGTGCGATGGCCCTGTACAGCGCAACGTGATCGTCCACGCCGCATCACGAGGTCCGAGCGACGGGTGCCTGCGCAGCAGCTGCAGTTGACCGCCATGACGGTCAGGGCTCCGGCGAGGAGGGAGGCGAGAGTGGTCACGGCCGCTCTCGGGCGTATGTGTCTGCGTGTTGTTCAGATCGAGCGCCCACTCAAATGGGAGATCGAGAACGCCGAGGCGGGCCCGTGCGGCGGTCACGACCTCTTCCATCGCTTCGATCACGGGCAGGGGTATCTCGGCGGCCAGGGCCGCGAGCCGTTCGGCAGGCATGGCCTGCGGTACGAAGTGACGTTCGACCTGGTCGGCGTCACCCTGGTCTGCCGGACTTGACCTGGATACCGAGCCCTCGCCCCCGGCGTCGGCCCTCAGGCGCCGAGTCACGGGCTAATGTGCAGGCCCCATCCTCATCCCCATATGCCCATCCTTTCCTTCCTCTTCTTCCTTTTCTTCCTTCCTGAGGACGGCGCGATGTCACTCGACAGGCCTTGCTGCGCTCCCGCCCGCGAGCCGGTGGCCGGGCCGGTTGTCCTGCCGGTCGGTGGACTGGTCGATGTGCCGTCGCGCGGCCCGGTCGATGGTCCGTCGGGCGGGGCTCCGGCGGAGCGGACGCAGGGTGGCGAGAGGCTTCTGTCGCTGCGGGGCGGGGCGTTCCTGATGGGCACCGAGGACGAGGCCGGTTACCCGGCGGACGGTGAGGGCCCGATCCGTGAGGTCGGGCTGAGTCCGTTCCGTATCGCCGCGACGACCGTCACCAACGAGCAGTTCGCGACGTTCGTGGACGCGACCGGACACGTGACCGAGTCCGAACACTTCGGCTTTTCCTTCGTGTTCGAGGGGTTCCTCACCGCCGACCTGCGCGCCGTCTCCCCACGTGTCCCCGGCACCCCGTGGTGGCGCGGCGTCCGGGGCGCCACCTGGCGGCAGCCGGAGGGGCCCTCCTCCTCCGTCGACGGGCTCCTCGACCATCCGGTGGTGCACGTCTCGTGGAACGACGCGCAGGCCTACTGCGCATGGTCGGGCACCCGGCTGCCCACCGAGGCCGAGTGGGAGTACGCGGCCCGTGGTGGCCTGGAGCGGAAGCGTTACCCGTGGGGCGACGAACTGGACCCCGACGGGCGGCACGCCTGCAACATCTGGCGCGGCACGTTCCCCACCGACAACACCGCCGCCGACGGCTACCGTTCGACGGCCCCGGCCGACGCCTTCGAGCCCAACGGCTTCGGCCTGTACAACACCGTCGGCAACGTGTGGGAGTGGTGCGCCGACCGGTTCTGCCCGGACTTCCACCGCACCGGCCCGCGTACCGACCCGACAGGGCCCCCGGACGGCCCGGCGCGGGTGATGCGCGGCGGCTCCCACCTGTGCCACGCCTCCTACTGCAACCGCTACCGCGTGGCGGCCCGCTCCTCCAACACTCCCGACAGCGCTGCCGGGAACATCGGCTTCCGGGTCGCGGCGGCGGCCTGAACCGCCGCTGCCGGGTGGCAAGTTCAGGCCCTGTTCGGCATCGGCATCGGCATCGGCATCGGTGTCGGTATCGGTGTCGATGTCGATGCCGGCCAGGGGGCGAGGCCGGCCGCGGCCGTCGCGGTCACGTGCCCGTCGTCGACCGCTGGACCGCCCTGACCCGGCGGTCGAACTCGCGGTTGAGCAGCGGCATCAGCACGCTGCCGAAGCGGGCCAGTGCCCGGGTGCCCGTGTCCGGGCAGATCGTGAAGCGTCGCCGATCGATGCCCTTCACGATCGCCGCCGCGACCTTCTCCGCGGTGAGGGGCTTGATCGTGCCGCCGACCGCGCGGGTCTCCCGCGGTTTCCACCGGTTCTCCTCGGCGAGCTGCGGCGTGTCCACGTCCGGCGGGAACACGACCCCGACGTGCACTCCACGCGGGGTCAGTTCGGCCCGTACCGACTCCATCAGGCCGCGTACCGCGAACTTCGCCGGCCCGTACGCGCTGTAGCCGAAGATGCCGAGCAGCCCGGCGGCGGACGAGACGGCGACCACGCTGCCGTGCCCGCGCTCCACCATGCCGGGGGCGACGGCCCGTACGGCGTGGAGCGTGCCGAAGTAGTCGACCTCGATCATCTGCCGGAAGACGTCGTCGGGCAGGTCGAGGAAGTGTCCCGGTCGGGCGAGTCCGGCGGAGGTGATCAGGATGTCGCAGGGTTGTGCCTGTTCGGCCTCCAGCTCGGCGATGGCTCGGGTGAGGGCCGCCTGATCGGCCACGTCGGCGGCCCGCGCGGCTACCGATGTCCGCTGTGCGGCAACCGGCGTCCCCTGTGCGCCAACCGGCGTCCGCCGCTCGGCGGCCGGTGCGTCCGTCGCGGCGGCCGACACCTCCTTCGCCGCCGTGTCCAGTCGTTCCGCGCCTCGCGCGATGAGTGAGAGCTTCGCGCCGCGTGCCGCCAGGAGCCGGGCCGTGGCCAGGCCGATGCCGCTCGACCCGCCGGTGACGATGACATGGGACGAACCGATGTCCATGGGGCGGGTGTTCCGCAGTCTCATGGTGGGGAGCGTAGCGGTCGTCGTCGCGGGAGCAGAGGCCTTCGGCCCGGCCGGTCAGAGCCCGAGCCCCTGCACCATCTCGTCGACGACGACCCGGCACCGGGGCAGCGGCCGCCGGTCCGCTCGCGGAGGGGTGGTGTCGTCGTCGGCCGCTCGGGTCGCCCGGTCCGTCGGCGCGGCCACCGGGATCTCCCGCAGCCACTGCTGGACGACGCGTGTCGGGAGGCCGCTGCGGTGAGCGGCCTCCCTCAGCGTGAGCCTGTCGGCGAGGATGTCCGCGAGGATGCGGATCCGCTCGGTCGGGGGAAACTCCGAGGCGTTCAAGGGCCGGCCCTTTCCATGAGACGTGCACCGGTGTGGCAGTTGATCCGTCGGAACTCGTACTCGGGAACTCGTACTCGGGAACTCGGAACTCGTACTCGGGACCGTGAACAAGGCCGTCGTCCGTTCCCGGATGACCGTGCGCCGTGAGCAGCTTCGGACCGCGCCGGAGAGCCGTCCTTGCCGTGGCGTGGCCCGCGACCGTCCGGAAGATGAAGAGCCGCGGCCCGAGCCCTCTGCGAACACCCGGTCACCCTCTCGGCCGAGTACCTGGGGTGGCCGCCGGCAGTCCTCCCGCGCACGGGTGTGGCGGGCCCGGCCCGACTCCGCCGCCCCGACCTGCTGCGAGCCCTCCGATCCGCCCGAGCCCTACGGCCACCGGCTGAAGCGCCGGGTGCCGGGCCCCTGGTCACCGAGCGGATCGGCCGGGAGGAGCTGGACAGCCGGGCCGCGTCTCGGACCGCGTCAGCTCCGCCGCGTACGGCGGCGAGCAGCTGCTGCGGGTGCCGTCCCGGTGGTCGGGGTCGCGACCTTCACCCTGCTGATGCCCGTGACCGGCGCGATCGGTGACGGTGACGGTGACGGTCCTCCCGTAAGAGGTGGGCCGGTCGCCTTGACAGTGAGGCGCCCCAACAGCGCCTCGTCGGGGATGCGGGAACTGCGCCACCAGCCGCGTACGACAGGTGCCCGACAACGTACCGAAGCCCCACCCGCCAACTCGAACGCCCCACCCCACATGCCTGGACCCGAGAACCCACTGACACTGACCCCATGCCAGGACCCGCCCCCGACCCCCGCACCAGACCCGATCCCCGCACCAGACCCGGCCGCATCGAGGACTACGCCCTCATCGGCGACCTTCTCTCCGCGGCCCTCGTCGGCAAGGACGGAAGCGTCGACTGGCTCTGCCTCCCCCGGTTCGACTCACCCGCCTGCTTCGCCGCCCTCCTCGGCGACGAGGACAACGGCCGCTGGCGGATCGCCCCGGCCGACGAGAAGGGCCCGTACGCCCGCCGCCGCTATCGGGACGACACGCTGATCCTGGAGACGGAGTGGGAGACGGCGGGCGGCCAGGTCCTGGTCACCGACTTCATGCCGTGCCGGAAGACCGGCGCCCCCAGCGTCGTACGCATCGTCGAAGGCCTTTCCGGCACCGTCGACATGCGCATGGACCTGCGGCTCCGCTTCGACTACGGCCGGGTCCTGCCCTGGATGCGCCGCCGGAACGGGCATCTGACGGGGATCGCGGGGCCCGAGTCGGTGTGGCTGCGCACCCCCGTCCGGCCGGTCGCCCACGGCACCGTCCACACCGCCGTCTTCCCCGTCACGGCGGGCGAACGGATCCCGTTCGTGCTGACCTGGCACCCCTCCCATCTGCCCGCGCCGGAAGAGGTGGACGCGTTCGAGGCGCTGCGCACCACGGAGGCGTACTGGCGCCGCTGGCTGCGCAGGCTCACGTACGACGGGCCGTACCGCGACGCCGTCGCCCGCTCCCTGATCACCCTCAAGGCTCTGACGTACCAGCCGACCGGCGGCATCGTCGCCGCCCCGACCACGTCCCTGCCCGAGGAGATCGGCGGCGTGCGGAACTGGGACTACCGCTTCTGCTGGCTACGGGACGCGGGCATGACGCTGGAGGCGTTGCTGCGCAGCGGCTTCAAGGCCGAGGCGGACGCCTGGCGGGGCTGGTTGGAGCGGGCGGTGGCCGGGCGGCCCGAGGACGTGCAGATCATGTACGGCATCGCGGGGGAGCGGCGGCTCACCGAGTGGGAGGCCGACTGGCTGCCGGGGTACGAGGGGTCGCGCCCGGTGCGGATCGGCAACGCGGCAGCCGGGCAGCGGCAGCTCGACGTACCCGGTGAGGTGATGGAGGCCATCCACCTGGCCATCGGCTGCGGTCTGCGCCCGCGCCAGCACCTGGTCTCCCTGCAGGCGGTCTTCCTGGAACACCTGGAACAGGCCTGGACCGAGCCCGACCAGGGGCTGTGGGAGATGCGCGGCGCCCCCCGTCACTACACACACTCCAAGGTGATGTGCTGGGTCGCCTTCGACCGGGCGGTCCGGATGGCCGAGGCGCACTCCCGGCCCGGTCCGGTGGAGAAGTGGCGCGCGATCCGCGACCGTATCCACCGCGAGGTCTGCGAGCGGGCCTTCGACCCGGAACGGGGCACCTTCACCCAGTCGTACGGCTCCCGCGAACTCGACGCCGCGCTGTTGCAGATCCCGCAGACCGGGTTCCTGCCGCCGGACGACCCCCGGGTGATCGGCACCATCGAGGCCGTGCAGCGCGAACTGCTCACCGACGGGCTGGTGGCCCGCTACTCGGCGGGCACCGCCGACTCGCCCGACGGCCTCAGTGGCGGCGAGGGCGCCTTCCTCGCCTGCTCCTTCTGGCTCGCGGACGCCCTGCGGCTGATCGGCCGCGAGGACGAGGCCCGCGCCCTGTACGAACGGCTGCTGGAGCTGCGCAACGACGTCGGACTGCTCGCCGAGGAGTACGACCCCCGGGCCCGCCGCCAACTGGGCAACTTCCCGCAGGCGTTCACCCACGTCCCGCTGATCAGGGTCGCCTACGAGCTCGACCGGCACGCCCTGCACGCCCGCCGCGAAGACCCGAAGGCGCCGCCCGGGACGCCTCCTGGGGCCAAGGAGGGGTGAGATGCTGCCCGGATTCTTCACCAGGGCCGTCGAGCTGCTGCTCGGCAGGGAAGGCCGGGACGGCCCCCTCCATCTGAAGGCGGCGGGCGGCGCGACCGCCGTGCTGGTCGTGGTGATGCTCCTCGGCTCCTGGGCCGTGATCGCCGCCGAGCACGACGCGCCGCGCGCCAACCTGACCTCGTACCCCAGGGCCCTGTGGTGGTCGATCGAGACGGCCACGACCGTCGGCTACGGCGACTTCTATCCAGTGACGTTCTGGGGCCGTGTCGTCGGCGCGGTCGTCATGGTCGTCGGCATCACCACGTACGGCATGGTCACCGCCGCCCTCGCCACCTGGTTCGTGGGCCGGGAGCAGAAGCGTCACCGACTCACCCACGGAGCCCATGAGTTGTGCGACGAGACCGCGCACGCCCTGCATGAGCGTTTCGACCGGCTGGAGCGGATGCTCGGCGCCAAGGGGCACGGCGACTGACCACCGGTTCCTCGCCGACCGCGGGACACCTGCCCGGCCGGCGGGCTTCCGATGTCCACACCTCGGACATTGCTTCCAATCCCCGGACACCCTCTTGACGTGCGGCGTGGACGGCTCGACACTCCAGGTGGGGTATTTCCTAGTGAACAGGTAGGGAATGATGGGGCGCCTGGAGCCGGTGGTCACTCGTGTGCCGCGCGCACGCCGGCAGTCCCTCCTTCTGACCTCCCGCCGTCACATCGACCTGCTGCGGGTCTGCAGTGCGAGAAGCCCCCTGAGCTGACCTGAGCGAGCCGCCGGCGTGGCACGCCACAGCGCCCGCGCGTCCATGTGCTCGCGTCACCACGCCCTCACGTCGTCGCGCAACCGCGCACCGCGCACCAGAACCCCCGGGGAGACACATGTCCGCCATGCCCGTCCACGCCCTGAACGCCGTCCCGTCGCCGCGGTCCCTGCCCGCCTTCCGGGGCCGGATCGGCTGCGACGCCCGCAGTGGCCACTACGCCGTGCCGCGCCGCTACCGGCTCCATCTCTCGCTGTCCTGTCCGGGCGCCCTGCGCATCGCCGTCGTCCACAGCCTCCTCGGGCTGGCGGACGCCTGCCCCGTGACCCTCCTGCCCGCCGTGCCCGACGGCCCGAACGGCGAGCACTCCGAGCTGCGCCCGCTGTACGAGGCGAGCGCCCACCGCTACCCCGGAGCGGCCGTGGCGCCGGTCCTCAGCGACGACTGGTCCGGACGCATCGTCAGCACCCACGCCCCCGACATCATGCGCGACCTCGCCCAGCGCTTCGGCGGCGGCCGCACCGAGCTGTACCCGCAGGGCGCGGAGGCCGAGATCGAGGGTGTCGCGCGCCTCTGCGAGCAGGGCATGGACGGCTCCGCCCAGCGCGCCGGCCGCGCCGACGCCGACGACCTGGAACGCCGTGACGCGCTCGGTTCCCTGCTGCGCACCCTGCGCTCGCTGGACGCCCGGCTCGCCGGCCAGGAGTACATCCTCGGCGACCGACTCACCGTCGCCGACGTCGAGTTGTGGGTCGCCCTGGTGCGGCTCGACACCGTGCACCGCTGGCACCTGGACGCCTCCGCCGTGCACCGCGTCGCCGACCATCCGCACCTGTGGGCGTACGCGCGCCGCCTGGCCGCCCACCACGCCTTCGGCCCCCACCTCGACCTCGACGGCATCGCCCGCCGCCACCACGCGAACTGCCAGGGACTGGAGGCGGCCGGCGCGGCCGTGCAGATCCTGGACTGGGCCTCCCACGTCCCGGACCAGGCCGTATCGACAGACGGACAGGCGTCCCATGTGCTGGACTGACGTTGACAGCGGCCCGCCGGGCCTGAGTTACTTACGGCCACCCGAAGAGCACGAGGCCCACCGGGCCGGAAGAACGATGGTGACGGACATGTACGCAACCCCGAGGCCGGCCGCATGGCGCCGCCACGGTTGCGTGCCGCTCTGCGCCGACCGCGCCGTCGATCTGCTCCGGGTCAACAGCGCACTGTGTAGCGCACGCTAGCGCGGTCCGGGCCCGACCCGGCACCGCGCTCCCGTCGAGGCTGACGGTTCCCCCGAACCCCTGAGGCACCGCACCAGCGGTCCGCCCTCTCTCCGCCAGCCCCGGTGTCGTGCGCATTCGTGTGTCTTTCCGTGCCTCCGTACGGCGAGCGGTCCCTCTCCGCCGTACGACCGACGAGCGTTCTCGTCCGCCGAACGGCCGAAGTCACCTGCGTCGCCTGGGGTTTGACACTCTTCCGGAGCCCTTGATGAGTGAACCCCCAGGCGCCGCCGTGTCCTTGACCGAGGCGCCGTCGCCCGCAGACACCCCGCCGAAGCCGCTCGCCGCCCAGCGGGTGCTGCCGCTGCGCCGCCCCGGCCGCTGGATCGCCACCGCGGTCGTGCTGGTCGTCGCGGCCCAGTTCGTCCACGGACTGATCTCCAACCCCTTCTACCAGTGGGACCGCTTCGCCTACTGGTTCCTGCGGCCGACGATCCTCGACGGCCTGCTCATCACCCTCGAAGTCGCCGCCTACAGCGCGGTGTTGGGCCTCATCGGCGGCGTCCTCCTCGCGCTCGCCCGGCTCTCGAAGAGCCCGGTCCTGCGCTCGGTCAGCTGGGTCTACATCTGGGCCCTGCGCTCGATCCCGCTGATCGTCGTCCTGCTCTTCCTCTACAACTTCAGCGCCCTGTACCAGACGCTCAGCCTGGGCGTCCCCTTCGGCCCGGCGTTCTTCACCTTCGACGAGTCGCGCCTCGCCACCGACATGGCCGTCGCCGTCATCGGCCTCAGCCTCAACGAGGCGGCCTACGCGGCCGAGGTCGTCCGCGGCGGCATCCTCTCCGTCGACCAGGGCCAGCACGAGGCGGCCTCCGCACTCGGCCTGCCGAAGGGCTACCAGTTCCGCAGAATCGTCTTCCCGCAGGCCCTGCGCTCGATCACCCCGAACTACGTCAACCAGCTGATCGGCCTGATCAAGAGCACCTCGCTGGTCTTCTACGTCTCGCTGCTCGACCTCTTCGGCACCGCGCAGGCCATGGGCTCCACCTACCCCGGTGACATCGTGCCGCTGCTGCTGGTCTCCACCGTCTGGTACCTGATCCTCACCAGCGTCGTCTCGATCATCCAGTTCTACGTCGAGCGGTACTACGCCCGGGGCGCCACCCGCACCCTGCCGCCGACGCCGTTGCAGAAACTGCGGGTTGGTGTCACCGACCTCCGGGACCGCATCCGCAAGGAGGCCGCCGTATGACCGCCGGGACGCTCGACCATGCGGCCGCCACCGTCGAGGTGCACGACGTGCACAAGTGGTACGGCACCCACCGGGTGCTGAACGGTGTCGACCTGACCATCCGGCCCGGCGAGGTCACCGTGATCCTCGGCCCGTCCGGCTCCGGCAAGTCCACGCTGCTCAGGGTCATCAACCACCTGGAGAAGCCCGAGATCGGCCACGTCAGCGTCAACGGCGAACTGATCGGCGTGCGCCGGCACGGCGACCGGCTGAAGGAGCTGAGCGAACGGGCGATCCTCACCCAGCGCGGCCGGATCGGCTTCGTCTTCCAGAACTTCAACCTCTTCCCGCACCTGACCGTCCTGGAGAACGTGGCCGCGGCCCCGGTGGCGACCGGAAAGCTCGGCAAGGCGCAGGCCGGCCAACTCGCCCGCGAACTCCTGGACCGGGTCGGCCTGGCCGACAAGGCGGCTGCCTATCCACGGCAGTTGTCCGGCGGACAGCAGCAGCGCGTGGCGATCGCCCGCGCCCTGGCCCTGCGCCCCGGCGTCATCCTCTTCGACGAGCCGACCTCCGCCCTCGACCCCGAACTCGTCGGTGAAGTCCTGGCCGTCATCAAGGGCCTGGCGCGAGGCGGCACCACGCTGGTGATCGTCACCCACGAGATCGGATTCGCCCGGGAGATCGCCGACCGGGTCGTCTTCATCGACGGCGGACGGATCGTCGAACAGGGCCCGCCCTCAGAGGTCCTGGACAGGCCGCGGCACGAACGGACCAAGGACTTCCTCAGCAAGGTCCTCTGACCCAGCCCTCCCAGCTTCCCCCGACACCGCCCTCAAACCCTCTCGAACGACAAGGACAGTCATGCCCACGCACACCCGGTTCTCCCGGCGCAGCCTGCTGCGCGGCATCACCGCGGCGACCGCCGCCGCCACCCTCGCCACCGGGCTCGCCGCCTGCGGGGGCGACACCGAGGCCGCGACGAGGACCGAGGCCGCCGGCACGGTCACCGTCGGGCGGCTCGCCAACGGCGCCGCCAAGGAGACCGAGATCAAGGTCTCCGAGGTGAAGTCCATCAGCGCCGAACTGCCCGACGCCATCAAGAAGAGCGGCAAGCTGGTGATCGGATCGGGCACGCTGCCGTCCGGCAGTCCGCCACTCGGCTTCATCGGCAGCGACCAGAAGACGCTCACCGGCTCCGAGCCCGACCTCGGCAGACTCGTGGCCGCGGTCCTCGGTCTCCAACCCGAGGTGCGCCAGTCGACCTGGGAAAACCTGTTCATCGGTATCGACAGCGGCAAGGTCGACGTCGGCTTCTCCAACATCACCGACACCGAGGAGCGCAAGCAGAAGTACGAGTTCGCCTCCTACCGCAAGGACGACCTGGCCTTCGAGACGAAGAAGGACAACGACTGGAACTTCGACGGCGACTACGAGAACCTCGCCGGCCGGACGGTCTCCGTCGGCAACGGCACCAACCAGGAGAAGATCCTCCTGGAGTGGAAGGCGAAGCTGGCGAAGGAGGGCAAGAAGCCCCTCACCGTCAAGTACTTCCAGGAGAGCAACAGCATCTACCTGGCGCTGAACAGCGGCAAGATCGACGCCTACTTCGGCCCCAGCCCCAACCTCGCCTACCACGCGGCCAAGACCGCCGGCACACCCCAGGCGACCCGTATCGCGGGCCAGTTCTCCGGGGCCGGCGAGACCCTCCAGGGCCTGATCGCCGCGACCGCGAAGAAGGGCAGCGGTCTGGCCGAGCCTCTCGCCGAGGCCATCAACCACCTGATCGACAACGGCCAGTACGGCGCATGGCTGAAGGCCTGGAACCTTCCCAACGAGTCCGTGGAGAAGTCCGAGGTCAACCCCCCAGGTCTGCCCCTCACCAATTCCTGACGATACGTCATATCAATTGCAGAGAAAGCCCGTTGAATGAGGAAGGGATTCCGCCTCAGTGGCCCGTCAGACCGACCTCCACGGAGGCGGAACTCCGTCCGCACCCGCTGCGGCACCCTCCGCACCCGCCGCCGAACCCCTCGCCGCACTCGACATGGCCGCACCCCCCGCCGCACTCGACATACCCGTCCTCGACAACGCCGTCTGGGCCTCCCTCGACGGCCCGCACGCCCGCTTCGCCGAACGGGTCGGCGCCGCCGCCCGCTATCCGGCCGACACCTACGCCTTCGCCGCCCTGGCCGACCCTGGGGACCCGGCCGCCTGGGCCGACCTGCACACGCTCGTCGGCGCGGGGACCGTCGTACGGATCAAGCCGGTCCACGAGGTGCCGGACGACTGGGAGGTGGTCGGCGGCGGACAGGGTGTCCAGTTGGTGGACACCGCGCTACGGGCCGAACCCGCGCCCGAAGCGGTACGGCTCGGGCTCGACGACGTCCCCGAGATCCTGGACCTGGTCGCCCGCACCCGACCGGGCCCCTTTCTGAAGCGGACCGTCGAACTGGGCACCTATCTCGGCATCCGGGACCGGGGGCGGCTGATCGCCATGGCCGGCGAGCGGATCCACCCGCCGGGCTGGACCGAGATCAGCGCGGTCTGTACCGACCCGGACCACCGTGGCCGGGGCCTCGCCACCCGGCTCGTCCGCGCGGTCGCCGCGGGCATCCGCGAACGCGGCGAGACACCTTTCCTGCACGCCGCCGCGGACAACACCACCGCGATCCGGCTCTACGAGTCCATCGGCTTCACCCTGCGCCGCCGCTCCACGATCCTGGCGGTCCGAAGCCCGGCAACGCCCCGCGAGAGGGCCGTACGAACTTCCTAGGAAGGCGCACACCTGTGTCCCCAGCTGCCTCTTTCCCCTCCTCCACGCCGTCCGTCCCCCCTGCTTCCGCCTCCTCTCCCGCGTCCGCGCTGCACCTCGCCGTCGCACTCGACGGCACCGGATGGCACCCTGCCTCCTGGCGCGAGCCGGTGGCTCGCCCCCGCGAGGTGTTCACCGCCGGATACTGGGCCGACCTCGTCGCCGAGGCCGAGCGCGGACTGCTCGACCTCGTGACCATCGAGGACGGCCTCGGCCCGCAGTCCTCGCACCTCCTTGACCCGGACGAACGCACCGACCAGGTCCGCGGCCGGCTGGACGCCGTCCTCGTCGCGGCCCGGATCGCCCCCCTCACCCGGCACATAGGAATCGTGCCGACCGTCGTGGCCACCCACACCGAGCCCTTCCACATCTCCAAGGCGATCGCCACCCTCGACTACGTCAGCTCCGGCCGCGCCGGCCTGCGGGTACAGATCACCGCCCGGCCGAACGAGGCCGCCCACTTCGGCCGCCGTACGATCCCGCGCATCGAGGCCTACGACAGCCCGGACACCCGGGAGTTGGTGACCGAACTGTTCGACGAGGCCGCCGACCACGTCGAGGTCGTGCGCCGCCTCTGGGACAGCTGGCAGGACGACGCGGAGATCCGGGACGTGGCCACCGGCCGGTTCGTCGACCGCGACAAACTGCACTACATCGACTTCGAGGGCCGCCACTTCAGCGTCAAGGGCCCCTCCATCACCCCCCGCCCGCCGCAGGGCCAGCCCGTCGTGAGCGCCCTCGCCCATGACACCGTCCCGTACCGGCTGGTCGCCCGCCAGGCCGACATCGGCTACGTCACGCCGCACGACACCGGCCGGGCACGCGCGATCGTCGCCGAGATCCGGGCGGAGCAGCGCGCCGCCGGACGTGGCGACGAGCCGCTGCACGTCTTCGGCGACCTGGTGGTCTTCCTCGACGACGACCCGGCCGAGGCGGCGGCCCGGCGGGAGCGCCTCGACACGCTCGCGGGCGAGCCGTACACGAGTGACGCCCGGATCTTCACCGGTACGCCGGTCCAACTCGCGGATCTGCTGCAGGAGTTGGCGGAGGCTGGTCTGACGGGATTCCGGCTGCGGCCCGCGGTCCTGGGCCACGACCTCCCGGCGATCACCCGCGGCCTCGTGCCCGAACTCCAGCGCCGCGACGCCTTCCGCCGCGCCTACGAGGCCGAGACCCTGCGCGGCCTGCTGGGGCTGCCCCGCCCCGCCAGCCGCTACGCCGACGCCGCAGCGACCGCGACCCTCTGAGCCGTAGGGAGACCGACCACCATGAGCAAGCCCCTGAAGCAGATCCACCTGGCCGCCCACTTCCCCGGCGTCAACAACACCACCGTATGGAGCGCCCCGGAGGCCGGTAGCCACATCGAGTTCAGCTCCTTCACGCACTTCGCGCGGACGGCCGAGCGCGCCAAGTTCGACTTCCTGTTCCTCGCGGAGGGCCTGCGGCTGCGCGAACAGGGCGGCAGCATCTACGACCTGGATGTCGTCGGCCGCCCCGACACCTTCACCGTCCTCGCCGCGCTGGCCGCCGTCACCGACCGTCTCGGACTCACCGGAACCATCAACTCCACCTTCAACGAGCCGTACGAGGTGGCCCGACAGTTCGCGAGCCTCGACCACCTCTCCGGCGGGCGTGCCGCGTGGAACGTCGTCACCTCCTGGGACGCCTTCACCGGCGAGAACTTCCGCCGGGGCGGCTTTCTGCCGCAGGAGGAGCGCTACTCCCGCGCCAAGGAGTTCCTGGCCACGGCGAACGAACTCTTCGACTCCTGGGACGGGGACGAGATCGTCGCCGACCGGGAGACGGGCGTCTTCCTGCGGGACGCCAAGGCGGGAGCCTTCGTCCACAGCGGACAGCACTTCGACATCGAGGGCCGGTTCAACGTCCCGCGCTCACCGCAGGGCCGCCCGGTCGTCTTCCAGGCGGGCGACTCCGACGAGGGCCGTGAGTTCGCCGCCGCCGGTGCCGACGCCATCTTCAGCCGGTACGCGAGCCCGGACGCGGGTCGGGCCTTCTACACCGACGTCAAGAACCGTCTCGCCACGTACGGCCGCCGCGAGGACCAGCTGCTCATCCTGCCCGCGGCCAGTTTCATTCTCGGCGATACCGACGAGGAGGCGGAGGAGCTCGCCCACGACGTCCGCCGACAGCAGGTCAGCGGCGCCACCGCACTCAAGCATCTGGAGTTCGTCTGGAACCGGGACCTGTCCTCCTTCGACCCCGACGGACCGCTCCCCGACATCGACCCGGACATCAGCGACACCCACATCTCCAAGGGCCGCGCCCAGGTCCGTATGTACCGCGACCCGCTGGCCACCGCCCGCGAATGGCGGGAGCGTGCCGCCGCCCACAACTGGTCCATCCGCGACCTGGTCATCGAGACCGGCAACCGGCAGAACTTCATCGGCTCGCCGGAGACGGTCGCCCGCACGATCAACGACTACGTCCAGTCGGATGCCGCCGACGGCTTCATCCTCGTCCCCCACATCACCCCCACCGGCCTCGACCCCTTCGCCGACAAGGTCGTACCGCTGCTCCAGGAACGGGGTGTCTTCCGCGCGGACTACGAGGGCACGACCCTCCGCGACCACCTGGGACTGGAAGCACTGTCCTAGCCGCAGGTGGTCGTCCGCCGCGGCACGCAGCTGCGGGCAGCCGAACCCGTATCCGGCGGCCGGGGCGGAAGGAACCCCAGTCCCGGTCGTCGCCGACGAGGGCTGCGGGCCGATGGACACGCCCGTCCGGCGGGTGGCGGGGGAGTGCGTGCCGCTGTCGTTCGGCCGCGCCCCTAAGGAGCGGGTCGTCGTCGGTGTCGGCCGGGTCACGAGGACGGTCCGCGACCGCGTCGCATACTGACTGCCCGTCAGTTTTTCACGCGGACCCACCTCTGGGAGGAACGGCGATGACCAAACGGATGCTCCTGCGCTCGGGCCATGTCGTCTCGATGGATCCGGCCATCGGTGACCTGCCCGAGGGCGACGTCCTCATCGAGGACGGCACGATCACGGCGGTCGAACGCGAGATCGAAGCGGACGTGGACGCCGAGGTGCTCGACATGACCGGCCGCATCGTCATCCCCGGCTTCGTCGACACCCACCGCCACACCTGGGAGGCGTCGATCCGCGGCTGCGCCCCCGACGCCACCCTCGACGACTACTTCGTGGACGTCCTCGACACCTTCGCACCCGTCTACACCCCCGAGGACGTGTACGCCGGCAACCTGGCCGGCACCCTGGAGTGCCTCAACGCGGGCATCACCACCCTCGTCGACTGGTCACACATCAACAACACACCCGAGCACCCGGACGCCGCGGTCCGGGCGCTGACGGAGACCGGCATCCGCGCCCAGTACGCGTACGGCAGCGCCAACACCTCACTCGCCGACTACTGGTTCGACAGCAAGATCGCGGTACCCGGTGACGACGTACGCCGAGTCCGTGACCGGTACTTCGCCTCCGACGACGGCCTGCTCACCATGGCGCTGGCCACGCGCGGCCCCGGCTTCTGCGCCGACGACGTCGTCACCCGGGAATGGGGCCTCGCCCGCGAACTGGGCATCCCGATCACCGTGCACGTCGCCATGGGCCGCCTGGCCGGACGCTTCGGCATGGTCAGGCAGTTGCACGAGCTGGGCCTGCTCGGCCCCGACACGACGTACGTCCACTGCTGCCACCTCAGCGAGGACGAGTGGCGGATGGTGGCCGACAGCGGCGGCACCGTGTCCATCGCCGCCCAGGTGGAGACCCAGATGGGCCACGGCTGGCCGCCCGTGATGCAGGCGATCGAACACGGGCTGCGGCCGTCCCTGAGCATCGACGTCGTCACCACCGTGCCCGGCGACATGTTCACCCAGATCCGGGCCGCCTTCGCCGCCGAACGGGCACGGGTCAACGCCGACTGCTGGCAGGCCAACCTGCCCGTGCCGAAGACGATGCTGACGGCACGTCGGATGCTGGAGATCGCCACGCTCAACGGGGCTCACGTGGCCGGCGTGGAGGACCGTACCGGCTCCCTCACCCCCGGCAAGCGGGCCGACATCGTCGCACTCGACGCGACCGCCCTCAACATGGCGCCCGTGCACGACGCGGCGGCCGCCGTGACCCTCGGCGCGGACGTCTCCAACGTGGAGACGGTCATCGTGGACGGCGTGGTCCGCAAGCGCGACGGCAGGCTGCTCGCGGACGTCGGCCGGGCCCGCCGCCTGGTCGAGGAGTCACGTGACCGGCTGCTGGCGGCCGTGGCGGCGAGGAAGCCGGAAGCATGACGCACCCTGTGATACGCCGGGCCGCCGAGACCCCCGACCGCCGTACGACAGCGGGGGGTTCCGGCGGCGCGAGGTCGTCGGCGAGACGGAAGGCGCCGCGCACACCCGCTCGGCCGTCTGCGAACCACGGTCCCACGGCAGGGCCGACGCCCACGTCCACGCGACGGGGCGAGCTTGCACATCCTCCGGCGACCGCTCGGTCGACGCGGGGTTCCCGAACGTCGACGGGGGCGGCTGCTGCGCAGGCGCCGCCCGCCTGCCGCGCTGTCAGTCCTCGCGCGGCCAGTTCTCGGCCTCGAACATCCAGCGCTGCTTCTCCAACTCGTAGGTGATGGAGATCAGCAGGTCCTGCGTGACCTTGTCGGCCTCCTCCGTGGCGTCGATACGCTCGCGCAACCGTCCGATCGCCGTCTCCAGCGCCGCCACCAGCAGCCGTACGACCTCGGTGTCCCGCAGCCAGCCGTCCTTCGGCCCCTGCAGGGCGAACCGTGCCGCCACGGTCTCGGGCCGTCCGTCCGGGGCGACCCCGAGAGCCGCCGCGCGTTCGGCGACCTGATCGGCGAACGACCGTGCCGTGGACACCACCTCGTCGAGCTGGAGGTGGATCGAACGGAACCTCGGTCCCACGATGTTCCAGTGGGCCTGCTTCCCGATCAGCGAGAGTCCCAGCAGATCCACCAGGCTCTCCTGCAGCGCCTCGCCCGCGATCCGGCGGGCGGGCTCGGGAAGGGTGCTCCTCACCATCGTCATTGCTCGTTGCTCCTCATCGCATCGTGCCGGCGAACGCTTCGTGCCGGGCGGCGTCGGCGCTCCCGGCCCTGCGGAGCAGTTCGGTGCGCTCCTCCTCGCCCATGCCGCCCCACACGCCGGCCGTCTGCCCGTTGCCGAGCGCCCAGTTGAGGCACTCGCGGCGCACCGGGCAGCGGGCGCAGACACGCTTGGCGGTGGCGACGTCGTCGATCGCCGGCCCTGTAGTGCCCACGGGGAAGAACAGTTCGGGGTCCTCTCCCACGCAGGCCGCTCTCCGCAACCACTCCATGCGGGTCCGGGTGCCCAGGTCGCACAAGCGAAAACGCGGCGTGAAGCAGCAGCTCAGCGCCCCAGCACGCCGTCCACGAACTCCTTGACGTCCGCGAGCACTTCGCCCCTGTTCGTCTCGTTGAACACCTCGTGCCGGGCGCCGGGATAGACGCGCTCGCTCCACTCGGCGCCGCGGAGCTCCTCGATCCCCGTACGGCTGCCGGGCAGCGGCACGATCCGGTCGTCGTCGCCGTGCAGCCACAGCAGCGGAAGCGAACCGATGGACCCGCTCTTCGAGATCGTCTCCAGGGAGCGGTCGATGGCCTCCAGCGTCGGCCGCTTGAACGGGCCGTGCCACACCAGCGGATCGTTCGCGTACGCGGCACCGACCGCCATGTCCCGCGAGAGTATCTTCGGATCGAGCGGCACGTCGGGCACCTCCGGCGGCGCGAGCAGTGCCCTCAGCGGCTCCCAGATGCCGATCAGAGGCCCGGACAGCACGACCGCGGCGAGCCCCGCGCCGTACTGCTGGGCGTACCGCGCGGCGATCAGACCGCCCATGGAATGGCCGATCAGCACCACCGGCAGACCCGGATACGCGGCCCTGGCCAGCACCTCCACGGTGTGCACATCGGTGACCACGGCCTCGAAGTCCTCGATCAGCACCCGCTCGCCCGCCGACCTGCCGTGCCCCATGTGATCGGGCCCGAACACCGCCGCACCGTGCCGTACCAGGGCGTCGGCCACATGTTCGTACCGGCCGATGTGCTCCCCGTAGCCGTGCACCAGGAGCACGACGTAACGCGCCCCCTCGCACGGCCATTCCCGTGCGGTGACACCGCCCCGCGTACCGGCGAAGCTGTGCTCGCGCGAGTCGGCCATGACTCCTCCAACTACGTCGGTGAAGGTACCCGGGGGATCTTGCCAGCCCGTCGGACGTTGGTCCATGGGCCGACCGGGGCGAAAGCCGAACCGGGCGGCGGCGGGGGCGCGGAAGATCGAACCGGGCGCAGTCGGGGCCTGGGGAGTCAGGATCGGAAGGTGGCAGGGCCAACTGGCGAGACGGTCCTGTCGCGCGCCGACAGGTGCGCATAGCATCGGACCCCGCATGAACACCATGACTCTCTGGCACCTGTCCGTGGCCGAGTTCGCGGTCCTCGCCTTCGCCGCAGTACTCGTCGGCTTCTCGAAGACAGCCGTGAGCGGTGCCAACACGGTCAGCCTCGCGATCTTCGCGGCGGTCCTGCCCGCCCGCGCCTCGACCGGCGTCCTCCTGCCGATCCTCATCGTCGGGGACGTCCTCGCCGTACTCACCTACCGCAGGCACGCCCACTGGCCCACCCTGTGGAAACTCTTCCCGGCCGTCGGTGCCGGCGTGGTCCTCGGCACGCTGTTCCTGATCTGGGCCGACGACCAGATCGTCCGGACCTCCATCGGCGCGATCCTGCTGCTGATGACGGCCGTCACGATCTGGCGCCGCCGCACGGTCGACAAGGACGACGAACCCGACGCGATCACCACCCGCGCCGGCCGTGTGAAGGCCCGCTCGTACGGCGTCCTCGGCGGCTTCACCACCATGGTCGCCAACGCAGGCGGCCCCGTGATGTCCATGTACCTGCTCTCGGCGGGCTTCCGGAAGCTCGGCTTCCTGGGCACCTCGGCCTTCTTCTTCCTCATCGTCAACGTCTCCAAGGTCCCCTTCAGTGTGGGTCTCGGCCTCATCGACGGGCACTCCCTGCTGCTGGACGCCGCACTCGCCCTGTTCGTCGTGCCGGGCGCCTTCCTCGGCAAGTGGGCGGTCAACCGCATCAACCAGAAGCTGTTCGAACAGTTGGTGATCGCGGCGACGATCGTGGGCGGCCTGCAACTACTTCTCCGATGACGCCCCCGCCCCGGAGGACGTCGGTTCCGGTGCCCGCGGGGACAGCCCTTGGGTCAGGTCCTCCCGTGGCGGGCGCTCGGCGATGGTGGCGACGGTGGTCGGCCCGCGCGGAACCGATGCTGCCGACGCGGCTGTTCCGCAATCCGCGATCAGCGCCATCGCGGTGACCATGAGCCCGCCCGTGCCCACGCCCTGCAAGGCCCGCCACACGATCGCGGCGTCATGTCCGAGGCGAGGCCGCACAGGAACGAGCCCGTGATGAAGACGACCGCCGACACCTGGAGAACGACCTTCTGGCCGAACAGGTCGCCCGACTTCCCCACCAGGGCCGTCGACACCGTCTCCGTCGGCAGATACGCCGTCACGACCCACGTCATGTGCTCCGCACCGCCCAGGTCCGACACGATCGTCGCAGCGCCGTCTCCACGATCGTCCGGTCGAGGGCCACCGGCGGCATCCCCGGCGTGATCGTCACAAAGTCGACATCGCGTTGTGCGTCACGGCGCGCCGACGCGCGCCCCTGCGTGTCTACCGCTGTCCGGAACGGGCCGTCGCATGCCCGGCCTGGTCCCCGCGCAACCGGGGAGCGCAGGCCTCCGCGTCCACCGCCCGTCCCTCCCGCTCCACGACGTCGGCCAGCCGCCGCGCCCAGGCCCCCACCCCGGCCAGATCGACACCGTAGGGCTGCCGCCGTCGGCTCCCGGCCCCCCACTCCTCGACGGCCCCGGCCCCGCGCCGCAGCAGCAGTGCCCCACCCTTGACGTTCCCGCGTGCAGAGTGCGTGAGGCCCACCGCGAGCTGGGCCAGCCCCCGCCACAGCGGGCGCTCCTCGTCCGGCCCCGACTTCCAGGCGTCCTCGAAGACCTCGTGCGCATGGAACGGCTTTCCCGCGTCCAGCAGCGCCTGCGCCTCGACGACCGTCTCCTCGGGGGCCCGCACCACCCCCTCGGGCTGCCGTTGCACACCCGGCGCCCCGTACGGCAGGGGGCGGCCCAGCCCGTCCCGGGGCCGCGCGCTCCGCGCCCGCCCCTCCTCGTCCCGGTCCCGCCCCCACGTCGTCCCGTCATCCGCTGTCCCGCTCATCCCTCGATTGTCCCCCGCCGCTCGCCGGCTGCGGGGCGAGGGCCGGACGTACGGTAAAGTTCTCACTGCGCGATCACGCGGTTCACCGCGGACAGCGCACCGGGACGTGGCGCAGCTTGGTAGCGCACTTGACTGGGGGTCAAGGGGTCGCAGGTTCAAATCCTGTCGTCCCGACAGTTTGATGGACTGTCGTAGCAGGTCAGGGCCTTGGATCACATGACGTGAGACGAGGCCCTTGATCATTTCCGGGCTCTCGTCTCACAATCTCTCACCAACTGGGATGATCTTCCCCAGTCAAGCAGCTTGCCTGGCTTCTCCGAGCCTTGCCTTGAGACTCTGCGGGTCAGGGGGCAGGTAGACGCGCCCGGTGAACGACAGGTCGCTGTGTCCGGCCCAGGCTGAGACCACCGTGTCAGGCACCCCGTTGTTGGCCATCCAGGACAGGCACGCATGGCGCGCGCGTACAGACGCACCCGGCGCACTCCTGCTGCCTCCATCGGCTTCTGCGCTTCGCGTCGTGGCTTGTCCGTCTTGAACGGACGGCCCAGCTCATCGACGCCGACATAGCCGGAGTCCGCGTAGGCCTCGCCCGCCTGCTCCTTCTCTTCGCCTGGAGGGCGCGGAGCACCACGAGCGCGCTATGAACGGGCTTGGGCAGCGGAAGGACTCGCTTGCCGTTTTGGGTCTTGGGCTGCTTCTCGACGACCTTGTTCCGTAGGCCTCGCTCCCGGCTTCGGTCGTAGACAATTATGCGGGTATTGCCAACGGCAAGAGTCCCCGATCCGTGAAGGTCAACGTCCTCACGCCACCGTGCGCCACAGACTTCTGCGGGACGCTCGGCAATAAGGGTGAGAAGCATCGGGCCAAAGAGCCTGTGGCCCTTGCTCGCCTCGACAAAGGCCTTCGCCTCGGCCTCGTCCCACGGTGGGCGTGCAGGTGCATTCCGAGCGGCCCGGGTACGCGCTTCGCGGGATGCGCCGCTGGCCTGTCCACGGACAT
The DNA here is from genome assembly GCF_036346855.1 of Streptomyces europaeiscabiei. NCBI lineage: Bacteria > Bacillati > Actinomycetota > Actinomycetes > Kitasatosporales > Streptomycetaceae > Streptomyces > Streptomyces europaeiscabiei. The sequence continues at coordinate 8,940,380 of NZ_CP107841.1, forward strand.
CGTCCAGCGTCATGTCGATCACCGGTTTGCTGGTGCATTTCATGCCCGCCGGCCAGGAGGCACCATCGCCGGAGGCCTGCCAACCTGAGCCGGCTACGGAAGGAGAACACCGACCCGCACCACACCCTCGCTCTGTACGAGGAGGCCCATCCGCCAGCAGGTCCTCGAAAACGACGCCGTGCGCAGCGGCGGCATCAAGGGGAGTTCATCAAGCCGTGCGTGCCGACGACGTGCCCGTTCCCGCCCGGGTGGCATCCGCGCCCCAGCTGGCCAGCAGTCGCAGAGCCTCCGCCGACGGGGAGTTCGGTTCGGCGTGGTAGGTCACCAACATCTGTTCGTGGGCGTCGGCCTGGTGGAACGACTCGAGGCGGAGATCGAGTTCGCCGACGAGCGGGTGATGCAGGCGCTGGATGCCGTGGCACTTCTCCTTGACGTCGTGGGTGGCCCACAGCCGCCGGAACTCCTCGCTCTTCACGGAGAGTTCGCCCACCAGCGCGGACAGTCGGGGGTCGTCGGGATGGGAGCCGGCGTCCATGCGCAGTTGTGAGACGACGTCGCTGGCTTTGTGCTCCCAGTCCATGAACAGGTCGCGGTACTCGGGCTTCAGGAACACCAGCCGTGCCCAGTTCTGCTCCCTGGCCGGCAGCTCGGCCCAGTCGCCGAAGACCGCCGCGGCCATCCGGTTCCAGACGAGGATGTCCGAGCGCCGCCCCACGAGGATCGCGGGAACGCCGTCCATGGTGTCCAGCAGCGTCCGCAGGGGGCCCCGCACCTGCTGGGCGCGGCCGGCCGGCTTCTTCTTCTGTTTCGGCTTCGCCAGGTGTGTGAGGTGGGCGTGCTCGGCGTCGCTCAGCCTGAGGGCGCGGGCGATGGCGTCGAGGACCTCCGGCGACACGTGCCGTCCGTTGCCCTGCTCCAGGCGTGTGTAGTACGCCACGGACACCCCGGCCAGCTGCGCGAGCTCCTCGCGGCGCAGCCCCGGTACCCGCCGGTACCGCCCGTAGTCCGGCAGTCCCACGTCTTCCGGCTTCAGCCGGGCGCGTCGGGTGCGCAGGAACTCACTGAGCTCGGCACGCGGGTCCAGAGCGCCGGCGGCCAGCTCGTGCACCGGTTCGGGGTATTCGTCCATGTCTCGAGTATCCACGGTCGCACGCACACCAGCCTGACCCAACCAGTGGTAGGCACCGCGCGCGTACGCAAAGCCGTGACCTGGGTGGATGCCGGATCGTCCAGCACGCTGGCCACTGTGCCCGGCTGGAAAACGGCCAGGGCGTGGCCTGGATCAAGAACGGAGTACATCCCATGAGCGCAACACAGGGGATCGAGTCGAGGACGCACCAGAGCGAGACGGCTGCGGAGGTGGTGGGCCGCCTTCGTGCGAAGTTCAACACCGGTGTCACCCGCCCATTGGACTGGCGCGTCGACCAGCTGCAGCGGCTGCGGGCACTGCTGGTCGAGAACGAGCAGGAACTGATCGAAGCCCTCTGGGCGGATCTGAGGAAGAACGCCGCCGAGGCGAAAATGCAGGAGATCGACTTCACCGTCGCCGACATCGACGAGGCACTGGCGAATCTCGAGAGCTGGCTTCAGCCTCGCCCGGTGGAGGTTCCCGCCCACTTCGGTCCCACGACCACGGCCTACACCACGTACGACCCGCTCGGCGTCGTTCTGGTCATCGCTCCGTGGAATTTTCCGCTGCACCTTCTCATCGACCCCATCATCGGCGCGCTGGCAGCCGGGAACACCGTGGTGGCCAAGCCGAGCGAGATGTCGGTGCACACCTCGGCGGTCGCTTCACGCCTCCTGCGCGAGTACTTCGACGCCGATGTGCTCACCGTGGTCGAGGGGGGAGCCGAGGAGACCACGGCCCTCCTGGCGCAGCGTTTCGACCAGATCTTCTACACGGGTAATGGCACGGTCGGCCGGATCGTCATGGCCGCAGCCGCCAAGAACCTCACCCCGGTCACGCTCGAACTCGGGGGCAAGTCGCCGGTCTTCGTGGCGCCGGACGCCGACGTGGACGAGACCGCGAAGCGGCTGGTCGGCGCCAAGTTCGGCAACGCGGGGCAGCAGTGCATAGCCCCCGACTACATACTGGCCGATCCTGCCACCGCCGCCGCGCTCGTCCCCGCCCTCCGCGCGGCGGTCGACGCCCAGTTCGGCCCCACTCCGCAGACCGCAGCCGACTACGGTCGGATCATCAACGAGCGGCACTTCGACCGGCTCACCCGTCTGCTGGACTCCGGCCGGGCGGCGGTGGGAGGCCGGCACGACCGTGACGACCTGTTCATCGCACCGACCGTGCTCACCGATGTCGACCCCGCATCGCCGGTCATGCAGGAAGAGATCTTCGGTCCGATCCTCGCCGTCGTCGAAGTCGAAGACCTCGATGCCGCCATCGCCTTCATCAACGAACGCGACAAGCCCCTCGCCCTCTACGCCTTCACCACCTCCGAGGCCACCAAGTCGCGCCTCGTGAACGAGACGTCCTCCGGCGGCATCGCCTGGGGCCAGCCGGTGATGCAACTGCTCATGCCCGGCCTGCCTTTCGGTGGCGTCGGCGAAAGCGGCATGGGCCGATACCACGGCCGGTACTCCCTCGAGACGTTCAGCCACCTCAAGGCCGTCGCGGACGTCCCTCTCAACTAGGGCCCTCCTGGCGGATCTCCACGGCGTCGCGACGCCCGGCACGCCCTCTCGCCGCCCCGGGCGAAAGCCCGAGTACGTCCAGTACGAGGTCTTCCGCCCGGCACGCCGAGGACACGCACCGAACGACGCTCCTTCTCCCACGGAGATCCATCAGAAGGGCCCCAGGCCCGCGCTCTCCCGAAGCAGGCTGCGCGACTGACGATCGGCAACGCAGCAAGTGCCTCTGACCAGTTGAGGTGAGGACTGCTGAGGTCCTGGTCCCCGGCACCCCGCCAGGCCCAGGCCGCCGCCTGTCTCTTCCACCCGACCCATTCTTCGAAGGAAGCTGCCATGACCACCGCGTTCGACCCGATCGACCTGAGCGGCAAGACGCTCGCCAACCGCATCGCCATGGCACCGATGACCCGCAGCCGCGCGGATGCTCCCGCGGCCACGGCGACGGAGCTGATGGCCACCTATTACGCCCAGCGCGCGAGCGCCGGCCTGATCATCACCGAGGGCATCCAACCGTCGGCCGGCGGCCAGGGCTACACCAACACCCCCGGCCTGCACTCCGCCCAGCAGGTCGACGCCTGGCGGAAGGTGACCGAAGCCGTCCACGCCCAGGGCGGCACGATCTTCGCGCAGCTCATGCACACCGGCCGGATCAGCCACCCCAGCCTGCTGCCCGACGGACTCCTCCCCGTCGCCCCCTCCTCCGTCGCGGCGGCGGGCCAGGTGTTCACCTACCAGGGCCCCCAGGACTACGTCACGCCGAACGAACTGGATCAGGACGACATCGCCCAGACGATCGCCGACTACGCCGACGCCGCGCGCAACGCGATAGCCGCCGGTTTCGACGGCGTGGAGATCCACGGGGCGAACGGCTACCTGATCCACCAGTTCCTCGCCCCCAACACCAATCTGCGCACCGACAACTGGGGAGGCGGCGCCGCGGACCGGGCCCGCTTCGGGATCGAGGTCGCCACGGCCGTCGCGGAGGCGATCGGCGGCCACCGGACCGGCTTCCGTATCTCTCCCGGCAACCCCTACAACGACATCGCCGAGACCGACCCGGCCAACGTGCTGGAGACCTACACCACCCTGATCGCCGGACTCGCCCCGCTGGACCTCGCCTACCTGCACCTGGTCGAGAGCCCGGACCGCGACCTGACCGCCCGGCTGCGCAAGGACTGGCCGACGGTGTTCATCCTCAACCCCTTCACCCACCCCGAGACCACCGGCCCCGGCGCACTCGCCCACATCGCGGACGGCACCGCGGACATCATCGCCTTCGGCGCGCTGTTCCTGGCCAACCCGGACCTGCCCGCCCGCCTCACAGCCGGCGGCCCCTACAACAGCCCCGACGCGGCCACCTTCTACGGCGGCGACCACCGCGGCTACACCGACTACCCGACGCTGCCCGCCGACAGCGCGTGAACTGAAAAGGGTCATCGCCGGCGAGTGCGGAGGCAAGACGCGGCGTGTCAGGCCACCGAAGTCCCTCTGGTCCTGACCTATGTGCCTGGTGGCGGCACTCGCCGCCTGGCACGCCCGGCGGATCACCTTGGAGAACCAGCAGCTGCCTCAGTACCGCAATGCGTCGCGGACCTCGGTGGTCACCGTGCCGGTCAGGTCCCGGTTGCTCCGAGCCGTGGCCTTGGAGGTCTGGCCTGCGGCGACCTCGGGGACGTCGAGGACGACCACGTCGGCCAGGTTGCCCGACCGGTCCTTGAAATTGACCACGATGATGTAGCTCCTCGACTTCGAGTCGTGGTTGGCGATGGTCACCGGGACCTCCGCCTTGCCGACCCTGCTCATGACGCGGCGCCTTGCCCGGCCGGGCCCCGGGAGAGGGTGAACCGGCCCGGCTGCCGCTCGGCCAGCCAGCCCCGCGCGACCGGGCGTTTCGCCTTCGACCGCAGCGCCTCCACCTTGGCCGGCACCGCGTCCAGTCCGAGCATCAAACTCGGTCACCCAGCTGAGCACGTTCATCCGTATCTGCCTGAGAGGTGAAGGGACGACGCGGGTCATGTACCACGCGGCGACGGAGGGTTCCGACGATCAGACACTGCCGTGGACGAAGACGGAGACCGTCGAACTCACCGAAGCCCACCAGGAGGCGGATGCCTGGTGTCCGTGATCCCGGGCTCGGTCACCGGCGCAGACTGACTGCTGCAGTTCTCACCGCGCGTGATCAAGGTCGACGGCAAGCCTGCGGCGGCGCCGGTGCGCAGAAGGGGTCTGCGGCCGTCAGGCCGCAGACCCCTTCTGGCTGCGTATGCGCGTCCCGGCTGGTGGTTACGCGTCCTTGAGCTTGTTCACGATCCACTCTCCGAGTTCTCGGGTCACGACGGTGTGGCCTTCGTTGGTGGTGGCGCAGCGGAAGTCGTGGAGGTGGCTGTAGTCGGGATCGATCTTGCTGTAGAGGGCGTCGTGGTTGTCGATGTCAGCGACGGCGACGGCGCTGATGGTGGGGACGAAGGTGGAGGCGTTGTGCGCGGGTTGCGTCGGCGCGCCGTTGAGAAGGTTGGCCAGCATGTTGGCCACGCCGAAGTTGGAAGCGCCCCCGAGGAGCTCGGGGAAGAGACCACCTGGGGCGCCGTCGAGTTCGGGGAAGCCGGTGGTGTTGATCGAGACCTCGGCCTGGTCCAGTTCCCGCATCCGGGCGACGGTCTTGCTTCCCTGGCCCTGGGTACGCAGCTGCGCGGCCACCTTCGGTCCGGGGGTGTCCATCGCGGGGCTGTCGGCGGGGATGCTGTTTCCGGCTCCGGTGCCCGTTCCGTTGGCGACGCCGAGCAGGCGGGGGATCTGGGGCCACTCGCCCATCCGTTCCAGTGCGTCCAGGAAGTCGGTCCGTGCCTGGTCCTGGCCGGCGGCGACGTCGAGAGTGGTGTTGGTCCCGGTTGCGATGTGCCAGCGCAGCATCTCCCGTGCGGCGGGGCTGTTGATCAGGTCGGAGTAGAGGTTGTAGAGCGGCTTGCCTACGCCTCCCCAGTGGGCCTTCACGTAGTGGGCGAACGCCTGGACGCCCAGGGGCAGCCACGCGCCGCGGTGCGGGGTGTCGTAGGAGAAGTAGGTGGCGGTCTCGTGCCGCATCTTCTGCCGCTCCAGCTTGGCCAGGGCGTAGCGGGTGACCAGGCCTCCCATGCTGAAGCCGCCCACCGTCAGCGGGTGCTCGCCTTCGCGCTCGCCGATCGTCTGCATGATGCACTGGATCGCGACCTCGGCGTTGTCGAGGACGGACGCGGTGCGGTCGGCGAAGCCCAGCAGAATGACGTCGAAACCGGCCTGGCGCAGCGTGGAGATGAACGGGTACTCCCCGTTCTCCAGGCCGTCGTACAGGTTGTCGACGTTGGTTCCTTCCGGAGCGAAGCCGTCGGCGAGGATCACCGGCCGCCTGAGGACCTTCTCACCGGGTGACCTGTAGAAGACCCAGGCGGTTCCGCTGGTGGTCGTGGTGCGGAGATCCCACTTGGCGCCCCAGGGGGCGGACTCCACTGCGGCGAGCTCAGACCCCGGAGGAGTACCCCAGATATTGACGACAGGCTTGGACATGCTTCGACGTCTCCCTTTGTGTCGCGGCCGGTCATGCCGAACACAGCCATCGTCCCGACGCGTACATCCCCATCCCACCCGAATTCGGCAATATCACCCTCCTGGACATGAAACGGCCCTATTCGCGCCCTCTCGTGCGCCTGTCGCACGCGGGCGCTCCAGTCAGAACGCCGCCCTGACGAGGCAGAGGCGTCAACGTGGCGGGGGCGCCGGACAGGAGGTGTGTCGGACAGCACAGACCCGCGCCGCGACCTCGAAGGGCGCCTTACTGCGAAAGGAGGAGGTTCGGGCGAGGAGGCACGGCGGCGAGGCTCTCGGCGGAACCGTCCAGTCCTACGACCACAGGGCGGAGCGCGGTCAACACCTCCCGGGATCGGTTCCCGTCCGTTGTGCCGGTGCGGTCGGCCAGGACAACCTCGTGCCGCACGGTGTGCCCGCCGGAGCGTGCCGCCACGACCCGGACGCCACGCCGCTCGCACACGGCGACTACCCCGGCCGCGCCGCCTCCGAGGAACGCCGACTGCACACCGTCGAGTACGCGCGTCCGCAGGATTTCGCCGGACGCCGTGTGATCGTCGTCGGGGGCGGCAACTCCGGCGCCCGGATCGCCGCCGACCTAGCGCACGACACCCAGATGACCTGGGTCACCCAGCGCCCGCCGCGCTTCCTGGCCGACGACTTCGGCGATCCGAAGCGGCCCCTTCGCCGTGCTCCGCATCGGCTCCGTGCCCTACACGGGTTGCGGGGCGAAGGGACACAGCTCGTCCGCTCCGGGCCGGACCACGCCGTAGCTGCTCTCGGGGACCTCGTTCCAGGCGCCGGGCAGATCGCCCAGGGGTTCGGAGACGACGAGGCGGGTCTCGTCGGAGACCTCCCGCAGGAACGCCAGGTCGGGGTGGAGCGAGCGCAGCGTCTCCACCCGCGTGCTGTAGAACAGCGAGCGTGACTGCTTCTGGCTGGAATAGCGGAAGGCCCACAGCGCCTCCCCGTCCGTCACGGCGATCGTCATCTGCAGCGGGAACTCCACCCCGTGCTCGTGACCCGTCCGCTCCACCAGGCCAGCCATCCGCGCGACCGCGCCCGGAGGGTCCTCTTCCAGGCCGAGCGTGAGCGCCAGGTAGAACATCAGCTCGGAGTCCGTCTGTCCTTCGATGTCGGCGAAGAGCTCCGGGGCGACGGCCAGGGAGAGGTCCCGCCGGATCAGGTGGAAGTCGGCGATCGCGCCGTTGTGCATCCACATCCAGCGGCCGTGGCGGAACGGGTGGCTGTTGGTCTGCTGCACGGCGGTACCGGTCGAGGCCCGGATGTGGGCGAAGAACAGCGGGGAGCGGACGTGGTCGGCGATCTCCCGCAGATTGCGGTTGTTCCAGGCCGGGCCGATGTCGCGGAAGACCGCGGGGGTCTCCAGGTCCGGCGAGTACCAGCCGATGCCGAACCCGTCACCGTTGGTGGTCTCGACGCCCAGCCGGGAGTGCAGACTCTGGTCGATCAGGGAGTGCGCCGGCCTGTAGAGGATTGTGTCGAGCAGGACGGGCGTTCCCGAGTAGGCGAGCCACCGGCACATCGGTTACCACCTTCCTGGCAAACGAGCCGTAGGGGCGAACCGGCCATTCCCATGGTCGTGCGACCGCCCGTTGATCGCCACACGGCGCCCCCGGCCGGAGTCCGCGCGGGCACGCGTCGGTGTGTCGGACGGGGGCCGGAGGACGGGGACGGTTCAGCCCCGATATCCCCGGAGTTTGCGGTACAGCGTGGCACGGGCGATGCCCAGGGACGCCGCCGTGCGGGCCTTGTTGCCCCCGTTGCGGCGGAGGGCCTCCAGGATGGCGGAGCGTTCGGCGTGCTCCATGGGGCTGAGGCGCCGCGCCGCGGGACCCTCGCGGACGGCGTCCGGCAGCTCGGCGCGTCGCACGGGCCCGGACGCACGCCGCTGTTCGGCCAACGCCCGTACGACGTGGACGAGTTCGGTGACATTGCCGGGCCACGGATGCTGCTCCAGTGCGCGCAGGGCGTCCAGTGTCCAGGTGAGCGGGGGCTGTCCGGGGGCCGGCTTCGGAGCGAGGGCGGTCAGCAACTCCCTTATGTCCTCCGGCCGTTCACGCAGCGCGGGGAGGGTGACCGAACGGGCGGCCAGGGTGTCCAGGAGCCGCTGGAGGCAGGGGCCCGGTGGTGGTCCGGGAGTGTAGGTGACCAGCAGGGGCACGCCCGGGTGCGTTTCGAGGAGGGAGTTGAGCGTCGCGGTGTCGGGTTGCGCGAGCCGCTCGACATGGCGGATGAGGAGGGCGTGGCCTTCCGCCAACTCGTCGATCAGGAGGCCGGGTTCGGCCTCCGCCGCGTCGACGACCAGCAGCTCCGGGGCCAGTTCGTGTGCGAGCGCGGTCTTTCCGGTGCCGCGTTCGCCGACAAGCAGCAGTGGTTCGGGCGACCGGGCCAGCTCCGTCGCGCGGCCCACCGCGTGCCGCCACGGCACCGAGTGCCCGGCGAGCGCCACGAGACCTCGCCCGAGCGGCACGGCGGCGTCTGCTCCCAGCGGCTCCAGCACGGCCACCGCGCCGATGACCGACCCCCGGTGCACCACCGGGACGACCGTCGCGGAACACCGCACACCGTCCGGGAGCCGCATACGATACGAGTCTGTGGTCACGCCGGTCACGCCAGCCACGCCGGTCATGCCAGCCACGCCGGTCACGCCAGTCACGGCCGCTGCTTCGGGATCGGGAGCGGTCGTCTCCGAGGGGGCTGCGGGCGAGGCTTCGGGCTCGGGTCCGGACGTTTCCGAGAGGGCTTCGGGCACCGCTGTGAGCGCCGCTTCGGGCTCCGTCGTACCCGGGAAGCCCACACCCTCGGACCTTTCCCCGCCGTTCGCGTCCCGCAGCAGCGCGGCCACGCCTCGTTCCAGCGCCTCCAACCCCTCGGGTGACAGCAAGCGCCCCGCGGCCTCGCTCACGAGACGGTTGCGGCCGTCGAGGGCGACGACCGCCTGCCCCTGCTCCCGAGCCGCCCGCAGGTACGCGTCCAACAGGACCCGCTCGGCCGGCTGCGACCGGGCCAGGAGTGCCGCCTCGACGGCACCCGCCGCGGCCTCGGCGAGGGAGGCCCACGGATGCGGAGCGCACTCGGCGCAGAGCCCCGAGGTGACCGTCACCGTGCCCACGGTCCGCCCGGTCTCCGGCGCGAGCACGGGCACGCTGACCGCGGACACGTCCTGCCACAGATCGAGGAAGTGTTCCGGGCCGTGCACCTCGGCGCGGCGCCGGGTGCGCAGCGCGAGCGCCGCGCTGTTGTTGCCGACCACCTGTTCGGAGAGATCCTCGCAACAGGGATCGCCGGGCGCGCACCCGGTCGCCCACAGCACCCGCAGTCGTTCGTCGGTCAGCAGGAGCGCGGTCCGTCCGGTACCCACGGCGGGGGCGAGCCGTTCGAGCACCGGCCGGGCCGCGGCCAGCAGGGCGGACTCGTCCGGTCGTACGGTATGGCGTGGCGTGTCGGCGGCCTTGCCGGGCGCGTCGGGCGCGGAGTCCGGCACGTCGTGTCGCAGGCCGAAGAACCGGGCACGCCTCCAGGCGGCGACGATCTCCTCCGGTACACCGTCCGGCAGTTCGCGCCCTTCGAGGAACAACTCACGGGCCCTGCGCAGCGACGCCAGGGCAGGGTGGACGGGGAGGTGTTCCGCGGTGGTCACGACACCACTCACCGTACCCGGCGAGGTTGAAGGCGCAACAACCACCCCGGAGCCCGGTGGGCGGGCGGGCGGTGAGCCCGTCCCCCCGTCCACTTGAACGGACGCGGCCCCGGCCCCGTACGACTCCCGTCCGGCAAACCGTACGCACTGTCTCTTATTGAGACACCCACGCTCCCGCGCCGCCCTCCATGATCTTGAACGGTCGGTGCCTGTCCTCATTCCCTGGAGCGTCTCCCGTGCACACCGTCGAGCCGGATGTCGTGACCGACGTACTGATCGTGGGCAGTGGCCCCGCGGGCGCCTCCGCCGCGCTCGCCCTGAGTACGTACGGCGTCCCGAACATCGTGGTCACCCGTTACGCGCGTCTCGCCGACACGCCCCGGGCACACATCACCAACCAGCGCACCATGGAGGTGCTGCGCGACCTCGGCGTCGAGGACGAGGTCGTCGCGAAGGCCACGCCGCAGCGGCTGATGGGCGACACGACCTTCTGCACCAGCCTCGCGGGGGAGGAGCTGGGCCGGGTCCGCTCGTGGGGCAACGACCCGCTCGTCCAGGCCGCGCACGAACTGGCCAGCCCCACCCGGATGTGCGACATGCCGCAGCACCTCATGGAACCCGTGCTCGTCGACGCGGCCGTGGCACGCGGCACCAACCTGCGCTTCAGCACGGTCTACAAGTCCTTCGTCCAGGACGACCACGGCGTCACCGTCACCGTCGAGGACCGGCTGCGCGGCGACGAGTACACCATCCGCGCCAAGTACCTCATCGGCGCCGACGGCGGCCGCTCACAGGTCGCCGAGGACATCGGGCTGCCGATGGGCGGCCAGATGGGCGTGGCCGGCAGCATCAACATCGTCTTCGACATGGACCTGGCGAAGTACACCGCGCACCGCCCGTCAACCCTCTACTGGGTGCTGGCCCCCGGCGCCACCGTCGGCGGCATCGGGGCGGGCCTGGTCCGGTGCGTGCGGCCCTGGAACGAGTGGATGATCGTCTGGGGGTACGACGTCACCGCGGGCGCCCCCGACCTGACCACCGAGTACGCCGAGTCGATCGTCCGCAGGCTGGTCGGCGACGACGAGATCCCGGTGACCGTCAAGTCGTCCTCGGCCTGGACCGTCAACGAGATGTACGCGCAGACCTACTCCAACGGGCGGGTCTTCTGCGCCGGCGACGCCACGCACCGCCACCCGCCGTCCAACGGCCTCGGCTCCAACACCTCCATCCAGGACGCCTACAACCTGGCCTGGAAGCTCAAGCTCGTCCTCGACGGCACCGCGTCCCCCGAGCTGCTCGACACCTACACCGCCGAACGCGCCCCGATCGGCAGGCAGATCGTCACCCGTGCCAACAAGTCCATCGGCGAGACCGCCCCCGTCTTCGAGGCACTCGACGGGCTCTCCCCGCAGAGCCCCGAACAGCTGTGGGCCAACATCGCCGCCCGCAAGGACGACACCGAGGCGGCCGAGAAACAGCGGGCGAAGCTCCGCGAGGCGATCGCGTTCAAGGTGTACGAGTTCAACGCGCACGGCGTCGACCTCAACCAGCGGTACTCCGCCGAAAGCTCTTCGGCGATCGTCCCCGACGGTACGGCGGACCCCGGTTTCGACCGCGACCCCGAGCTGTACCACCAGCCGACCTCCCGCCCCGGCGCCAAACTTCCGCACGCCTGGATCACCTCCGGCACCCGCACCCTGTCCACGCTCGACACAGTCGGCCGGGGCCGCTTCACCCTGCTCACCGGCATCGGCGGCGCCGACTGGATCAAGGCCGCCGCCGCCCAGGACCTGGAGATCGCCACCGTCGTCATCGGCCCCGGCCAGGAGTACGAGGACCCGTACGGCGACTGGGCACGGCTCCGAGAGGTGGCCGACGGGGGAGCCCTCCTCGTACGGCCGGACGGGTACGTCGCCTTCCGCCACGTGACGGCGGCCGCGACCCCGGACGACGCCGAGCGGTCGCTGACGGACGCGGTCCGGCGGATTCTCGGGCGTGCCTGAACCGGAGGCCCCCGGGGCAGGCGCCGTGTGCGGGGAAACATCTGCCGTCTCAGCCGTGGCGAAGCCGCGTGAACAGTCGTAGGAGTGGGGCATGAGCACCGAATTCACCACCCGGATCACCGAGGCTGTCGTCGACAGCCTCGACGGCACGGCCGACCCGCGCCTGCGCGAGCTGCTCGCCGCCCTCACCCGCCACCTCCACGCCTTCGTGCGCGAGGCCGAGCCGACGACGGCGGAGTGGGAGCAGGCGATCGCCTTCCTCACGGCGACCGGGCGGGCCTGCACGGACACCCGGCAGGAGTTCGTTCTCCTGTCGGACGTCCTCGGTGTCTCGATGCTGGTCGAGACGATCAACAGCGACGGGCGTGACGGGCGCGATGAGAGGTACGAGAAGGGCGAGAGCACCGAGGGGGACGAGAGCGATGGGCTCGGCGGCGTGACGGAGTCGACGGTCCTCGGCCCGTTCCACATGACCGAGTCCCCGGCCCGGGAACTCGGCGCGGACATCGACCTGGTCGGCGGCGGCGAGCCGTGCGTGATCAGCGGACGCGTGCTGTCCAAGGACGGCACTCCGCTGCCCGGCGCGGTCCTCGACGTGTGGCAGGCGAACCCCGAGGGCTACTACGACGTCCAGCAGCCCGACCTCCAACCGCCGGGCAACGGCCGCGGACTGTTCACGGCGGACGCCGAGGGCCGCTTCTGGTTCCGCACCTGCGTGCCGAGCCCGTACCCCATCCCCACGGACGGCCCTGTCGGTGACCTCCTCCGGGCGACGGCACGGCACCCCTACCGCCCGGCTCACATCCACTTCATCGTCTCGGCCGAGGGGCACACCCCGGTCACCACCCACATCTTCGTGGCCGGCAGTGACCACCTCGACTCGGACGCGGTCTTCGCGGTCAAGGAGAGCCTCGTCCAGGACTTCACGGAGACCGACGACCCGTCCCAGGCCCGGCGGTTCGGCATCCGGAACCCGTTCCGCCACGCCCACTTCGACCTCGTACTCGACGCGCCGGACACCGCGGGCGCGCGCGACTCGGAGCGTGCGTAGTGGAGTTCGTGTACGAGGCTCAGCCCATGCGGGTCGTCATGCGCCCCGGGGCGTCGGCGACGGCGGTGGCGGAGGAGGCCGAACGGCTGGGGCTGCGGCGGCTGTTGGTGGTGTGCGGACCGAGGGGTGCCGAGACAGCTCGGGTTGTCGCGGACTCACTCGGTGGCGCATGCGCAGGACTGTTCGCACAGGCCCGCCAGCATGTACTGGCGGAGGTGGCCGAACGAGCGGTCCGGGCGGCGCGGGCCGCGGACGCGGACGGATGCGTGGCGGTCGGCGGCGGCTCGGCGATCGGACTGGGCAAGGTGATCGCGCTCCGCACCGAACTGCCGTTGATCGCCGTGCCGTCGACCTACTCCGGCTCCGAGATGACCCCGGTCTGGGGCGTGACCGAACACGGCGCCAAGCGCACCGGCCGCGCCCCGTCGGTCCTGCCCCGCAGCGTTGTCTACGACCCCGAACTCACCCTCTCTCTCCCCGTGCTCCTCTCCGTGACGAGCGGAATCAACGCGGTCGCCCACGCCGCCGAAGCCCTGTACGCGCCGGACGCCTCGCCGCTGGTGTCGCTGACGGCGGAGGAGGGCGCCCGTGCCATGGTGGGCGCACTCCCCGCAGTGGCGGCCGACCCCGGGGACCTGGAAGCACGAGGCCGAGCGCTCTACGGCGCATGGCTCTGCGGGGCCGCGCTCGGCGCGACCACCATGGGCCTGCACCACAAGCTGTGCCACGTCCTCGGCGGCACCTTCGGCCTTCCGCACGCCGAAACGCACACGGTCGTCCTTCCGTACGCCCTCGCCTTCAACGCCCCCGCCGCACCCGACGCCATGACGGCCCTCGGCCGAGCCCTGACGGCAGAGAACGCCCCACAGGCTCTGTGGGACCTGTCGGGCGGCCTCGGCGCGCCCCGCTCCCTGGCCGAACTGGGCCTCGGTGAAGCGGACTTGACCAGGGCAGCGGCCGAGGTGACGGGGCAGGCGTACCCCAACCCGAGAAAGCTCACGGTGACGGACGCCCTGCAGGTCCTGAGGGCGGCATACGAGGGCGACCGGCCTCCGGTGTGGCCCTGACCGAGGGCCCGACGCGTACCGAAGGACGCGTACCGAACGGCGCGTACCGAACGGCGCGTACCGATTGACCCGCACCGACTGACCCGCACCGACTGACGAGAAACCGAAAGGTGAACACCATGCCCCTCGGACTGCTCCGGCGGCGATTCAGGAATGCCCCCGGAGGCGCCGCGGGCGCCACGTTCCCCGTCCCGGACGGCGCGGGCGTCGTCCTGCGCGAGGTGCTGGACCCCGTGAACCAACCCATGGGCGCGGCCGAGGTGACGGTGACGGAGCTGCGCAGCCACCGCGTCGCCGCGCGCGGTGCCACGGACCCGTACGGCTTCTTCATGGCCGTACTGCCGCCGGGCACCTACAGCGTGCTGATCATGGCCGAGGGGCTGGAGCCGCACCGCGAGACGGTCGAGATCGTCGCGGACGCCGGTGTCTCCCGGGAGCGGGTGTGGCTCCAGTCGGCAAGGGCGCTCGAACTCCCGGCCCCCGGCACCTGGCTCTTCGACCCACCGCACACCGCGATCCGCTTCATCGCCAAGCATGTCGGGATGGCCCATGTGCACGGCCGCTTCGAACGCTTCGAGGGCGGCCTCGCGGTCGCCCAGGACATGACCCGGTCCCGCGTCCACGTGCGCATCGACGCGTCCAGCATCACCACGGGCAACAACACCCGTGACACGCACCTTCGTTCGGCCGACTTCCTCGACGTCGAACGCTTCCCGTACATCGACTTCACCAGCACCCGTTTCGCCTACCGCGGCGGCAGCAAGTGGACCCTCCAGGGCAGCCTCACCATGCACGGCGTCAGCCGCTCCGTGGCCCTGGACACCACCTACCTCGGCACCGTCAACGGCGGCTACGGCGAGGAACTCCGCTGCGCCGCCCTCGCCAAGTCCGAACTCCACCGCGAGGACTACACCCTCAACTGGCGCTCCATGCTCGCCCGTGGCATCGCGGTCGTCGGCCCCACCATCCAGCTGGAACTGGACGTCCAGGCGATGTACCGCACCCACGACACGCCCACGCCGCCGGAGTAGAGGGAAAAGTCCGCGCGATATCCGCTCAATCCCTGTTCAAATCCGGTCGACCATTTCTGGTCATCGACAGTCGAGAACTCGGCGGTCATGTACGCCAATTCGGCCACGGTGGCAAGGAATGGCCGAGGATGCACCTTGATGCTCCGGATGTATGCATGGGGCAACTGACCCCAACTGTCTTGTGGACGCGCGAAGAGCACTGACAGAGCATGGACAGGGAATACATCCGAGCGGGGCAGCTTCTCCGCGCCCATCGGCTCTCAGGGAGGCAGCTAGGCATGGACGCGCCTCGGAACAGCCACATCAGTACAGAGCTGGTCGACATCCGTGAAGTGTCGCCGGCTCTGCTGGAGGCGGAGGCCGGCAAGGACACTGCGTTCGGCCAGGCCGTACGTCGCCACCTCCAGGAGCGGGACGACTCGTCGAGGACGACCGACGTCGTGTTCGAAAGTGCGCTGTGATGACGGCGGATCCGGAACCGGAGGGCCTGCCCACAGTTCCTTTCCGGCAGTTCCTGCTGAAAATACACAGTTTATGCAACTTGTCATGCGATTACTGCTACATGTACTTCGCAGCCGACCAGAGCTGGCGCAGACGGCCGGGAGTGATGGCCCTCGACACGGTGCGCCAGGCAATGGACCGGATCGCCGAACACGCCCGTGAACACGGGCTTTCCACGGTGCGCATCATCCTCCACGGAGGAGAGCCCCTGCTGGTGGGCAAGCGGCATCTGGCCGAACTGCTCGCCATCGTCGCCGAGCGTCTCACCCCTGTCGTGGAGGTGCGCTGCTCGATGCAGTCGAACGGCGTCCTTCTCGACCACGAGTTCCTCGCGCTGCTGCGTCACCATCGTGTCGGCGTGGCGGTCAGCGTGGACGGCACGCCCGAGGCACACGACAGACACCGGCGGTTCGCGAACGGCCGCGCCAGCCACGCGCGGGTGGCCGCGGCCCTGCGTCTGCTCGACGAACCGCGCCATCGGGACCTGTTCGTGGGCTTGTTGTGCACCGTCGATCTCGACAGTGACCCCGTCGCCAGCTACGAGGCGCTCCTCGAATTCGCTCCGCCGCGTGTCGACTTCACCCTTCGGCACGCGGACTGGGGGCACCCGCCGCCCGGTCTCGGACACCGGAGGGTTCCCCCGTCACGACCGCCGGGCGTCGTGCCGGACGGCGAGCCGATCCCGTACGCGCGATGGCTCATCGCCGCGTTCGACCGGTGGTTCGACGCACCGCGCAAGGAGACAAGGGTGCGGATGTTCGAGGAGGTCATCTCGGGAGTGCTCGGTGGTGCCGTGAACACTGAGGTGTTCGGACTCGCGCCGGTGGACCTCGTGGTCGTGGAGGCCGACGGGGCCCTGGAACACTCCGACTCGCTCAAGATCGTCGGGGAAGGAGTTCCCGAGACGGGCCTCGATGTCTTCCGGCACGCCTTCTCGGAGGTGCTGGCGACCGGGACCATGAGGCGCAGGCAGGCGGGGCTTCTCGGTCTCGGCCGGGTCTGCCGGGGCTGTTCCCTGGTCCAGGTCTGCGGTGGCGGCCTCTACACGCACCGGCACCACGAAACGACCGGATTCGAGACCCCGTCCGTCTACTGCCACGATCTGGCGGCCTTCATCGGTCACGTCCGCTCCCGGGTCCACGCCGCGATGGCACAGCTCGCCGCGAGCGCACCGCAAGCCGGCCCGGAACGCCCGTCAGCCCTCTCCTGAGCCGGAGTGCGACTCGGGGCGCACGGGTGACACCCGCGCGGTTCCCGCGTACGGGCGCACCTGGAAAGGGAGTTGGACGCGGAGAACAGGGGAAGCATGCATTCGGGTCCTACCGGAACGGGGCCCGTCGGGCTGGACAGGGGTATCGTCTTCTGTCTCGGCACGACTCAACCGAAGGCTATGGCTGAGGGGTACCGGTTGGGGGGTGGGGAGGTGTGGGAGGCGACCGAACCGCGTGCACTGCCGTCGGCGTCGGCCACCTTCCGAGGCACGAGAATCCATCCACCCCACGACAGGGACCCCGCTAACGCGGCACGTCGGGGGCTCGTTGGAACCGTATTTCTTCCTGAGCTATGCGCGCAGGCGCGGACCCCGCGTCCTCGTCAAGCGATTTTACGACGATCTGTGCGCGGAATTACGCCAAGAACTGCGGCGATTACACAAGGGCAATCCCGTGCCCTTCGATCGCCCCTTCTTCGACGTCCAGTCCATTCAGGTGGGGCAGGACTGGAGCGCTGCCCTCGGCGAGGCACTGGGCCGCTGCCGCACCATGCTGGCCCTGTACACGCCCGACTACTTCAGAAGCGACTTCTGTGGTCGCGAATGGAAGGCGTTCGAGGACAGACAACGCAGCCACAGAACAGTGACAGGAGTGGACGCGAAGGCTCTCATTCCCGTTCTGTGGGAGCCGGTACGAAACATTCCGTCGGGCGCGGCCCACATCCAGTACGACAACTTCGATTTCGGCGAGAACTACGCGCGGTGGGGCCTGCGCCGCATCCTGGTCGCGGACCCGGGCGGCCAGGAGTACCGCCGCATAGTCAACCTCATCGCGCACCAGATCCTCGTCGCCGCCGAGCACTTCCGCATACTGCCCGTCAACGGCCTGGACCTCACCGCGCCGGAGGCCGCCGGCCCGTTCCCGTCTGCCGCGGAACGCGCGGAGCCGGGAAGCCACGCCCTGCTGTTCGTAGCCGCCCGGACCTCGACGGACGCCCACAGGGGGGCGGCGGAACCAGGCTGCCACGGGGACACACCGACGGACTGGAACCCCTACCACGCCGACTGTCCGGAACCGCTGGCCGAGAGAGCGAGCCAGCTTCTGGAGGAGCGTGGCTTCGAGGTACGGACCGAGGTCGTCTCGGACGTGCTGGGCGCCAGCCTGGACGAGGCGCGCGGGCGGGGACAGGTCGCGGTCCTCCTGGTGGAGGCGATGGCCGCTGCGGACGAACCCTTCGGAAGGGCTCTGCGCGCCTACGACCGGAGCAACCATCCGGGCAGCGCGGCCATCGTTCCGTGCGGCCCGGACGACGCAGGTGACGGAGCCCGGAGCAAGGCGTACTGGGAGGCGGTCCGGGGGGCTCTCCCGTTCAACTGGGCGAAAGGAGTGGGGGATCCCCTGCCGCTGCTCCAATCGGGGATCAGCTCGGACCAGTTCGACGGGGCGCTCCATGCCGTCGTGGTGAAGGTGCAGAACCATCTCCTCTCGTTCCTGGGCACGCTCAGGACCAGTGTCCTGGAGAAGTCGCAGAGCCCACCCCCTTCGCTCCCCGTCCTGAGTGTGGCACCGCCGCCCGACCGGCCGAGGCCCGGACCTCCACCGACACCTGCCCGCCCCTTCTCCGAACCGATTCCCATCGAAGAGCAGGAGCAGGACAGATGACCCATGACGACCGCGGCCGGGGCACCATCATCACCTTCTACTCCTTCAAGGGCGGCACGGGGCGCACCATGGCGCTGGTCAACACCGCCTGGATCCTCGCGAGCAACGGTCTGCGGGTACTCGTCGTGGACTGGGACCTCGAAGCGCCCGGACTGCACACGTATCTCCAGCCCCTGCTCGCCGACCCCGAACTCACCGAGAGCGCCGGCATCATAGAGATGGTCAGCGCGTTCACCCTCCGCGAGACACAGGTGAACTCCGGAGCGGAGAACGGGCGCACGCCCGTGCCCCCGCTGAACGGCGGTGGACTGCCCGAGGCCCCCGACTACCGCGAGCATGCCCGCGTCGACCGATACGTCGTCGGCACGGAACTTCGGCTGCCACCGGGCGGAAAACTGGACCTCCTGCCCGCCGGTGTGCAGGACGCCTCGGGCTATGCGGCCGCCGTCAACAGCTTCGACTGGAGCACGTTCTTCCTCACGGGCGGTTCCGAATTCCTCAAGGCACTGCGTGACGACATGGCCGCGCGCTACGACTACGTCCTGATCGACAGCCGGACCGGCCTCAGCGACACCGCGAGCATCTGTACGGTCGTCATGCCGGACATCGTCGTGGACTGCTTCACACTCAGCCGGCAGGGGATCAACGGCGCGGCCCGCGTGGCGGCCGCGATCCGCCGCAACGTCGAGAACCGGCTCAACACGGGAAACTTCCACGACCACCGCGACATCCGTATCATGCCCGTCCCCATGCGCGTCGAGGACGCCGGACCCGACCGCCTGGAGGCGGGCCGGTACCAGGCTCGCAGCCTGTTCGCACCGTTCCTGGACTGGGTTCCGCCCGAGGAGCAGGAGCACTACTGGAGCAGTGTCGAGATCCCGTACAAGGCCAGCTACGCGTATGAGGAGATTCCCGCGACCGTGGGGGAGCGGCGACAGGACGGCGCTCTGCTCGCCGCCTTCGAACGGCTCACCGCCCGGCTCACCGACCATCGGGTCTCCCGTCTCAGCAACATGCCGGAGGCCTACCGGCTGACGCTGCACGCGGAGTACAAGCGCACCTCCCCGATGATTCGCAAGACGTTCTACGTCAGTTACGCCGCGACCGACCGGCTGTGGGCCGACTGGATCGTCACGGTGCTGCGGGCGGTCGGCTACGAGGCGACGCTGGCCCCGATCGAGTCGGACGACCTGACCGTCACCTCCGCGACCCCGACGGCGCTGGAGCACACGTTGGCCGGTGAGGGCCGCATGCTGGTCCTCCTCTCCCCGCGTTACGTCGCGTTGCCGCCCGCACGGGAGATCTGGCACCAGACCAGCCGCAGGGACCCGGCCGGACAGATAGGCCTGGTCGTCCCCCTCCGGGTCGACGACTCCCCGCCCTCGTCGGAGTTCGCGTCCCCTCCGGCGGTCAGCCTCGCCGGTGTCTCCGCGGAGGAGGCCGTGGCGCGACTGCTGACGGCCGTCGACCGTGGCGGCTCGGCGGAGCCGGGGTCCCGTTCGGGAGCTGCGGGCCTGGCCGCCGCGGCCCGGATCCCGGGGACGCCGCCGCAGGTCATAGGCGGTCGACCACAGCGCAATGTCGTCTTCACGGGCCGCCGGACGACCATCGAACGTCTGCGTGACAGTCTGCTCGCAGGCACCACCGCCGTCCTGCCGCAGGCGCTGTTCGGGCTCGGTGGTGTGGGCAAGACCCAGGTCGCTCTCGAGTACTCGTACCGGTTCGAGTCGGACTACGACCTGATCTGGTGGATCAAGGCTGCGGATCGCACTCAGATCCGGCAGGACCTGAACACGCTGGCCGGGCACCTCGGTATACCCGTCGGCGGCAAGGACCTGACAGCGGTGTGCAACGAGGTGCTGGAGAAGCTGCGCCTCGGGACGCCGTACTCTCGTTGGCTCCTGGTCTACGACAACGCCGAGAAGCCGGCCGACCTCGACAATCTGATTCCGGCCAGCGGACCGGGCAAGCACATCCTCATCACGTCGCGGGACCCGGCGTGGGCGGAGCGCGCCGCACGCGTCGAGGTGAACCTCTTCACCCGTGCGGAGAGCGTCGCGCTGCTGCGGCGTTACAACGAGGAACTGCAGCCCGCGGAAGCCGCCCGGGTGGCCGAGGAACTCGGGGACTTCCCCCTGGCGGTGAGCCTCGCCGCCGCCTCACTGCTGGAGTCGGCGACGCCGGTGGACGCCTACGTGGACATGCTGCGGACGAAGATGTCGGACTTCCTGGGGAGCCGGTCCGCCCCCGACTATCCGACGTCGGCAGCAGCGACCTGGTCACTCGAACGGCTGAAGACACGCACGCCCGCCGCAGCCGTTCTGCTCGAACTGTGCGCGTTTTTCGGGCCGGACCCCATTCCCCGGGAGCTGTTCAGCAGCCGCCCCGCACTCGAACTGCTCGAACGCCATGACCGGAGCCTCTCCGATCCGCTGCTCATGAGCCGACTCTACGGCGACATCGTTCGGAATGGGCTCGCACAGGCCGACCAGCGGACGGACACTTTGACCATGCATCGCTTGATCCAACATGTGCTCCGGGACCAGCTCACCGGCGAACAGCAGGACGTCATGAGGGGGCAGGCCCAAGCCGTACTCGGCCAGGCCAATCCGAAGGACCCCGACGAGTCCGAGAACTGGAAGAGTTACGCCGCCCTGCTCCCTCACCTGTGGCCCACCAGGGCCGAGGAGAGCGACAACCTCGAGGTACGGCAGTGGATCTGTGACACTGTCCGCTACCTGTGGCGCAGTGGCGACGCCGACACGGCCACCAGGACGGCTGAGCGGGTGCTCGAGAGCTGGCTGCCACGCTTCGGCGACGACGAGGCACTCGTGCTGCGTCTGCGCACCGAACTCGGTAACGCACTGCGCGATCAGGGCCGCCTGGCCGAGGCGTACGAGGTGACGCGCGACGTGTACGAGCGGGGCAGCCGGATACTGGGCGAGGAACACCCCTACACCCTCGGCGCGGCCATGAGTCTCGGCTCCGACCTGCGCAGTGTCGGCCGGTATGCGGACGCGATGGAGAGCGACAGGGAGACGCTGCGGCGCACCCGGAGGGTCTTCGGCGAGAACCACCCACGCGCCCTCGCGGCGGCCAACAACCTGGCCGTGTCGGAGTTCCTCTCGGGCAACCGCCGGGCCGCCCGTGATACCAACCGGGACATCCTCACGCAGCGCCGGGAGATCTCCGGCCCCGACCAGCGCGCCACCCTCAACTCCGCCACGAACTACGCGCGCGACCTACGGGCCGCCGGCGCCTTCCGGGAGGCGCTGAAGCTCATCGAGGACACGCTGAAGCGCAGTCGGAGCGCGCTGGGCCCCGACCACCTGATCACCTTCCGCGCATCTCTCGGAGCGGCGATCCTCTACCGTCGGCTGGGCCGGTACGAGGACGCGTACAAGCTGACGGACGAGATCTACGAACGGGCGCTGAAACAACTGGGCCCCGAGCACCCCGACACACTGGCCATCGCGACCAACCTCTGCTCGGACCTGTACGACCGAGGGGAGTCCGTGCAGGGCCGCGAACTCGCCAAGGAGACCCTGGACAGTTACGAGGGAAGGTTCGGCCCGGACCATGTCTTCACCCTCGCCTGTGGTGCCAACCTCGCCGTACTGCTCCGGCTGACCGGGGAGCCGGAGGCGGCGCTGGAGCTGTCGATCCGTACCGTCGACCGCTTCCGCCGACTCCTCGGGCCGCGCCACCCGTACACCCTCACCTGCATGCTGAACCATGCGACGGACCTGTCCGAGAACGGCGACCACGCGGGGGCCGTCCAGGTGGGCCGCGAAGCGCACAAGGGGCTCACCGAGGTGCTCGGCCCGGAGCACTACCTCGCCATCGCCGGTGCCTCGAACCTCGCGGCCGAACTGCGCCGCGACGACTCGGAGGAGGCCGAGCGGCTGCAGGAGGAGGCCGGGCGACTCCATGGCGAAGCGGAGCGCCGCGCCGTCGACAGTGCCGAACTCGGCGGGGACCACCCGATGACCCGGGCGGTCACGCGCTGGCATCCCATCGACGCGGACATCGAGCCACCGGTCACGTGACGCCCGCCGAGTGAACGCGATACGTCACCGGGTCCCGCAGACCATCTGGTCTGCGGGACCCGGTGCGACAGCGGGACCGGCGCATCGGATGCGCGCATCGGATGCGCCTCGGACATGGGACAGAGGCTCTCCTGGGTCCCGCTGACGACTGGACCCGCCTTCTGTGCGAATTATGGCACTTCCTGTCGTTTCTCTGTGTTTCGTTGCTATTCTCCGGTCGGAGTTACGGCGTGATCGCCATCGCCACACGATTCCCCGTATGAGTTCTGGTCCCCGCGAGAACGGTGTCAGCTCTATGGTTCCGCCAACCGCGCCCGCCGGCCCCGATCTTGTCGCCGCAGACAACGCTCTGGGTCACATCCTGCGCCGCCTCGAACACGAGGCCGCCGATCCGGATGTCACGCACTTCGCCGAGTTCGAATCGTCGATCGACTTTGAAGCACCGATGCGGTGATCTCTCCGCCGGTCCCGCCAACTCCGGTGTGCCTGCGGCAGTTCATCCTCAAGGTGCACAGCCAGTGCAACCTGGACTGCGACTACTGCTACGTCTACCACTCCGCCGACACCAGCTGGCGCGACAAGCCGCGCCTCATGGAAGCGGCTGTGGCCGAGCAAGTGGCCCTGCGTATCGCCGAGCACGCCGTGGCTCACCGGCTGCCCGACGTCCGGATCGTGCTGCACGGCGGGGAGCCGTTGCTTCTCGGGGCCGGGCGGCTGGGGGAACTGCTCGATGTCCTCGCGCGGGGACTGGCGAGGGCGGGGGTGCCCGTCCGTTTCTCGATGCAGACCAATGGCGTGCTGCTCACCCCCGACACCCTGGACGTGCTCCACCGGCATCGGGTGGGCGTCAGTGTCAGCCTCGACGGCACGCAGGCCGGCCATGACCGACACCGGCGCCTCCTGAAGGGCGAGGGGAGTCACCGGCGGGTGATGGAGGGACTCGGCCGACTGGGAGAGCCCAGGTACCGCGTCCTGTACGCAGGCCTGCTGTGCACGATCGATCTGGCCAACGACCCCGTCGACACCTACGAGGCGCTGCTGGCCTCACACCCTCCTCGCGTTGACCTCCTGCTGCCGCACGGCACTTGGGACACACCGCCCCCCGGACTCGCGGATCGGATGAACCGGGTACCCGCTGTCCCGCCGGTGACCGTCCGCGCAGTGACGGACAACTCGGGGGAGACGCCGTACGCCGACTGGCTGCGGCGGGTGTTCGACCGTTGGTACGACGCCCCCGTACGGGAGACGGGCGTCCGGCTCTTCGAGGAGCTGATGGCCGGCCTCCTCGGCGGCTCGATGCGCACCGAGTCCGTCGGGCTGGCCCCGGCGACGCTGGCCGTCATCGAGACCGACGGTTCCATCGAGCAGTCCGATTCCCTCAAGGTCGCCTACCAAGGCGCTCCGGAGACAGGGCTCGACGTCTTCCGCAACACTCTCGACGACGTCCTGGAACAGCCTCTGATCCGTCAACGGCAGTCGGGCGCCGACGGGCTGGGGCCCACCTGCGGGCGCTGCCTGCTGCTCGGCGTGTGTGGGGGCGGGCTCTTCGCCCACCGGTACGCCTCCGGGAGCGGCTTCAGTAACCCTTCCGTCTACTGCGCCGACCTGGCAGCGCTGACCCTGCACATCCGGGCCCGGGTGCGGGCCGATATCGCTCCGGCGCCGTAGGAGCCTGTCCGAGCCGGATGTCGGAGGCGCGTACGGTAGGGTTTACCTGCGCGTTCACATGACACTCCGTGGACACGCGACGGGACGTGGCGCAGCTTGGTAGCGCACTTGACTGGGGGTCAAGGGGTCGCAGGTTCAAATCCTGTCGTCCCGACTCGTGAGAGTCGTGGATCCGGGGCCGTTTCGGAGCAATCCGAAACGGCCCCTCGATCTTTCTCGGGGACCAAATGGGGGACCGGCCCCCCTTGGCCGTGGTGGTGGGCCACCGCGATCGGGCTCGCCGGGGAGCGCGGGGCGGCGCCCCAGCGACCGGCCCGGCACCATCGCCGGCCCCGGACGGAATGGCGAAGCCGACTCTTCCGCCGCACCGGGCCGAGACGGAATCCCTGCGCGCATGAGTCCCCGCCGGAAGACCGGCGGGGACTCATGCGTAGAACGCGGTCGTGAGGTGTGGGGTCAGCTGCAGACCACGTAGACCGTAAGGGTGCTGAGGGCAGCCGCCGTCGCGGTCACGGTCCAGTGGTCCCCGCTCGGGAAGGTCTCCGCGAGGACGGTGGCGAGGCCGCTGGCGGACAGGCCTCCTGAGATGGGCACGGTGCCGGCCGGGCATGACGGGGAGTCGTAGGACGTTTCGACGGCCAACAGGACGCTGTAGTCCTGGGTGAGGATCGTTGCGTCCACAGGGCCGGTGGGGCCGGTGGGGCCGGTGGGGCCCGTGGCACCCGTGGCACCCGTGGCGCCGGTGGCACCCGTGGCGCCCGTGGCGCCGTCGACGCCGTTGGTGCCGTCGATACCGTTGGTGCCGTCAGCGCCGGTGGGTCCGGTGGGGCCCGTGGCGCCGGTGGCGCCGGTGGCGCCGTCGACGCCGTTGGTGCCGTCGATACCGTTGGTGCCGTCAGCGCCGGTGGGTCCGGTGGGGCCCGTGGCGCCGGTGGCGCCGGTGGCGCCGTCGATGCCGTTGGTGCCGTCGATACCGTTGGTGCCGTCAGCGCCGGTGGGTCCGGTGGGGCCCGTGGGGCCCGTGGCGCCGGTGGCGCCGTCGACGCCGTTGGTGCCGTCGATACCGTTGGTGCCGTCAGCGCCGGTGGGTCCGGTGGGGCCCGTGGGGCCCGTGGCGCCGGTGGCGCCGTCGACGCCGTTGGTGCCGTCGATACCGTTGGTGCCGTCAGCGCCGGTGGGTCCGGTGGGGCCCGTGGGGCCCGTGGCGCCGGTGGCGCCGTCGACGCCGTCGACGCCGTCGATACCGTTGGTGCCGTCAGCGCCGGTGGGTCCGGTGGGGCCCGTGGGGCCCGTGGCGCCCGTGGCGCCGTCGACACCATCGGCACCGTCAGCACCCGTCGGGCCGGTGGGTCCCGTGGGGCCGGTCTCGCCCCGCTGGCCGTTGCCGCCGTCGCCGTAGTCGCCGTAGTCACCCTGGTCGTCGCCACTCGGGTTGGTGGCAGAGGCTCTGTTGGCGACCGTCTTCGTGTGCTCCATCGCGAGAGCGGGGCTGGCCAGGCCCGTGAGCACGAGAGCGAGGGATGCAAGGCTGCTGCCCGCAATCCAGGTGCTCCGCCTGGGGAGCGGGCCAAGTGAGGAACGTGTCCTGGAGTCAGGACTCATGCGGTCTCCTGATTTCGCGAAGTCGAATAGTCACGCCGCCCCGGCAGGGGCGACACACCCATCATTACCATTTGTCACGGTTTGCGCACTTTGTGTGATGTGCTGCCCTGTCGGGGGCCACCCGCCGCTCGCCTCACTTCTCTTGTCGTGCCCATGACATGCATCCGACTTCGACGTGAACGGCCGACTCCGGGACGCCTGTGGAGTGTGTCCACTCCGTGAGGCAAGGGTGGCTACCGAAATCCGCCTGCTTCCTACGCTCCGCCCGGCTCGCTCACAACGAGAATCACCGTTGCGCCGGCAACCCTTGTGTCGAAGTGGCTCAAGTGATTACGGCGACTTTTTTCCACGTGATTCAGGATTTATCGTCATGCCCGATCGAAAACTCGAAGGTGGGGTCAGAGGAATGAAACCGACCATCTCCCTCTGTGTGATTCGAAAATTCCTCGATGGTGTCCCCGGCGAGCTGTACGGCGCCACCCCTGGGTTGACTTCGGGGACAAGGGCATTCTCAATGTCGAACGCGCTCGCGGAAAAGTGGACCACCTGCTTCTGGTGGACGCGGGCATGACCAATCGGCGAGAAGAGTCATTTCCTCCACTGCCCTGTGAGTCCTGTATGATCCCGCGCGCCGGCCCGCCTACCCGATCAAGCATCTCGTCCGCGGCGATTTGCACGGGCGCTACGAAGGCGTGACACGCGAGTACCTGACTGCCGATGAGGAGCGCGGACAGGAGTGCGTTCTGCCTGGCCCGGACCAGGCGTGACATGGGACGCAGTGCAGAGGTGATCGCCCCCTGCGGAACCGGCACGGAACCTTGCGGAGAGGGGTGGCTGGGTGGAGGGGATCTATTACGCACTCACGCAGGCAGGAATCCTCAAGGATGAGTCCGGTGACTGGCCGGGAACCAGGAATACCCTCTGACGGGCACGGGCAGCAGTCGCAGCGTCTTGAAGATGTGGGGGCTGCCCTTCGAATATTTTGGAAACGAATTGTCCGCAAAACCGCGGAGTCGTGATTGTGCCGTCGCCCGTCAGGCCGGAAAATCGAACAGTATCCAGGGGGACGTCCCGGGTGGTCCGTCGCAGGTTCAGAACCTGTCGTTCCGACTTGTGGAGAAGCAGGTTGGAAGCCGTATCGGTGTATGTCGATGCGGCTTTTTTCTTGAGGGTGAGCTGGTGCGCGCCCGCTCACAGTACGGCCGGTTGTTGAAGTCGCCCGTGCTTTTCCACAGACAGTAGGCCGCCTGGATGTTCCATTCGGGATCCAGTGCCTTGCGCGGAGTTCCGCCGAGTTTCGACGGACGGGCGTCGGAGTCCGGAAGACGCCCCGGTTCCTGGTGCCGTTGGTGTTCGGCAGCATGCGGAGGGGGTCGAGGAAGGACTGGCAGTCGGCGATCGCGACCGCATGGTCGGGCTCCTCGGCGAACACCTGGCGGACGCGTTGCCTCTCACGGAGAGGCATGTGCGGCGGTCGTTCGCGCGGGACTCAGCCGCCGCCGTCGAGGTCGGCACACCGGCGCAGCACGTGCAGTTCGTGGCCGTCGAGCCGCATCTCGTAGAGCTTGCCGCGCGCGTTCTCGAAGGGGCGGTGGAGGATCATCATCAGCCGGCCGTCGAAGGTGCGGAACAGCATGCCGTGGCCACTGTCCTCGCGGACCAGGGGCCGCTGCTGGTCCCACGGCCCCGCGAGGTCGCCGGACCTGGAGACCGCGTACGTCTGCACATAGCCGCCGCTGATGGTGCCGTCGGCGCCGGCCACGTTCTTCTCGTACGTCGACCACAGCATGAGCAGGGAGTTGTCGGGAGTCCGGTACAGCTGGGGGCCGTCGGTGATGTACGGCGCGAGCTGGTGCGGCACTCCGCCGGGGATCTGCTCGGTGAGCCAGGACGCGTCCGAGGCCTTGAACAGGAAGACAGGGTCCCCGATGGTCCCGGTCAGGTCCGGCGCCAGCCGGATCGCCTCCATGGTTCCGTCGACGGTCTGCAGCCACTCGTGCGCGTACACCATCCAGGGCTGCCCGGACGGGTCGACGTAGAGGGTGCCGTCGAGGGTCATGAGGTTCTCGGGTGGAGTGGGGCGTGCGGGGTCGACGACGGTGAACGGGCCCAGCAGCGAGTCGGAGGCGGCTGTGATCGTGCCGCGCATGTGGTTCGGGAGCCGGAAGGGGGTGCCCCACCGGTTGGCCGGTGGCACATCGAGCGGTTTGTCCTCGTCGTGCAGCGTGGTGAGCAGGTAGTACCGGCCGTCCCACGCGTGCACCTCCGGCGCCCACGCCCCTTCGGTCGCCCAGATGCCCTTCTGCTCGGCCGTCCGGAAGACCACGACGGGGCGCGTCCAGTCCCGCAGGTCGGCGCTGCGGTAGACCATCGTGCCGGTGCCGTCCACGCCCGAAACGGTCGGGTCGTTGGACGTGTAGAGGTAGTAGGTGCGGGTTCTGTCGTCGGCGACCACGAACGGGTCGTGCAGCGGCATGTCGGGAAGCCGCATGGCGGGAAGGTGCTTCGGGTCGCTCTTGGTCACGGTCACGGTCGAAGAATAGTGAGCGGGGAGCCTTGACTTCGCGTGCGCTCCAAGTTGAAGACTCCCGTTCAGGCCCGAGATCCGGGTGGAACGGGAGGCAACGGCATGAAGTACCGCACGATAGGCAGTGATCCGGGGACCCGCCGTGAGGTGAGTGTGCTGGCGCTCGGCGCGATGCTGTTCGGCTCGCGGACCGACGAGAAGACATCCTTCGCGGTGCTCGACCGCTACGTCGAAGCGGGTGGGAACTTCATCGACACGTCCGACAACTACGCGTTCTGGATCGACGGAGGGCAGGGCGGGCAGAGCGAGGAACTGCTCGGACGGTGGCGGCGCAGCCGGGGCATCGGCAACGAGATCGTCATCGCCACCAAGCTCGGCGCCCGGCCCCTCGCGCCCGGCACCAGCTATGTCGACAACGCGGAAGGGCTTTCGGCGAAGGTCATCCGGGAGTCGGCGGAGCGCAGCCGGGAGCGGCTCGGGGTGGAGCGGCTGGACCTGCTCTACGCACACATCGAGGACCGTACGGTGTCGGCGCGGGAGACCGTCGAGGGGTTCGCGGAGCTCGTCGCGGAGGGCACGGTCGGGCTGCTCGGCGCGAGCAACCACGCCGTGTGGCGGGTGGAGCGGGCCCGCGCCCTCGCCGCCGCGGCCGGGCTGCCCGGCTACGAGGTGCTCCAGTACCACCACAGCTATCTGCGACCGCGCACCGACGTCCCCAACGACCTCTGGGCGGACGGCACCCTCGGCGCGACCACCGCCGAACTGTTGAGCTATCTGGAGGCCGAGCCGGCCCTCACCCTGGTCGCCTACTCACCGCTGCTCACGGGCGGGTACGTGCGGCCGGACAAGCTGCAGCCGGACTACGACCACCCGGGTACCCCCGCCCGGACGAAGGTGCTGGGCGAGGTGGCGCGGGAGACCGGTGCGACCGTCAACCAGGTCGTGCTCGCCTGGCAGTTGGGTGGCCGGTTCCCGATCGTTCCGCTGGCCGGGGTGTCGTCGGTGGCGCAGTTGGAGGAGAACCTGGGGGCGGTGGAACTGGAGCTGACGGAGGAGCAGCGGGTCAGGCTGGACGCCGCGCACTGAACCACGCGGGCCGGGCGCACCCGTCCTCGGTCACGCCGCCTTCTGAAGGTTCCCGTCCTCGTTCCCGCCGGCCTTCCGGCAGTCCCGGTCCCGGGTCACGCCCGAGCGACGTTCGCCGTGAGCAGCCGCAGCAACTGCTTGGCCATGGTGTGCTGTTCGGGGGTCAGCCCCATGGCCTCGCCGATGTCCACGGGAACGGTCCGGGCCCGCTCCTCGAGCCGGGCGCCCGACTCGGTCAGGCGGATGGAGACCGAGCGCTCGTCGTCCGTGCGGCGCTCGCGGCGGAGCACGCCGCCGGCCTCCAGGCGCTTCAGGAGTGGGGAGAGCGTGCTGGACTCCAACTGGAGCGCGGCTCCCAGGTCGCGTACGGAGATCGAGTCCTGCTCCCAGAGCACGAGCATGACCAGGTACTGCGGATAGGTCAGTCCCAGCTCGTCGAGCAGCGGCCGGTAGCGGGCGGTGACCGCGCGCGAGGCGGCGTACAGGGCGAAACAGAGCTGGTCGTCCAGGAGCAGACTCCGCTCCGGCGCCGAGGCCGGGTCCTGGGCCGTTCCGGTCGTGCTCACGATGTCGCCGACTGTGCTCACGGTGTCGCTCCTCCGCCCTGTGCTCTGCATGACGATCACCCACCCTACCTTCAAGTCCCCCCGACTCTATTGTGTGTCATTTAGTCGGCCACGATTTAATCGTGCGATGTGCCGGGGTGTGGCGTCAGGGCGTCCGTGGGGCGGGCGCTACGGACGGACCAGCGGGGCCTGGCGCATGACGGCCCAGCGCGAGGCGGCCGGGAGGGGGATCTGCTCCACCTTGACGTCCAGGAGCGAGTGGCGGTAGCGGCAGGTCGGGGGAGTGTCGACCAGGAGAAGGCAGGTGACGGTCGTACCGCAGCCGATGAGGCCCGGACCGATCCTCAGCTCGGAACCGTGGAGGGTGACGGGCGGGGGTTCGGCCGCGCTGGGCTCCGCTTCGGTGGCGACCAGCTCCACGTAGGGCACGCCGAGGTCCACCCGGATCGGCTGACCGCGGTCGAAGGCGCCGCTCGGGATGTCCCGCCGGCCCGGATTGGTGAGGACGATCCGTACCAGGTGGGGATCGGCCAGCAGCGTGCCGTTGCACCGGATCTCCAGCGCGCCGCCTACCGGCTCGTGGACCAGCGGGGCATGGCTCGTCGCATACGTGAGCCGGCGTCTGGGATGCGCCGCGCGCAGTGCGGCCCAGATCGCGCCGCAGCCCATGAGGACGGCCACCGCGACACCGGCGGCCGTCCACAACGTCTGCGACGCGTAGAAGGCGCCGGAGGCGAGGAGTCCGGAGACGGGACCGGACGCGACGTCCACCCAGTCAGATGTCCCGTGCATGGGCGGCTTCCCGTGGACAGGGGCCACCCGGCCACCCCGAACGTGCCCCGCCGACGAGCCTCCGCCATGCGGCGGGCCGGAACACCAGCCCCGGCCCGTCGGTGTCCTTGGAGTCCCGGACGGCTATCAGGTTCTCGACGAAGGCCACCTCCACACAGGCGCCGTTGCCCGAGCTGCGGCTGCTCCTGTGCCAGAGCGCGTTCCTCAGTGCCGTCGGCTCGACCTGCGGGGCCCGTCGCCCGTCGTCCGTGCTCGTCATCGGCTCCGCATCTCCCTCGCGATGTTCTCCAGCGTGGCGGGCGTCTCCTGCGGATCCGGGGCCGCTGCCCGCACCAGGTCGAAGGTCTGGACGAAGGCGCGTACGTCGCGCTCCTTCTCCAGGTACACGTTGCCGGCGATGGAATTGACGTAGACCACGGTCGGTGTGTGGCCCTCGAACTCCAGCAGCGAGAACATCCCGGCCAGCGCCGCGTGCGCGCCCTTGGCCGTCGGCATGATCTGGATGGTGACGTGGGGCATGGCCGTCGCCTCGGCCAGGTGGGCGAGCTGGGCCGCCATCACCTCCGGGCCGCCGACCGGGCGCCGCAGCGCGCTCTCCTCGACCACCACCCACAGCTCCAGCGGGTCCGGGTCACGGGTCAGCAGCGCCTGGCGCTCCTTGCGGAACCGCACCAGCTGATCCACCTCGTACGGTTCGTTCGGGCGCGCGGCGGAGATCACGGCGCGGGCGTAGTCCTCGGTCTGGAGCAGTCCGTGCACGAACGTGGGCTCGTACGAGCGCAGCGCGCGGGCGTCGGACTCCAGCCCGGCGTACGTGGCCATGCCGGAGGGGAGGACCTCGCCGTAGTGGGCCCACCAGCCCTGCTGCTGCGCGTCCTTGTGGATCTGCAGCACGGTCTCGATCTGCGCCGGGTCGGTGACGCCGTACCACCCCAGCAGGTCCCGTACGTCCCGTGCCTTGATGGGGGCCTGGCCCGTCTCCACCCGGCTGATCTTGGACATGGAGCATTCGAGGTGGGCCGCGACCTCCTCGATCTTCCGGCCGGCGTGCTCACGCAGGCGCCGCAGCTCCGCCCCCAGCTGCCGTCGCCGTACCGTCGGTCCCCCCGCCATGGCCATCGCTTCTCCCCACGGTGATGCCTCGCGTGACGCAAGTGTGCCGACCGCTCAACTTGCTTGTCCCCGGCCCGAGTTCAGAATACACATGTGACTGACGCAATTGCGTGGAGGAAGTCCCTTTGGGTGCGGGAGAGGTCGAAAGTGGGCAGAAAGCACACCGCCCCGGCCGGGAACGATCCCGGCCGGGGCGGCGCCGTGCGGACCCGCAGATCCGCGCAGGGTGTGTGTCAGGGTCAGGCGAAGTTCGCCAGCGCCTCGTTCCACGTGGTCGACGGACGCATGACCGCGGTGGCCTTGGCCGGGTCGGGCTGGTAGTAGCCGCCGATGTCGGCCGGCTTGCCCTGGACGGCGATCAGCTCGTCGACGATGGTCTGCTCGTTCGCCGTGAGGGTCTCGGCGAGCGGGGCGAAGGCCTTGGCCAGGTCGGCGTCGTCGGTCTGGGCGGCCAGCTCCTGGGCCCAGTACAGGGACAGGTAGAAGTGGCTGCCGCGGTTGTCGATGCCGCCGACGCGACGCGACGGGGACTTGTCCTCGTCGAGGAAGGTCGCCGTGGCGCGGTCGAGGGTGTCGGCGAGGACCTTGGCGCGGGTGTTGCCGGTGACCTGGGCGTACTGCTCCAGGGACGGGACCAGGGCGAAGAACTCACCCAGGGAGTCCCAGCGCAGGTAGTCCTCCTTGACCAGCTGCTGGACGTGCTTCGGGGCGGAGCCGCCGGCGCCCGTCTCGAAGAGGCCGCCGCCCGCCATCAGCGGGACGACCGACAGCATCTTGGCGCTGGTGCCCAGCTCCAGGATCGGGAACAGGTCGGTGAGGTAGTCACGCAGCACGTTGCCGGTCACCGAGATCGTGTCCTCGCCGCGGCGGATGCGCTCCACCGACAGCTTGGTGGCGTCGACCGGGGCGAGGATCCGGATGACCAGGCCCTCGGTGTCGTGCTCGTCCAGGTAGGCGTTGACCTTGGCGATCAGGTTGGCGTCGTGCGCGCGGGTCTCGTCCAGCCAGAACACCGCCGGGTTGCCGGTGGCGCGGGCGCGGGTGACGGCCAGCTTCACCCAGTCGCGGATCGGGGCGTCCTTGGTCTGGCAGGCGCGGAAGATGTCGCCGGCCGAGACCGCCTGCTCGATCACCACGTTGCCGGCCTGGTCGACGAGGCGGACCGTGCCGGTGGTCGCGATCTCGAAGGTCTTGTCGTGGGAGCCGTACTCCTCGGCCTTCTGCGCCATGAGGCCGACGTTCGGGACCGAGCCCATGGTCGACGGGTCGTAGGCGCCGTTGGCACGGCAGTCGTCGACGACGACCTGGTAGACACCGGAGTACGAGGAGTCCGGGAGCACCGCGAGGGTGTCGGCCTCCTGGCCGTCCGGGCCCCACATGTGGCCGGAGGTGCGGATCATGGCCGGCATCGAGGCGTCGACGATGACGTCGGACGGCACGTGCAGGTTGGTGATGCCCTTGTCGGAGTCGACCATCGCCAGCTCCGGGCCCTCGGCGAGCTCGGCGTCGAAGGAGGCCTTGATCTCGGCGCCCTCGGGCAGGGCCTCCAGGCCCTTGTAGATGCCGCCCAGACCGTCGTTCGGGGACAGACCGGCCGCTGCCAGCGTCTCGCCGTACTGCGCGAACGTCTTCGGGAAGAAGGCGCGCACCACGTGACCGAAGACGATCGGGTCGGAGACCTTCATCATCGTGGCCTTGAGGTGCACGGAGAACAGCACGCCCTCGGCCTTGGCCCGGGCGATCTGCGCGGTCAGGAACTCGCGCAGCGCGGCGACACGCATCACGGAGGCGTCGACGACCTCGCCCGCGAGGACGGGTACGGACTCGCGCAGCACGGTGGTGGAGCCGTCGTCGCCGACCAGCTCGATCCTCAGCGCATCGGCCTCGGAGATCACCACGGACTTCTCGGTGGAGCGGAAGTCGTTCTCGCCCATGGTCGCGACGTTCGTCTTCGAGTCGGCGGACCAGGCGCCCATGCGGTGCGGGTGTGTCTTGGCGTAGTTCTTGACCGAGGCGGGGGCGCGGCGGTCGGAGTTGCCCTCACGCAGGACCGGGTTCACGGCGGAACCCTTGATCTTGTCGTAGCGGGCGCGGATCTCGCGCTCCTCGTCGGACTTCGGGTCGTCCGGGTAGTCCGGCAGCGCGTAGCCCTGGCCCTGCAGCTCGGCGACGGCGGCCTTGAGCTGCGGGATCGACGCCGAGACATTCGGCAGCTTGATGATGTTCGCCGCGGGCGTCTTGGCCAGCTCGCCCAGCTCCGAGAGGGCGTCCGGGATGCGCTGGCCCTCCTCCAGGTACTCCGGGAAGACGGCGATGATGCGCCCGGCCAGCGAGATGTCACGGGTCTCGACGGAGACACCGGCCTGCGAGGCGTACGCCTTGATCACGGGCAGGAACGAGTGGGTCGCCAGGGCGGGCGCCTCGTCAGTGTGCGTGTAGATGATGGTCGAGTCAGTCACCGGGTGCTCCGCTCCACGTCTGCAACATTGCTCGACATCAAGATATCTCGTGCGCGGGCGGGACTCGACAGGGGCCGGGGTGTGGGGGTGCGTGACCCCACGGATGTTCTCCGCCCCCGCCGCCCCTACCCGTCCCATCTTCAAGGGCCGCGTGCCCCTTCGGCCCCCGCCACAGACTCGGGGCTCCGCCCCGGACCCCGTTCGCGCAGTTCCCCGCGCCCCTTTTCAGGGGCGCGGGGACGAACACCTAGGGCGCCACCTCGACCGACGCCTCACGCTGATGCGGGATCTCCACGCTGCCCCCGCCCGTCTGCAAGGTGATCGCCCGCCGGGGCACCGGCACGCTGATCCCCTCGGCCCGGTACCGCTTGTGCAGGCGCTTGATGAACTCGTGCTTGATCCGGTACTGGTCGCTGAACTCCCCGACCCCGAGGATCACGGTCATTCCGATGCGGGAGTCACCGAAGGTGTGGAAGCGCACGGCGGGCTCGTGATCCGGGACCGCGCCCTCGACCTCCTTCATGGTCTCGGCGATGATCTCGTTGGTGACCCGCTCGACATGCTCCAGGTCGCTGTCGTAGCCGACGCCCACCTGCACGAGCAGGGTCATGTCCTGCTCGGGCTGGTTGAAGTTGGTCATGTTGGTGCCGGCGAGCTGGCCGTTGGGGATGATCACCAGGTTGTTGGAGAGCGACTTGATCGTCGTCTGCCGCCAGTTGATGTCGACGACATAGCCCTCCTCGCCGCTGCTCAGCTTGATGTAGTCGCCCGGCTGGACCGTCTTCGACGCGAGGATGTGGATGCCCGCGAAGAGGTTGGCAAGGGTGTCCTGGAGGGCCAGCGCCACCGCGAGACCGCCGACGCCCAGTGCCGTGACCAGCGGGGCGACCGGGATGCCCAGGGTTTGCAGGATCACCAGGCAGCCGATCGCGAGGACCGTGACCCGGGTGATGTTCACGAAGATCGTGACCGAACCCGCGACCCCGGCCCGGGACTGGGCGAGCGAACGCACCAGGCCGGCGATCACCCTGGCCGACGTGATCGTGGCGACGAGGATGAACAGCACCGTCAGGCACTGGTTCACGTTGTGCTGCACGGTCTTCGTCAGTGGCAGCACCGCCGCCGCGGCGGCCGCGCCGCCGACGAACGCGCCCCAGGGGACCAGGGAGCGCAGTGTGTCGACGATGACGTCGTCACCGCCCCAGCGGGTCTTCGTGGCGTGGCCGCCGAGCCAGCGCAGCAGCAGCCGCAGCAGGAACGCGGCCAACAGGCCCGCGGCCAGAGTGATTCCGGCCACGAGGTAGTCGTCTAGGGTGAGGGCCCGGGTCATCGGTCACCTCCCGAGTGACGCGCGGAGCGGCCGACGGGCCGTATGTCAGGTCCCGTGGGCCGTATGTGATGTGTCGTCACCTTGCCACCTGCTCGAATTCGAGATGCACGATCAGCGCCTGCCCGGATGCGTGTACGACGTCGGGCGCGACCGCTCATCCTGCCGTATCCGCACAGCTGATCGGCACCGGACCTGCGTGGATCGGCCGACGACCGGCCCCGCGTCCACAGGAATGTCCGGATGTGCACCGCGGTACGGCCGCCTCCGCCCGCCGGATCAGGGCAACATCCTCTTCCCGGATCCGCCGGTGTCCTCTTCCCGGATCCGCCGGGATCCGCCGGGATCCGCCGGTGTCCTCTTCCCGGATCCGCCGGTGTCCTCTTCCCGGATCCGCCGGGATCCGCCGGTGTCCTCTTCCGGGATCCGCCGGTGTCCTCTTCCGGGATCGGCCGGTGTTCTCCTTCCGGCACCGGCCGGCACCTCATCCGGCGTCAGATCACCTTCAGCCGGACCAGCGCGCCGAGCGTCAACGCGCCCGGCAGCAGCGGCAGCCAGACCGTGATGACGCGGAACGTCAGCACCACCGCGGTCGCCACGGCCACCGGACCGCCGGCCGCCACCAGGGCGACCACGAGCGCGGCCTCCACCGAGCCGAGACCGCCGGGAGTGGGCACGAGGGCGACAGCGACCGTGGCCGCGAGATACGCGAGCGCCATGTGCGTCACCGGGATGTCGAGCCCCAACGCCAGCCCCACGGCGACCAGTACGGCCGCCTGGAGCGCCGGGAACGCCAGCGAACCGCCCCAGAGCGCCAGCACACGCGCCGGCCGCATGTGCACCGAACGGGCCTCGCCCAGCGCCGTGCGCACGAACCCGAACACGGCCGTACGCAGCCGTCGTACGAGGAGAGCCACGGCCACGGCGGCGCACGCGACGGCGACGGCCGTGATCAGCAGGGGAGTCGACGTGCCGTCGGGCAGGAGCGGGCCGAGTCGCAGTGCCCGCGGGAACGCGAACAGCAGAGCCACCAGCAGGCCGACGCGGGCGACGGACTCGGCGAGCAGATACAGCGCGAGCGCCGCCGAAGAACGGGACAGCGACACCCCGCACACCGTCATGAACCGTAGGTTCACCGCGCTCGCGCCGAGGCCGGTCGGCAGCAGATGGTTCGCCGCGCCCGCCGCGAACTGGGTGGCCACCAGCCGCCCCGTCGGCAGCCGCTCGACGAGCGCCCCCTGCCGGGTCACGGCCGCCGCGACCCACGTCAGACAGGTCACGCCGACCGCCGCGACCAGCCAGGGCCACCGGGCGGTCGCCAGGTGGGTGAAGCCCTCGGCCAGAACGGAACGGTGCCGCACGGCGACCACCAGAACCATCACGAGGGGCAGCAGACAGAGGATCCGCCGCACCGGAACACGCCGGGTGGGCCGTCGGGGGAGTGGTATCGCTGTCACACCGGGAGAGGTTCTCCGGGCCCGGCCAACAGGGGGTTGCGGGCGCGGGGACGGCGGCTGACCGACGGCGGACTTCATCGCGTCGGGACGTACACCGTCCCAACCGGGCCTCGGCACCGTCCCAACCGGGCCTCTCCACCGTCCCAACCGGGCCTCTCCACCGTCCCAACCGGGCCTCGCCACCGTTCTCACCGCGCCATGGCGTGCGCCGTCCCGCGGCCTTGACCTCAAGCTTGGTCGAGGTCCTAGCGTCCTCCGTATGAGTATGGAGATCACCGCCTGGACCCAGCTGCAGGGCCTGATGACCGCCCAGCAACAGAACCGCCCCTTCGCCCGCGCGACGCTACGGCGTATCGGCGCCTTCGCCCGTCCACATCGTCGCCGTATCGCGTGGTTCGTCGCCCTCAGTGTCGTCACCGCGCTGCTCGCCGTGGCGACGCCGGTGCTCGCGGGGAGCGTCGTGGACGTGATCGTGTCGGCCGGGGACGAGACCCTCGTCGTCCGCCTTGCCGTGCTCATCGCCCTCATCGCGGTCGCCGAAGCGGCGCTGGGCCTGCTGGGCCGCCGCCTGTCTGCGACGCTCGGCGAGGGACTCATCCTCGATCTGCGGACCGCCGTCTTCGATCATGTGCAGCGCATGCCGGTCGCGTTCTTCACACGTACTCGTACGGGAGCGCTCGTCAGTCGTCTCAACAACGACGTCATCGGCGCCCAACGCGCCTTCAGCAACACCCTGTCCGGAGTGGTGAGCAACCTGGTCACCCTGCTGCTCACCCTCGCCGTCATGCTCACCCTCTCCTGGCAGATCACCCTGCTGTCACTCGTCCTGCTGCCCGTCTTCGTGATCCCCGCCCGGCGCATGGGCAGCCGCATGGCCCGGCTCCAGCGGGAGGCGGCCGACCTCAACGCGTCCATGGGCACCCGCATGACCGAGCGCTTCTCGGCGCCCGGTGCCACCCTGGTGAAACTCTTCGGACGGCCCGGAGACGAGTCCGCCGAGTTCGCCGAACGAGCCGGCCGGGTACGGGACATCGGCATCCGGACGGCGATGGCGCAGTCGGCGTTCATCACCGCCCTCACCCTCGTCTCGGCCCTCGCGCTCGCCCTGGTGTACGGCCTCGGCGGCTGGTTCGCACTGCGCGGCACCCTGGAGGCGGGCGCGATCGTGTCCCTGGCGCTGCTGCTGACCCGGCTGTACGCACCACTGACCGCGCTGGCCGGGGCGCGCGTGGAGATCATGAGCGCCCTGGTGAGCTTCGAGCGCGTCTTCGAGGTGCTGGACCTCAAGCCGCTCATCGAGGAGAAGCCGGACGCCCGTGAGGTGCCCGAGGGCCCCGTGGCCGTGGAGTTCGACGACGTCCGCTTCGGTTACCCGTCCGCCGACAAGGTCTCCCTCGCCTCCCTGGAGGAGGTGGCCTCCCTCGACACCCGAGGCGGTACCGAGGTCCTGCACGGCGTCTCC
Source organism: Streptomyces europaeiscabiei (assembly GCF_036346855.1). Lineage (NCBI taxonomy): Bacteria > Bacillati > Actinomycetota > Actinomycetes > Kitasatosporales > Streptomycetaceae > Streptomyces > Streptomyces europaeiscabiei. The sequence continues at coordinate 8,978,882 of NZ_CP107841.1, forward strand.
TTCCGCGCCGAACCCGGCCAGACCGTCGCCCTCGTCGGCTCCTCCGGCGCCGGCAAGTCGACCGTCGCCCAACTGTTGCCGCGGCTGTACGACACGGACGCGGGCACCGTCCGCGTCGGCGGCGTCGACGTACGCGACCTCAGCGCCGCGTCGCTGCGCGGCACCCTCGGCATGGTCACCCAGGACGGCCACCTCTTCCACGACACCGTCCGCGCGAACCTGCTTCTCGCCCGCCCCGACGCCACGGACGACGACCTGTGGGACGTCCTGCGCCGGGCCCGCCTCGACGACCTCGTACGGTCCCTGCCCGACGCCCTCGACACCGTCGTCGGCGAACGCGGCTACCGGCTCTCAGGCGGCGAACGTCAGCGCATGACCATCGCCCGCCTGCTCCTCGCCCGCCAGCGTGTCGTCATCCTCGACGAGGCCACCGCCCACCTCGACAACACCTCGGAGGCCGCCGTCCAGGAGGCCCTCGTGGAGGCGCTGGAGGGCAGGACCGCCCTGGTCATCGCCCACCGCCTGTCGACCGTACGCACCGCCGACCAGATCCTCGTCGTCGAGGCCGGCCGGATCGTGGAACGCGGCCGGCACGAGGAACTGCTCGCGGCGGACGGACGGTACGCGGAGCTGTACCGGACGCAGTTCGAGAAGACGGCGGAGTCCGTCGTGGAGGCGCCGGTCGCCGCCGTGTGAGCCGCGTAGGAGGCCCGCGGTTCCCCGGGGTCCATCCCCCGACACCGGTCGCCGCGCGGGCGGCACCGATCGGCTCGGACTCCGGGGAACCGCGGTGCACCGGCCGGACCGTGAGAAGGAGAACCGCGGGCACCCGGACTGCCCGTTCTCCCTCACGTCGACGGCGAGGTCCGAGTCGCCGGACAAAGACCCCGCCTCGGGGCTCGCCAAGGGCGCCGCGCGAGGGCCCGGGACGGCCGACACCCCCGGCCGGGGCGACGGGCCCTACGCACCGTCCGCTCCCGCACCGTGCGCCCGGTCCACCGGCAGCCGGTACACCGCGAAGGCGCGCCGGATGACCGGCTGGGCGACATTGCGGACCCGTACACCACCGCTGGTGATGCCGTGTTCTGTGCCCAAGTGTGCGTGGCCGTGGACGGCGAGGTCGGCGCCGGACTCGTCCATCGCCTCGGCCAGCAGATAGCTGCCGAGGAAGGGGTAGCTCTCCAGTGGCTCACCGACGAGCGTGTCCGGTACGGGGGAGAAGTGGGTGAGCGCGATACGGACCGCGCAGCCGTCCTGCGCCAACGCGTCGAGGGCGCGGCGCAGCTCGTCCGCGAGTGCCCGGGTGTGACGGACGAAGGCCTTCATCTCGGGTTCGCCGAACTCGCTGCCGCCGCGCCCGGCGAAGCCGCCGCCGAACCCCTTCGTCCCGGCGACCCCGACCCGTACCCCGTCGACCCGGACGACGGTTCCCTCGCCCTCCAGTACGGTCACGCCCGCGTCCCGCAGCACGGCCGTCACGTCCTCGGGGCGCTCGGCGTGGTGGTCGTGGTTCCCGAGGACGGCGATCACCGGAACCGGCAGCCCCGCCACCTCACCGGCGACGACCCGGGCCTCCTCCGGCGTGCCGTGGCGGGTGAGGTCCCCGGCGAGCAGCAGCAGGTCGGCGTGGTCGGGCAGCGTGTCGAAGGCAGGGCGGAGCAGACCTCGGCTGTCCGGGCCCAGATGGATGTCCCCGACGGCCGCGACCCGGATCACGACAGCTCCTCGGGACGGTGGTCGGGCACGGTGACGTCGGCCAGCGCGATGTCGGCCCGCACGGCCACGCCCGGCAGTTCCTCCGCCGCGATGCGCAGTATCTTCTCCCGGTCGGCCGGGGTGGACGCCGAGCCGGTGATGTGCACGGCGTCGCCGCGTGCCTCGATCCGCATCCCGAGTTCGGCCAGCTCGCTCCGGGCGAGCCGCTCCTCCAGGTGGGCTATGCGGTACTCGGAGTGCGCCGCCGGGTGTGCGGCACGGTTCCCCGGCCCGTTCACCGGTGAGTGGTCATGTCCTGTCGCCATCGCCGGTCTCCTCCGGCTCGATCACATTCAGGCGTTCCAGCAGATAGAGGAAGGCCGCCTGCATCGGCTCGGCACTCCTGCCGTACCCGGCTCCAGTCGATCTTCTCGCGCAGGGTGCGGGCGATCGGCAGCACGGCACCGAAGTCGCAGTAGTGCTCGGAGAACGCCCGGAGGCGCCCGACGAGCAGATCCGTCGCGGCGAGCACGGGCATCCACACGGACTGGACCGACAGCACCTCTGCCCGGTCCAGCAGTTCCCGGCTGACCGGCGCCCGGGACGGCCGGAAGATCAGGTCGACCTCCTGGCCCTGGCTCCGCGTCTTCAGCAGCCAGACCTCGGGCGGCTCGACCACGGTCAGCCCAGCGGCCTGAAGCGTGCCGGTGACCGCGCCGATGTCCTCCGGCAGCACACAGAAGTCGACGTCGTGCTGGAGCGTCCCCGGGCCGCCGTGCGCGTACACAGCGACCCCGCCCGCCAGCGCGAAGGAGTGCTCACCGGCCTTGAGCAGCGAGGCGACCTCCTTGGCCGCTTCCAGGATGGCCTGGGACCGATCGGGAGCAAGCCCGTCGTCGTCCGGGCCCGCGGGATCACCCATGTTTTCCACCCCGCTCGGGTCAGCAAACGGTCAGCATCGGGCGCGGGAGCGTCCCAGCTTGCTGACCAGGTGGCCGCCATGACAGGGGGTTTGGACACAGGCGCCTGGCTCCCGCTTGGGAACGTTCGCCGCGTGACCTGCTGCGCCACGATCACCTCGGCTGCGAGCGGGGCTGGTCCAAGGTCGGCAGGTCAGCTGGTTGCCCCGCCACCTGGGGGCAGCACGGGTAGGCCATGATGCGTGTCCGAGGGAGGGACGGGCGGCGCCCGACCCGTACATGCGACAGGGGAGCCTCCGTATCCGCCATGCCGCCGCCTCCCAGCAGCGATACTGGATGCATGGACACGACGATCAACGACCCCCGTGCCGAGGTGCTGCGAGACCGCTACCGTAGCCGACTGCCCGAGCGCTTGCAGGAGCTGGCCGGCCCCGTCGAGGGCAACGTGGACCTGCCCCTCCACATCGTCTGGTCCGGGAGGACGAGTTACAGCCTGGACCGTGCGAAGTCCCGCATGACGCTCTACCGGACCGTCCTCGCCGAAGGACTGAGTGAGGACCTGGTGGCTCTCCTGCATCACCGGCTGCTCACCGAGCAGTGGCCCGTCCTGCGGCGCTTGATCAGTCCCTACATCCGCGAGGTCTGGGAGGACGCCTTCCCTGAGCTGCTCCGCACTGCTCTCGCCGATACGACCGCCGCGTGAAGCTCACTCCGCTCCACGAGCGTCTCCTCGCTGACATCCTCGACCTCGGCTCCCCCTACCCGCTGGTCCTCACCGGTGGATACGCCGTGCAGGCCCACGGCCTGGTCGAACGCTTCAGCCGTGACCTCGACGTCGCCACCGAGAACCCCGCTCCGATGCAGGAGATCGTCGCCTCACTCACAGCAGGCCTCAGTGCGCGCGGATGGCGGACCACGCACGTCCAGACCGATCCCCTCAGCGGCCGGTTCCTCGTCACCGATCCGGACACCGGCGAGGAGTGCGAGGTCGACGTCCTCAAGGAGGCGTTCTGGGCTCCGCCTGCCCAGACCCCCTACGGCCCCGTTCTTTCCCTCGACGACGTGATCGGCACCAAGGTCCGTGCCCTCGCCGACCGCGGCACCGTCCGCGACCTCATCGACGTCCAGGCTGCCTCCCGCCACCGCTCCATCGCCGACCTCGAATCCCTGGGCCGCCGCCGCGCCCACGACGAGTTCAGCCTCGAAGACCTCCGGGACCGGCTCATCGGCGCGGACTGGTACGAGGATGAGGACTACACCGCGTACGGGCTCACCTCCCGACAGATCGAAGAACTCAAGGCGTGGGCGCTGGAGTGGGCGGAGGATCTGGGTGCGCGGATCCATGACGAGAACGCCTGAGAGGCGGTCGTCGCGTCCATCCCGCCTCTACCGCCGTTGCAACGAGAAAATGCGGTGTAACCCGCCCGTTCTCATCGAATCGATGAACTCGTACTTGCTCGCTACCGGGGATCCCTCGCGAATTACGCTGCGGGCTTTTTCAGGAAGGCGTTCTCCTGCTCAAGTTTCCGGTTCCGGCGTCGCAGCTCCTACAGCAGCCCGTGCAGCCGGGCGAGTTGATCCATCACTCGGATACCTGGTCGCGCTTGCTTCTGGGGGTGGTGGGATCGGGGTCTGCGGTGGTCCACGCCCACGATGAGCAAGGCACTTGGTCTGAACTGAGTCCGCCGCGATCCAGCATCTGCCCACGTGCGTGGGAGTGGAGCCTGCGAACGTGGAACAGGTGCTTACGGAAGGCGGTGTGTCTTCCCTTCCGGTTACGCAAGCGCTTATCTGACGTATCGTCAGATAAGTCTGTGTCTGGTCAGAGTCGGTCCTCGAGCATTCCGAGACCGGCGTTCGAACAGGTGGTTGGTCGGCGGCGATATGACAGCCTGGTTCGTACGGAAGCGCAGGCAGGGAGCCTTCGCGTCAGAATGAAGCGATGTTCCTCACAGTCTTCGAGTCCAACGTGCGCCCGTGTAGGGTGAAGAAAGCCCTTGACCTGCAGAAAGCAGGCAGGGAGCCGTCTTCCAGGAGTCCAAGATGCTGCGAACTTTGATCAAGTCCAAGATCCACCGCGCCACGGTCACCCAGGCCGACCTGCACTACGTCGGGTCCGTGACCATCGACGCCGACCTGCTGGACGCCGCCGACCTGCTGCCGGGCGAGCTCGTGCACATCGTCGACATCACCAACGGCGCCCGTCTGGAGACGTACGTCATCGAGGGCGAGCGAGGGTCGGGGGTCGTCGGGATCAACGGTGCCGCGGCCCATCTCGTCCATCCCGGGGACCTGGTGATCATCATCAGCTACGCTCAGGTCTCCGACGCCGAGGCCCGTGCCCTGGAGCCCAGGATCGTGCACGTGGACCGCGACAACCGGATCGTGGCCCTGGGCTCGGACGCCTCCGAGCCCGTGCCGGGTTCGGACCAGCGGCGCAGCCCGCAGGCCGTCACCGTCTGAGGCCACGCGGCCGCCCGGCGTCACTGATCCGCACGCGAGGAGTGCCATGAGCGACGTACAGATCCGTGACGACCGGGCAGCCGGCCGGCTGGAGGCCTTCGCCGGCGACGAACTGGCCGGTCACATCCAGTACTTCGTCCTCGAATCCCCACAGGGCGCGCTGGTCCCGGTCCACACGATCGTCGACTCCGCACACGAGGGACAGGGCATCGCGGGCTCACTGGCCCGGGAGTTGTACGGCATCGCGGCCCGCGAGGGCGTCGTCGTCGCGCCGCTGTGCCCTTACGTCGTCAGGTGGGCTGAACGCCACCCCGAGGAGGCCCCGGCCGTCGGTCCGGAGCTGCTACGGGCCGCCAAGGACTGGCTGATCGCCCACCCCGAGGGCTTCTGAGGAATCCGTCGGCGGGAGCCGGCACGGCGGCTCCCGTCGACCGGGGGACTGCCCGTGCGGGGGACGGGTACCCGTGCCACCGGTCCATCGCCGACGTACCTCATGGCTGGAGGACGCGATGACACACCCAGACCCGGACCCCGTGCGCCCCGGCCCCACCCCGGGACCGGGCCCCGACCGTCCGGAACCCTTCCCGCAGCCCCCGTTCCCCGACCCCGTCCCCACCCCCGACCCCCGTCCCACCCCGACCCCGGACCCGGTGCCGAACCCCCCGGGCCCGGACCCGGTGCCGGGGGAGCCGAGGCCGGGACCCTTGTCCTAGCAAGTGGTCAGGTGGCAGAAGAAAGGCCCGGCATGGACGTTTCCATGCCGGGCCACATCTCCCACCTCAGGGGCGCGGGGAACTGCGCGACCAGCCACCGACGACCTGCGGCCGTCGACCGATCCGCGCTCTCGCTCCTTTAGGCTTCGACCTCACCGCGGCCCTGTCCCCACAGCGTGTGGAACGACCCCTCCCGGTCCACCCTCCGGTACGTGTGCGCCCCGAAGAAGTCCCGCTGCCCCTGCGTGAGCGCCGCGGGCAACCGCTCGGCGCGCAGCGCGTCGTAGTACGCCAGCGCCGCCGCGAACCCGGGCGTCGGCACACCCTGACGCGTCGCGGCCACCAGCACCTCGCGCCAGTCGTCCTGCGCCGCCGCGATCTCCTGGGCGAACGCGTCGTCGGAGAGCAGGCTCGGCAGGTCGGGCCGGGCGTCGTACGCGGCACGGATCCGGTCGAGGAAGGCCGCGCGGATGATGCAGCCGCCCCGCCAGATCGACGCCACCTTGCCGAGGTCGATGTTCCAGTCGTACTCGTCACGGGCCGCGTCGATCTCGTGGAAGCCCTGGGTGTACGACACGATCTTGGAGGCGTACAGCGCCTGCTCGACCCGGTCGGCGAAGGCGCCCGCCTCGGCCGCGCTGAGCGGCGTGGCCCTGGGGCCGGCCAGCGAGCGGGAGGCGTCGCGCAGCGCGGCGTGGCCCGACAGGGAGCGCGCGAAGACGGCCTCGGCGATGCCGGAGACCGGAACGCCCAGGTCCAGCGCGATCTGGACGGTCCAGCGGCCGGTGCCCTTCTGCTCCGCCTGGTCGACGACCACGTCCACGAACGGCTTGCCGGTGGCGGCGTCCACGTGCGCCAGCACCTCGGCCGTGATCTCGATCAGATACGAGTCGAGCCGCCCGGTGTTCCAGGTACGGAAGATCTCCGCGATCTGCGCGGGGCTGTATCCGGCCACATCGCGCAGCAGTTGGTACGCCTCGCCGATCAGCTGCATGTCGGCGTACTCGATGCCGTTGTGGACCATCTTCACGAAGTGCCCGGCGCCGTCCGGCCCCACGTGCGTGACGCACGGCGCGCCGTCGGAGGCCTTCGCGGAGATCTTCTCCAGCATCGGGCCGAGGGAGTCGTACGACTCGACCGGGCCGCCCGGCATGATGCTCGGCCCGTTGAGCGCGCCCTCCTCGCCGCCGGAGATGCCGGCGCCGACGAAGTGGATGCCCTGGTCGCGCAGCGCGGCCTCCCGGCGGCGGGTGTCGGCGAAGTGCGCGTTGCCACCGTCGATGATCATGTCGCCGGGCTCCAGGAGCGGCGCGAACTCCTCGATCACCGCGTCCGTCGGCCCGCCCGCCTTCACCATGACGACCAGGCGCCGGGGCCTCTCCAGCGCCTGCACGAAGTCCTTGGCGGTCTCGGCCGCGATGAAGTCGCCCTCGTGCCCGTGCTCCTTGATCAGCGCGTGGGTCTTCGCCGCGGAGCGGTTGTGGACGGCGACCGTGTAGCCGTTGCGGGCGAAGTTGCGGGCGAGGTTGCTCCCCATGACCGCGAGGCCGGTGACGCCGATCTGGGCTGAAGTGCTCATACGGTTGGCTCCTATGGGTCCTGATATCGGTGGTGCCGTTCCTGCACGCCAGTATTGTCCTTCGGGCCATCCTGACGTGCACCGGCCCCGTCCGCACTGCGCGGCCTGCCGGGCTTGAGTACGCGGGAAGGGCCCTACCTGCCTCAATGGGGGCGCAACCCGGTTGCTTGTGCGCCGTCCCTGCTCACTCGCGCGCCGGACGGGGGCACTTACGCGCCGGAGCAGGTTGCTTACTCGCCATTCGTGGGACGGGAGCGGCTGGTTTTTCGTCTTGTCATGGCCGGTTCGGGGCACTTACTTTTGCGGCTCATGGCATATGCGAGGGGGCTTCTCCATGGCCGTACGCGGTCGGCACCGCCGGTACCAGCCGAACAGGATCAACCGCGCTTCACTCACCGTCACGGCGGGCGGCGCCGGGATGGCGCTCCCGTTGATCGGCACCGGGGTCGCGGAAGCGGCCGATGTCGAGACCTGGGACAAGGTCGCGGCCTGTGAGTCCACCAACGACTGGAACATCAACACCGGGAACGGGTACTACGGCGGTCTCCAGTTCAGCCAGTCCACCTGGGAGGCCTTCGGCGGTACGGCCTACGCCGCCCGCGCGGACCTGGCCACCAAGGAACAGCAGATCGCGATCGCCGAGAAGGTCCTCGACGGGCAGGGCCCCGGGGCCTGGCCCACGTGTTCGGGCCCCGCCGGCCTCACGATCGGGGACGTGAAACCCCAGACCACGCCACAGTCACAGGCCGGCAGGGTCGAGATGTACACGGTGGTCCAGGGCGACACCCTCTCCGAGATCGCCGATTCCCGTGAGGTCAGGGGCGGTTGGCGCAAGCTCTACGAGGCCAACCGCAGAACCATCGGCTCCGATCCGGACGTGATAGTCCCCGGACAGCGGCTGAGCCTGAACACGACGGGTCAGAAGAAGGAACAGAAAAAGGAACAGCAGAAAGAGCAGAAGAAAGAACAGAAGAAGGTTCAGAAGGAGCAGAAGCAGAAGGAGCAGCCGTCCGAGAAGCGGCAGGAGTCGGCGTCCTTCGTCGCCCCGGTGAGTGCCTCCCTGGGCACGCCCTACCGGGCCTCGGGCTCCTCCTGGTCCAAGGGCTACCACACGGGCGTCGACTTCCCCGTGGCGACCGGCAGCTCCGTGAAGTCCGTGGCCGCCGGTGAGGTCGTCACCTCGGGCTGGGGCGGCTCCTTCGGCTACCAGGTGGTGATCCGGCACGCCGACGGCCGCTACACGCAGTACGCCCATCTGTCGGCGATCTCCGTGAAGGCCGGCCAGAACGTGGGCGCGGGCCAGCGCATCGGCCGCTCCGGCTCCACCGGCAACAGCTCGGGCCCGCATCTGCACTTCGAGGTGCGGACGGGGCCCGGCTTCGGCAGCGACATCGATCCGATCGCCTACCTGCGTGCGGGAGGGGTGCGGATCTGACGCGGTGCGGGAGGCCCGGACCCGGAGCGGGAGGCCCGGTCCGGGCCTCCCGCTCAGGATTTCACGCGGTCGCGGTGCCGGTCGAGAAGTGTCCTGGGCACGTACAGCTCGCCGTGGAACGGTTGCAGCAGCAGGCCGGGCGGTGCGTCGTCCTCGTCCGCCGCGCTCCTCCCCAGGAACGGGGCCGGTACGACCACGCGCTTGTCCAGGCCGATGGCGTCGCCTGCGGCCGGGATCTCCGCGGTGCGCCGCGGAAGCCCCGCGAGCAGCTCCTCCAGGGCCAGGGACTGCCGGTCGGCGGCCGTGACCGGGGCTTCCTCGTCGGTCCGCTCGGCCCGGACCTCGTCGCCGAGGCGCTCGGTGGTCAGCAGGATCAGACCGCCCGCCGCGACGACGCCGCAGCCCAGCGCGAGGAGGGTGCCGGCCGTGCCGTAGCGGAACGTCTCGCCGAACATCGTGATGCCGACCGCGGCCGCCACCACCGGGTTCACCACGGTGAGCGTGGCGAGCGGGGCCGCGAGGCCGCCGCCCCGATAGGCGGCCTGGGACAGCAGCAGACCGGCCGTCGCGAAGACGCCTATGACCGCGAGGGTCGGCACGTCGGAGAGCGCGACGCCGTCCGTCCAGTCGACGGCGACCGTCTTCGTGAAGACCGAGGACATGCCGAACGCGACACCGGAGGCGACCGCCAGCAGGATGCTGCGCACCGCCGGGTGCCGGTGCGCGGCGCGGCCCGCCACCATCAGTGCGGCCACCGCGCCACCGCTGACCACGGCCACCAGCACACGCTGGGTGGTGTCCAGCGACTGCACGTCGGCCGAGCCGACCAGGGAGAGCAGGCCCGCGAGACCCACCGTCGCCATGATCGCGCCCCGCCAGGCAGTCGCACCCGCCCTGCGGCCCACGAACAGAGCCGCCATGGGCAGGGCGAAGACGATGGTCAGCGCACCGAGCGGCTGCACCACGCTCAGGGGGCCGTAGGCCAGGGCCACCACGTGCAGCAGCCCACCGAGGCCGTTCAGTCCGACGGCGGCCCACCAGACCGGCCGGCGCAGCGGCGCGTAGGACGGGGCGGGGGAGGACACCGCGACACGCTCCTGGACGATCGCCCCGCCCGCGTACGCGACGGCGGAGACGAACGACAACAGTACGGACAACGCGAGGGCACTCATGAGCTGCTCCTCAGCGAAGCGCGGGGGCTCCGGGCCCGGCGCGGTGAACGCTCGGCTTTCATAGTGACCACGATGCCTCGCGAAAGTGTTCGCGTCGTCGTACCTGAGCACTCAATGAGTCCTACTGCCGTTGGAGTACGACGGGCCCACCGTCATACCCAGGGTGGGTGACACGGAGTGCAAGCCCACAGGTGAACACGCCCCCGGGCCCTGGTACTACTCGTCCTCGTGGATCACGACCCCGGCCTCGACGCCCTCTCGGCCCTCGGCGGTTTCTTCGTACTACGCACGGGCGAACCGCCGCACGGTCCCCTGCCCACCCTCGCGGAGGCCTATGCGGCACGGGATGCCCATGTGGAAAGGGAGGTTTACGCGAATCCCGTAATTTTCCGTGTCCGGAAGGTCGCGCGGAGTGTGCGGGCGCCCGAACCGCGCGTGGCCGCCTCCATCGCCCACCTCGGTTTCGCCGCCCGCCTGTGGTCGGTGGCCCTCGGCGCGGCAGCCCTGTACGGCCGCGTCCTCGACCTGGACCCGGGCCTCCTGTGCTGGGACGCGGACGCGAGCGCCCCGGACGAGCTGTGGCTGACCGAGGTGCGGAGCCTGCCCGCCGAGCGGATCGGCGAGGTCGTACGGGACGGCCACCTCGTACCGCTGGCGGCGGCTCTGCGCGCTCAACTGCCCGTCTCCGAGCGCCTGCTGTGGGGGAACGCGGCCTCTGCGCTGATGGGGGCGGTGCGCCAGATCGACCACTGGGCCGCCGCCAACGGCCGTACGGAGGAAGCGAGTCGGGCCCGCGCGCTCGCCGCCGAGCTGTTCGCGCACCCCGCCCTGGCGGGCACGCTCGACCCGGTGACGTACCGCCGCCGCAGCTGCTGTCTCTACTACCGGCTGCCCGGCGGTGGCCTGTGCGGGGACTGCTGCTTCGACCGGCCGCCCGGCCCGCGGCCCCTCGGTGGCCGCCGCCGCACCTGACCTCGTCGCCGCCGTGCCTGACCCCGGGAGAGCCACCGCGCGAAAATCGTGGTCTTCCCCAACCGACCCTTCTGGGTGACCATGTGGGAACCAGCCGCTGAGACAGGGGGTTCCGGGTGCGAGTCGGCCTGCTGACCCGGGAGTATCCGCCCGACGTCTACGGTGGCGCGGGTGTCCATGTCGAGTTCCTCGCCCGCGAGTTGAGGTCCCTCGTCGACCTGGACGTGCACTGCTGGGGCGAGGGGGCGGGCGGCGGCGTCGTACGCCACCGGCCCTGGTCCGCGCTCGACGGCGCCAACGACGCGCTGCGCACCTTCTCCGTGGACCTCTCCATCGCGGCCGGTCTCGAAGGCCGCGAACTGGTCCACTCGCACACCTGGTACGCCAACCTCGCCGGCCACTTCGGCAAGCTGCTGCACGGCATCCCGCACGTCGTGACCGCCCACTCGCTGGAGCCGCTTCGCCCCTGGAAGGCCGAGCAGCTGGGCGGCGGCTACGCCCTGTCCAGCTGGGCCGAGCGCACCGCCGTGGAGTCCGCCGACGCGGTGATCGCCGTGTCCGGCGCCATGCGCGACGACATCCTCGACTGCTATCCCGCCCTGGACCCGGCGAAGCTCCACGTCGTGCACAACGGCATCGACACCTCCCTCTACCGGCCGGACCACGGCACGGACGTCCTCGGCCGCATCGGCATCGACACCGGCCGCCCGTACGTCCTCTTCGTCGGCCGCATCACCCGGCAGAAGGGCGTGCCCCACCTGCTGCGTGCCGTACGGGACATCGACCCGGCCGTGCAGGTCGTGCTCTGCGCGGGCGCACCCGACACCCCGGAGACAGACCAGGAGTTCCGCGACCTCTTCGCGGAACTGAGCCGCACGCGCGAGGGCCTGTTCTGGATCCCGCAGATGCTGCCGCGCCCGGATGTGATCCAGCTCCTCACGCACGCCGCGGTGTTCGTCTGCCCGTCGGTGTACGAGCCGCTGGGTATTGTCAACCTGGAGGCCATGGCCTGCGGCACGGCCGTGGTGGCCTCGCGGGTCGGCGGCATCCCGGAGGTCGTGGAGGACGGTGTCACGGGCCTCCTCGTGTCGGCCGAGGACGGCTTCGAGGACCGGCTGGCCCGGGCTCTCGACTCGGTGCTCGCCGATCCCCGGGCGGCCGCCCGTATGGGCGAGGCCGGACGGGAGCGGGTGGTGCGGGAGTTCGGCTGGGACGCGGTCGCCCGGCGGACGGTCCAGCTGTACGAGGAAGTCCTCAAACAGGGCTAGTCGAGGAAGCCCTCAAGCAGGGCTGGCCAAGGAACAGGGTTCGGCACGAGCGGGCGTAGAGGGGCGGCGGGATGCGGCGGGGTGGACCTTCGGTGCTGGGAATCGTACTGGCGGGCGGGGAGGGCAAGAGGCTGATGCCCTTGACCGCCGACCGTGCGAAACCAGCCGTGACTTTCGGCGGAACGTATCGCCTGGTGGATTTCGTGCTCTCCAATCTCGTCAACGCGGACATTCTGCGCATCTGCGTGCTCACGCAGTACAAGTCGCACTCGCTGGACCGGCACATCACCACGACCTGGCGGATGTCGAGCCTGCTGGGCAACTACGTCACCCCGGTCCCGGCGCAGCAGCGGCTGGGTCCGCGCTGGTACCTGGGCAGCGCGGACGCGCTGCTGCAGTCACTGAACCTGGTGCACGACGAACAGCCGGAGTACGTCGCCGTGTTCGGCGCCGACCACGTCTACCGCATGGATCCCCGCCAGATGCTGGCGCAGCACATCGAGGGCGGCGCGGGCGTGACGGTGGCCGGCATCCGCGTGCCGCGCACGGAGTCGTCGTCCTTCGGTGTGATCACGCCCGGCTCCGACGGCCGGACCGTGGAGCGCTTCCTGGAGAAGCCGTCCGACCCGCCGGGCCTGGTCGACGATCCCGAATCCGTGTTCGCCTCGATGGGCAACTACATCTTCACCACCAAGGCCCTGGTGGAGGCGCTCCAGCGTGACGCCGAGGACGAGAGCTCCGTCCACGACATGGGCGGCTCGATCCTGCCCCAGCTCACCGACCGGGGCGAGGCGCAGCTGTACGACTTCAGCGCCAACCACGTGCCCGGCGAGACCACCCGCGACCAGGGGTACTGGCGAGACGTCGGTTCGCTCGACGCCTACTACGACGCCCATATGGACCTCATCGCCGAGCGCCCCGCCTTCAACCTCTTCAACCGCAGCTGGCCCATCTACACCAGCTCCGGCCAGCTCTCCCCGGCCCGCTTCAACGCGGGCGGCATCGCCAGCGAGTCGATCATCAGTTCTGGCTGTCTGATCCGCGGCCAGGTGACCAGGTCCATCCTGTCGCCGGGTGTCGTCGTCGACCCGGGTGCGGTCGTCCAGGGCTCGGTCCTGCACGACAACGTCCACATCGGGCGGGGCGCGGTCGTCCGGGGGGCCGTGCTCGACAAGAACGTCCAGGTGCCCCCGGGGGCCACGATCGGAGTCAACCCCGAACGGGACGCCGAGTTGTACACCGTCTCCAGGGGTGGAGTGATCGCCCTGGGGAAGGGGCAGCGGGTGTCTTAGTCCGTCAGGGTGACCCCGGTGAACACAGATGTCCCATGCGTCCCACCTTCGCCAGGAGGTGGGACGTAATCTGATGTTAACTGTGCGTAGCTTGATCGTACTTGACCGTAATCGGCCAACAGCGATTGACTGCTGACTCACCCGTCGTCGACGCGAGGCAAGCCATTGACTTCTGACCTGCTCGCCCCACTCGACCTTGCGTTCTGGAACATCGAGTCCGCCGAACATCCCATGCACCTGGCCGCCCTGGGCGTCTTCACCGCGAACTCGCCCACCGCGGGAGCCCACGCCGCCGAGCTGCTCGCCACGCGGGCCGCCGCGGTACCGGGGCTGCGGATGCGGATCCGGGACGTATGGCTCCCGGACGTACGGCTGCCGCTGGCGTTCGGCGGCGCGACCCGGGAGCCCGTCACCGACTTCGAGCCCTTCGACCACGTACGGCTGCACGCGCCGACCGCGGACTTCCACGAGGTGGCCGGCCGGCTGATGGAGCGCCCGCTGGAGCGCGGCCGCCCGCCGTGGGAGGCGCATGTGCTCCCCGGGGAGGACGGCACCTCCTTCGCCGTGCTGTTCAAGTTCCACCACGCCCTGGCCGACGGACTGCGGGCGCTGACGCTCGCCGCCGCCGTCATGGACCCCATCGACATGCCCGCGCCCCGGCCGCGCCCCGCGGAACCGCCGCGCGGCCTCCTTGACGAGGTGCGCAAGCTGCCCGGCCTGGTCCGGGGTACCTTCTCCGACCTCGGGCGCGCGCTCGACATCGGCGCCTCCGTCGCCCGCACCACGCTCGACGCGACCCTCGGCGCCCGGTCCTCCGCCGCGCTGACCTCCGAGGCCAGCGGCACCCGCCGTACCGCCGGGGTGCTCGTGGACCTCGACGACGTGCACCGGATCCGCAAGACCGTCGGCGGCACCGTCAACGACGTCCTCATCGCCGTGGTGGCGGGGGCGCTGCGGCGGTGGCTGGACGAGCGCGGGGACGGCAGCGAGGGGGTCGCGCCCCGGGCCCTGATCCCCGTCTCCAGGCGCCGCCCGCGTACGGCGCACCCGCAGGGCAACCGGCTCTCCGGGTACCTGATGAAACTGCCCGTGGACGACCCGGACCCGCTCGGGCGGTTGCGTACGGTGCGCGCGGCGATGGACCGCAACAAGGACGCCGGGCCCAACCGGGGCGCCGGCGCGGTCGCCCTCCTCGCGGATCATGTGCTGCCCCTCGGCCACCGGCTCGGCGGCCCGCTCGTCAGCCAGGCGGCCCGCCTCTGGTTCGACATCCTCGTCACCAGCGTCCCCCTGCCGAGCCTCGGCCTCCGCCTCGGCGGCTGCCCGCTCGCGGAGATCTACCCCCTGGCTCCGCTCGCCCACGGCCAGTCGCTCGCCGTGGCCGTCTCGACGTACCGGGGAAGCGTCCACTACGGGCTGGTCGCCGACGCGGAGGCCGTTCCGGATCTGGAGCTGCTCTCCCGGGCGGTCACCCGGGAGGTCCAGGACCTGTTGGCGGCGTGTGAGCCGTGACACGCCGGGGGTGACCGGAGAGTTCCTCGCCCCCGCCGCCCCTACCCGTCCCATCCCCAGGGGCTGTGCCCCCTTCGACCCCCGTCACAGACTCGGGGCTCCGCCCCGGACCACGTTCGCGCAGTTCCCCGCGCCCCTGAAAGGGGTGCGGCGGATGGGGGGCGAAGGGGCGCAGCCCGGGGGATGGGACGGGTAGGGGCGGCGGGGGCGGGAGCTGGTTTTTGGTGACCGGGGCCGCCGCTCCGTAGAATTCCGCGTTCGACGGCGGATGCGGTTGGCGCGCCGCACGGGATCAGGGAAGCGGCAGCGCGATGACGGTGACAGAGGACGGTCCGGCGACCACGGACGAGGTCGTGCACGGCCCGGGCATCGATCCGGAGCGGCTCGCCGTGTGCCTCAGCGTGCTGGACGAGCTGGACAAGCTGGAGGTCGACCACCCCGACGCGATCGCGGTGCGCCGGGCGACGGCCGGTGTCTACCGCACGGTGAAGCAGCGCCGCCGCCAGGAACGCCGCGCCGCCAAGACCGCGCACGACAAGGCGGTCACGGAGTCCACCGCCACCGGCTCCGCCCAGCGGATCGACGACGAGACCGAGGGCATTCTCCCGTCGTCGGTGACCGAGGCCGGGAAGATCGCGGGGATACTCCAGCGCCCGCGCTCCTGCTACACCTGCAAGACCCGGTACGTCGAGGTCGACTACTTCTACCACCAGCTCTGCGCCGACTGCGCCGCCCTGAACCGAGGCAAGCGCGACGTCCGCGCCGACCTCACCGGCAAGCGCGCCCTGCTCACCGGCGGCCGCGCCAAGATCGGCATGTACATCGCCCTGCGGCTGCTGCGCGACGGCGCGCACACCACGATCAGCACGCGTTTCCCGAAGGACGCCATCCGCCGCTTCAAGGCCATGGACGACTCGGCGGACTGGCTGCACCGCCTGGAGGTCGTCGGCATCGACCTGCGCGACCCGGCCCAGGCCGTCGCCCTCGCCGACCAGGTCGCCGAGGCGGGCCCCCTCGACATCCTCATCAACAACGCGACCCAGACCGTACGCCGCCTGCCCTCCGCCTACGCCGCCCTGGTCGAGGGGGAGAGCGCACCGCTGCCCGCCGGCGAGCTGCCCGCGCACCACGTCATCGGCGCCTTCAACTCCGGCGCCGTGGACGGCCTGACCGCGCTGCCCGTCGGCATCAGCGGCCTCGACGCGCAGCAGGTCGCCGACCTCGCCCTGGTCGCGGGCAACGCCAGCGTCGCCCGGCACCTCGACGGCACCGCCATCGACGCGGGCGGCCTCGTTCCCGACGTGGTCGACAGCAACACCTGGGTGCAGACCATCGAGCAGATCTCCCCGGTGGAGCTGCTGGAGACCCAGCTGTGCAACTACACGGCGCCCTTCATCCTGATCAGCAAGCTCCGCCCGGCCATGGCCGAGGCCGCCAGGAAGGCGACCAGCAAGCGCGCGTACATCGTGAACGTCTCGGCGATGGAAGGCGTCTTCGGCCGTGGCTACAAGGGCGCGGGCCACCCGAACACCAACGCCGCCAAGGCCGCGATGAACATGGTCACACGGACCAGCGCCCAGGAGATGTTCCAGACCGACGGCATCCTCATGACCTCGGTCGACACCGGCTGGATCACCGACGAGCGCCCCCACTTCGACAAGCTGCGCCTCGCCGACGAGGGCTTCCACGCCCCGCTCGACCTCGTCGACGGCGCGGCCCGCGTCTACGACCCGGTGGTGCTCGGCGAGCAGGGCGAGGACGTGTACGGCGTCTTCCTGAAGGACTACGCGCCCGGCAAGTGGTGAGACGACGCCCCGACCCGGCCGGCCCGGCCAGCCCGGTCGGCCGCACGGGGGCGGCGGTCCCGCTCGGTCTGGTGCGCCCGGTCCGCCACCAGTTCCAGCACGGTGCGCCAGTCCTCCAGGACCCCGGCGTCCACCCCGGCCGACCGGCCCGCCTCGTCCGCCTGGCGTAGCGTCAGCACGTCCTCGACGAGACCGGTGTCCACCCAGCCGCCCGCATGCAGTCGTACGAGGTGGTCGGGGCCGAGGGCGTGCAGGCGTACGAGATGTGCGACCCGGTCGCCGAGCAGTGGCCGGACCGCTTCGGCGGCCAGGTCCGCGTGGCTCGTGTCGTCACCCGGTCGGAGCAACTGCCCGAGGGTGTGGACCAGGCCGGCCACCTGGAGCTCCTTGTCGGCGGGGCGCCCCCGGCGCAGCAGCGCGGCGGTCCGCAGCGCGTGCTCGTGCGGATCGGTACAGGTGCCCGGAGTGCGGTCCGGTCCGTCCCGGCGGCGGTCCGGCGTCCTGCCGCCGCCCCGGCGGGCGTGCAGCAGATCCATCAGCTCATCGACGCTGCGCAGTTCCATCCGCCGGTCCTCCCGAGTCCGCCCGTGAGAAATGCCGTTGCGGCACATGAGCAGATCATGGTCGGCTTGCGATCCGGCCAACGGGACCTGAACTACGCGCCGAGGCCGACGAACCGATGGGTCGTCGGGGCGGTGCGGGGTTCGAGTACTGAGCCGAACGGGTGATGAGAAAAGCTACCAAATGGGTCAAATTGCCCTAGGGTGTGGCCTGCTGGGCGCTGAACGACTCTAGACAGTTACCTCTTGTTTTCAGCCCCATAGAGCGGCCGCCCGCTCATTTGGTTACTCTGTACCGGACGGACAGCCTGATATGGGTCCCACCCACACCCACGGTCCGTCCCGGGACAAGCCGGTCACCACGGCCTGCTCTCACACCAGGTAATCCGGCGCCACCGCGTCCGAACTGACATCGACTCAGACCCGAGCGGACGTCAGGCGCGCAGCGGCAGGCTGGGCCGACGTCCCGAGGGTGACCCGACACATAAGGAGTGCGCGGTGACACCAGAGAACACGAATGGCGATCAACGCCCCAAGGAACGCACCGAGGGCGGCGGCCGGTCGAAGAAGGAACTCGGCAGCCTGGACGTGTGGGCCAGGTCCGCCCCGATCCGACTGGCGGGCTACGAGGACGACCTCGCGGAGCCCCACATCCTGCCCAGCGTGGACTGACCGGCAGGATCACGATCGCCGTCTGCATGGGCGTGCCAGACTCGCGCCCATGCAGATCAGAGAAGCCACCGCCGACGACTGGCCCGGGATCTGGCCGTTCTGGCACCGCGTCGTCGCCGCCGGCGAGACCTACACCTGGGACCCGGACATCTCCGAGGAAGCCGCCCGCACCCTGTGGATGGCGCCCACGAAGCGCGTGTACGTCGTCGAGGACGAGACCGGAGCGGTGGTCGGCTCGGCCTACCTCACCCCCAACTACGGCGGACCCGCCGCCCGCATCGCCAACGCGGGCTTCATGGTCGACCCCGACCGTGCCGGCCAGGGCATCGGCCGCGCCCTCGCCGCACATGTCCTCACCGAGGCCGAGATCCAGGGCTTCCGCGGCATGGTGTTCAACGCCGTCGTCGAGACCAACCCCGCCGTACGTCTCTGGACCTCACTCGGCTTCACCGTCCTCGGTACCGTCCCGGACGCGTTCGAGCACCCGAAGGACGGCCGGGTGGGGCTGCACATCATGTACAAGGCGCTCTGACGCGGCCGGCCGGACGAGGCTGTTCCGGCCGGACAGGGCTGTTCCGGCGCCGCCGGGCCGTGTCCCGGGGTCAGTCGATCGGCGCCGTCCGCCGCCACGGATTCAGCTTCTCCAACCGGCCCGCCACCTCCAGGAGTTCGGGCTCCGAGCCCGGGCGGCCCACCAACTGCACCGCACAGGGCGCGCCCGACGGCAGCGTGCCGAACGGCACCGACATCGCCGGCCAGCCCGTGAGGTTCCACGGCGGGGTCAACGGCGAGTAGTTGGTGTTCACCAGCAGATTGCGCAGCCACCCCCGCTCGTGCCAGTTCGCGGCGGCGGGCCCGCGCCGGGCGAGCGCCGGTGTGAGCAGCACGTCGTGCTCGGCGAAGAACGGCTCCAGACGCCGGCGCAGCTGCTCCCGGCGGTCGCCCGTGCGGACCCCCTTCACAAAGCGCCGCCCCACGGCCGCGTGCACCCGCGTGCGCCGGGTGAGCAGCTTCGGATCGAGGCCCTCGGCGTCCACCGCGGTGCCCGCCGTCCAGTGCGCCAGCGAGGTCGTGCCCAGCCAGACGGGATACGACGGATCGGCCGGCCGGACCGTCAGCCCGGCCCCGGCCAGCAGCTCGGCCGCCCGGCGCGCGGCATCGGCGTACGGGCGGGTGACGGTCACGCCGACCAGGGGGCTGCGCACGGACAGGGCGATGCTCGGTGAGGGCGGGGTGGTGCCGCAGGGCCGTCCGGTGTCCGAGCCCGCCAGTATCCCGAACATCAGCCGGGCGTCCTCGACGGTCGTGGCCAGCGGGCCGTTCTCGGACATGCCGAACCAGTCGCCGTGCCCGATGTCCGCGGGGACGACTCCGAAGCCCGGCTTGAGCCCGAGCAGACCGCAGTTGGCAGCCGGTATCCGCAGCGATCCCATTCCGTCGTTGCCGAGGGCCAGCGGCACCAGCCCGGCGGCGACCGCGGCAGCGCTGCCGCCGGACGAGCCGCCCGTCGTACGCGAGGTGTCCCAGGGGTTGCGGGCGGTGCCGTGGACGCCGTCCGTGGTGCCGAAGACACACAGCTCGGGCACGTTCGTGAGCCCCACGACCACCGCGCCCGCCGCCCGCAGCCGGGCCACCGTCACATGGTCGTCCTCGGCCGGTGTCCCGGGGGTCGCGGCGGACCCGTTCCGGGTGGACTCGCCCCGCACGGCGAGGTTGTCCTTGATCGCCACCGGTACGCCCGCCAGGGGCAGTTCGGCCAGCTCGGCGCGGCCGGCCACCTCGTCGGCCTCAGCCAGGGCCGCCTCCGCCCGTACCTTGCGGAACGCCCCGACCCGCCCGTCCAACGCCTCGATCCGCGCCAGATGCTCCGCCACCACCTCACGCGGTGTGACCCGCTTCTCCCGCACGGCGGCGGACATCTCGGCGGCGGTCCGGCCGACCCAGCTGGTCACGGGCGCTCCCTGGCGGTGTCGTGCGCGTCGGTGTCGTACGCGACGGAGGGGCGTACTCGTGAGTAGTGGTCGAGTACGGGAGCACTGTGCCCTGCGGCACGGCCCCGCGTCGAGAGTCCGCCGTGAACAAGTCCGTCCGTGGCCTCGCTACGCGCTCCGCGCGGGCGACGTGGTCAGCCGCGTGGGCGGCATGAACTCACGTACGTACGTCCGGTCCCAGCACGCCCCGGTCTCCCGCAGCTCGCGCCAGGTCGTGTAGCGGTAGCGGAAGAGGCGGGCGCGGACGAACCGGGGCGGGGCGTCGGCGGGGAAGGGGGAGCGGCGGAGCAGGCGGAGGGTGTCGCGGTCGTTCTCCAGGAGCCGTTCCATCAGGGCGCCGAACCAGGAGCCGGCGTACGCGGGGGAGAGGGCGGCGAACCACATCAGCCAGTCGAGCCGCAGATGGTACGGGGCGAACTGGCGCGGCCAGCGCCTCGGATCGCCCGGCTTGCCCTTGAACTCGTACTCCCGCCACTGCGAGTCCTCGCGCGGCACGTCGTCCGCCGTGCCCTCGACCACCACCTCGTACCGCACCCGGCTGACGCTGCCGAACGCCCCGTAGGTGTTGACCAGGTGCAGCGGGTCGAAGGAGCGGTTCATGACCTGGCGGCGGGAGACCATGTTGCGGACCGGGTGGTAGCTGAGTCCGAGGAGCAGTGCGGCGGCGGCGAGCACGACGACCGTGTACCAGAGAGGTGCTTCGGGGGTGTCCGGCGCCGGCGTCCCGAAGTCGACCGCGGACACGGCCAGCACGATCGTGATCCAGTTCAGCCAGGAGAAGTTGCCCGACAGGACCAGCCACAGCTGGGTCAGGATCATCAGCGAGGCGGCGGCCGTCGCGATCGGCTGCGGGGTGAAGAGCAGGAACGGGACCACGAGCTGGGTGACGTGGTTGGCGGCCGCCTCGACCCGGTGCAACGGCTTCGGGAGGTGGTGGAAGAACCAGCTGAACGGGCCGGGCATCGGCTGCGTCTCGTGGTGGTGGTACAGACAGGTCAGCTTCCGCCAGCACGCGTCGCCGCGCATCTTGATCAGCCCGGCGCCGAACTCGACCCGGAACAGCACCCAGCGCACCAGGAACAGCGCGACGACCGGCGGCGCCACCTCGTCGTTGCCCAGGAAGACGGCCAGGAAGCCGACCTCCAGGAGCAGGGACTCCCAGCCGAACGCGTACCAGGTCTGGCCGACGTTCACGATCGACAGGTACATCGCCCACGGCACGAGCCACAGCACCATGCCCGCCCAGAGAGGCAGCAGCGAGTCCACCCCCGCGACGAGCGCCGCCGACACCGCGCAGCCCGCCCAGGCCCACCCCGCGAAGAAACGGTCCGAGTAGTGGCGGTGGAACACGCTCGGCGCCCGCCGGAACGGCACCCGCTCGACGAATCGGGGCACCGGCAGCATGCCGCGCTCGCCGATCAGCGCGCGGAACTGCAGGGCCGCCCCCAGGAAGGCGACCAGATAGACGACGGCCAGGGACCGCTGGAAGAGCAGTCGGCCCAGCCAGTAGTCGGGTGCGGTGAACCAGTCCACGGTACCGACGATAGTGAGCGGATCGACGACGATCTCTCCACTCGAATAATCGGGCAAATACTGTCAAAGTGTCCCCATGGTTGATCGGGGAGCGAGCGATTCGGACGTCCCGGACGACTGGCTCGCCCACCCGGATCCGGTCCTGGCGCTCAACCTCATGGGCACCTTCGACTGGGACCTCGACGCCGGTGCGTTCCACATGGACGCCACCGCCCACGAGATCTTCGACATCCGCCCGGACGAATACGACGGCAGACCCGAAAGCCTGTCGCCGCGGGTGCCGCCGATGGAGGGCCGCAGACTCGACACCCTCGTCTCGCAGGCCCTCAAGGACGGCAGCGAGAACTACGGGGCCTACTTCCGCATCCGGCTGCGCGACGGCACCCTGCGCTGGACCCACACCCAGGGTTACATCCGCCGCGACGGGACGGGCCGCCCCTACCGCGTCATCGGCATCGTCCGCGACGCCACCCGGGAGCTGCGCGAGATCCGCTCCCGCACCGAGCGGGCCGCGCACGACGAGGTCCGCCGCAAACAGACCAACGTCGTCCAGGTCATCACGGCCGCCCTGGCCCACGCCCGGACCGTCCAGGACGTGATCGACGTCCTGGAGGACACCGACGGCCTCACCCACCTCGGCGCCGCCAGCCTGGTCATGGGCCTGGTCGAGGCCGGACGGATCCGGATGGTCGCCGCCGGCCCCGAGGACAGCTATGTGCCCGGCACCCGGATCACCCGCCTCGACGTGAAGTACCCGATGAACGAGGTCGTACGACAGCTCGTACCGCACTTCATCGAGTCGCCGGAGGAGTTCGCCGAGTCGTATCCGCTGCTGTGGCCGCACATCACCGACCTCGAGATCACCTCGGCCGCCTATCTGCCGCTGATCGTGCAGGCCCGCCCGATCGGCGCGATGGGACTGCTCTACAGCGACCGGCGGGGCTTCACCGGGGAGGAGCGGGACGTCCTCGTCGCACTCGGCAGCAGCATCGCCCAGAGCCTGCAGCGAGCCATGTTCTACGAGCAGGAGAAGGACCTCGCCGAGGGCCTCCAGCAGGCCATGCTGCCCCGGTCCATCCCCAGCTTCCCGGGCGCCGACATCGCCGTCCGCTACCGGGCCGCCTCCTTCGGGGGCTCTCTCGGCCGGGACATCGGCGGCGACTGGTACGACCTCATCCCGCTGCCCGGCGGACGCGTCGGCGCGGTGATCGGCGACGTCCAGGGCCACGACACGCACGCGGCGGCCGTCATGGGCCAGCTCCGCATCGTCCTGAAGGCCTACGCCACCGAGGGCCACACCCCGGCCACCGTGATGGCCCGCGCCTCCGCCTTCCTCCACGAACTCGACACCGACCGCTTCGCGACCGCCCTGTACGCGGAGGCCGACCTGGCCACCGGAGTGGTCCAGGTGGTCCGGGCCGGGCACATCGACCCCCTGATCCGGCACACCGACGGCACCTGTCACCGGGTGACCGTGGACGGGGGGCTGCCGCTCGGGCTGTCCGCCGAGTTCGGGGGCCTGGAGTACCCGGTGACCGCCGTCGAGCTGGACCCCGGGCAGACGCTGCTGCTGTGCACCGACGGCCTCATCGAGGAGCCGGGCGCCGACCTCGACGACGGCATGCGGACCCTGAGGGCACTCGTCGCCACCGGGCCGGACGACGTGGACGATCTCGCCGACCGGCTCATCGACGTGGCGGAGGAGAGGGGCGGCGACGACGACGTGGCCCTGCTCCTGCTCCGGCGCCGCAGCCGCAGCGCCGAACAGCCCGGCGGGCGGCTCCAGCAGCATGTCGGGCCCGGCGACCCCGAGGCGCTCACCGAGGCCAGGCACATGATCGGTGCGGCCGTCCGCACCTGGGGTGCGCGGGACCGGGCCGACGAGATCGAGCTCGTCGCCGACGAGCTGATCACCAACGCGCTCATGCACACGGAGGGGTCCGCGATCGTGACGCTGCGGGCGCTGGCCGGGTCCGACCGGCGGTTGCGGGTCGAGGTGGAGGACTCCTCCAGCGCGTTGCCGCGGCGGCGGGAGGCGGGGGAGGCGGGAGTGTCGGGGAGAGGGTTGCTGCTGGTGGACCGGCTGACGGACGTGTGGGGGGTGGAGGCGCGGGGCGGGGGGAAGTGTGTGTGGTGCGAGTTCGTGCTGCCGGGTGAGCGAGGGGTTGCGGGCGCCAAGTAGCTCGGGGGTGCGGGAGCGTCGGCGGGGTGCGGGTCCGGTGGGGCTGGTCGCGCGGTTCCCCGCGCCCCTGAAAAGCACGGGCTGCGCCCGTGCTTTTCGGTCCGCAGACAACCCCCCACTCGCCCGCACCCACCCACGCACCTCATGGCACCCTTGACGTATGCCTGAATTGCCCGAAGTCGAAGCGCTCCGGGACTTCCTGGTCGGGAGCCTCGTCGGTCATGAAGTCGTTCGGGTGCTGCCCGTGGCGATCAGTGTGCTGAAGACGTACGAGCCGCCGGTCACCGCGTTCGAGGGGCGGGAGATCACGGGCGTACTGCGGTACGGAAAGTTTCTCGGCATCGAGGCGGACGGTGGTGAACTGCACCTGGTGACCCATCTGGCCCGTGCCGGGTGGCTGCACTGGAGGGACCGGCTGCCGGACGGTCCGCCGCGGCCGGGCGGCAAGAGCCCGCTCGCGCTGCGGGTCGCCCTGGAGACCGGCGAGGGCTTCGACCTCACCGAGGCCGGGACGCAGAAGCGGCTGGCGGTGTACGTCGTACGGGATCCGGCGCAGGTCCCGGGCGTCGCCCGGCTCGGCCCGGACCCCCTCGCCGACGAGTTCGACGTGACCCGGTTCGCGGGGCTGCTCGCGGGTGAGCGGCGGCAGATCAAGGGCGCGCTCCGGGACCAGAGCCTGATCGCGGGCATCGGGAACGCGTACAGCGACGAGATCCTGCACGCCGCGAGGATGTCGCCCTTCAAGCTGGCTTCGTCGCTGAGGCCGGAGGAGACCCGGCATCTCCACGAGGCGCTGCGCGCGACACTCACCGAGGCCGTGGAGCGCTCCCGGGGGCTGGCGGCCGGGAGGCTGAAGGCGGAGAAGAAGAGCGGGCTCCGCGTGCACGGCCGGACCGGGGAGCCCTGCCCGGTGTGCGGTGACACCGTCCGAGAGGTGTCCTTCAGCGATTCCTCGCTGCAGTACTGCCCGACCTGCCAGACGGGCGGCAGACCCCTCGCCGACCGACGGCTGTCACGGTTGCTCAAGTAGCGCGGCCGTGCGGCCGGGGGCCACTCGACGCGGTCCCGGACCGGTTCGACCATGATCCGCAACCATTGAAGGTACGGACCAATCGGGGGCGGATTCGGTGGCGAACTCGGGGGCGGATTCCGGGGCGGATCCGGCGGACCGATTCAGCGCCATGCCGGTGCCTTGAGGGTCGCCAGAAGCTCGCCCTCCTGGCTGCGCACCTCGAAGTGGCTGATGTCCTCGCGCTGCATCGCGGTGCCCCCCATCATCTCGGAGGCCTTGTCGGCGCCCTCGGGGGACTTCCAGTTGGCGGCCGTCTCCTCGGAGCCGTCCTTGCCGATCACGACGAGCCGGCAGGCGTGGGCGCCGTCCGCCTCCTTGACCTTCAGCTCGATGTCACTGCCCCAGATCCGGTCCTGGACCTTGACCTCGGCCCACACGCCCGTCTTGGAGTCGGTGGCGGCGACGGTGTCCGGCGCCTCCCCCGGACCTGCGAGAACGGCCACGGTGGGGCCGCCCACGGCGATGACGACGGAGGCCGCCAGCGCGAACAGCCAGCGCCTGCGCTTCGCGCGGTGCCGGGCGGTCACCTCGTCGAGCAGCCGTCCCAGCATCCGGGGGCCGGGGGCCGCGAAGGGGTGCACGGCGCGCGGCGTCGCGTTGCGGTACAGCATCAGCTGCCGGGCAGCCGGACGGAACTCGGTGACCTGTACCGCGCACTGGGGGCAGCCGCGGACATGGTCCTCGAAGTGGAACGAATCCACCTCGTCCAGCACGCCCAGCGCGTACGCGCCGACGTCGTGATGACGATCCTGGGACCACATGGCAATTCCTCGGGCCGGTGTGCGGTGGGGGTTGCTTCCTGCCCCCACCGGTACGGACCGGACCGGCGAATCACTCAAGCCCCA
Organism: Streptomyces europaeiscabiei; assembly: GCF_036346855.1. Taxonomy (NCBI): domain Bacteria; kingdom Bacillati; phylum Actinomycetota; class Actinomycetes; order Kitasatosporales; family Streptomycetaceae; genus Streptomyces; species Streptomyces europaeiscabiei. Next base: position 9,004,563 of record NZ_CP107841.1, read on the forward strand.
CGACCAATGCCAACCAAAAGATTCGGAGCCCTCCGCCGCGCGGATTGGTCCAGGACCGAAAAACCTGGTTCATCAAGGCCGGGACAGCCGGGTGGCCGCCACCTGAACACGGGGTGCCGGTGCTAGAAGAGGTGGATCGCCAGGTGCCCCAGCGGCAGACCGAGCTGCCAGGCCGGCGTCCAGACCTTTGGGCCGTCGTCCTCTCCGAGGACCGCGCCGCCACCCGGCACCGCGTCCAGGTCGGGGGCGAGCAGCTCCGTCTCCTCCAGCCAGCGCCACGCCGCGACCGCCAGCTCCAGGTCCGGCGACGGGCCGCCCGACTCCAGCGCCTCGGCGGTGAAGTGCGCCGTGCGCTCGCGCACCCAGTCCTGCCACGGCTGGTCGTACGCCGTCAGCGACAGCCAGGTCTCCAGCTGGGTCACGACCCGGATGCCGGAGAGTTCACCGCCCGCGTCCGAGAGGAAGATGGTCAGCGCCAGGGCGTCCCGCCCCGCACGGAATTCGAAGGACGTCGGCGGCATCAGGTCGCCCGTCCGCAGCAGCTCCTCCGCGATGTACTCGGCATAGAACCACGCCATCGGGACGGACAGTTCGCCGCCGCCGGCGCCGTCCGTGCTCTCTTGACCTCTGTGCAGCATCCCTTCCTGCCTTCCTCCGGTGCGTGCGCGTCGCCCGACCCCGGGCCTGGAGACCAGGCCCCGGGTCCCCATCCGGAACACGGATAGAAGACAGCTGATTGCTCAACCGGGGTCCTCTGCAAGGCGCTTTACGGAGGTTTGACTCGGCCATGGGTTTCACCGCAGGTCGGCCGCGTATCCGGGAAGCACCCGGCGCAGGGCGCGCAGCGCGTAGTACGCGCGAGATTTCACCGTACCGGGCGGGATACCGAGGGCTTCGGCGGCCTCCGCCACACTCGCCCCCTGGAAGTACACCTGCACCAGTACTTCGCGGTGCTCGGGAGTGAGTGTCTTCACAGCTTCGCGCACATCGAGGCTCGCCACCGACCGTTCGGCGTGATCGGCCATCACTCGCGCGTTCTCCAGCACCGCGTCCCCCACCTCGGCGGGGCGCGCCTGCCGGGCCCGGCGCGCGTCTATGGCGAGCCGCCGCCCGACGGTGAGCAGCCAGGGGCGTACGGAGTCGAAGTCGTCGGCGCGCAGCGCCTCGGGGTGCTGCCAGGCGCGCACGAAGGTCTCCTGCACCAGGTCCTCGGCGCGATGCCGGTCCCCGTCGGAGAGCCGCAGCAGCAGGGCGAAGAGGGGGCGGCCGTGTTCGCGCTGGAGTTCGGCCAGCTCGTTTTCGGCGGTCGTCCCGTCGGTGATCGTGGTTCCGGCCGTCATGGCCGTATGGGAACGCGGGGCGCGACGCGGGGACAGGGGCCGGTCACGGGTGTGCGGCGGGCGGTCGAACCTGTCGGCGAACGGTGCGACGAACGGTCCGCCGCCGGACGGACCCGCCATGCGACGGTGCGCCCGTATGCCCACTTGACTGGTATGTGGCGATGTGTATGGATTCTTACTGACTCGTCATTAAATGTGACTAGGTTGGGGTGCTCATCCATGACCGCACACAGGGGACCCACCGCCCTTGCCCTCGCTGTCCTCCTCACCGCGACCGCCGCCTGTCAGCACCGGGGTTCGTCCCCTCGGCCCGGTCCGTCGGCCCCCGTCGGTGACGGCCGCGGCTTCACCCTCGTCGCCTCCGGCGACGTCCTCCCGCACATGTCGATCATCGAGAAGGCGTACATCGACGCGGGCGGCGACGGCTACGCATTCGGGCCGATGCTCGCGGGTGTGAAACCCGTGGTGTCCGGGGCCGATCTGGCGATCTGTCATATGGAGACGGTCTACGGGGCGGACGGGAACTACAGCGGCTACCCGGTGTTCAGGTCACCGCCGCAGGTGGCGGAGGGGCTGGCGGCCACGGGGTACGACGCGTGCTCCACCGCCTCGAACCACACACTGGACGACGGCGCGCCCGGTATCCAGCGCACGCTGGACGCGCTCGATCGCGTCGGCGTACGGCACGCGGGATCGGCGCGTACAGCAGCGGAGGCGCAGAGTCCGACGTTGATGCGCGCGGGGGGCGCTCAGGTGGCGCATCTGGCGTACACCTACGGGACGAACGGCATTCCGCTGCCGGCGGACCGGCCCTGGGCCGTGAACCTGATCGACCGGGAGCGGATCGTGGCGGACGCGCGCGCCGCCCGGCGGGCGGGCGCCGACGTCGTGGTCGTGTCGCTGCACTGGGGGACGGAGTGGCAGGACGCGCCGGACGCACAGCAGTTGAGCCTGGGGGAGGAGCTCACGGAGGCGGCCACCGGCGGGCGGCCCGACATCGATCTGATCCTCGGCACGCACGCGCACGTCCCGCAGGCGTACGAGAAGGTCAACGGGACCTGGGTCGTGTACGGGATGGGCGACCAGGTGGCGGGGGAGATGCGCAACCACTCCGGTGCCGTCGATGCGCGCGGCAACCAGAGCACCCTGGCCCGGTTCACCTTCGCCCCGCCCGTACGTGCGGGCGACCGCTGGGCGGTGAGCCGGGCGGAGTTCGTGCCGCAGTGGTTCGACGTCGCCCGGGGGCGGGTCGTCGAGCTCAACTCCGCGATCGCCTCCGGGGCGGGGGTGGACGTCACCGCCGTGCGCGACCGCATCCGGGACGTCGTCCTCAGCCGGGGCGCGGCGCAGGACGGGTTGGTCATGGGGCGGTAGCCGCCGTGCGCGCTCCCGGAGCCGCGTTCGGCCCCGCTGGACCTACGGCACCACCGTCACCGGCCAGCGGCCCGCCTTCACCAGACGCAGGGCCACCGAGCCGACGATGCGGTGGCCCGCCTGCTGGGAGGCGCCCACCACGACCGCGTCCGCCTTGAGCTGGTCCGCCGCCGTCACCAGGCCGTTGAACGGGTCGCCGCGGAAGGTGTGGAACTCCCAGCGCACCTCGAAGACGCCCTTCACCTGCTCGGCGGCCTCCCGGATCTCCGCGACGAGGTGCGCGGCGATCTCCTCGGTCGTCCCGGCCACCGGTACCCCGAGCGCCGCACCGGCCGCCAGCAGCGGCTGTACGTACACGATCGCGAGCAGCGCGTGCTGGCGGCGGGCGAGGCCGGCGGCGTACGCCACGGCCCGCAGGGACGTGTCGGAGCCGTCCAGCCCGACGAGGACGACCTTGGGCCCGTCGGTGCCTCGTTCGAACCGGTGCGCTCGCTGATCGGTCACGGTCGCGAGGCTATCCGTGAACCCGTGAACCCGTGAACCCGAGCACCGAGCACCGAGCATCCGAGCACCGAGAATCCGTGAACCCGAGCACCGAGCACCCGTGAACCCGAGCATCCGAGAACCGAGCATCCGAGAACCGAGCACCGAGCATCCGAGAACCCGAGCACCGAGAACCCGAGCATCCGTGAACCCGAGTTCCGGCGTGCGCCGGGTGCGTGGCGGGGGCGCGGACAGCTACTCCCATCGGGTGTTTCCATGCCGCCGCACCGGTGTCGCAGTGGTGCGCCGTCCCCGCCTTGGTCGACTGATGAGTCATGACGAAGGATCAGATGTTCACGCGTCGCCATGTGTTGACGGGCGGCACCGCCCTGCTGGGCGTGGCCGGTACGGCGGGCACCGCCGGCCTGCTCATCGGCGACGGGGCCGCCGCTCCGGCACCGACCGGCGCCTCCGTCCCGGCGGCCGGTCCCGTGGCCCGCCCGGCGCTCAGGCCCTCCTCCTACCGTCTCCAGCCCATCGCCGGGTACGGCCCGCACACCCGGCGCCGCACCCTCGTGCGGGCCGCCGTCCGGCGCGAGCCGTTCCTGAGGGTGGACGGGCGCGGCCGGACCATGGTGCTGACCTTCGACGACGGCCCCGACCCCCGCTACACCCCGGACATCCTGCGGATCCTCCGCGACCACGACGTCCGGGCGATGTTCTTCGTGTGCGGCGAGATGGCGGTCCAGCACAAGGACCTGCTGCGGGAGATGGCCGACGACGGCCACGTGGTCGGCAACCACACCTGGTCCCATCCACTGCTCACCACCCTCTCCCGGTCCAGGATCCATGTGGAGATGGCCCGCACCTGCGAGATCATCGAGAAGACCTACGGCGAACCGCCGCTGTGGTTCCGTGCCCCGTACGGAGCCTGGAACAGGGCCGCGTTCCGGTTCGGCGCCGAGCTCGGAATGGAGCCGCTGGCCTGGACGGTGGACACCCTCGACTGGCGGAGGCCCGGCGCGCACACCATCGCCGAGCGGGTGGAGGACGGAGCGGGCCCCGGCGTCGTCGTGCTCTCCCACGACGCGGGCGGCGACCGCTCGCAGAGCGTACGGGCGCTGCGCGAATACCTGCCCGGCCTGCTGGACTCCGGTTACCGCATCACCGTGCCCCAGCGGCGATACACATAGGCCCGCATGCCCGGCCTGTGGCATGGGCCATGAAGACAGCCCGTACGCGCAGCGGGATTCCCGCGGCAACTCGCCCGCCCGGCGGGGGAACGCTCAGCGAACATCGACCAGGCGGGCGAACACGACGACGTTCCCGTCGTAGCCGTTCTGCTTGGAGAAACCGCCCCCGCAGGTGATGACCCGCAATTCGGGAATACCACTGTTTCCGTAGACCCGGTCGCCCGGGAAGTTGTTCTTCTCGAATACCTCGATGCCGTAGATCTCGAACACGGCGGTCTTTCTGTCCGCGCGCCTGATCTCGACCTTGGCGCCCTTCTTCAATGCCCCGAGCCCGTAGAACACGGCGGGGCCCTGATTGTTGTCGACATGGCCGACGACGACGGCCGTGCCCTTCTCGCCGGGGGAGACCGCGCCGGTGAACCAGCCCGCGAGATTCGGGTCCCGGGCCGGCGGCGCGTCCACCCAGCCCTGCGTGTCCAGCCCGACGGGCATGGCCGGCGCGTCGACGCGGATCGAGGGGATCAGCACCCGGTCGACCATGGCGTACGGCATCGGGTCGGGGACGTCGGTGAAGGTGGCGTGCGGTGTGCTGCGGCCGTCCGCGGCCGCCGCCGACGCGGGCTGCGGCGGGCCCACGTCGAACTCCCCCGAGCCGTTCCGGATCAGCGCGAGGCCGGTCAGCAGAACAAGCGCTATCACGCCCCACGGAGCGCGCTTCTTCCGCGGCTCCTCCCATTCGGCCTCGGCCGGTCCGGACGAAGACATTCGCCATCCCCTCTCGACCCGGCCGTCGCCGTGTCCGTCGCGCATACGAAAAAGCTAAGCGTGCCGCACGGCGAAGGCGACGGGGCAGGTGCGAACGGGTGGCGGTGAGGGGAGTTCTGCGCCATCCGAGTCGCCGCCCGGAGGAATTTTCTGACGGTCCGTGACCTGCGGCGATTCCGATCGTGCGGAGATATCCCGGCGTGTCCCCTCACCAGGACGGACCATCGCCGAAATGCGGCCCCGCGCACGGCATCTGAGGGTCTTTTCTGGGAGGCGTTTTCTCGCCGATCGACCGGGGACGGGACCCGGGGCGTCTTCCGCGGAGGATCACATGCGTACTACTCGTGTCCTGGCGGCCTCGGCCGCCGCGGTCGCCCTGGTCGGCGTCGCCGCACCGACGGCCGCCGCCTGGGACCAGCCGAGCTCGGTCACGGCCGCCCCCAACGTCATCGCCCGCGGCGGGCAGCTCGTCCTCACCGTCAAGGGCGGTGACGCGTGCGCGATCGCCGGCAGCACCATCGGCTCGAACGCGTTCCCCACCACGAATCTCGCCTCCATGGGCGGCACGACCGCCACGGCCAGGGTGCGGGTCAACGCCGACGCCGGCCCCGGCTCGTACAGCGTCACCACCAACTGTGAGGGCAAGCGCAAGACGTTCACCGGCGTCTTCACCGTCATCGGCGGTGTCCGCGGCGGTCTCGGCGGCAGCAGCTCCACCGGGGCCACGCCGACCGACATCGCGATCGGCGGCGGACTGGTGACGGCCGCGGTCGTCGGCGGAGGTGTGTTCTGGATGCGCCGCCGCGCAGAGAACAAGATCTGAGTCCGAGAACCAGAGATCTGGGTCCGAGAACCAGAGATCTGGGTCCGAGCACGAGATCCGAGTCCGAGAAAGAGATCCGGCCCGCCCGCCCCTTCGGAGCACGGATCGTACGTGGCACAGCCCTTCGCCCCGGAACCCGTGAGGCTTCGGGGCGAAGGGCTGTGCCACGTACGAGGAACGGCGGTCAGGTGTGGCTGCCGTCCTCGGGGCGGCGGCGCGACCAGCGCCAGGCCGCCGTCAGCGAACCCGCGACGAGCGCGGCGCCGAGGCCGAGCTCGTGAAGGTCGAAGCCCGCGACGGTGCCGCCGGCCCCCGCGTGGGAGCCACGGGTGGGGTGGTGATGGGTGGGGTGATGGGTCGGGCGGCCGGAGGCGATGGTGAGATCCGTCCGGCCGCTCTCGTCGCCGCACTGGAACGTCACCTCGTACACCGTGCCGGGCCTGGCGTCCCAGTCGACGGTCGCCGTGGCCGCGGACTGGCCCCTGGGGATGGTGACGGTGTCGAAGACGCCCGAGGAGACGGTCGTCCTGCGGTGGCAGCCGTCGACGCGCAGGGTCACCTGTCCGCCGGCGGCGACCGTCGAGGGCACGACGCCGAAGCCGAACGACGTGATGTCGCCGGCCCGTGCCGCGTGCGCGGCCGGAGCGGTGAGGGAGAGGGCGGTCAAGCCCAGCAGAGCGGCCGAAGCGACGCGTATCGCGCGCATGATGTGCCTCCGGGTCCCCGAGGAGCCCGCCGCGGACCGATTCCGCCTGCGCCTGAAATGCACCTCGATGACCGAAACGCTAGGAAGGTGCGCCCGGTGGCGCGATCGCAGTCGCGCGAATGGGGCAAGCATGTGCTCCGCACAGGGGACCGGCATACGTACGGCCGGAGGACGGGCGCGGCGTGGCGCTCGTCCCCCGGCCGCACGGCCGGGTTCGAGGAACCGTCACCCGCCCGCGTTCGGGAACAGGGTCAGGAACGGATCCGCGGTGGCCGACAGACCCCGGCTGTAGGGCGCGTCGAAGTCCCAGACGAGGAACAACAGGAACGCGATGAGCGCGGAGAACAGGCCGGCGAGGATCAGCTCGCGGGGCGTACGCCGGATCTGCAGGGCGAACACCATGCCGACCGTCACGACGGCGCCGGTGATCAGGCCGAACCACACCACCCCGGGCATCGTCTCGCCGGTGGAGTCGGCGCGGCTGCCGCGTGCGGCGTCGGCCACGGCCACCTGGTCGAGCAGCGGCTGGTAGGCCTGCGCCTCGAAGTCGCTGCCCGGCTCGTAGTCGGTGACGTCGTGGCGGACGGTCTCGAACAGCTCGGCGCCGCGCTCGGTCACCTCGCCCTTCTCCGCCATGACCTTCCACTCGGTGGACACGACGTGGCCGACGTACGCCTCGATGTCGCCGCGGATGCGGTCGCGTACGTCCTCGGGGTACACCCGCACCCGTTCACTGATCTCGTGCAGTGCCTGCGCCTCCGTCTGGACCTGGTCCTGGGCGACGCTGCGGGCCTCCCAGACGCCGGCGATGGCCAGGCCCAGCACGATGGCGTACACCACGCCGATCATCATGGTGATGTACTCGATGACGTCCGGGGTCTCGGACGGGTCCTCGTCCGCGGGTGCGGCGTGATGCCGTACTACGGCCACGATGAGGACGACCAGACAGGCCGCCCCCATCGCGAGGGTGAGAACAAGCCATTCCGACAAGAGGTTCCTCCAGGGGTCAGCGCGGACGCAGTGCTGCGGCGGCGAACACCGCGGGCACGGTGACGAGCAGGGCGAGCGAGACGAGGGACGGACCGGAGCGCTTGGTCCCCGAGTGCGACGGGGCCCGGTACGGCGGGTAGCTCACCGGTGTCGGCGAGATCTCGGGGCGGGTGCTCGGCCTGCGTTTCGGCTTCGGGGTGGGGGTCGGGCGGGGGACGGGCCGGGCCGCCTCGGTGACGGGCGGTGGTGGTGGAGGCGGCGGTGGCGCGGGCCTCGGGGGCGGGGTGGGTGGCGGCTTCGGAGCGGGCGGGGGGTCCGGAGCGGGATCCGGGGTGGGGGTGGGCTTCGGCGTCGGAGCGGGTGGGGGGTCCGGGGTGGGCGTCGGCTCCGGTGGGCACGACGGTGTGGGGGTGGGGGTCGGCGGCGGGGTGGTCGGCGGCTCCGGCTCGCAGGAGTCGGTGCCCCCGATCGCCACGGCGACCGCGCCCGCGCTGTGCGGGCCGACGGTGGCGTACGCGCAGGCGTCGGCGACTGCCGTGCCGCTCGGTGCTCCGGTGAGGAGCCAGGTCAGTGCGAGCAGGGCCGACAGCCGTAGGGCGAGAGCGGATCGGGTCCGCTGGGGTCCTTGCACGTCGGAGATCATCCGTGCTCGCGCGCCCGCGTACGCGGGAGCACGGACCGATTGCTCCAAAAGAGGGAAGAACGGGCCCCGAAGGTTTGAGTGCGGTCGCACGATGCTGACCCCGCTTTCGATACCTCCGCAGGCAGGCGGCGCGAACCGAAGCACAGGCTCCGGAAAGAAAATCGTGCAGCGTTGAACACACCAGCCACTCCCGCCCGTACTTAGGACCAGCAAGCGGCGCAGTAGGGCGCTGCAACACCCACCGGATACACGGGGAGTTGGAATGAAGACCTCCTGGCGGAGCGCCTCACTCGTAGCGACAGCTGCGGCTGTACTGGTGCTGACGACGGCGTGCGGTCAGGAACAGGGGTCGACGTCCTCGCAGAACGTGGGCGCCGCTTCCACCCCGACGCTCGGCGCCGGCACCATCGCGGGCACCGGGACCGGCACGGCCGGTGTCGGCGCGGCCGGTTCCGACACGTCGGACCAGGCCCAGTCCACCACGGCGGCCTCCGCGGGCCAGCTGACGGTGTGGAACAGCGACGAGTACGGCAAGGTCCTCACGGACAGCGCCGGACGCACCCTGTACCGCTTCGACAAGGACTCCTTCGAGCCGCCGAAGACGACCTGTGAGGGCGAGTGCGCCACCACCTGGCCGCCGGTGCCCGCCTCGGGCGCCACCGCCGCCGAGGGTGTCGACAAGGCTCTGCTCGGCGAGGTCAGCCGTCCCGACGGCACCAAGCAGCTGACGGTCGGCGGCTGGCCCATGTACTACTTCGCCAAGGACACCAAGGCCGGTGACATCAAGGGCCAGGGCCTCAAGGGCACCTGGTTCGCCTCGGCCCCCAACGGCAAGAAGGCCTCCACCAAGGGCGGTTCCGGCGGCGGTACGGGCGGCACCGGCGGCACCGGTGGCGAGGCCGTCGAGCAGGCCGGCCTGACCACCCGCAACGACGCCAAGCTCGGCGAGATCGTCGTCGACAAGAACGGCATGACGGTCTACCGGTTCCTCAAGGACAAGCAGTGGCCGATGTCCACCAAGTGCACCGGCGCCTGCCTCGACAAGTGGCCCGTCGTCGCCCCGGTCGACAAGAACGACACCAAGGGCATCCTGCTGAAGGGCTACACGGTCTTCGACCGTCCTGACGGCTTCAAGCAGCAGACCATCAACTGCATCCCGCTCTACACCTTCGCCAACGACAAGTCGCCCGGCGACACCAACGGCCAGGGTGTCGGCGGCACCTGGTTCGCCATCAACGGCGACGGAGAGCCGATCGGCGCGCAGAAGTAAGGATCACCTTCCCCAGGGTGGGTCGCCTCGCCACTCACAACACCGCACGCGGAAGGGAGTGGACGAGAAGAAGAGTGCCGGACGCACCACACCAGCGCGACCGATCCAGGTCCGCCCCCTCCGCACCGCACGGAGGGGGCGGACCGCTTGGTATGCCCGGACACGCGAACAGCGGTGTCCGGGCACAGGCGTTGCCGGGGCGGCGGTAACGTCCGGGGTCGAACAGGGATGGTCGGGGCGGCGGTAACGTCCGGGGTCGAACAGGCATGGTCGGGGCGATGGTTGGGCATGTGCCATCGGCAGTGGACTTGAACGGACGGTCAATTTCCGTTTTCGCTCGCTCCTTCGGCGGGCGATCAGTAGCCTCAGCTCGAACACCGGATCGCCTACGCCACCCCCGACGCGTTGGAGAACACAGATGGAGCGTCCCGCCTGGGCGCCGCGGAGCATCGACATCTCGATGCCGTCCGTGGCGCGCATGCACGACTACTACCTGGGCGGTTCGCACAACTTCGAGGTCGACCGGGAAGCGGCCCGAAGGGCCATGGAGTTCGTGCCGGGCCTGCCCAAGATCATGCAGGCGAACCGGGCGTTCATGCGCCGAGCCGTGCGGTATGCCGCCGGCTCGGGCATCACCCAGTTCCTGGACATCGGATCCGGGATCCCCACCTTCGGAAACGTGCACGAAGTCGCCCAGGACGCCAGCCCCGGCGCCCGGGTCGTCCACGTGGATCACGACCCGGTGGCCGTAGCACACAGCCAGGCGGTTCTGGAGGGGAACGACGACGCGGACGTGATCGCGGCCGACCTCCGCAAGCCCCTCGACATCCTCACGAGCCCCCACGTCGAGCGACTGATCGACCTGAACCGGCCGGTCGCCCTGCTCCTGGTTGCCATACTGCACTTCGTGGAGGACACGGACGACCCGTACGGAGCGGTGGCCGAGCTGCGCGACGCGCTCGCGCCCGGCAGCTTACTCGTCGTCTCGCACACCTCCTACGAGGGAATTCCGCTCCCCCGGGAGCGGGTCGAGGGCGCGGTGGACGTGTACAAGGACATTCACAATCCGCTGATCATGCGCTCTCGAGGTGAGATCGCGCGGTTCTTCGAGGGGTACGACATGGTGGAACCCGGACTGGTGCCGATGGCGAAGTGGCGGCCCGACACGGCTCCCGACGACGAGGATCCGTACGCCTTCTCGGGGTTCGCCGGCGTGGGGACCAAGGCGTGAGGGCGGAGCCGGACGGGCCGGAGGACAGACTCCGCCGGTTCGCGACGATCTGGAGCCGCGCGGTCTTCCCCGCCACCTCCACGTCGCTGACCCGGCCCGAGTTCGAGGAACAGCTGCTGCCGCTGGCCCGCAGGCTGAGCGAGGCGCTGCTCGCCAGGACGTACGACGCCGAGGCGGCCAAGGCCGTCGGCGCCGCCCTCGTCGAGGCGCACTGCACCGAACCCGAGGCGCTCGGCCGGACGCTGGACTGCGTAGACGCCTATCTGGTGCTCTACTGCGGCGGCGACGGGCCCCAGGAGGATCTGCGGGCCCGCGCCGCACGGCTGCAGTCCGCGATGGCCGCCGGATTCGCCGAGGCGCTGCGGCAGCGGACACTGGCCGAGCAGGAGGCGATCGCCCGTGCGGCGCTGGAGGCCCAGGGCGCGGTCGCGCTGGCGCTGCACGCGACCGAGGCCCGTTTCCGCGCGGTGTTCGAGGGCGCCGCCATAGGCATCGGCATCGCCGACCTCGAAGGCAACATCCTCCAGGTCAACGGCGCGCTACAACGCATGTTCGGGGTCACCGAGCAGACGATGCGCGGGCGCCGCGTCCCGGAGTGGAAACACCCCGAGGACGCGCCCCAGGTGTGGCGCCTCTACGAGGAGCTGGTCCGCGGCGACCGCGAGCACTACCACACCGAAAAGGCGTTCCACCGACCGGACGGAACGGTCCTGTGGACCAACCTGACGGTGTCCCTGCTGCGGGACGCGGACGGCCGGCCCCAGTACCAGCTGGCCCTCATGGAGGACACCACCGAGCGCCGGCTGCTCAACCTCCGCCTCCGCTACGAGGCCACGCACGACGCGCTCACCGGACTGCCCAACCGCACCCTGTTCTTCGAGCGCCTGGAGAAGGCTCTCGCCGCGGGCGACGGCCAGCGCTTCGGCCTCTGCTACCTCGACCTCGACGGCTTCAAGACCATCAACGACAGCCTCGGCCACGCGGCCGGGGACCGGCTGCTCGTCGAGGTCGCCGACCGGCTGCAGTCCTGCGCGACCGCGCCCGGCGAGATGGTCGCCCGGCTCGGCGGTGATGAGTTCGTGGCGCTGACCACCGGCGCCGACACCGAACGCGAGGTCGACGAACTCGCCGACCGCATCATGAACGCGCTGGTCACCCCGGTCCGCATCGAAGGCCGGGAGCTGCTGGTCCGTGGCAGCATCGGCATCGTCGAGGGACCGGCGGGGGAGCGCGGCCCGGCGGAGGTGCTGCGCAGCGCCGACATCACGATGTACCGGGCCAAGTCGGCGGGCGGCAACCGCTACGAGATGGCCGACGCGGAGGCCGACGCGCGCGCGATCACCCGGCACGGGCTGACCACCGCCCTGCCCGCGGCCCTGGACCGGGGCGAGTTCTTCATCGAGTACCAGCCGCTGGTCCATCTCGGTGACGGGACCGTGCGCGGTGCAGAGGCCCTGGTCCGCTGGCTGCACCCGCAGCACGGAGTCCTCGGCCCCGACCGCTTCATCCCGCTCGCCGAGCGCACCGGCCTGATCGTGCCGCTCGGCCGCTGGGTCCTGGAGCAGTCGGTGCGGCAGGCCCGCGCGTGGCAGGAACGGCACGGCGGCACGGGAGCGGGCGGCCCGCTGCGCGTCAACGTCAACCTCTCCCCGTGTCAGCTGACCCACCCCGGGCTGGTCCAGGACACGGTGGACATCCTGGAGCGCGCCGGGCTCCAACCGGACGCCCTCTGCCTGGAGGTCACCGAGTCCGCCCTGATCGGCGCCGACGACGACCTGCTCAAACCCCTGCGCAGACTTTCCGAGATGGGCGTCGACATCGCCCTCGACGACTTCGGCACCGGCTACTCCAACCTCGCCAACCTCCGCCGGCTGCCGGTCCGTGTCCTGAAGCTGGACCGGTCCTTCACCCAGAGCATGCAGCAGTTCCCGGCCGACCCCGTCGACCTGAAGATCGTCGAGGGGATCGTCTCCCTCGCCCACAGCCTCGACCTCGCGGTCACCGTCGAGGGCGTCGAAACCGGCGCTCAGGCCGAACAGCTGCGGATACTGGGCTGCGACACGGCCCAGGGCTGGTACTACGCCCGCCCGGGCCCGCCCGAGCGGCTGCACGAACTGGCGCTGGTGGACGCGACGGGATAGGGGTTCCCTTCACAGCCGCCGGGGCGTGCGGCGCGCCCTAAGGGGCGCGGGGAACTACGCGACCAGCCACAGCGCACCCGCAGTCCCGAAACGGCGCGCAGACCAATGGCGCGCCCGGGACCAACAAGCCCGCCTTCATCGCTCGACCAACATCCGCTGCAACTCCCGCGCGGCCCTGGGCGGAGCCACATCGCTGCGGTGGGCCAGGGCGATCGTGCGGTGCAGGCCGGGCCGGGCCAGCGGGGTGACCCGCAGGCCCCGGCCGGAGCGGGTGGCGACCATACGGGGGACGACGGCGACGCCGAGGCCGGCCCGGACGAAGCCCAGCACCGCGTCCATCTCACCGCCCTCCACCGCGAAGTCCGGCTCGAAGCCGGCGGAGCGGCATGCGGCCACCGTGAGTTCGCGCAGGTCGTAGCCGTGGCGGAACATGACAAGACGCTCGCCCTCCAGGTCGGGGACGCGGACGGTACGGCGGCCGTTGCCGGGCCTCGGTTCGTCCGGGGAGGAGACCACGACCAGGTCCTCGCGCAGCAGCTCCACCGTGGTCAGAGCGGGGGAGGGCGTGGGGAGGGGCAGGACGACCAGGGCCAGGTCGAGGGCGCCCCGGGCCAGCTGCCGTACGAGGTCGTGCGAGCCGCCCTCCTCGATCAGCAGCCGGATGCCGGGATAGCGGTCGTGGAAGGCGCGCAGCACGTCCGGAAGCAGACCCGTGCACAGGCTCGGGGTCGCGCCGAGCCGGACCCGGCCCCGGCGCAGCTGGACCAGCTCCTGCACCTCGTGCCGGGCGGTGTCCGTGTCCGCGAGGATGCGGCGGGCCAGCGGCAGCAGCGCCTCACCGGCGTCGGTGAGGGTGATGTTGCCGCGCGCCCGCCGGAAGAGGTCCGCCCCCAACTCCCGTTCCAGCGCCTTGATCTGCTGCGAGAGCGACGGCTGCGCCACATGGACCAGCTCGGCGGCCCGGGTGAAATGCCTGGTCTCCGCCACCGCCACGAAGTACTGGAGCTGCTGGAACTGCATCCCGCCACGATACGGGACGATAGTTTCCAGCTATCGAATCGAGCTGTTTCATGTCTTGGACCGATGGGGTGATGTCGCTCTAGCGTCGGGGGCATGGCTCTGGCAACGCGGACGGAACGGGCGGCACAGCCGGAACGGTCGGAACGAAAGCCGTCCCTGGCGCGCTCGGTGTGGGACAGCTCCCTCGGCAAGAAGACGGTGATGGCCGTCAGCGGACTGATCATGCTGGCGTACCTGGTCGCCCACATGCTCGGCAACCTCAAGATTTTCTTCGGCTCGGACGAGTTCAACGGATACGCGCACTGGCTGCGCACCCTCGGCGAGCCCTTCCTGCATCACGAGTGGGCCCTGTGGATCGTCCGCGTGGTCCTCGTCGTCGCGGTCGTCGCCCACGCCACGGCCGCCTACCAGCTCAGCCGCCGCGACATCAGGGCCCGGCCGGACAAGTACGTCCACAAGAAGCGCCGCGCGAGCTACGCGACCCGCACCATGCGCTGGGGCGGCGTCATCCTCGGCCTCTTCATCGTCTGGCACATCCTCGACCTGACCACCGGCACCGTCCACCCGAACGGCTTCGAGGCCGGACACCCGTACCAGAACGTCATCGACACCTTCTCCACCTGGTACGGCAACGTCATCTACATCGTCGCGGTGCTCGCCCTCGGCCTGCACATCCGGCACGGCTTCTGGAGCGCCGCACAGACCCTCGGCGCCGGCAGCCGTACCCGCGACCGCGCCCTGAGGACCACCGCGAACGCCCTGGCCCTGGTGCTGACCCTGGGCTTCGTCTCCGTACCCCTCGCCGTCATGACCGGAGTGGTGAGCTGAACATGACTACGTCCTCCGAGTACGCGGACTACGTGACCGGCGAACCGGTCGTCGACGGCAAGGCGCCCGAGGGCCCGGTCGCCGAACGCTGGGACAAGCGCCGCTTCGAGGCGAAGCTGGTCAACCCCGCCAACCGCCGCAAGCACACCGTCATCGTCGTCGGCACCGGCCTCGCCGGCGGCTCGGCCGGCGCCACGCTCGCCGAACAGGGTTACCACGTCGTCCAGTTCTGCTACCAGGACTCCCCGCGCCGCGCCCACTCGATCGCCGCGCAGGGCGGCATCAACGCCGCGAAGAACTACCGCAACGACGGCGACTCGGTACACCGGCTGTTCTACGACACCGTCAAGGGCGGCGACTTCCGGGCGAGGGAGTCGAACGTCCATCGTCTCGCGCAGATCTCCGTCGAGATCATCGACCAGTGCGTGGCGCAGGGCGTGCCGTTCGCCCGGGAGTACGGCGGTCTGCTCGACACCCGCTCCTTCGGCGGCGTACAGGTGTCCCGGACCTTCTACGCACGGGGCCAGACGGGCCAACAGCTGCTGCTCGGCGCGTACCAGGCACTGTCGCGACAGATCGCCGCCGGGAACATCGAGATGCATCCGCGGACCGAGATGCTCGACCTGATCGTGATCGACGGGCGGGCACGCGGGATCGTGGCGCGGGATCTGATCACCGGCGAGATCGACACGTACTTCGCCGATGCCGTGGTGCTGGCGAGCGGCGGATACGGGAACGTCTTCTACCTGTCGACCAACGCCATGAACTCCAACGCCACCGCGGTATGGCGGGCACACCGGCGCGGCGCGCTGTTCGCGAACCCGTGCTTCACCCAGATCCATCCGACGTGCATCCCGCGCACCGGCGACCACCAGTCCAAGCTGACGCTGATGAGCGAGTCGCTGCGCAACGACGGACGGATCTGGGTGCCGAAGGCGAGGGGTGACCAGCGGCCCGCGAACCAGATCCCCGAGGACGAACGCGACTACTACCTGGAGCGCATCTACCCGTCCTTCGGCAACCTCGTGCCCCGTGACATCGCCTCCCGCGCCGCGAAGAACGTCTGCGACGAGGGACGGGGCGTCGGCCCCGGCGGCCAGGGTGTCTATCTGGACTTCGCCGACGCCATAGAGCGGATGGGGCGCAAGGCGGTCGAGGCCAAGTACGGCAACCTCTTCGACATGTACCAGCGGATCACCGACGAGGATCCGTACGAGGTGCCGATGCGGATCTACCCCGCCGTGCACTACACGATGGGCGGGCTGTGGGTGGACTACGACCTCCAGACCACCGTCCCCGGCCTGTTCGCGATCGGCGAGGCCAACTTCTCCGACCACGGGGCCAACCGGCTCGGCGCGTCCGCGCTGATGCAGGGCCTCGCCGACGGGTACTTCGTGCTGCCGGCCACCATCAACGACTACCTCGCCCGGCATCCGAAGCAGGGCGAGATCGGTCCAGAACACCCTGTCGTCCAGGAGGTGCTGGCCGAGACCGAGGACCGGCTGAACCTGCTGCTCTCCGTCGACGGCGACCGCACGCCCGACTCCTTCCACCGCGAGGTCGGCGAGCTGATGTGGGAGTTCTGCGGCATGGCGCGCACCGACAGCGGACTGCGCAAGGCCCTGGAGCGGATTCCGCAGATCCGCGAGGAGTTCTGGCGGCGGATCAAGGTCCCGGGGACCGGCGAGGAGTTCAACCAGTCCCTGGAGAAGGCCAACCGGATCGTCGACTACCTGGAACTCGCCGAGCTGATGTGCCTCGACGCGCTGCACCGGAGCGAGTCGTGCGGCGGGCACTTCCGAGAGGAGTCCCAGACGCCCGACGGTGAGGCGGCCCGGAGGGACGAGGAGTTCTCGTACGCGGCCGCCTGGGAGTTCACGGGTACCGGCGCCGCCCCCGTCCTGCACAAGGAAGACCTGGTCTTCGAGTACGTCCACCCCACCCAGCGGAGCTACGCATGAAGCTCACCCTGCGCGTATGGCGGCAGCGGGCCGCCGACGCCGACGGCGCCATGTCCACGTACGAGGTGGACGGCATCTCGCCCGACATGTCCTTCCTGGAGATGCTCGACACGCTCAACGAGGAACTCATCCTGCGCGGTGAGGACCCGGTGGCCTTCGACCACGACTGCCGCGAGGGGATCTGCGGGGCGTGCTCGCTGGTCATCAACGGGGACGCGCACGGGCCGGAGCGGACGACGACCTGTCAGCTGCACATGCGGTCCTTCGCGGACGGCGACACGATCGACGTGGAGCCGTGGCGGGCGTCGGCGTTCCCGGTGATCAAGGACCTCGTGGTGGACCGGACGGCGTTCGACCGGATCATCCAGGCCGGTGGGTACATCACGGCGCCGACCGGGGCCGCGCCGGAGGCGCATGCCACGGCCGTTCCGAAGCCGGACGCGGACTTCGCGTTCGAGCACGCGGAGTGCATCGGGTGCGGGGCCTGTGTGGCCGCGTGTCCCAACGGGGCGGCGATGCTGTTCACCTCGGCCAAGATCAACCATCTGAACGTGCTGCCGCAGGGGGCGCCCGAGCGGGAGACGCGGGTGCTGGACATGGTGGAACAGATGGACGAGGAGGGGTTCGGGGGGTGCACGTTGGCCGGCGAGTGCGCGACCGCTTGCCCCAAGGGGATTCCGCTGGTGTCCATCACCGGCATGAACAAGGAGTGGCTGCGGGCTGCCCGTAGGGCCGGGAAGCGGTAGCGCCGTAGGTGGCCTGTTGTATTCGGGCTGCGGGATCGTTGTGGCTGGTCGCGCAGTTCCCCGCGCCCCTTTGGGGCGCGCTGCAGCGGGCCCCAGTCACAGGTGAACGTTCGCCGACCCGTGCGGACGGGCGGGGCCGGGTGTGGTGCTCATTCCCGGTCCCGCCAAGGTTCGCAGGTCAGTGCCTCGTAGATCAGGGCGCGGAGTTCCTCGTCCTGGAGGACCGCCCGGTAGTCGGCACGCGGCGAGAGGCGGTGGTCCTGGTCCCGGAGGAGGCGCAGGGCCGCTTCGATGGCGGGGGTGAGTGTGCGGAAGCGGATGAGTGTGCGCAGTGCTTCGCCGAACGGGCCGTACCACTGGCCACCGGCCGCGAACGCCAGGATCTCCTCCTCCAGGGTCGGCAGCGCCAACCCGGGGTCGCCTGTGATCGACCACAGGGCGATCGCCGCCTCCGTCCTGATCCAGCCCTCGGGGGCGGTCAGGGCGTGGCGCACCCGGTCCGTGTACGGCGCGGCCACGGCGCCGAAGGCGGTGAGGTGGCCGACCATGCCGCTGCGGGGCTCCTCGCCTTCGGCCGACAGGGTTTCGCCGACGGCCCGCAGCGCCTGTGCAGGGTCGTCGGCGCCGCCGATACGCCAGAGGGCCCAGTACAGCCACGGGTGATTGTTCGGAGGTTCGAGGGACATGCGCTCGCGCAGGACGGGCGCGGCGGAGGCGGCGGCAGGGCCCATGGCCACCAGGGCCTCGATGGCGGCGAACCCGCGGAAGGGGTGGCTCACGTAGGCCGTGACCTCCGGCAGGGCGGGCAGCGCGTCCGTCTCCCAGGCCTTGACGATCGCCAGGAGGTCGGTCGTCAGGACGCCGGGTGCGCCAGGGTCGTTCAGGTTGCGGCGGAGTTCCTCACATATCGACGGCAGCAGGGCCGCCGCGTGGGCGCGGAGCGGGCCCAGGACTTCCGCGATCTCGGGGCGACGGGGTTCGCCACTGCCGTAGCTCCCGCCGTCGAGTTCGTGGAACGGTGCGCAGAGCCGGTCGACGAGGCCGGGCAGAGCCCGTGGGTCGTGCATCCGGGTCAGTGCCCAGCAGGCGTGGTCGCTGACGGTGGCGTCGTTGAACTCCTCCTCGCCCGAGTCGTCCAGCAGACCGGCCAGTTGATCGGCGTACGCGGCGGCCCGGCGGCCCAGTATGCCGAGGAGGTGGGCCGCCCTGATGCGTACGGAGGGGTCCGGGTGGGGCAGCGCAGCGCCCGCGAGCGGCAGTACCGCGGGTTCCACGGACCGGCGGGAGATCAGCAGCAGGACGCAGCGGTCCAGCACGGTCCGCAGCAGATCGGCGTCCCCGGCGGGGTCCGCCGCCGAGGACAGCCGGGTCAGGAACCCCAACTCCTGGGCGGGTGTGTCGTCGAACAGATCGGCTGTCCAGTACGCGACGGTCTCGCGGTCGAAGGGGTGCTCACTGTCCCGTTCGTACCAGACGGTCCCCCAACGAGACCGTGCGGCGGGGTCGGTGAGCGCCTCCACCAGCGGATCCAGCTCGCGGACCGGCACTTCGGTGTCCAGGCCCGCGTAGGCCTTCACGGCCGCGACCCGCAGGACGGGGTCGGGGTCCTTCAGCGACGCGTCCAGGACGGCACGGATCTCGGTGACCGTCGTGGTTTCGGCGCCGGGGGCCGCCGCGAGCCGGCCCAGCGCGAACAGCACCGGCAGCCGGACCGACAGGTCCCGCTCGGTCCGCCACCGCTCCAGGAGCCGACCGGGTCCGTCCGCCAGCGGGACGGCCTCGCGGCGTACCGCCGGATCGGGGTCGGCGAGCAGGGGCTGCACAGCCTGGTGGGCCTGGCGCCAGGCCTCGGCCCAGCCCGGGGCGACCGACTCGGGCGAAGCCGTCTCCGGCACCTCGGACAGGAACGCGAGCAGTTCCACGAGGGTCGCGCGGGCGCCCGTCCGGGGATCGGCGGCGAGCGCGACGACGAACGGCAGGGCGGCCGTGGCGACCGACGAGATACCGGGCCCCGACGCCCGAAGGCTGTCGAACAGCGCCCAGCAGTCGTCCTCGGTCGACTCCGGCCCCTTGCGGTACAGCCGGCGCAGAGCCCGGCGCACCTCCTTGGGCGGGACATCCGGATCGATCGACTCCAGCCGGTCCCAGGGCACCGCGTCCAGTGTCTGCTCCGACAGCTCCGCCACCTGTACACCCCGTTCGTCGATCGGTCCGTCGAAGAGACGGCCTTCCGGGCCGGGAGGTTGCCCCCGCTCACGGGCCGGTCACCGCCAGGCCACCCGCGCGTCGACGGAGTCGGACGCCCCGGACACCTGGTCCGAGCCGTTCAACGTCCTTACATCCGGGCTCTCGCAACCGGTCACACGCGTGTCAGTCAACGTCGGAAGAACTAGGGCGGCGGACCGCACGTCCCCAGGTCCGCCCCTGACGCCGCCGAGCCGGCCCGTGACCAGGAGATGCCATGACCGCCTCCACCCTCGACAGCCTGCCCCAGTCGACGGCCCCCATCCGCTACACCGTCACCCTGGCCCGCAGCGAGGAGGACGTCCGTGCCGCTCAGCGGCTGCGGCACGACGTGTTCGCCGGGGAGATGGGCGCCCTGCCGGCCGGCTCGCAGCCGGGGCTCGACGTCGACCCGTTCGACGCGTACTGCGACCACCTGCTCGTCCGGGAGACGCTGACCGGACAGGTCGTCGGGACCTACCGGCTGCTGCCGCCCGAGCGGGCCGCCGTCGCCGGACGGCTGTACTCCGAGGGCGAGTTCGACCTCACCCGCATCGACGCCATCCGGCCCGGCCTCGTCGAGGTCGGCCGCTCCTGTGTCCACCCCGACCACCGGGACGGCGCGGTCATCGGCCTCATCTGGGCGGGCATCGCCCGCTACATGCTCGACCGGGGTCACGAGTGGCTGGCCGGCTGCTGCTCCATCCCGCTCGCCGACGGCGGGGCTCTCGCCGCGGCTGCCTGGGACCGGGTGCGGGACAAGCACCTTGCGCCGCAGGAGTACCGGGTACG
The DNA here is from genome assembly GCF_036346855.1 of Streptomyces europaeiscabiei. Taxonomy (NCBI): domain Bacteria; kingdom Bacillati; phylum Actinomycetota; class Actinomycetes; order Kitasatosporales; family Streptomycetaceae; genus Streptomyces; species Streptomyces europaeiscabiei. Next base: position 9,025,092 of record NZ_CP107841.1, read on the forward strand.
GCCGCTGCTGCCCTGGATCCCGAAGGGCGAGGCCCCGGTCGGCCGTACGGAACTGCCCCCGCTGCTGCGCGGCTATCTGCGGCTCGGCGCATGGGTGTGCGGCGAGCCCGCGTACGACCCGGACTTCGGCGTCGCGGACCTGTACGTGCTGCTGTCGATGCGCCGGGTCGACGCCCGCTACCTGCGGCACTTCCTCTCGCTCGTCCCGGCGGCGTGACCCGATGAGCGTGTGGCTGCCCAGCGCGCCCTGCAGCCCGCGGGCGTGCGTGGCGGCGACCGTGCCGGTCGTCGCCGTGCCGCGCGCCGTCGCGCGGTTCGTGGCGGTCGTGGCCCTGGTCGTCGTCGGGGTCATGGTGAGCCTCGTCGGCCTGCGGCTGCCGGCCGGCGTGGTGCGGCGGTGGAGCCGGTGGGTCGTGCGGGCCTCGGGGGTCCGGGTACGGATCTCCGGCGTCGCCCCGCCCACCGGCGGACTGCTGCTCGTCGCCAACCACGTCTCCTGGCTGGACATACCGCTGCTCGGCGCGGTCCGTCCCGCGCGGATGCTCGCCAAGTCGGACATTCGCGGGTGGCCGGTGACAGGCGCTCTCATCGCGCGGAGCGGGGTGCTGTTCATCGAGCGGGACCGCATCCGCGCGCTGCCGGAGACGGTCGCCCGCATCGTCGACGCCCTGCGCGGTGGTGCGGCCGTCGTCGCCTTCCCCGAGGGGAGCACCTGGTGCGGCCGCGCGCAGGGCCGCTTCCGGCGGGCCGTGTTCCAGGCCGCGCTCGACGCCGACGTGCCCGTGCAGCCGGTGCGCGTCCGCTACCGTTCCACCGCGGGCGGGGCGAGCACCACGCCCGCCTACGTCGGGGACGACCCGCTGCTCGCGTCGGTGTGGCGGGTGGTGTCGGCGCACGGCGTCGTCGCGGAGGTGGAGGTACGGCCCGTCATCGCCCCGGCCGGCCACCTCGACCGGCGGGCCCTGGCACAGGCCGCGCAGACGGCGGTGATCGACGTGGCCGCCATGGTCGAGCACATGCCGGATGCGCGCGGCGGTTGCCGGGGCGGACGGCCGAGCTCCGCGGCCGGGTTCCCACCGAGGCCCGCGACGGAGATCGGCACCGGCCCTCGACCGGGGATCGGATGAGGCCCGCGACGGGTACCTTCCTCGGCTTGCGGGTGGTGCGAGCCGAGGGCCGCGGCGGGGATCTGTTTCAGCCTGTGGTTGAGGACGAGCCGAGGGCTGCGGCGGGGATCTGTCTCAGCCTGTGGTTGAGGACGAGCCGAGGGCTGCGGCGGGGATCTGTCTCAGCCTGTGGTTGAGGACGAGCCGAGGGCTGTGACGGGGATCTGCCTCAGCCTGTGGTTGAGGACGAGCCGAGGGCCGCGGCGGGGATCTGCCTCAGCCTGTGGTTGAGGACGAGCCGAGGGCTGTGACGGGGATCTGCCTCAGCCTGTGGCTGAGGACGAGCCGAGGGCCGCGAGAAGACCGGCTTCAGTCTGCGAACAGGGGATCAGGTGAGGCCCGCGAGCCGGGACAGCCTTCGGTAGGAGTCCAGCAGGGCCTCGCGGTCGTACGTGCTCGTCGTGACCAGGACCTCCTGGGCACCCGTCTCCGTGATCACCGACTCCAGTTCCTGCGCGACCTGCTCCTCGGTGCCGTACACGTGCCCGGTCAGGCCGGATTCGTAGAAGCCCCGCTCCTTGGCCGTCATCGTGCGCCGCTCGACCTCCTCCGCCGGGGCGAGCGGCGGGAACGTGCCGTGGGTGCGGGAGTACGCCATGGCCCAGGCCTCCGGGAGGAGGAGGCGGCGGGCGTGCTCCGGTGTGTCTGCGACGGCGATCGTGCCGGAGACGACGACGTACGGCTCCGCCGCCCAGGCGGACGGGCGGAACCCGGCGCGGTAGCGGTCGATGCCCTGCCGCATCCTGTCGCGGTTGCGGAGGTCGCCGATCACCATCGGCAGGCCCGCCCGCGCGGCGATCTCGGCGCCCTCGCCCATCGCGAGCACGAACGGGGGTACGACCAGGCCCTCCGGGGGACGCGCGTGCACCCCGGTCGGGGAGGTGCCGCCGAACCAGCCGAGCAGTTCGTCGAGCTGTCCCGCGAAGTCGGCGGTGTCGGCGGCATCCTTGTCCCGGCCCAGCGCCCTGCGCACACCGTCCGTGAAGCCGACGGAACGGCCGAGCCCCATGTCGATCCGCCCCGGGAACAGCGACTCCAGCACGCCGAACTGCTCGGCCACCACCAGCGGGCGGTGGTTGGGCAGCATCACACCGCCGGTGCCCACCCGGATGGTGTGCGTGGCCGCGGCGACGGCTGCCGCCAGCACGGTGGGGGCGGAGCCGGCGACCCCCGGTACGCCGTGGTGCTCCGACACCCAGAAGCGGTGGAAGCCGAGCTCTTCCGTTTCGCGCGCCAGTTCCACGGTGTCCCGCAGGGCCTCGGGGGCGGGGTGGCCCTCGCGGGTGCGGGAGCGGTCGAGGACGGAGAAGCGGGTGGAGGAGAGGGCCGGGGTCATATGGGGTTCAACGCTCTGGGGGTGGGGGGATTCCCGGACGTCGCGGGCTGCGCGTGCGTGGGGCTTCTCGCGCAGTTCCCCGCGCCCCTGAAGTGCAAGGGGCTGCGCCCCTTGCACTTCCCTCTCCGCGTCGGCGCTGCTTTTCGGCGCGAGAGGGCCGTAGGCCCTCAAGGGGCGCGGGGAACTGCGCGAGAAGCCCCACCGGCCCGCAGATGACCACGCACCGCCCACCCACCAAAGCGAACCGCGCCCGGAAGGAATCCGGGCGCGGTTCGGTTCAGGTGTCGCTAGAGCTCGGTGTTACTTGCGGCCGATGGTGATGCCCTTCGTCTTCGCGGCCGTGTTGTTCTCGTAGACGACCGTGCCGGTGGACTTCTTCCAGATCTTGATCTTGAAGGTGTCCGGGCCGTCGGTGGCCGTGACGCGGAAGAGGTAGCCGCCCTTGCCGTTGACCGTGCCGTAGCCCTGGTAGACGGCCTTGGAACCGGTGACCACGAGCCAGTCGGAGCTGGTTGAGCGGAACTTCAGCTTGGCCCCGGCGAAGTCGAGCGAGACCTTCCCGGACGGCGTGGTGTCGCTCTTGCCGTACTTGGCGGTGAAGGAGAAGTCCGCCGTGCCGGTCAGCTTCGGGCCTGCCGGGAACGCCCCGGCGGGTGAGGTGAAGCTGCCGTCACCGGTCGCGGAACCGGCGCTCCGGTCGAAGACGACCAGCTCGGGGATCGTGCTGCTCGCCGTGGCGCCGTCGTCGTCGGTGACGGTGATCACCGGGGCGAAGATGCCGGCCGTGCGGTAGGTGTGCTCGGCCTTGCAACTGCCGGTCGTGACCTTGCCGGCCGTCGGCTTGCCGCCGTCCTTCCAGTCGATCTCGCAGGTGTGCCCGTCGCCGGTGCCCGGGTCGGTGAACTTGACCCTGACCCTGGTGACCTTGCCCGTTTCCGAGGTCTTCCGGCTGGTCACCGAGGTGATCTCCGGGGCCGCGTTGGTGACGGTGACGGTGGCAGTGTCGGTGCTGCGGCCGCCGGTGAGGGTGACCTCGTAGCTGCCGTTGTCGGTGCAGGTGATCGTGGTCTTCGCGGACTTGGCGTCGGCGAAGGTACAGAGTGCGCCCTTCTCGGCCGTCCACTGGGCGGTGCCCGCGCCGGAGACCGTGCCGTTCAGCTGGATCTTGGCGCCTTCCTTGCCGGAGACGTCCGCGCCGGCCCGGGCGATGGTGACCGGGTCGATGCTCTCCAGGGTGGGGACGACCTTCTTCATCAGGCCGTCGGCGTCGAACTCCAGCTTGTCGATGGTGGTTTCGCGGTGGGTGCCGTCTCCGCCGGGGATGGCGAAGCGGTGGTAGGCGATGTACCAGTCGTCGGTGCCCGGGACATGGACCACCGAGTGGTGGCCGGGGCCCTTGATGCCGAGCGAGAGGTCCTTCTCCAGGATCACGCCCCGCTTGGTCCAGGGACCGGTGGGCGAGGAGCCGGTGGCGTAGGCGACCCGGTAGTTCTCGTCACGTGTGTCGTTCTCCGACCACATGAAGTAGTAGGTGCCCTTGCGCTTGATGACGAAGGTGCCCTCGTTGTAGCCGCTCGGCGTGATGTCGGTGACCTTCGAGGAGTCGAAGGAGACCATGTCGTCGTTGAGCGGGACGACGTAGGCGCGGCCGTTGCCCCAGTAGAGGTACGACGTGCCGTCGTCGTCGGTGAAGACCGCCGGGTCGATCATCTGGCCCGCGCGGTCACCGACCTTCAGCAGCGGCTTGCCCAGGGCGTCCTTGAACGGGCCGGTGGGCGAGTCGGAGACCGCGACACCGATGTTCGCGTCGGCGCAGAAGTAGAAGTAGTACTTGCCGTTCTTCTCCTCCATCGCCGGCGCCCAGGCCCTGCTGTCCGCCCAGGAGACGTCCGGACCGAGGTCCAGGATGACGCCGTGGTCCTTCCAGTTGACCAGGTCCTTGGAGGAGTACGCCTTGAACTTCGTACCGCTCCAGCCCTCGAAGCCGTCGGTGGTCGGGTAGATGTAGAAGGTGTCACCGAAGCGGACGATGTTCGGGTCCGCGTTGAGGCCGGGCAGGACCGGGCTCTTCAGCTCCCGGGCCGACACCGTCCAGGTGCGCTTCTTGCCGTCCGAACCGGTCACCTCGTACTTCACCGGCTTGCTGAAGTTCTGCACGCTGCCGGAGGCGGGGCTGATCGTCGCGCCGTGGGCGAGGGTGAACTCCGGTGCCAGCTTGGTGAGATCGGTGCCCGGCTTCATCGGCAGGGTGACGCGGCTGTCGGCGTCGTCGATGATCGCGTCGGTCTTCTGCGCCGGGTGGGTCACCTTGGCGATGCCCGTGGTGTTGCCGCTGATCTCCAGGACCTCGGCGGCCGTCAGGGCCCGGTTGTAGATCCGGAAGTCGTCGACCTCACCGCCGAAGTACGGGTCGGGGGAGTACATGGACCGGCCGATGTAGCCGCTGTAGTCCTTGTTCGCGTCGTACAGCTCGGACGGCTTGACGATCACGTCGGTGGCGCGGGACACCTCGATGCCGTCCACGTAGAGGACCGCCGTCTTGGAGCCGCTGTCGATGGTGACGGTGACGTGCTGCCACTCGCCGACGGTGAGCCGGGCGCCCGACAGCTTCTTCTCCGCGCCCCAACTCGCCGCCGTGATGGCCGAGTAGAGGGACGAGGAACCGTTCGAGGGGCTGGCGAACAGGTACTTGTTGCTGTCCGGGCCGAGGCCGAACAGCCACTGCCAGTTGTCGCCGCCCTTCCACTTCGCGTACGTGGAGACGGTGACGCTGTCGGCGTTCTTCAGCACGCCGCCCGGGATCTTGACGTACGGCGAGCTGGAGCCGCTGTTGCCGCCGGACATCTTGAACGAGCCGCCGTCGACGCCGGTCCCGAAGTCGGGCGTACGGACGTAGGTGCCGTGGTAGCCGTGACCGCTGGAGTCACGCGTGATGTTGCCGCCGGTCTCGTCGAAGCCGTAGTGCAGGAGCAGGTCGGCCGGGACGTCCGGGCCCTCGGCGGAGACCGTGACCTCGGCGCTGACCTCGATCGCCGCGTCGCCCGGCAGGTCGCCCTTCACCGTGAAGGTGCCGGCCTGCGCGTACTTCGAGGCGTCCACGTCCTCCCAGGTGACCGCGACGGGCCGCTTGGCGCCGTCGGCGAACTCCGCGATGACGGTGGCCGGCAGGACCGGGGCGTCACCGATGCGCGTCTTGACCTTGACGTCCTCGACGCTCGTGACGATCCCGTCGGGCTGGTAGGTCTTCAGCAGCCGGTCGTACTCGTCCTGGGTGACCGGGAGCACGGTGCCGTGCCGGGGCTTGGACGGCAGGTCGTAGCCGGTGGACGGGGTCCAGACGCCGGAGTCCAGGTCCTTCGTCTCGAAGGGGATGTAGCCGCGGCCGCCGAACTCGTCGAGGAACGCGTACCACTTGTCCTCGGTGTTCGACTTGAACACCAGCGGTCCCTCGGCGGCGTTCATCGCGCCCTTGCCGATGCCCTCGGCGACGGAGGTCCAGGAGAGGTTGCGCAGCGAGTCGCTCTTCTCCTCGAAGATGAACTTGCTGTTGGGCGTGGAGGAGGAGTTGTTCCGCTCGTCCTTGGAGAGGCGGTAGTACTCGCCGTCGTGCTGGATGACCGTGGAGTCGATGACCGAGTAGCCGCGGTCGACCCAGACCTTGGGCTCGCTGAAGGTGTAGAAGTCACGGGTCGTCGCGTACATCATGCGGTTGTAGGTGTCGCCGGAGTGGGCCTCGTTGTCGTACAGCTTCGACGCCCAGAACACGACGTACTCGCCGAGCTGCTCGTCGTAGTACGCCTCGGGGGCCCAGGTGTTGCCGGCCGAGTCGGGGGAGACCTTGACCAGGCGCTGGTTGGTCCAGTTCACCAGGTCGGTGGACTCCCAGACCATGATGGACTTGCTGCCGGTGCGCTGGGAGGCGTCCCAGTCGCCGTTGCCGTAGATCTTGAGGTCGGTGGCGATCTGGTAGAACTTGTCGCCCTCGGGGGAGCGGATGATGAACGGGTCGCGCAGACCCTTCTCACCGAGCGTGGACGTCAGGACGGGCTTGCCGTCGTTCAGCTCCCGCCACTTCAGCGGGTCGTTGCCCTTGCTGAGCGCCGCGTACAGCTGCTCGCCGTCCGAGGTGCCCTCGCCGGTGAAGTAGCTGAACATGTAGCCCTTGAGGGCTTCCTTCTTGGGCAGTTCCGGCACCTTCGCGGTGAAGGCGCGGGTCTTCTTCGCGTCGCCCTTGGTGACGGTCGCGGTCAGCTCGGCGGTCGTGGCGCCGTCGCCGTGCGCGGGACGCTTCACCACGCCCTCCGCGGAGACGACGTCCGTGTTCGCTGAGGACCAGGAGACCTTCGTGCCGAAGGTGCCGGTGGTCGGGAGCGAGAGGTTGCCGCGGGCGTCGTCGAGGTTGTGCACGGTCAGTGCCTCGGCGGCCTGCTCGACGGCGGTCGTGTCGTCGAAGGTGGGCAGGACCGTGACCTCGAAGGTCTTGGTGGCGCTCACCGAACCCTTCTTCAGGGTCGCCGTCAGTGTGGCGTGGCCGTCCGGCTCACCGGCGGCGGGGCGGGTCACCGCGCCGGAGTCCGAGACCACGCCCGTGTTGTCGCTCTTCCAGCTGATCGAAGAGCCCCCGGCCGTGCCGGTCTTCGGCAGGTCCAGGTCGGCGGTCACGGCGCTGGTGTCGCCCAGGGTGAGGGCCGCCTTGTCGGCGGCGAGGCCCTCCTCGGCGATGGGGAGCGAGAGCTGCTCGACCTCGGAGCCGGCGAGGGCGCGGTTGTAGACCCGGAAGTCACGGATCTTGCCCTTGAAGAGCTTGTCGCTGGTGTAGACCGACTTGCCCACGTAGTTGGCGGTCGTGGTGCCCGAGCCGATGGAGCCCGGGGTGGTGGTGACCGACGTGTTGCGGCCGACCTCCACGCCGTCCTCGTACAGCACGGCCGTGTTGCCGGTCTGGGTGTAGGTGAGCTGCTTCCACACCGAGCGGCTCAGGTTGTGCGAGTCGGAGGGCCGGGTGTTCTGCTCGGTCGACCAGTTGCCCGAAGCGATGGCCGTGCGCAGCGAGTTGCCGGTGGCGAAGAGGTAGCCGTTGCCCGCGCCGCTGGTGGTGTTGCCGAAGCCGTAGATGAAGTACGGGCCCACCTGCGACTCGTCCATCAGCACGTCCATGGACACGCTGATCGAGTTCATGCCCTTCATGACGTCGTTCGGCACCTTGATGTAGGTGTCCGAACCGTTGAAGCCGAGGCCCTGGCCGTTGCCCGTCCAGCCGGCGGTGCCGTTCACCGTGCCGTCACGGCCGTTGCCGGAGGCGTCGACGGCCGTGGTGCCGGAGGTGGCGTCGAGCTTGTACCAGAGGGCCAGACCGTCGGTGAGGTCGGCGTCGTCCGCGGCGGCCGGGGCGACGGGCCCGGCGAGGCCCAGAAGAAGTGACGCGGCGGTCAGTCCGGCGAGCGGACCCGCCCAGCGTCTCGCGCGGCCGCGCAGACGTTCGATGTACGTCATATCGAGTTATCCCTGCTGAGAGCACGGCTGATGAAGGGGTGGCGAAGGCAAGGGAAAAGCAAGGAGAGAGAGGGGGTCGAGAAGGGGCGGGAACCCTCGCCCCGGGCGTCCCGCTGTTTCGACCATGTGACATCGTGTTGCGAGAGTGTCAATCGGCGTGTGGTGAGGCGTCAAGAGGTTTCGAACAACGTCCGACAGGTCGAACATGAGAAGCCCCGTTCTCTGTGGAGAACGGGGCCTTTGCGTGCTGTGTCTACTTGACGGGGCGTACCAGCTCCCAGGTGTCGACCGCGAAGTCCAGCTTCATGTCGTGCCGTTCGTAGAGGGCGAGGGCGCCGGTGCCGTTGTCGGTGTCGACGCCGAGGCCGATGCGGTCGCGGCCCAGCGCCGCGTAGTGACCGAAGGTGTGGCGGAGCAGCAGGCTGCCGAGGCCCCGGCCGCGGGCCTCGGGCAGGACACCGATGCCGGCGATCCAGGCCATGCCGGAACGGTCGTTGCGCGACCGCAGGGCCGCGACGTCACCGAGACCGTCGAGGTGCGCGATCCAGATCAGCGACCAGTCGACGTGCTCGGCGTCGATGTCGTCCAGCCACTGCTCGTACGTACGCGGCTGGAAGTCGAAGTGGTCGGCGAAGGCCGTCTGCAGCAGGGCGTGGGCCCGCCTGCGGTCCGGCTCGGCGGCACAGGTGCGCAGGGTGACGCCGGGCGGGGGCGTCGGCAGCGGCTCGGCGGGGGACAGCGGGCGGGCCATGACGTGGTAGCGGCGGACCGCGCGCCAGCCGCGCCCGCGCAACGCGTCCAGGTCCGTCGTGGGCGCGATGTTGAGGTGCATGTGCACCACGGCCCGGTCCGCCCCGTTGGCCGCCGCGCGCTCCGCCGCTCGGGCCTCCATGAGGTCGTACAGGTGCAGTGCGCCGAGCGGTTGGTCCGGCAGCGTGTAGTGGTCCATGTCGACGCGCTCACCGCCGGACTCGTCCCACAGCAGCCCGTAGGCCACCAGCCGGTCCCCGTCGAACAGCAGCCAGGAGTCACGCTGGAGGTCCGCCTCCGGATGCCTCAGATCGGCCTGGACCTCGCCCAGTTCGGTCTCGGCGCGGCCGATCTCCAGCACGTCGATCTCGTTGAGCAGCGCGCACACCGCCTCCGCGTCGTCGAGCGTCGCCGGGCGCACGGTCAGGCCGGGCGGCAGAGGGGTGGTGTGCGTCGTGGTCATGGGGCCACTGTCGGGGGGCGGAGGTGGGGGCCGCAACGGGATTTCGGGAGCATGGGTGCGGTGGGCCGGGGTCTCGGGGGTGACCTCCACCGGGGCGGGCCGGGGCGGGGAAGTGCTCGCCGGCGCTGACGGGGTGCCGCTGCGCCCACCCGTGCCGCCCCAGCGGCACGATTGCCCGCAGCCGTGCGGGCGGCGGAGCTGCGCCGTCGTGGGACCGCGGAGGGGCGCAGCCCTCTCGGGGCGCGGGGAACCTGGGGCGCGGGGAACCGCGCGATCGCCACGTACTGCCGCAGTCGCCGGACCACCCGACCCCTGAGTCGGAAGGCGCCCCTTACGCCGCCACAGGCAACCCCGGTGTCCGGAAGACCCGCCGCTCCGCGTCGACCGCGAAGACCTCGCAGCCCTCCCGGGACGCGGCCCACTCGATGCCCTCCGTGCCCATCGCGAAGGCCGCCGTCGCCGTCGCGTCGGCCTCGGTGAGGGACGGGGCCACGACCGTGAGGCTCAACAGGCCCGTCGCAGGGCGGCCCGTGCGGCCGTCGAGGATGTGGTCGCCGCGCTCGTAGCGGGCGGAGGTGGCGACCGCCCCGTCCGTGAGGGACAGGACCGTGCACAGGCGGTCGGCCCGCTCGGGGTGCCGTACACCCACCCGCCACGGGCCACCGGTCGCGGCCACGTCCCCACCCGCGTTGAGGCACAGTTTCGGCGCGCCGAGGTCAGTCAGCAGCTCGGCGGCCCGCTGTACGGCCCAGCCCTTCACCATCGCGCAGGGATCGAGCCCACGCCCCGGCAGCCGTACGTCGAACGCGCCTCCCGTCGCCACCCGGTACTCCTCGCAGAGGGCCAGCACCTCGGCCAGGTCCCGGCTGACCACGTCCGGTGCCAGCTCACCCCGGTCCAGCCGCGACACCTCGCTGTCGGCGCGGAACGGGCTGAATCTGGCGTCGACCTCGCGCAGCCAGGCGAACGCCGGCTCCGTGGCCTCGGCGGTCAACGCCCCGTTCCCGCCGTCGTTCTCGCCGTCCTCGACGAGCAGCGAGATCGGGAACCCCATGATGTGTTCGACGCGGCGCACCGGATCAGGCCTTCGTGTCGATCGCGGCCTGGAGGGACTCCCGGTAGCCGTCGCTGGTGATGGTGGCGCCGGAGACGGTGTCGATGTCGGCGCTCTGCGCCTCCAGCGTTTCCTTGATCAGCACCGGGACGGCTGCCTCGGTCTGCGGGTGGTTCGGCTGCTTCAGCATCTCCACGGCGGTGATCTTCTCGCCCTCGAAGGTCACCTGGACCTGGACGTCACCCTTGGAGGTGCCGACCGTCGAGCCCGCGACCGTCCGGTTCGCGCTCTCCTGCGACGCCGACGAGTCCTCCGAGTCGCCCGAAGCGGAGGACGAGGAGGATTCGCCGGCCGAGGAGGACGCCGACTTCTCGTTCTCGTCGATCGCGGCCTGGAGCGACTCCCGGTAGCCGTCGCTGGTGAGCGTGGCGCCCGAGACCGTGTCGATGTCGGCGCTCTGCGCTTCGAGGGTCTCCTCGATCAGCACCGGCACCGCCGCCTCGGTCTGCGGATGGTCCGGCTGCTGGAGCATCTTGACGGCGGTGATCTTCTCGCCCTGGAAGGTCGCCCGGACCTGGACGGGGCCCTTCTCGGTGTCGATCGTCGTGCCCGTGACGACGTTGGAACCGGCCGAGGCGGACGCGGAGGCCGACGGCGTCGACTCGGCGGTCGTCGTCGTGGACGTCGTGTCGGTGGAGGGGGCGTAACGCCAGACGGGGACCAGCGCGGCGGCGCTCAGGACCAGGGCGGGTATGACTCGTTTCACAGTGCTTTCCTCGTGTCCCGGTGTCCCTCAGCCGGCCAGGCTGAAGCGTTCGAAGTGGATCTGCGGCTTGGGCACGTCCAGCTCGCGCAGGCTGCTCAGGACCGCGTTCATCATCGGCGGCGGCCCGCACAGGAACACGTCCCGGTCGGTGATGTCCGGCACCATGCGCTGCAGTTCGCGCGGCGCCAGCAGGTCGGGGCTTACGGGGCCGGAGACCAGGTGCAGCTCGGCGCCCTTGTCGAAGGCGAGCTGCTGGAGCTCGTTGTAGAGGACGGCGTCCTGCTTCGCGGCCACCCGGTAGATGACCACGGCGTGCCCCTCGATCTCCTCCAGCAGGGCCCGGATGGGGGTGACGCCGACGCCGCCGGCGATGAGCACGGACTCCGGCCGGGTGCGGTGCATCGCGGTGAAGGCGCCGTAGGGGCCCTCGGCGAAGACGCGGGTGCCGACCTTGACGTGCCGCAGGGCGGCGGAGCCCTCGCCGGCTGCCTTCGCGGTCAGCCGCAGCTGCGTGCCGTCGGGCGCGGCCGACAGGGAGAACGGGTTGGCCTGCCACCAGCGGTCCCGGGTCAGGAAGCGCCACAGGAAGAACTGGCCGGCCTGCGCGGGCATCCGGTCCAGATCACGGCCGGCCATATAGATCGAGACGACGTTGTCGGCCTCGGGAACGACGGCGGTGACACGGAGCTGGTGACGCCAGTTGCGCCACAGCGGCAGGACCAGCCGGCCCGTGAACACCGAGGCCAGGGCCACGCCCCACAGCACGTACCAGTACGCCGTCGCGGTCTCCGACGAGGCGAACGACGTCCCCGCCGCGACCTGGTGGGTGAAGGCCAGCACCACCGCGACGTAGGTGTACAGGTGGATGAAGTGCCAGGTCTCGTAGGCCAGCCTGCGCCGGGCGAAGCGGGCCGAGACCACGCCGATCATGATGATGATGCCGAGCGCGACGATCGAGCGCAGCACGCCCTCGACGGTCTCGGCGAGATCGATCAGCTGGTTCACCGGGTCCATGTCGGAGGACTGGGCGTAGCCGAAGGTGATGAACACGGCGTGTGCGACCAGCAGCCACAGCACGGAGAAGCCGGTCCAGCGGTGCCAGGAGGTCAGCCGGTCCATGCCGATGCGCCGGTCGAACCACGGCAGCCGGGCCACCAGCAGCAGTTGGAAGGCCATCAGCAGCGCGCCGTACAGGCCGGTCAGGCGGCCCAGCACGATGAGGGCGTTCGAGGCGAAGCCGGCTTGCACGAAGAAGAAGGTCACCACGGCCACGTTCGCCGCCAGCACCGCGTACAGACCGGTGCGGGCGACCACTTTGGGGCGCGCTCCCGAGCGGCTGACCGCCGCGGGGGGTTGTTGGACAGTGGTCACGGGGACGGCTCCTTGATCGGGTGGGGAGTATGAGCTTCGCCGGTGAGTGCTGTCGTTTTCCTGTCGGACAACTTTCAAGTTTTTATCGATCAGCTGCCAACCTGTGAGCGGCTATGGCGCTGCGCGATCGGTAGCGCAGTATGAACACGTGGAAAAAGTGCGACTTCTCGTGGTGGACGACGACCCGCCGATCGCTGACCTGGTGGCGACCGTCGCCCGCTACGAGGGCTGGGACGCGGTGACGGCTCACTCCGGTGAGGAGGCGCTCAGGCAGGCGGCCGCGTTCCGTCCCGACATCGTGGTCCTGGACCTGATGCTGCCGGGCGTGGACGGCTTCGGCGTGCTCGACCGGCTGCGCCAGTCCGGCACCATGGTGCCCGTGGTGTTCCTGACCGCCCGCGACGGCGTCGCCGACCGGGTCGCGGGTCTCACCCGCGGCGGCGACGACTATCTGGTCAAGCCCTTCGCCGTGGAGGAGCTGATGGCCCGGCTGCGCACCGTGCTGCGCCGCAGCGCCGGGCCCGCCTTCCAGCGGTCCGTGCTCCATGTCGCAGACCTGACGATGGACGAGGACACCCGCGAGGTCCGTCGCGGCGACAAGCTCCTCACGCTCACCCCCACCGAGTACGAGGTCCTGCGCTACCTCATGCGCAAGTCCCCGACCGTCCTCACCAAGGCGCAGATCCTCGACCACGTCTGGGAGTACGGCTTCGGCGGCCGCTCCAACGTCGTCGAGCTGGTCGTCAGCCGACTGCGCCGCAAGCTCGACGACACCGGCGAACCCCTCATCCACACCGTGCGGGGCTTCGGCTACGTGCTGCGGCAGGCCACCGAGTGATCGGCCGACTCAAGCAGACCTACCGCGGCATGCGCCTCGGCACCCGGCTGGCCCTCGGCCTCGGCGCCCTGGCGCTCGTCGTGTTCGCCGTCGTGGGCAACGCGCTGACCATGTACATGCGCGACTACCTCTCCGCGCAGCTCAACGAACAGCTGAAGATCGCCCAGATCGCCCAGTCCAAGAGCATCGCGGACTACGGCACGCTCAAGGGCAAGAAGTACTACCGCTGGTACTACGCGGTGTACGACACGTCGGGCGGCGCCCCGGTGCTCCGGAAGCCCGAGGACCCCGCCGACGTGCCCAAGGACATCGACGACTTCACCCTCGTGGCCAAGGCGCTGACCGTCGAGGGCACGGAGGTCACCCGCACCGAGCACCTGAAGGGCCAGGGCCAGTACCGGCTGCGGGCCTGCGAGGTCGAGCCCGGCGTGATCCTGGTCAGCGCCGCGCCCATGGACGACATCGAGGACACGGTCGGCCGGCTGATCACGGTCCAGGTCGTCACCTTCGCCCTCGCCCTCATGGCGCTCGTGGTGTTCGGCCGGGCCATGCTGCGGCGCGGCCTGAAGCCGCTGAGCGACATGGCGCACACCGCCCGCGGCATCACCTCGCACGACCTGACGGACTCGGCACGGCTGCCGGTCCGCCACGACAACCGCGACGGCGGCTTCGAGGTCGAGGAGCTGCGCACCGCCTTCAACACCATGCTGGAGCACATCGACGACGCCCTCGCCGTCCGCACCGAGGCCGAACAGCGGCTGCGCCGCTTCGTCGCCGACGCCTCGCACGAACTGCGCACCCCGCTGATGTCGGTACGCGGCTACGCCGACCTCTTCCAGTACGCCGCCGCCCACAGCCCCGAGGAACGCGACAAGCACCTGGCCCGGCTGCGCGCCGAGGCCGCCCGCATGGGGTACCTGCTGGACGACCTCCTGATGCTCGCCCGCCTCGACGCCGCCGACGTGGAGACCCCGCTGCGACTGGAGGAGGCCGACCTGGTGGAGCTGGCGCTCCAGGCGGCGGACGCCTTCCGCGCGGGCCACCCCGGCCACCCGCTGACCGTGAGGACCGGCTCCGACTCCGTACGGCTGCGCCTGGACCCCCTGCGGCTGAGGCAGGTCCTCGACAACCTCCTCACCAACGCCGCCGTGCACACCCCGCGCGGCACGAAGGTCCGTCTGGAGGTGTCCGTCGAGTCCGGCTCGGCCGAGGTGCGGATCACCGACTCCGGGCCCGGTATCCCGGCCGACGACCAGGAGCGCGTCTTCGACCGTTTCTACCGTGTCGACAAGGCGCGCAGCCGTGACCGGGGCGGCAGCGGCCTCGGCCTCGCCGTCGCCCGCTCCCTGGTCCGTGCCCACGGCGGCACCATCATCCTGACCGGCGAACCGGGCACGACGACGTTCACGGTGCGCCTGCCGTTGGGCGAGAGCGAAGCGCCCGGGGTGTAGGGAGTGGGGTGGCGCGGTGGCCGGGTCGGTCGACCTGCCCCAGTAGGCGGGGGCGGGGGCAGGGGCAGGCGCGCGACGGGTCGTGCCACCGGTCGCCGCAGGAGATCGGCCCCCGCAGGGCACGTCGGGGACACCGCAGTCGTCGGAGCGACCGGTACGACTCCGATCGTGCCCGTGCCGTCGCCGGCGAGCGGCCGACCGCGGCGAGCGGTGCCATGGCCCCGGGCCGGTCCGGTCCCGCCCGGTCGCCTAATCTGATCGGTATGGGCAAGACGGTGCGGCAGGCCGCGCGGGCCACGCTCCAGCTGGTCATCGCCGCCGCGATGGCCTTCGGCATGTACCTCTTCATCACGGTGCTGCTGATCACCGCGATCGCCACGCTCGCCGTGGTGGGCGCCTGGATGCTGCCCGAGACCGTGACGCTGATCCGCCGTATCGCCGGCGCGAAACGCCACCAGGTGGCCGCCTGGACCGGCCGGGCCGTCCCCGAGGCCTACCAGCCCCTGGAGGGCACCCTCCGCGAACGCCTGCGTATCGCCGTCCGTGACCCCGGCACCCGCACCGACGCCCGCTGGATGCTCGCGTACTACGTCTACGGCGCCCTCTTCTTCCTCGCGGTACCCCTGTGGCCGCTGGGCCTGGTCGTCGACGGTGTGTGGTGCGGGGCGCTGCGCCGCGAAGCCCTCGTCCTGCCGCTGATCAGCCGTCTCGCCGACCTCGACGCCCACTGGTCCGAGACCCTGCTCAAACCCTCGCCCAAGGCCCGCCTCGCCGAGCGGGTGGAGGAGCTGACGGCGACCCGCGCCGACGCGATCGCCGCCCACGGTGCCGAACTCCGCCGGATCGAACGCGACCTGCACGACGGCGCCCAGGCCCGCCTGGTCTCGCTGTCCATGCGAATCGGGCTGGCCCAGCGCGCGTACGACCGCGACCCGGAAGCCGCACGCCGGCTGCTGCTCGACGCGCAGGAACAGGCCGAGGCCGCGCTGACCGAACTCCGGCACGTCGTGCGCGGCATCCACCCGCCGATCCTCACCGACCGGGGCCTGGCCGGTGCCGTACGGGCCCTGGCGGCGAGCAGCGGCCTCGAAGTGACCGTGGACGTGCGCGGGTTGGAGGAGGCCGACGGGCCGCGCCCGCCCGCCGCGGTGGAGGCCGCCGCCTACTTCGTCGTCGCCGAGGCCCTGACCAACGCGGCCAAGCACAGCGGCAGCGGCAACGCCGAGGTCCGCCTCGCCCGCACGGCCCGGGGTGTCCGTGTCCTGGTGCGCGACGACGGCCGGGGCGGCGCCGGCCCGGTTGCCCCGTCGAGCCGCCCCGCCGTACCTGCCGACGCCGCCTTTGCGATGGGCGGATCCGGACTCCTCGGCATGCAGCGGCGGGTCGCCGCGCTCGACGGGAGCACGGCTGTGACCAGCCCCGTCGGCGGGCCCACCGTGATCGAGGTGGAGCTGCCCTGCGTATGGTGAGCGAAACGCCGATCACCGGCCGATCCGCGGACATCGCGTACGCGCGGCGGTCGAGGACAGAGGTGGGACTGCCGTGCGCGTGGTGATCGCAGAGGACAACGCCCTGCTGAGGGAGGGCCTGGTCCTGCTGCTGACCTCGGCCGGACACGAGGTGCCGGCGGTCGCGGGCAGTGGCCCCGAGATCCTCCCCGCACTGCTGGAACACCGCCCGGACGTCGCCGTCCTGGACGTCCGGATGCCGCCCGCCTTCCGCGACGAGGGGCTGCGCGCCGCCCTGGAGGCCCGCCGGAGCATTCCGGGTCTGCCGGTACTGGTCCTCTCGCAGTACGTGGAGGAGTCGTACGCCGCCGAACTGCTCGGCGGGGGCGCGAGCGGGGTCGGCTATCTGCTCAAGGACCGGATCGGCCGGGTGGACGAGTTCCTGGACGCGCTCGACCGGGTCGCGGCGGGCGGTACCGCGCTCGACCCGGAGGTGGTGACCGAACTGCTGGCCCGCCGCAAGGACTCACCGCTCGACTCGCTCACCCCGCGCGAGCGCGAGGTGCTGAAGCTGATGGCCGAGGGACACGACAACGCCACCATCGCCAGGACCCTGGTCGTCACCGAACGCGCGGTCAGCAAGCACATCGGCAACGTCTTCCTGAAGCTGGGCCTGCCGACCAGCGACAGCGGCCACCGCAGGGTGCTGGCCGTGCTGGCGTACCTCGACAACAAGTAGCCCGGCCACGCACGGCGAGGGGCCCGCCGCCGGCGACAGACCGGTGGCGGGCCCTTCGCACCCCAGGACCGCGCGGTCCTACTCGTCGAAGGTGACGACCACCTTCTCCGCCGCCCCCGGCGTCAGCGCCAGCTCGAAGGCCCGGTCGACGTCGGCGGCGGGCACCCGGTGGCTGATGAGCTTGGCGAAGCGCTCGTGGTGCTCGACGATCTCGGGGGTCACCTCGAAGATCTCCGTGGGGTAGCCCTGGGAGGCGATCAGGGTCAGCTCGCTGCGGAGCATGCCGCCGAGATCGATCTCCGAACCCTTCTTCTGCACGGCGACCATGACGAGCTTCGCGCCCCACTTGGCCGAGCCCACCACGGTGTTGAACACCGCGGGAACCCCGGCCGCGTCGATGAAGATGTCCGTGCCGGGCCGGGGCTGGCCGAGCGCGTTGGCGGCCCCGCCGTGCAGCTCGGTGAGCCGCGCGGCGACATCCTCCTGGGCGGAGTCGATGACGGCGTCCGCGCCCACGGCCAGTGCCTTCTCCAGCCGGGAGGGGATGACGTCGGCGACGACCACGTGCTTCACACCGCGCAGCTTCAGCCAGATCGCCGCGCCGAGACCGATGGGCCCCGCACCGAAGACGACGACCTTGTCGTCCGGTCCCGCCCCGGAACGGTTGACGCAGTGCCGGGCCACGGCCATCGGCTCGTTGAGGGAGGCGATGGCGAAGGGCACGGTGTCGGGGAAGACGGCCACGCCCTTGCCGACCTCGGCGTTCTCGATCAGCAGGTACTCGCTCATCCCGCCGTACCTGCCGCCGCAGCCGATGATGCCGGTCGGCGCGTCCTGCGGGTTGACCACCACCCGGTCCCCGACCGCGAGACCGATGACCTCGGCGCCGACCTCGACGATCTCACCGGCCGGCTCGTGGCCGAGCGGCACCGGCACCATCTCACCGCCCTGGTGACCACGGGCCGGCATGCCTCCCATGTGCAGGAAGGTGACGTCGGTGCCGCAGATGCCGCAGGCGCGGACGCGGACGAGCACGTCCTTGGGGCCGGGCGCGGGGCGCTCGACGTCCACGACCTCGACCTTGCCGACACCGGCGGTCCGGACGGACTTCATCGTCGCCATGGAAAGACTCACTTTCTGGGGGAACCGGAGGAGAGGTACCGCCGCCGTGGGCGGGCGGAGAGAGGTGTTGCCGGTCGGGCCGGGCGCGGAATCCGTCCGGCACCGGCCCGACCGGGGTCAGCCGTGGCTCGGGGCCGTCAGACGGCGGCCCAGGCGTCGTCGACGGGCAGGACCACGCCGTTGACGAAGGCGGCGGCGTCGGAGGCCAGGAAGAGGATCGCGTCGGCCTGCTCCTCGGCGGTGCCGAGGCGGCCGATGTTGGCGCCGATCAGCCCGCCGATGACCGCGGGGCCGTGGGCCTGCTGGTCGGCGTCGACCTTGATGTTGGTCATCGTGGGGCCGGGGGCTATCGCGTTGGCCCGGATGCCCTGCTTGCGGTACATCACCGACAGGCTCTTCACCAGGCCGACGACACCGTGCTTCGACGCGGTGTAGGCGGCACCCGCCGCGCTGCCGCGCAGTCCGGCCTCGGAGGCGGTGAAGACGATCGTGCCGCGCCCCGCCTTCAGCATGTGCGGCAGAGCGGCCCGGGTGAGCAGGAACGGCGCCGTCAGGTTGACCCGGATGACCCGCTCCCACTCGGCGTCCGCGACGTCCGCGAGGGCCGACATCCGGTCCATGATCCCGGCGTTGTTCACCAGGACGTCCAGCCCGCCGAAGGCCTCCACGGCACGCTCGACGACCTCGTCGACGACCGACTGGTCGCTGAGGTCGCCGACGACCCCGACAGCGGTGCCGCCGGCCGTCCCGATCGCCCGGACGGTCTCCTCGGCGGCCTCCTTGTCGAGGTCGGCGACCAGGACCTTCGCGCCCGCCGCGGCGAACTTCAGGGCCGCGGCCCGTCCGATGCCGGAACCGGCACCCGTGACGACGACACTGCGGCCGTCGAGACCGTTGCTGCTCATGAACTGTTCCTCATTTCGTCGGGTGGGCCGGCCGCCGGGCGGAGTGATGTCCGCCCGGACCGGCCCACGATCAGTGGTCCGGTGGTTCAGGGGTGTGCCCCGAGGGCGTGCAGGACCGCGTCGGCCATGCCACGCTCACCGCGCTCGTTGGGGTGGACGGCCGCTGCGGGGGAGCGCGGAGTCGGAGGCCTCGATCTTCAACCGCGTGGCGACGAGGGCCGGGTAGTTCCGGCCGGACGGCTCGCAGCCGGCGGGGGTGCCGTTCTGGTCGGGGATCCCCGACCCGGCCGTGTAGGAGTCGCCGAGCGCGACGTACGGGCCGGTCGGCGGCGCCGACGCGTCTCCTCCGTCATCCCCGTCCCGTCCGGCAGTCATCGAGGTGACCAGCACGCCACAGGCGAGCGCCCCAGCCAGGCCGGCTCGTAGGGAGGTGTTCATCGGTGTGTCCTGTCTTCCGTCCGGGGTGGTCCCATGCGGGTGCGGGCGGTGCGCTGTTCGCTCGGCCGGGAGGGGGGAGGGCGGCTGGGACGGCCGAGCGAGCTTCGGGTCGTACGGGGGTGGTGCGTGGGGAGTGGGGGTCTGGAAGGGGTGTCCCCGGACCCGGCGCCGTTCGGGGGAGGATCGGCTGCCGGGCCCGGGGGCGGCGCCGGGCCCCGTCCCCACGGGTGCGGCGCGTCGGGGCCGTCCCGCTCGAACGGCCCCTGTCCTTTGGCCCCACGGCCGGGGAGGCCGGGGGGACTCGGGTGGCGCACCACCTCCTCCGGTCGTCCGGCCATCCGGCCCGGGTTCGGAAGTAGTGCGTCACGTCGTCTTGCTTGAGTTAGGCAAGCACATATGACTTACTTGAGTCAAGCAATTGAGCTGAATGGAATTGCTTGAGTTAGGCAATGAGAAGGGTAGGGTGATGCTCATGTCCCCATCGCCGCCGGCGGCCGGTCCCGCCTCCCCGGAAGTGATCGAGATCGAACGGGCTCTGACACGGATCACCTATCTGAGCACCAGGGCCCGGCAGCACGAGCGGCTGATGGCCCTCGCCGGAGTGCCGCTGGACCGGGCCGCCGTGGCGCTGCTGCGACAGGTGGCCGACTCCGAGCCGCTGCGCCCGGGGGAACTGGCGGGCCGGCTCGACGTCGAGGCCTCCCATGTCACCCGCCAGGTGCAGCAGTTGGAGAAGTCCGGCTACGTCACCCGCGTCGCCGACCCCGGCGACCGCCGCGCCCTGCGCATCCGCCTCACCCCCACCGGCCAACAGGCCATCGACCGCATCCGCGAAGCCGGCGCGGTCGGCATGCGCCTGGCCCTCGCCGACTGGCCTCCCGATCGGATCCGCCAACTCGCCGCGCTCTTCCACCGGATGGTCGAGGTGTTCCTCACCTACGCCGTGGACGAGGGCCAGGGCCCCGACACGGGTCCCCCGGATCCCCCCGACCGAGGGCAGGGGAGTGCGGGACCGGATCTGTTGGAGGACGGGGCCGGGGCAGGTTCCAGGGGCGGACGTTCCGCCGGCGAGAGGTGTGGAGCGGGTGGGGGCGACGAGGGGCGGGCGGAGTGAACGGGGCCGAAGGGTCGGGCGGAGGGAGCGGGGGTCGATGAGTGTGCCGGAGCGGATGAAAGGCGAGGGCGCGGAGTTCGGAAGGCGGCGGGCACGGACGGCAGCGGGCACGGACGGCATCGAGCACGGGCGGCAGCGAGCGCGGAGCAGCCGCCGTCGGCGAAGGGGCCCGCACGTGCGACACCCGGCGAGTCGTCTGCCCCCGCCCGAACCCCGACGCCACGCTCCGAGCCCGCATGGATGGGTCCCGGAACGACAAGCCGCCCCGCCGACGGAAGGGACCGTGCCGGTGCGTAACAGCCCCTCGCATACATCGGCCCGAAGAACGCCGCCCACCCACCCCCGAGCAGCAGGGCACCAGCGACAGCTCTCCACACCGCCGACACCCCGTTCGCGGCGGAGCCGCGCCCCAAGAGGGGCGCGGGGAACTGTGCGAGCGGCCACACGTCACCCGCAGGCGCTCGCGCGACAGCACTCCACGTCGATCAGGCGTCCGCCATCGCGCCGGGTGGGCCCGGCCGCCCCGAAGTCCCCGGCCGCACACTCGAACCGGCCGACCGTTGGAGGTATCTCGTTCGCGGCGGAGCCGCCCCAGGAGGGGCGCGGGGAACTGTGCGAGCGGCCACACGTCACCCGCAGGCGCTCGCGCGGCAGCACTCCACGGCGATCAGGCGTCCGCCATCGCGCCGGGTGGGCCCGGCCGCCCCGAAGTCCCCGGCCGCGCACTCGAACCGGCCGACCGCCGGAGGCCCCCCGCAAGGAAAGAGCCCTACACGAATGGCCTTAACCATGTACGGCAGTGCCAGTGAGAAACCCTCGCTCCCCCGGGGCGCGGGCCAGCACCTCCTGATCGTGGTCGACGACCCGGACGTCGTCGAACTCCTCTCCACGACACTGGAGTTGGCGGGCTACCGGATTGAGACGGCCGAGTCGGGCACGGAGGCGGTGGCGCGGCTCACCGAGCGGCGGTTCGACCTGGTGGTGCTCGATCTGGCGCTGCCGGACCTGGAGGACCTCGGGCGGGAGCGCCGCCCCGTCGCCCACCGTCCTCCGGTGCTGTTCCTGACGCGGTACGACTCGCTCGGCAGACTTCTCCCCGAAGTCGGCCTGGGTGAGCAGGACTACGTCACCAAGCCCTTCCGTATCGCCGAGGTGCTGGCCCGCGCCCAGGTCCTGCTGCGCGGCCGGAAAGCCGTCCGGCGGGACAACGAACTGTCGTACCGCGACCTGGTCCTGGACGACCCCGCCTGCCAGGCCCTGCGCGCGGGCCGGGCGTTGAACCTCACCCCGGCGGAGTACCGGTTGCTGCGCTACCTTCTGGTCAACGCGCACAAGGTGCTGTCGAAGGAGCAGATCGGCCGCTATGTGTGGGGTGACTTCCATGGCGACAACGCCATCGAGCAGCTCGTCTCCCGCCTCCGCCGCAAGGTGGACCGCGAGGGCCCGCCGTTGATCCACACCCGCCGGGGCTTCGGCTACTGGCTCGGCAGACCCGGCGACCGGGAGCGCTGAACGAATCTCTCGACCGGGAGTGCCGATGACAAGTCGTGGGCACTCCGAGAAGCAAACGCACCCGCACCACGTCGGCATGCGTGACAGCCCACGCGATCGCCCGAAGGGCGGTGCCGGAACCCCCGGCGCCGCCCTTCTCCGTCCCCGCAGCTCCCACCCCGGACATTTCCGTGTACGTCAACTGATCCCCGAGGCAAGCTGTTTGAGGAGCGACACCAGTCCCGTGCGGTCCGCCACCGACGCCCGGGATGTGATCTGGGCCACGTCAGGTTCTTGTCAGGCAACTGACCGGGAGCCGTCAGACCGCTCTGTTTGCATGTGCTCATCGAGGCCTCGAAGCATCCCCCGGCGCTCCACCCCACCGGAGCCCCCACCACCGAGGAGAGACCATGGCCGACACACTGACCGACGCCGCGTCCGGCACGAGCGGACAGGTCCCCGAGTACCCGATGCCCAGGGCGTCGGGCTGCCCGCTCGCGCCGCCGCCGGCCGCGGCGGAGCTGCGCGGCGACCAGCCGGTCACCAAGGTGCGGATCTGGAACGGCAGTACCCCGTGGCTGATCACCCGCCACGCCGACCAGCGGACCCTGCTCACCGACCCGCGTGTCAGCAACGACGACCACGAGCCGGACTTCCCCCATGTCAACGCCCACCGGGCGGCCATCGCCCCGCACACCCCGAAGCTGATCACCAACACGGACGCGCCGGAGCACACCCGGCTGCGCCGCTCGGTCAACGCGCCGTTCCTGGTGAAGCGGATCGAGGCGATGCGCCCGGCCGTGCAGAAGATCGTCGACGACCTGATCGACGACATGCTGGCCGGCCCCAACCCGGCCGACCTGCTCACCGCGCTGGCCCTGCCCGTGCCGTCGCTGGTCATCGCCGAGCTGCTCGGAGTGCCGTACAAGGACCACGAGTTCTTCCAGGAGAACAGCAACCGCGTCCTCGACAACTCCCTCACCGCAGAGGAGGCCCAGGAGTCCAGCCGTGCCCTCGGCGGGTATCTTGACGCGCTGTTCCGGGAGAAGCTCGAACAGCCGGGCGACGACGTGCTGTCCGAGATGGGCACCCGGGTCAAGGTCGGCGAGATGACCCACCAGGAGGCCGTCAGCATGGGCGTCGCCATGCTGATCGCCGGGCACGAGACCACGGCCACGATGATCAGCCTCGGCACGCTCGCCCTGTTCGAGCACCCTGACCAGCTGGCCGTGCTGCGGGACACCGAGGACCCGAAGGTCGTCGCGGGCGCCGTCGACGAGCTGCTGCGCTATCTGTCCATCGTCCACTCGGGTCTGCGCCGGGTGGCCAAGGACGACATCGAGATCGACGGTCAGGTCATCCGCAAGGGCGACGGCCTCCTCTTCGACCTCCAGACCGCCAACTGGGACCCGATCGCCTTCCCCGAGGCCGAGCGCCTGGACCTGAGCCGCCCCGCCCGCCAGCACAACGCGTTCGGTTACGGCCCCCACCAGTGCCTCGGCCAGAACCTGGCCCGCCTCGAACTGCAGGTCGTCTACGGCACCCTCTACCGGCGTATCCCCACCCTCCGCCCGGCCGCCCCGATCGAGCAGCTGGCGTTCAACCACACGGGGACGACGTACGGCGTGAAGTGCCTGCCCGTCGCCTGGTGACACCGCGCCCGGTGTCTCCCCACCCGGTGACACCCCCACCTCGCCCCCACAAGTACCAAGAACCGAGGAGCAATCCATGCGTGTGGAACTCGACGAGCCCAAGTGCGTGGCCTCCGGCCAGTGTGTGATGGCCTCCCCCGAGGTGTTCGACCAGCGGGACGACGACGGTGTCGCGATCCTGCTGGAGGAGCACCCCGCCGACGACCTCATGGACGGCGTGCAGGAGGCCGTCGCGATCTGTCCCGCCGCCGCGATCCGACTGGTGGACCGGTGAGGCGCATCCTGGTCGTGGGTGCCTCGGCCGCCGGGATGGCGGCGGCCGAGACGCTGCGCCGCGAGGGCTACGACGGCACGCTCACCCTCGTCGGCGACGAACCGCACGCCCCGTACGACCGGCCCCCGCTGTCCAAGCAGCTCCTCGCCGCGGAGTGGGACACCGACCGGCTGACCCTGCGCACCCCGGCCCACCTCGACGGCCTCGACCTGGACCTGCGCCTCGGGGCCGCCGCGACAGGCCTCGACCTGAAAGAACGTCAAGTACACCTCGCGGACGGCGATTCGGTGCCGTACGACGGACTGGTGATCGCCACGGGCGTACGGCCGCGGCGGCTGCCCGGTGAGGGTGCGCATGTGCTGCGCACCCTGGACGACGCGCTGACGCTGCGGGAGCAGCTGGCGCCGGGGACGCGGCTGGTCGTGGTCGGCGCCGGGTTCCTCGGGGCGGAGGCCGCCGCCGTCGCCTGGCGGCTCGGCGTGAAGGTCACCCTCCTCGAACCGGCGTCGGTACCGCTGGCGCACGCGGTCGGCGGGGACGTCGGCGCGGTGCTGTCCCGGGCCCACCTCGACCACGGGGTGGACCTGCGCACCGGCGTCACCGTCACCGAGGTGACCGAGGACGGGGTGCGGCTCGCGGACGGCGAGTCGATCGAGGCCGACGAGGTGCTGGTCGCCATCGGCTCCCTGCCCAACACCGAATGGCTGGCGGACAGCGGCCTGGACGTCGGTGACGGTGTGCTGTGCGACGAGTACTGCGAGGCCGCGCGGAACGTGTACGCGGCCGGTGACGTCGCCCGCTGGTACAACCCGCTCTTCGGCGCGTCGATGCGCGTCGAGCACCGTACGAACGCCGCCGAGCAGGGCATGGCGGTCGCCCGCAACCTGCTCGGGCCCGAGACACGCAAGCCGTTCGCGCCGGTGCCGTACTTCTGGTCCGACCAGTACGACATGAAGGTTCAGGCCTACGGCCATCTGCGGGGTCACGACGAGGTCGCCGTAGTCGACGGGAACCTGGCCGAACGCCGGTTCGTGGCCGTCTACCGCACCGACGACCGGGTGACCGGCGCCCTGGCCGTCGGTATGCCACCCAGGGCGATCCGGCAGTGGCGGCAGGCCATCGCGTCCGGTGCGCGCTGGCACGAGGCGGTACCCGACAAGAGCCCGACCCTGCGGGAGGAGGCCGAACGTGGTGGAACAGCTGCCTGACCGAGGCGGTGAGGTGGTCGTCGTCACCGGCGCCGGTGGCATGGGCGTGGCGATCGCGCGGCGGATCGGCAGCGGGCGGACCGTTCTCCTCGCCGACGCCTCGCGCGGTCAACTCGACCGGGCCGTACAGGCGTTGCGCGACGAGGGGTACGCGGTGCGGGGTGTCCTGACCGACGTGTCCGACCGCGAGTCCGTGGACGAGCTCGCGGCGGAGGCGGCCGGTGCGGGCCGGGTGGCCGCCGTCGCGCACACCGCGGGTGTCTCTGCCGCCCAGGGTTCTGCGAAGACGATCCTGGAGGTCGACCTGCTGGGCACGGCCCACGTCATCGACGCCTTCGAGGCCGTGGCCACGCCGGGGACGGCCATGGTGTGCGTCTCCAGCATGGCCGGCCATGTCGCCTCCCTCGGTCTGGAGGACGAGGCCGCCCTCGCCACGGCCCCCGTGGGAGAACTCCTCGGGATCGGTGCCGTCGAAGCCGTCGGGGACAGCCCGACAAGGGCGTACATCGTGTCCAAGCGGGCCAACCAGGTGCGCGTCGAGGCGGCAGCGCTCGCCTGGAGCCGACGCGGCGCCCGCATCAACAGCGTCAGCCCGGGGGTCATCGCCACCGCCATGTCGAAGGCGGAGGCCGAGGGCCCGAGCGGCGCGCACATGCTCGCGATGCTGGAGGCGAGCGGCGCGGGCCGCACCGGCACACCGACCGAGATCGCCGACGCCGTGGCATTCCTCGTCGGTCCCGAAGCGCGTTACATCACCGGTACGGACCTCCTCGTCGACGGCGGGCAGGCCGCCTGGCTACGGCGCCACCGACCGGCCTGACACGACGGCGCGGACAGGACGGCACCACCGAACCACCGGGATCATCGGGGCCACCGAACCACCGAACCACCGAACCACCGGGACCACCGAACCACCGGGGCCACCGAACCACCGAACCACCGGGACTACCGGGACCACCGGAACCACCGGGACCATCGGAACCACCGGAACCACCGGGACCATCGGGACCATCGGGACCACCGAACCACCGGAACCATCGGGACCATCGGGACCACCGAACCACCGGGACCACCGGAACCACCGGAACCACCGGAACCACCGGAACCACCGGGACCACCGAACCATCGGAACCATCGGGACCATCGGGACCACCGAACCACCGGGACCACCGGGACCACCGGAACCACCGGAACCACCGGAACCACCGCACCACCCACAACAGACGTATCAGGACCGCAGAGAGGACACCGATGTCCACCCCCCACGCTCCGACCGGCCCCACGTCCATCGACCCGGAGAAGCTGGGCTTCGACCCCGAAGCCCTCCGCGCCCGGTACCGGACCGAGCGCGAACGCCGGATCCGGCCGGACGGCGGCGCGCAGTACCGGCGGATCGCCGGTGAGTTCGTCTCCTACGACGACGACCCCTACGCCGACCAGGAGTTCACCCGCGAGCCGCTGCACGACCGGGTCGAGGCGGTCGTCGTCGGCGGCGGCTTCGGCGGGCTGCTCGCCGCGGCCCGGTTGCGCCAGGCGGGCGTCGAATCGATCCGGGTGATCGAGAAGGGCGGCGACTTCGGCGGCACCTGGTACTGGAACCGCTACCCCGGCATCCACTGCGACATCGAGTCGTACATCTATCTGCCGCTGCTCGAAGAGCTGGGCTACGTCCCGAAGTGGAAGTACGCGCCGGGCGAGGAGATCCGGCAGCACACCCGGGCCATCGGCCGCCACTTCGACCTCTACGGCGACGCCTGCTTCCAGACCGTCGCCACCGAACTGCGCTGGGACGAGACCGAGTTGGAGTGGATCGTCGCCACCGACCGCGGCGACCGCATGCGGGCCCGCTACGTCGTCGTCTCCAGCGGCACACTCAGCCAGCCGAAGCTCCCCGGCATCCCCGGCATCGAGACCTTCAAGGGCCACACCTTCCACACCAGCCGCTGGGACTACGACTACACCGGCGGCGACGCGAACGGCGGCCTCACCGGGCTCGCCGACAAGCGGGTGGCCGTCATCGGTACCGGCGCCACCGCCATCCAGGTCGTTCCCCACCTCGGGGCCGACGCGGCGCACGTGTACGTCTTCCAGCGCACCCCCTCGACGGTCGACGTACGCGGCAACGGCCCCACCGACCCGGAGTGGGCGAAGACGCTCACCCCCGGCTGGCAGGGGCGGCGCATGGACAACTTCCTCAAGACCGTCACCGGTGTGCGGGCCGGGAAGGACCTGGTGAACGACGCCTGGACCAGCAGCGCCCGCCTCCAGGAGAAGCTCATCCCGACCGACGCGTACGCCGACGTACCGGCGGACGAGCGCGAACGGGCGTACGAGATCGCCGACTTCCAGAAGATGAACGAGCTGCGCGACCGGGTGGCGGCGATCGTCGAGGACCCGGAGACCGCCGAGAAGCTGAAGCCCTGGTACCGCTACATGTGCAAGCGCCCCACCTTCAGCGACCACTACCTGCAGACCTTCAACCGGCCCAACGTCACGCTCGTCGACACGGCCGACACCCACGGC
This sequence comes from Streptomyces europaeiscabiei, assembly GCF_036346855.1. Taxonomy (NCBI): domain Bacteria; kingdom Bacillati; phylum Actinomycetota; class Actinomycetes; order Kitasatosporales; family Streptomycetaceae; genus Streptomyces; species Streptomyces europaeiscabiei. The sequence goes on from NZ_CP107841.1 coordinate 9,052,694, forward strand.
GTCGAGCGGATCACCGACAGGGCCGTCGTGGTCGGCGGGGTCGAGTACGAGGTGGACTGCGTCATCTTCGCCACCGGCTTCGAAGTCGGCGTCTCGGGGCTGCTCTCGGGCCGGCTCCCGGCGTACGGCCGGGACGGCGTCGGCCTGCTGGAGACCTGGATGACGGCCGGCCCGAAGACCCTCCACGGCTTCTACAGCCACGGCTTCCCCAACCTCTTCCAGCTCGGCCCCATGCAGAACGCCAGCGCCGTCAACTACGTCCACATCCTCGACCAGCAGTCGGTCCACGTCGGCGAGGTCGTCGCAGAGGCCCGCAGGCGCCGCGCCCGGTATGTCGAGCCGACCGCCGAGGCCGAGGCCGCCTGGGTCGCCACCATCCGCGAGAAGGCCGCCGACCTGCACGCGTTCCAGGCGGAGTGCACCCCCGGCTACTACAACAACGAGGGCCGGCCCAGGAAGCGCAGTGAGTCGTACGGCGACGGCCCGGTCGCCTTCCATGAACTGCTCCGCCACTGGCGCTCCGACGGCGGCATGGACGACGTGCTCGTCGGCGCCGAGTGAGGCCGGGCGAGAGGGTGGGAGACGACATGAGCAAGCGGCCCAACCGGTACGACGAGACCGGCGATCTGCGTACCACCAGTGCCCGTTGGCGGGCGCGGCGGCTCAACCTGCCCAGTCCGCTGTGGGGTTCCAACGGGGTCGCGTTCGGCCCCGACGGTCGGCTGTACGTGGCGCAGTTCCTCGCCGGGCAGATCAGCGCCGTCGACCCGGCCACCGGGGACGTCGACGTCGTCGTCCCGATGGACAGCCCGGTGCAGTCGCCGGACGACCTCGCCTTCGGCGCCGACGGCTCGATGTACATAGCCGACCTGGTGCCCGGCCGGGTGTGGAGACGGACCCCGGCGGGGGAGTACAGCCTCGTCACCGACGACGTGACGAACCCCAACGGCATCACCTGTATCGGGGACCGGCTCTTCATCAACGAGATGAAGCCCAACGGCCGTCTGATGGAGCTGTTCCCGGACGGTGGCGACCCGGTGGTGCTCACCGAGGGCCTGGCCCTCGGCAACGCGATGCAGCGCGGCCCGGACGGCCACCTCTACTACCCGCACATGATCACCGGGCAGGTCTGGCGCATCCCGCCGGACGGCGGCACGCCCGAGGTGGTCGCCGAGGACGTGCACGAGCCGGTCGCGGTCCGTTTCGACCAGGGCGGTGTCCTGCACGTCGTCTCCCGGGGCGTCGAGGGCATCGTCACCCGCATCGACCTGCACGGCAGCGGTACCCGCACGCTCGTCACCAGCGGTCTGAAGGGGCTGGACAACGCGGCGTTCGACGCCGAGAACCGCATGTTCGTCTCCAGCTATGCCAGTGGCGGCGTCACCGAGCTGCACCCCGACGGCCGCACCCGCGAGATCGTGCGCCGCGGCCTCGACGGCCCCTACGGCGTGACGGTCGACCTCGGCGGTACGGTCTACGCCGCCGACCACTACCGGCTGGCGAGCCCGGCGGCCACCGACGAGGGCGAGCCGGTCGGCACGTCCGTGGAGACCGGGCCCGGCGGTGTGCGGACCCACCTCCTGCTGCCCTTCGCCCACGGCATCACCGCCGACGGTGAACTGCTGCACTACACCTCGCAGTTCGGCATGGTGCAGACGTACGACACCGCGAGTGCGGCGGTCCGGGAGCGGGCACGGGGGCTGAACCGCCCCATCGGCATCGCGGTCGGGCCGGACGGTTCGCTCGTGGTCGCCGAGACGGGAGCGGGCCGGGTCGTGGCCATCGGGGACGAAGGCGGTGCCCGTACCGATGCCGATTCCGGCACCGGTACGGGCACCGCCGCCACCGCCGCCACCGTGACCGTGCTCGCCGAAGGCCTCGACCGGCCCACGGACGTGGCCTTCGACGCGGAGGGCCGTCTCTACGTCAGCGAGGAGCGGCTCGGGACGGTGCTCCGGATCGACACGGACGGCCGGACGGCCCTCGTCGTGGGCGGGCTGGGCGCACCCCAGGGCCTGGCGGTCCTGGGCGAGGAGCTGTTCGTGGTGGAGACCGGGCCGCGCAGGCTTCGCGCGGTCTCCCTCACCACGGGGGAGCGGCGGATCGACGCGGAGGACCTGCCGGTCGGGCCGCCCCCGGGTGTCGTCCCCCGCACCGAACCGGCGCTGTTCGCGGACATCATGCCCGGTATGGCCCGCCGCTTCGCGGGCCTCGCCGCCGCCCCGGACGGCACCCTCCTGCTGTCGGCCAACGGTGAGGGCACCGTGCTGCGGCTGACGCCGAGGACGGGGGCTCAGCCGGAGCGGTAGAGCGCCGTCAGCAGTTCGATGGCGGCCGGGGTGGCGGGATGCGGGTCGTCCCGCCACCAGGCGAGCCGTACGGCGATCGGCTCGGCGTCGCGCACCGGCCGGTAGACGACGCCGGGCCGCCGGTACTGGTTGGCGGTGGACTCCGCCGTCACGCCGATGGCACGGCCCGTCGCGATCGTGGTGAGCCACTCGTCGACGTCGTGCGTCTCCTCGGTCGCCGGACGGGCGTCGGGCGGCCACAGGTCGGTGGTGGTCGTGCCGGTCCGGCGGTCGACCAGCAGGGTGTGTCTGCTCAGGTCGGCGAGCCGCACCGACCGGCGGCGGGCCAGCGGATCGTCGCTCGCCATCGCGCACAGCCGCCGTTCCAGGCCCACGATCGCCGAGTCGAACCGGCGGTCGTCCACCGCCCACCGGACCACCGCGAGATCGCAGGAGCCCTCCGCCAGCCCGGCGGTCGGGGAGTTGGCCCGCACGAACTGCAGATCCGTCGCCGGGTGCGCGGCACCCCAGCGGCGCTGGAACGCGGGTGTGTGCCGGCCCAGCGCCGACCAGGCGTAACCGATCCGCAGCCGCACCCGGCCCGAGGTCGCCTCCCGCACCAGGTCGTCCACCTCGCCGAGCACCCGTCGTGCGTGCGACACCACCCGCAGTCCGGTCGGTGTGGGCGTCACCTCGCGGGAGTTCCGCCGCAACAGCCGTACGCCCAGGGCCCGTTCGAGCGAGGCCAGGGTGCGGGACACCGCCGCCTGGGAGACGCCGAGCGCGATGGCCGCGTCGGTGAAGGTGCCCTCCTCGACGATCGCGACCAGACAGCGCAGCTGTCGCAGCTCCACATCCCTGACGGCCGGGGCCGGACCGGCACCCCGCTGCGGCCTCGTGTCATCCATGACTCCAGCGTATGGATCGGGACGCGGATGCATTTTGGGCATCGGTCGCCCGGGCGCACGATCGGCCCATGGACACCACCGCGGCCTCCGCCCCCGACTCCTCCGGTACGGTCCCCGCATCCCCCGCCCCCGCCCCCACCTCCGTCTCGGCTCCGGCCCCCGTTCCCGGGTCGGGTGGGGCCCGCCTGGCCGGGGTCCTCACCATGGTCGGCTGCGGGGTGTCCAACCAGGTCGGGGCCGCGCTGGGTTCACTGGCCTTCCCGGTGCTCGGGCCCGCCGGGGTCGTCGCGGTACGGCAGTACGTCGCCGCGATCGTCCTCGTGGCCGTCGCCCGGCCCCGGCTGCGGTCCTTCACCGCGCGGCAGTGGTGGCCGGTGGTGCTGCTGGCACTGGTCTTCGGGACGATGAACCTGTCGCTGTACACGGCCATCGACCGCATCGGTCTCGGGCTCGCGGTGACCCTGGAGTTCCTCGGCCCGCTCGCCATCGCCCTGGCCGGCTCGCGCCGCCGGGTGGACGCGTGCTGCGCGCTGATCGCCGCCCTCGGCGTGGTCACCCTGATGCGTCCGCAGCCCTCCGCCGACCACCTCGGCATGGGGCTCGGCCTTCTCGCCGCCGTCTGCTGGGCGTCGTACATCCTCCTCAACCGCACGGTCGGCCGCCGTATCCCCGGCGCGCAGGGTTCGGCCGCCGCCGCCGGGCTCTCCGCCCTGGCCTTCCTGCCGGTCGGCATCGTCGTGGTCGTCCGGCAGCCGCCGACCGCCGGGGCCGTCGGCTACGCGATCGCCGCCGGCGTCCTCGCCTCGGCCGTGCCGTACCTCGCGGACGTGTTCACCCTGCGCCGCGTGCCCGCCCAGGTCTTCGGGCTCTTCATGAGCGTCAACCCCGTCCTGGCCGCCCTGGCCGGCTGGATCATGCTCGGGCAGGGCCTCGGGTGGATCGAGTGGGCCGCGATCGGCGCGGTGGTCGCGGCGAACGCGCTGAGCATGCTCGTACCCCGCCGCTGACGCACCTGGGGGAGAGGGCCGGGGGTGGATCCACTCTGTGTCGGGGTTCATGGACACTTGCTCATTTCTTGACAGGTGTCCATTATCTTGGTCATGAAGCAGGAACCCACCGAGTCGACGACGCCCCCGCCGCGCATGGACCGCAGAGTCCGCCGCTCCCGCTCCGCGTTGATGCGGGCGGCGATCGCCCTGGTCACCGAGCGGGGCACGACGGCCGTGCCGGTGTCGGAGATCGCCGAGGCCGCGGATGTGAGCCGACAGGTGCTGTACCAGCAGTTCGGCGACCGTGACGGGCTGCTGCTCAGGGCCGCGCTCGACCTCGCCCGGCGCGAACTGATCGAGGGCCCCGCGTACGACTCGGCGGACATGACCGACCGGGCCGGGGTTCTGGCCATGGCACGGCACTTCGCGGAGCACCGCGGCTTCTACCGCGCGATGTTCACCGGGTCCTGCGCGTTCGACCTGAACAGGGCGCTGACCGAACTGATCATCCCGGCCAACCGGGAGGTCGTACGCCACAGACACGGCACCGACCTCGCCCCCGAGCTGGTCGACGACCTCGCGACGTTCCTCACCGGCGGCGCCTCCGCAGTCGTCAACACCTGGGTCGTGGCGGGCGAAGAGCCGCTCGACCCCGAGGAGTTCACCGACCGGCTCATGCGGATGGTGCCCGTGGTCGCCACCGCGCTGGGCCGGTCCACCACACCCGCACCGAACCAGGAGCAACGCCGGTGAACCTGAGCAGCCACCTCATCCAACGCGCACTGAAACTGCCGCCGCCGCTCACCCGGGACCTCGTCGTCGAGCGGGACCTGCGGGTGCCGATGCCCGACGGGGCCGACCTGCTCGCCGACCGCTGGGCGCCGCGCACCGGCGCCGAGGGCCTGCCGACCGCGCTGATCCGCTGCCCGTACGGCAGGCGGGGCGCGATCGCCCTCGGGGCGGTCCGACCGCTGGCCGAGCGCGGATACCAGGTGCTGATCCAGAGCACCCGCGGCGGCTTCGGCTCCGGTGGCACCCCCGACCACATGCGGCAGGAGCGTGCGGACGGCCTGGCCACCCTGGACTGGCTCGTCGAGCAGCCGTGGGCCGGTGACGCGATCGTGCTGATCGGCACCAGCTACATGGGCTATGTGCAGTGGGCGGTGGCCGACCGGGTGCCGCCGCAGGTCAAGGCGATGATCCCGCACATGACGGAGTCGGCGCTGACCCTGGAGTTCCTGCGCCGGGACGGGATGTCGCTGCAGACGCCGTTCGGCTGGGGCGCGATGATCGCCAAGCAGGAACGCCCGTTCGCGATGGTCCGCCAGCCCTTCGAGCTGAAGGGCATCCGCCGCGCCCTCGACACCCTGCCCCTGGCCGACGCCGATCTCGCGGCCCTCGGGCACCGCTCCCCGTACATCCAGGACATCCTCGCCCATGACGCCGACGACCCGCGCTGGGCGGGCCTCGACCACCGGGACCGGGTCGCCGACGTGACCGTCCCGGTCAGCTCGATCGGCGGCTGGTACGACATCTTCCTGCCCGGCCAGATACGGGACTTCACGGCTCTCCAAGCGGCGGGCCGCGAGGCCCGGCTGACCATCGGGCCCTGGACGCACACCTCGCTCGACAACACCCTCACGCGCGAGGCCGTCGAGTTCGGCCTCGCCCACGCGCGCGGCGAACAGCCCCCGGAGCGCGCCCCGGTACGGCTGTACGTGACGGGGGAGGAGGCCTGGCGGGACTTCGCGTCCTGGCCGCCGAAGGGATACGAGGAGCAGCGCTTCCACCTCCACCCCGGTGGCGCCCTGGCCGTCGAGGCCTCGACGCGGCCGGCAGCCGACACGTACCGCTACGACCCGGCGGACCCCACCCCGTCCGTCGGCGGGGTGGCCATGCCGCCCGGCGCCGGGCGCGTGGACAACACCGCGCTGGAGGCCCGACCGGACGTGCTCACCTACACCGGCCCCGTGCTGGAGGAGGACGTCGAGATCGTCGGCGAGGTGAGCGCCGAGATCTGGTTCCGCTCCAGCCTGCCGTACGCCGATGTCTTCGTCCGGCTCTGCGAGGTCGACGCCAGGGGCCGCTCCGTCAACGTCTGCGACGGACTGACCAGCCTCACCGGCGCCGACGAACTCCGCCGCGCCACCGTCCGGTTGTGGCCGACCGCCCACCGCTTCCGGCGCGGCCGGCGCATCCGCGTCCAGATCTCCAGCGGTGCCTTCCCGCGCTACGCCCGCAACCCGGGCACGGGCGAGCCCCTCGCCACCGCCACCACCCTCCGCGCGGCCGACCAGAGCGTCCACCACGGCCCGGAGCAGCCCTCGGCCGTGCTTCTCCCGGTGCGCGTGACCCTGTGAACAGCGTGAACCCTGTGAGAACAAAATTGTTGACAATTCTGTCGCCATAGATTTACGTTCGACAGGCACTCACTCAGGGAGGGCACCATGCAGGAGGAAGCCCGTCCGGGCACCGGAGAGCGGGCCAGACAGCTCGCGCTGGCGAAGCTGCGGCAGGCGATCCTGGACGGCGAGATGGCACCGGCTCAGCGGCTGGTGGAGAACGAACTCGCCGAGCAGTTCGGTGTGACGCGGGCCAGCATCCGCGCGGCACTGATCGATCTGGAGGCCGAAGGGCTGGTCGAGCGGATCCGCAACCGGGGCTCGCGGGTGCGGGTGGTGACCGTGGAGGAAGCGGTCGCCATCAGCGAGTGCCGCATGGTCCTGGAAGGGCTGTGCGCGGCGAAGGCGGCCACGGTGGCCACCGACGACCAGCTCGCCGAACTGGCCGACATCGGCACGGCGATGACCAAGGCCGTGGCCGACGGCGAACCGGTGACGTACTCCGAGCTGAACCAGCGACTGCACGCCCGTATCCGGGAGATCTCCGGTCAGCAGGTGGCGGTGGAGCTGCTGGAACGGCTCAACGCCCAGCTGGTGCGCCACCGATTCCGGCTCGCGCTGCGGCCGGGACGGCCCCAGCACTCCCTGGGCGAACACCTGGCCATGATCGAGACGATCACGGCGAGGGATCCGCGGGCGGCCGAGGAGGCCGTCCGCGCCCACCTCACGAGCGTGATCACCGCGTTGCGCGAATAGCCGCGCAGCGCACGACGCTCAGGGGTGGGCGGACAGGCCTGTCCATCACGGCGAGTGAGCCGAAGGGGCGTGCCTGTGTCGAGACGGGGAACGCGCGGAGGCCCGAAGTGGGCGAGCACGATCGCCGCCTCGGCACAGGATTCGGCGCCCGGAGGCGAACAGAGCCTCAAGAGGGAGTGAGCTGACACATGGCCGACGGCACGGCATCCGCCGCCGCCCCACCTCGATCGACACTCGTCATCACCGCCCACGCGGGGGACTTCGTGTGGAGGGCCGGCGGTGCCATCGCCCTGGCGGCCTCGCGTGGCGAGAAGGTCACCGTCGCCTGCCTGACCTTCGGGGAGCGCGGGGAGTCCGCGAAGGCCTGGCGCGAGGGGCGGAAGCTCGGCGAGATCAAGGCGATCCGCCGGGAGGAGGCCGAGAAGGCCGCCGACGCCCTCGGCGCAGGGATCGTCTTCTTCGACGCCGGCGACTACCCCCTGCTCGGCACCCCCGAACTGACCGACCGGCTGGTCGCCGTCTACCGCGCGACCCAGCCGGACGTCGTCCTCACCCACCCGCTGGAGGATCCCTACAACGGGGACCACCCGGCCGCCGCCCGCATGGCCCTGGACGCCCGCGTACTCGCGCAGGCCATCGGCTACCCCGCCGAGGGCGAGATCATCGGTGCCCCGCCCGTGTTCTTCTTCGAGCCGCACCAGCCCGAGATGTGCGGCTTCCGGCCCGAGGTCCTCCTCGACATCACCGACGTCTGGGAGACCAAGCGCAAGGCCATGGAGTGCCTGGGAGCCCAGCGGCACCTGTGGGACTACTACACCGACCTCGCCGTACGCCGTGGCGTCCAGCTCAAGCGCAACGCGGGGCCCAACCTGGGCCTCGCCCACAAGACGATGGCCGAGGCGTACATGCGCCCCTACCCGCAGGTCACGGAGGTGCTGGACTGATGGGCGGCGTGATCGTCACCAACCCGCCGAAGGCGGACGCCGAGGATGTCGAGGCGATCGGCCGGTACGGGGTCGCCACCGTCCACGAGGCGATGGGCCGCACCGGCCTGCTCGGGACCCATCTCCGCCCCGTCCAGCAGGACACCCGGATCGTCGGCACCGCCGTCACGGTCCTGTCCTGGCCCGGCGACAACCTCATGATCCACGCCGCCGTCGAGCAGTGCGGCGAGGGCGACATCCTCGTCGTCACCACCACCTCGCCCTCCACCGACGGCATGTTCGGCGAACTGTTCGCCACCGCGCTCAGGCGGCGGGGCGTACGTGGCCTGGTCATCGACGCGGGCATCCGCGACACCTCCGAACTGCGCGCGATGGACTTCCCCGCCTGGGCCGCGGCCGTCAGCGCGCAGGGCACCGTCAAGGCCACCGGCGGCTCCGTCAACGTCCCCGTGGCCATCGGTGGCCAGGTCGTCCGTCCCGGCGACGTGATCCTCGCCGACGACGACGGCGTGGTCGTCGTCCCCCGGGAGAAGGCCCGGCGTACGGCCGAGGCGTCCGAGGCCCGCGAACGGAAGGAGGCCGCCTCCCGTGCCGCCTTCCTCGACGGCCAACTCGGCTTGGACCGCTACGGGTTGCGCGAGACCCTCGTACGGCTCGGGGTGACGTACCGGTCCTACGAGGAGTACACGGGCGAGGAGACGGACTCGTGAGGCCGTACGCGATGTACGCAGGCGAGCGCGGCCGAGCCGGGAAGCCGCACGGGGAGCACGTCGGCGCGGAGGCCCGGCCGTGACCGGGTGGCCCGACGGGATCCGCTGCATGCTCATGCGCGGCGGCACCTCCAAGGGCGCCTACTTCCTCGCCGAGGACCTGCCCGCCGACCCGGCCGACCGTGACGGCCTGCTGCTGCGGGTCATGGGCGGCCCCGATCCGCGCCAGATCGACGGACTGGGCGGCGCCCACCCCCTGACCAGCAAGGTGGCCGTGGTGTCCGCCTCGGCCGATCCCGGGGCCGACGTCGACTACCTCTTCCTCCAGGTCGGCGTCGACCTACCGGAGGTGAGCGACCGTCAGAACTGCGGCAACCTGCTCGCCGGAGTCGGTCCGTTCGCCGTCGAACGCGGACTGGTGCGCGTCGGCGAGCCGGACACGTCCGTACGGATCCGCATGCTGAACAGCGGTGGCCTCGCCGTCGCCACCTTCCCCACCCCCGGCGGCCGGATCGCGGTCACCGGGGACGCCGGGATCTCGGGGGTGCCGGGGACGGCAGCGCCGGTGGTGATCGAGTTCCCGTCGGGCGGCACCCCGCTGCTGCCCACCGGCAACGCCCGTGACGTCGTCGCCGGCACCGAGGTGACCTGCGTGGACAACGGCATGCCGACCGTCCTGATCCCCGCCGCCGCGCTGAACGTCACCGGCCACGAGACCCCCAAGGACCTGGAGGAGGACCTCGCGCTCGCCGACCGGCTGCGCGGGATCAGGCTGGCGGCGGGCCCGCTGATGGGCCTCGGCGACGTCGAGCACACCACCGTGCCCAAACTCAGCCTGCTCGCCCCGCCGCAGGACGGCGGCGCGGTCGCCACCCGCACGTTCATCCCGGTGCGCTGTCACACCTCGATCGGCGTACTCGGTGCCGCGAGCGTGGCCGCCGGACTGTGCGTGAAGGGCGGAGTCGGCGACGGCCTGGCCCAACTCCCGCCCTCCGGTGACCGGTTGCGCATCGAGCACCCCACCGGCTTCCTCGACATCGAGACCCACGTGGCATACGGCCCCGGCGGCAGCCCCTCGGTGAGCCGCACCGCCGTCGTCCGCACCGCCCGCAAGATCTTCGACGGCACGGTCTTCCCCCGGCCCGCCGACCCCGTCTGCCGCCCCTAAGGAGTCACCGATGACCCCGCCGCTCGGCGACATCGCCCACCTCGGGCACGTCGAACTGCTCACCCCCGACCTCGACCGCAGCCTCTGGTTCTTCACCGAGATCCTGGGCCTCACCGAGAACGGCCGCTCCGGGGGCTCCGTCTACCTGCGGACCTGGGACGACTACGAGCACCACAGCCTCACCCTCACCGCCCACTCCACCAACGGCATCCGCCGCACCGCCCTGCGGGCGTCCGGTGAGGAGGCCCTGCGACGCCGGGTCGAGGAGCTGGAGAGCACCGGGCGCGCGGGCCGCTGGGTCGAGGACGAACCCGGGATCGGCCCGCTCTACGTCACCACCGACCCCGACGGGCACGAGGTCGCCCTGTACTGGGAGAGCGAGTGGTACGAGGCGCCGGCCGACCTCAGGCCGGGGCTGAAGAACCAGCCCCAGGCCAAACCCGGCCACGGCGTCGGCGTACGCCGCCTCGACCACGTCAACTATCTCGCCTCCGACGTCGGCGCCAACGCCGCGTTCACCCGCGAGGTGCTCGGCGCCCGCCCCACCGAACAGATCGTCCTCGACACCGGGAAGGTCGCCGCCCAGTGGCTGACCTTCACCAACAAGTCGTACGACGTCGTCCACACCGAGGACTGGACCGGCTCACGCGGCCGTCTGCACCACATCGCGTTCGCCACCGACACCCGCGAGGACATCCTGCGAGCCGCCGATCTCTGCCTCGACCAGGGCGTGTTCATCGAGACCGGCCCGCACAAGCACGCCATCCAGCAGACGTTCTTCCTGTACGTCTACGAGCCGGGCGGCAACCGCATCGAGCTGTGCAACCCACTCACCCGGCTCGTCCTCGCCCCCGACTGGCCGCTCGTCACCTGGACCCAGGCGGAGCGTGCCAAGGGCCAGGCATGGGGCCTGCGGACCATCGAGTCGTTCCACACCCACGGCACACCGCCGGTCGGCTGAGAGGGCGCGCGAGTCCCCGTCCCCGACAGGCTGAACACCCCGTGGAGGGCCGGCCGGCGGTCACGGACCGGCCCTGCGCGGGGACGGCGCCGCCCTACGACACCCCCTGCTCGAACGCCCGTCGCACCTGCTCCGCGATCAGCGGGTACACCTCGCGTGCCCTGGCCTCGTCCTGGGTGTCGTAACCGTGGTCGGCGCCGGTGACGTCGTGGTGGCCGACCAGCGATCCGGCCGTGCGGAGGCGGTCGGCGTAGGCCACGCCCTCGGCCTTGAGGAGGTCGTACTCGGCGGTGACGACGAAGGCCGGCGCGATGCCCTTCAGGCCGGCGGTGTCCGAGGGATGCGCGGGCGAGGCCAGACGGTCGCCCCGCTGCTTCGGGTCCGGGATGTACGCGCTGTCGAAGACGTCCGCCATCCACGGACGCAGCAACGGCTTGGCGATCGCGGCCCGCTTGTCGCGGGCGGCGGTGGCGAGGTCGAGCGGCGGATAGTGCAGGACCTGGAGGGCGATCGACGGGCCGCCCTCCTCCAGCGCCTGGCGGGCCACCGCCGCCGCGAGGCCGCCGCCCGCGCTCTGGCCGCCCACGGAGAGCCGCTCGCCGTCCCAGCCGTGCTCGCCCCCGTGCTCGGCGACCCACCGGACGATCTCGAACGCCTGCCGGGGCGGCGCGGGGAACGGGTGCTGCGGGGCGACCACGTAGTCCACGTTGAGCACGGCCACACCCGCCTCGACGGCTAGGCACCGGCACAGTGAGTCGTCCAGCTCGATCTGCGGCATGACGTAGCCGCCGCCGTGGAAGTTGACGTGGACCGGCGGGGGAGGGGTGCCCTCGGCGTCGGCGGGCAGGTACAGCACGGCGCGGGCCGGGCCGAACGAGGTCGGTACCGTCAACTCGCGCGTGGTGCAGGCGTATTCGGGGAGGCGGGCGTGCCATGCGGCCGTGGAGCCGGGCCCACCGGCCCGCCTGCTCGCCAGCGCTGCGAGCCGTTGCATCGCCTTGGCCGCGAAGGCGGCCACCGCCGGGCGGGCGAGAAGGGACATGAGGGCTCCGTTCGGTCGCGGGGGCTACTCGGGCGATGAACTTACTTGAGTTAGGCAACAAGATGGTAAAGTAGATCCCATGTCCCCCTCACCGCTACCCTCCGACCCCGCTTCCCCGGAAGTGATCGAGATCGAGCGAGCCCTCACCCGCATCACCTACCTCAGCACCCGGGCCCGGGCGCACGAGCGTCTGATGAGCCTGGCCGGGGTGCCGCTGGACCGTGCCGCCGTCGCCCTGCTGCGCCAGATCGCCGACTCCGAGCCGCTGCGTCCGGGGGAGCTGGCCAACCGCCTCGGTGTCGAGGCCTCGCACGTCACCCGCCAGGTCCAGCAGCTCCAGAAGGCCGGCTACGTCACCCGCGTACCCGATCCGGACGACCGCCGAGCCCAGCGCATCGAGCTGACGGCGGTCGGCGAGCAGGCCATAGGCCGCATTCGCGAGGCCGGTGTCCGTGGAATGCAGATGGCGCTGTCCGAGTGGTCGCCCGAGGAACTCCAGCAGCTCGCGGGACTCTTCCACCGGATGGTCGACGACTTTCTCGCCCACGCGAACGACCTCGTGGAGCAGGAGCCGACGGGTGCGGCACGGGTCGACTGACCCTTTCGGGGTGTGGTGTTCGGCTGCGGGCGGGTGGGCCTTCTCTCGCCCCCGCCACTCCCCCGGGGGAGGCCCGAGCCTCACGCGGAGTAGCCGAGCTGCTTCCGTATGTACGGCGTCATCAGCGTCTTCGCCTTCGCCAGCGTGGACGTGCGCGCGCCGAGCACGGCCGTCTCGCCGCCCGGCACGGGCAGGAGGGTGATTCCGTCGGCCGGACCGAGGGGCACGATCAGCGGGGTCCGCCGGATCGGCCGGTACAGGCGCGGTTCCTTGCGGTGCCTGCCCGAACTCCCCAGATAGGCGCGGATGTTGTGGGCGGCGATGTCCGCCTGGGCGAACGCGACGGGGGAGACCTTCAGCTCGCTGACGTCGTTCACGTCACCTACCGCGAACACGTCGAGCCGCCCGTCGACCCGCAGCATCCGGTCGACCTTGACGTGCCCGGCGGCGTTGAGCCAGTCCCCGTGCCCGGCCAGCCGCAGCCAGAGGGTGTTCGGCGTGGTGCCGTTGGCCCAGAAGGAGAGGTCCGCCTCGATGAGGTTGCCCCGCCCGTCCCGGTAGGTGCCGAAGTCGGGCCCGGGGGAGACGAACGAGTCGAGCCGTACCCGCACGTCGTGCGACTCCAGCCAGGCCAGGGCCCGCCGCCCGGCCCACTTGCTGCCGGTGGAGCTGAGCAGCTCGGGCCCGGCGTGCGCGAGGGTGACCCGCGCGTCCGGCCGGGCCAGCCGGATCTCGGCGGTGAGTTCCACGCCGCCCGGCCCGCCGCCGACGATCAGGACGTGCTCGGCGGCGGCCACGCTCTCCTGGTGCACGGCGAACGTCTTGCCCGCCTCCTCGGTGGTGGTGCCCAGGAAGCGGGCCGGCTCCGGATAGTCCGCGCCGGTCGCTATCACCACCACGTCGTACGGCAGCCGCTCACCCGTGGCGAGCTTCACCTGCCGCTCGGCGGTGTCGATGCCGACCGCCTTGCCCACCACGACACGGCCGTTGCGCAGCAGCCGGTCGTACGGGATGAAGGGCGTCGTCGTCCATGCCTCGTGCACGCCGGCGCGCAGCGCGGCGATGCGGTGGAAGAAGACCTCCTTGCGGTCCACAAGGGTGACCCGTGCGACCTCGTCCAGCTGCCTGGCGAGGCGGATGCCCCCGTATCCGCCGCCGATCACGATTATTTCGCCGTCAAGCACGCCCGTTCTCCTGTGCTGTGTGGGGGGAGAGATGTCGAGCGTAACGTTTGAAACTTAAAGCTACTGGCGGAGTTTGTGGTTGTTGTGTGAAGCGACGACGGACGACACGAGTCATCTGCTGCCTAGGCTGGTGCCGTGACCGACAACGACCGGCCCCTCGCCGTATTCGACCTGGACAACACCCTCGCCGACACCGCGCACCGGCAGCGGTTCCTGGAGCGGAAGCCGCGCGCCTGGGACGCGTTCTTCGCCGCCGCCCCGCACGATCCGCCGCTGGCCGAGGGCGTCGCGCTGGCGCGGGAGAGCGCGCAGGAGTGTGAGGTCGTGTACCTGACCGGGCGGCCCGAGCGCTGCCGCCGCGACACCGTCGACTGGCTCGCCGCGCACGGGCTGCCCGAAGGGCGGATCTGGATGCGCCGCGACAACGACCGCAGGCCCGCCCGCCGCACCAAGCTGGAGATCCTCCGCGATCTCGCCAGAACCCGTGAGATCCGCGTCCTCGTGGACGACGACGAACTGGTCTGCGAGGACGCGGAGCGGGCGGGCTTCACGGTCGTACGGGCGCGCTGGGCCGTCGGCTCCAGCGCTCTGAAGGTGGCGCAGGAGCGGGAGGGACGGACCTGAGCGCCCGCCGGGGCCGCTCGGTCAGTCGGTGTCGTCGTCCAGGCGGAAGCCGACCTTGAGGCCGACCTGGTAGTGCGCGATCTGCCCGTTCTCGATATGCCCCCTGACCTGCGTCACCTCGAACCAGTCCAGGTTGCGCAGGGTCTGGGAGGCGCGGGCGACGCCGTTGCGGATGGCGTGGTCGACGCTCTCGCCCGAACTGCCGACGATCTCGGTGACCCGGTAAACGTGGTCGGTCATGCGGGTTCTCCTTGTCGCGTGCTCCGCCGTGGCCGGTGCGCCACACGTCACTCCACGGTGCCTCAGAGTGCGCGGGTCCGCGAGACGTCGGATGGGATCGCCCCCGCCTCCCCTACCCGTCCCATCTCCAGGGGCTGCGCCCCTTCGACCCCGAGGGGGGTGGGTTGTCGGGTGCGGGTCCGGTGGGGCTTCTCGCGCAGTTCCCCGCGCCCCTGAAAAAGCAGGGGCTGCGCCCGTGCTTTTTCGGCCCGCGAGGGCCGTGGGCCCTCCAGGGGCGCGGGGAACTGCACGAGCAGCCCCCACCGGACCCGCGGATGGGGGTCGCAGGGGCGCAGCCCCTGGGGGGTGGGAACGGGTAGGGGCGGCGGGGGCGAGGAAGCCGCTACGCCGCGCGGCTCAACGACAGCGCGAAGCGGCCCTCCCTGTCCGTCCACCAGTGGGCCAACTCCAGCCCGCAGGACGCCAGCTCGGACCGAATGCCACCCTTCCTGAACTTCGCCGACACCTCCGTGCGCAACTCCTCCCCGGCCGCGAAGTCGACCGCCAGGTCAAGCGCGGGGACCTTCACCGTCTGGGCCCTACGGGACCGCAGCCGCATCTCGATCCACTCGCACTCGGCGTTCCAGAGGGCGACATGCTCGAAGGCGTCGGCGTCGAAGTCCGCCCCCAACTCCCGGTCGACCACGTTCAGCACGTTCTTGTTGAACTCGGCCGTCACCCCGGCCGCGTCGTCGTACGCGGCGACCAGCACCGCCGCGTCCTTGACCAGGTCCGTGCCCAGCAGCAGCGCGTCACCGGGCGTCAGCAGCGCACGGACGGCGGCCAGGAACGCGGCCCGCTCCACGGGCACCAGGTTGCCGATCGTGCCGCCCAGGAACGCCACCAGGCGTGGCCCCGGAGTATCGGGCAGTTCGAGCCCGGCGGTGAAGTCGGCGATCAGGGCGTGCACGTTCAGTCCCGGCCGCTCGGAGATCAGCGCCTCGCCCGCCTGCCGCAGCGCGCTCTCGCTGACGTCGACCGGCACGTACGTGTGCAGGCCGGGCATCGCGTCCAGCAGGTGCCGGGTCTTGTCGGACGAGCCGGATCCCAGCTCGACCAGGGTGCGCGCACCGCTCGCCGCGGCGATCTCGCCCGCCCGGTCGACCAGGATCTCGCGCTCGGCACGGGTCGGGTAGTACTCGGGCAACTCGGTGATCTGCTCGAACAGTTCGCTGCCGCGCGCGTCGTAGAACCACTTGGGCGGCAGTGTCTTCGGGGTGCGGGTCAGACCGTCCAGGACGTCGGCGCGCAGGGCGGCGTCCGTGGCGTCCTCGGGCAGGGTGCGGGTGAGAAGGAACGGGCTCACGCAGGGGGCTCCTTCGGAAGGACGGGTGGGGAGTCGTCGTTCGGGCGGGTGGGCACCTCCGGCTCCATGAGTCGGGTGGGTGCCTCCAGCTCCTTGAGCGGGGTGAGCAGGACGTCCGTCCGGCTCGCCGCGAGCAGCGTGCGGTCCGGGACCTCCACCCAGTGCGGATCGTCGTCGTACGGCTCGGACGCCACGACCGTGCCGCGGCCGGGCTCGGCGAGATACCAGAGCGTGTCGCCCCAGGCCGTCGCGGCGATCGTCTCGCCGTCGGTGAGCAGCAGATTGAGGCGTGAGCCGGGGGCCGCCCGGGCGACCTCCAGGACGGTGTCGGCCAGCGCCTGGCCCTCCGTGTCGCCGGCCCGCAGCCGGTTCAGGACCATGGCCCACACGAGCGCCGAGTCGTTGCGGGCCTCCATCGACAGCACCTCGACGGCGGGCAGTCCGGCGGCGAGCGGCGCCAGGGACCGGGGCCATCCGGCGACCGCCCCGTTGTGGCTGAACAGCCAGGGTCCGGCCGTGAACGGCGCCGCAGCGGCCTCGTCGTCCGCGCCCGGCACCGTCGCGTCCCGTACTGCGGCCAGCAGCGCCCCGGTGCGGATCACCCGGGCGAGGTCCGCGAAGGACTGGTCGCCCCAGATCGGCCCGGCCCGCCGGTACCGCCCCGGCACCGGGTCGCCCTCCGCGTACCAACCGACCCCGAAACCATCGGCGTTGACCGTCCCGTACCGCTGCCGCCGGGGTGCCCACGACTGGCGGAACAGACTGTGCGGCGGGTCCACCAGGGCCCTGCCCAGCGGCAGATCGGGCCCGAGATAGGCGATATGACGGCACATCAGACGACCTCCCGGGAGGCGTCCCGCGCCGTGCGGAATCCGCTGAAGATCTGCCGCCGGATCGGATAGTCCCAGTTGCGGAACGTTCCCCGGCACGCCACCTGGTCCACGGCGAACGCACCACCGCGCAGCACCTTGTACTCGGGGCCGAAGAACACCTCCGAGTACTCCTTGTACGGGAACGCGGTGAAACCCGGGTAGGGCAGGAAGTCGCTCGACGTCCACTCCCACACGTCACCGATCAACTGCCGTACGCCCAGCGGCGACTCGCCCGCCCGGTAACTGCCGGCCGGTGCCGGACGCAGATGCCGCTGCCCGAGGTTGGCGTGCTCGGGCGTCGGGTCGGCGTCGCCCCACGGGTAGCGGGCCGAGCGGCCGGTGACGGGGTCGTGCCGGGCCGCCTTCTCCCACTCGGCCTCGGTGGGCAGCCGGCGCCCCGCCCAGCGGGCGTACGCGTCCGCCTCGTACCAGCACACGTGCAGCACCGGCTCGTCGGCCGGTACGACCTCGGTGACGCCGAACCGCCGCCGCAGCCACTGCCGGCCGTCGCGCCGCCAGAACAGCGGCGCGTGGATGCCGTGCGCACGGATGTGGTCCCAGCCCTCGGCCGTCCACCAGCGTTCGTCGTCGTAGCCGCCGTCCGCGATGAACGCCTGGTACGCGCCGTTCGTCACCGGCGTGGTGTCGATGTGGAACGGCGGGACGATCCGCCGGTGCGCGGGCCGCTCGTTGTCCAGCGCCCACGGCTCGGTCGAGGTGCCCATCGTGAACTCCCCGCCGGGCACGAGGACTTCGGCAGGGCCCGTGAACAAGGGGACGGGCTCGGGATCCGGCGCCGACAGCACGGCGGGGCCCCGGCGGAGCTGATGGGTGATCAGCATCGTCTCGTCGTGCTGCTGTTCGTGCTGGGCGATCATGCCGAAGGCGAACCCCGCGTCGGTGAGCCGGGTGCCGTGGAAGGCGGTGCTCTCCAGCACGTCAAGGGCCCGGCCGCGCACCTCGTGCAGATACTGCCGGGCCTCCTCGGGAGCCAGCAGCGGCAGCGAGGGCCGCGCGGCCCTCGGATGCTCGAAGGCGTCGTACAGTCCGTCGATCTCGGGCCGCATCGCCTCCCGCCCGGCGACGTTGCGCAGCAGCCACAGCTCCTCCTGGTTGCCGATGTGGGCGAGGTCCCACACCAGCGGGGACATCAGAGGCGAGTGCTGCGCGGTGAGGTCGGACTCGTCGACTGCGGTCGTCAGGAGCGCGGTGCGGGCCCGGGCGGTGGTCAGCGCGGCCAGCGCGCGCTCCCGGAGTATGTGAGGGTCGGCGTCGGTCATCGGGGCCGGCGTCCGGGATGCGGTCATGCGGGGATGTCCTTCCCGTGGAACAGGTCGAGCACGTCGTCGGCGGGGCAGCGGCCCCGGGCCACATAGCGGTCGGTGTACGCCGCGACCGCGTCCCGCACCTCGGAACTCGCGCCGAGCCGGGGCAGCGCCTCGGCCGCCGCGGCGAAGCAGACGGCCGCCGCTTCCCGCAGTTCGGGATCGGCCAGGCCGTCACGCGTGGCCGCGTCCCACAGCGGATTGCGCGGTGGCGGCTGCGAACCCGCCCGCTCCGCGAGGGGCTTGACCGTCCTGTACGCGATCTCGGCGGCCTCCGGGTCCTCGAACAGCGCCGTCGTCACCGCGAGCGGCACGATCCATCCGTCCTCGCCGGGCTGCGCGTCGATCATGCGGAGCTCCAGGTGGCCACGCGGGCGCACCGGCGGGAACAGGGTCGTCAGGTGGTAGTCGAGGTCGGCGCGGCTCGGCGGGGTGTCGGATCTGGTCCACTCCCGGAACGTCATCGCTCCGGGCACACCCCAGGGCCCCTCGTCCGCCCGTACGCACATCACGGGCGCGTCCAGTACCAGCCGCGCCCACGCCGCGCGCGGGTCGCCGTCCAGCGCCGGGGCGTCGGTGCGCGCCGGGTCCATCCCCGCCCACAGTGCCTGCCGGGTCGAACGCCAGCCGGTGACCCGGCCGCGTGCCAGCGGAGAGTGCGCGAACGCGGCCACCAGGACCGCGCCCAGCTGGTGCGCCAGCCACCAGCGCCGCCGGTGGCCGAGGGTGCCCGGTTCCTCGTACCCGGCGTCGAGACACACCTGCACCGAGGCGGAGGAGCACATCATGGACCGCCCCTCGGGTCCGAAGCGGTCGAGATAGATCTCCATCGCGTCGTACCGGGGCTCGTGGAGATAGCGGGTCGGGGGGTTCCAGGGTTCGTGGCCGAAGCCGCTGATGCCGAGATCCGCCTCGCGCAGTGTGGCGCGTACGGCGGTGAGGTCGGCCGAGACGGACCCGACGCACTCCATCAGGGAGGCGGCCGGTGCCGAGCTGAGCTCCAGCTGGCCGCCGGGCTCGACGGTCAGGGGTGAGTTCAGGGTCAGGGTCCGCAGTGCGGCGTAGGCCGCTTCGAGTCGTGCGGGTGTTGCCGGGAGCCGCGGATCACGCAGCTCGTGGACGTGCCATTCCAGTTCGACACCGAGGGTGCGGGGTGGACCGGTCTTGAAGCAGATGCCCCGTACCAGGGCTTCCACCTCCGCCTCGGTGACCACGGAGCGTTGCTCCGTACAGCCACTCAGCGAATCTGACATGTCGGGATCCTCCTGAGATGCCAATCTCGTCGGTCAAGCCGCCGGTCCGTTCCCGATGGGGTCGGACCGGCGGCGCTCGTCCCACCCAAAACCCTCACGCCGCTTTCGCACAAGGGGGCACATCGTGGCAATGCGGATCGACGATCTCCGTTTCCGGGACCTTCAGGCACCCCTTCCCGCTCCCGTACGAACCATTCACACGAGGAAACTCCGTTGCGGTCACTCACCAGCATCGCCCAGGATGCGCCCATGAGCACGACGGGGGAGAACGCTGCGCCGGCGGTGCGCACGGGGGTGGCGCCATGAGCGCACGCCTACGCGCAATCGCACGCGAGACCGAGAGGATCGTCGAGGCCGGGCGCTATCGCGCGCCCGCCGGCCACGAGGTGTCCATCGCGGCCCAGGTGGCGGCCGCCCGGGCCGGCACCCGCCTGTACGGCCCGGACCCGGTGGACACACCGCAGGCCGGTGCGGTGAAGGCGGTCATCGAGGTCACCGGTGAGAGCAGCCTGGAAGCCGCCCACCGCCTGACGGCCACGGCGGCCCCCGTGGCCGTCCTCAACTTCTCCTCCGCCCGAAACCCGGGCGGCGGCTATCTGAACGGCGCCCAGGCCCAGGAGGAAGCCCTCTGCCGGGCCTCCGCGCTCTACACCTGCGTCCGCGAGGCCCCCGCCTTCTACGACCACCACCGCACCCACCGCGACCCGTTCTACACGGACCGTGTCATCCACTCACCCGCCGTGCCCGTCTTCCGGGACGACCGCGGTGCCCTCCTCGACACCCCGTACACCACCGGCTTTTTGACCTCCGCGGCCCCGAACGCCTCGGTCGTCCGACGTACGACACCGGAGCGCGCCCCCGAGCTCCCCGGAGCCCTGGCCGTACGTGCGGAACGCGTCCTGGAGACGGCGGCGGCGAACGGCTACCACCGACTGGTCCTGGGCGCCTGGGGCTGCGGGGTGTTCGGCAACGACCCGACCCAGGTGGCGGCCGCCTTCCGCACGCTGCTCACGGCCGGTGGACGATTCGAGGGAGTCTTCGAGCACGTGGTGTTCGGAATCCTGGACCGCACGAAGGGCACGGCGATCCGGAGCGCCTTCGAGCGAGAGTTCGCCACAACCGCGCCCTCTCAGGGGCGCGGGGAACCGCGCGATCAGCCACGGACGACCCGCAGTCGGCCTACGAGCTAACGCCACCCGTACCGTTCCCGCAACCGGTGCACGACGGCGTTGAACCGCATCCGGTCCAACGCGCACGCCTCCCGCCGCATCCCCGCCTCATGCAGCCGCAGCACCCGGTCCACATCCACCCAGGAATCCCGGCCCGACCGATCCCACGGCCCACTCCCGATCGGCACCCACTCCCGGTCCCCGTCATGCCGCTTGCTGGACAACTGCACGGCGAGCAACGTCCCCCCGGCCTCCCGGGCCACCACGAGCACCGGCCGGTCCTTCCCCCGCCCGTCGTTCTCCTCGAACGGCACCCACGTCCAGACGATCTCCCCGGGATCGGGATCCCCGTCGTGCGCGGGCGAGTACTCGGTACGCACCCGCCCTACATCACGGGGATCGGCTTCGGCGGTGGCGGTGGGCCCGTAGCGCCCTGGAACATCTTGCCCGGCAAAGGAAGTCACAGCCGACACGCTAACCCGCGCCCCGTAAGGGGCGCGGGTTAGCGTCGATGTGCGGCTCCGCCGCGCGGCGCGATCAACCACGAACAACCCGCGGCCGATCTCTCACAGCCGAAGCCACGGCGCTACGACTCCCTGTCGACCTGCACCTTCTCCACGGCAACCTTCTCCACAGGCACCCCATTGACCCCGGCCGAGCCGCCGGCAGGCACCCCGTTCTGGTTCATCGAGGACAGCAACTGCCGAGCCAGCCCCAGCCCGGTCCCGCCCATCGTGAGCGCCTTGGCGAACATGTCCGCCATCCCGTCGGCCCCGTTGAGCAGCACCATGTTGTCGAC
The DNA here is from genome assembly GCF_036346855.1 of Streptomyces europaeiscabiei. Lineage (NCBI taxonomy): Bacteria > Bacillati > Actinomycetota > Actinomycetes > Kitasatosporales > Streptomycetaceae > Streptomyces > Streptomyces europaeiscabiei. The sequence continues at coordinate 9,074,211 of NZ_CP107841.1, forward strand.
GTTGCCGAACGCGGACGCGCCGGCCTGCACGATCTCCGGCCACTGCTCGGCCAGTTGCTGCGCGATCACCGCCTCCTGGTTCTCGGCCAGCGCGGCGGCCCGCGCCTTGATGCCCTCGGCCTCGGCGAGTCCCTTCGCGCGCGCGGCCTCGGCGGCGGCGAGCCCCTTGGCCTTCCGGGCGGCGGCCTCGGCCTCACCGGCGATCTGGGTCGCGGTCGCCTCGGCGGCGGCCGCGAGTTCGGTCTCCTTGGCCTTGGCCTGCGCGGCGGAGATGCGGGCGTCGCGCTCGGCCTCGGCGAGGGTGCGCTTCTCGTAGGCCTTGGCGTCCGCGGGCTTGCGGACGTCCGTCTGGAGCTGCTGCTCGCGCCGGGCCGCCACCAACTCCGCGACCCGGGTCTCCTGGACGACGACCTCCTGCTTGGCGGCCGCCTCGGCGAGCGGCCCGGCCTGCTTGGCCTTGGCCGCGGCGTTGTCCCGCTCGGCCTGGTAGCCGGCCTGCAGGATCTCGCTGTCGCGGGTGGCCTCCGCCATCCGCGCCGCGGCCATCTGCTCGGCCTCGGTGGCGAGCCGGTTGGCCTCGGCCTGCGCGATACGGGCGTCCCGCTGGACGGCCGCCGCGTGCGGCATGGCCAGGTTCTTGATGTAGCCGGTCGGGTCCTCGATCTCGTGGATCTGCAGCGAGTCGACGATCAGACCCAGCTTCTCCATCTCCGTACCGCACGCCGCCCGGGTCTGACCGGTCAGCTTGTCGCGGTCGCGGATCATGTCCTCGACCGTCAACCCGCCCACGATGGACCGGAGATGACCGGCGAACACGTTGTGCACCCGCTCCGAGACCCGCTTCTGCTGGTCGAGGAAACGACGGGCGGCGTTCGCGATGGACACGAAGTCGTCGCCCACCTTGAAGATGACGACACCACGGATCTTCAGCGGAATGCCCTGATGGGTCACGCAGTCCACGGAGAGCTCGGTCTGGTTCAGGTCGAGCGAGAGCTTGCGCACCGCCTGCACACCGGGCAGCACGAGCGTGCCGCGCCCTGTGACGATACGGAAGTTCATACCCTCCTCCAGGCCCTCCATCTTGGTCTTGGAGCCGGAGATGATGAGAGCCTCGTTGGGTTCGGCGACCCGCCACATGAGTTTGAACAGACCGACCACTACCAGGACGGCGCCCAGGGCCGCCCCCACGATCATGCCGACGAACATCGGCACACCCCCTCAGCCAGGTGCCCTGACGGCACCGAACGTCGGGAGTGTCCCGCGTGGTTCAGCGGTGGTACAGGTACCGGGAGACCGTTGTTGCAGTCCTGATGCGAACCGGTGCCACAAGGCCGACACAGGCGCCCCGCGGACCCTGCGGACCGTCAACTGTCGTACGCCGCCGACACGTACACCGTGCGCGGCGGCAGATACTCCATCACCATCACGAGCGTTCCCGGCGCGATCCGGTCCTTCGCGGAGGCGGGGTACGCGAGAAAGTGCTCGGCGCCGCCCCGCACCCGGACGATCACCTCGCCGACGAGCCCGGGACCGACCGCACCGGTCACCCGTCCCATCAGCCCGACCATCGACGCTTCGTCCATGGTCACAGCGTACGGGTCACATCGCGGGCGCCGAACCCGCTCACACAGCGGGTGGCGAGTCCGCTCGTGCCGCGGCGACGGTACGCGATTCACCCACCGCACGGCCCGACCGGCTCACACCGCCGGCGAATCCGCGGTGCTCCGCTGCGGCGGCCACAGCTCGTGCCAGCGCTGGTCCGCCTCCAACTGCGCGGCCAGCGACAGCAGCAGAGGCTCGCTGTTCGCCGGGCCGAGCAACTGCGCACCGACCGGCAGCCCGTCGTCCACGAACCCCGCGGGTACGTTCACGCCGGGCCAGCCCAGTACGTTCCACGGCCACGCGAACGGACAGGCCGCGATCATCGCGCGGTCGGTGCCGAGCCCGCCGAGGTTCAGCATGGAGCCGATGCGTGGCGGGGGAGCGGCGGTCGTCGGCGCCAGCAGCACGTCGTAGGAGTCGAAGAGCGCGCCGATCCGCCGGTGCAGCGTGACCTCCGCGCGGCGGGCCAGCCGCAGGGGAGCCCCGCCGAGCAGCCGGCCGAGGCGGGCGGCGTCGAGGGTGCGCCGGTCGAGGAGGCCCTGCTCGGTGATGGCGCCGACGCGTTCGGCGATGCCGGCGGTGGCGCGGGGGATGAAGGTCAGCCCGATCTGCCCGTACCGGGGCTCTGCCTCCTCCACCACGTGCCCGAGCGCGGCGAGCCGCTCCGCCAGGGCCCGCACCCGGTCCTGTACGCGGGGGTCGAGCCGCGCGGGCAACGCGGTGAACGGCGGTTTCAGCGACAGGGCGATTCTGAGCCGCCCCGGCTCTCTTGCGACGGCCTCGGAGGCGTTGACGGCGGTCGGCCGGTGCAGGTCGCCCTCGTGGTTGCCGCTGGCCGCGTCCAGGAGGAGGGCGGCGTCGGCGACCGTGCGGGCGAGAGTGCCGTTGACGGTGATGCCCTGGAAGGACTCCGCGTGCGGCCAGGTCGAGATGCGGCCGCGCTGGGGCTTGATGCCGATGAGGTGAGTCCAGGAGGCGGGGATCCGCACCGACCCGGCGCCGTCCGAGCCCAGGGCGGCCGGCACCAGCCCGGCGGCCACGGCTGCCGCCGAACCACCCGAGGAACCGCCCGGGGTGTGGTCGGGGTGCCAGGGGTTCCGGGTGGCCCCGAAGGCCGGCCCCTCCGTGAACGGCCACTGTCCCAGCTCGCACGTGTTGGTCTTGCCGACGACGATCGCCCCGGCCGCGCGCAGCCGCCGTACGGCCTCGCCGTCCTCCGGCAGCGACGGGAACTCTCCCCGGCAGCCGAACGCGGTCGGTTCGCCCGCCACGTCCATGTCGTCCTTCACGGCCACCGGCACGCCGAGCAGCGGCCGCCGCCCGCCCTCCGACAGTTCCTTGTCCGCCGCGTCGGCCTCCATCAGCGCCGCCTCTGCCCGCACCCGCCGGAACGCGTTCAGGGTTTTCTGACTCGCCTCGATCCGGGCGAGCGTCCCCTCCACGAGTGCCCGCGACGTCACCTCCCCGGCGGCCAGCGCACGAGCGCACTCCACGAGACCCGGCGCACGGTCGACACCCATACGGAACACCTCCGGAAGCAGGATTTCTACCGAACGGTAACGTCCGCGTGGGCGCGACGGTACGGGTCGGACAACGTGCCTGACGAGGGCGGCGATTCGGTTCGGCGGCGTGCGGCGTGCGGCGTGCGGCGTGCGGCGTGTGGCGTGCGGGGACCGGGTCGCGGAGCGCGGAGCGCGGAGCGCGAGAGGGGGCAGCGGCGGTGGTGATGGGGCGGCGGCCCGGGCTCGGCCGTGGTGCGCCGCAGCCGCCCGCTCCTGCCCGGAAGCCCTGTCACCGCCGTTCCTGAAGCCGTGTCGCCGCCGAGCGCCGCCGGGCACGGTCGCTCAGCCGCCGCGGGCCAAGTGCCGCATGGTGAGGGCCAGATGGAGCCGGAGGCGGCCCTGGGGTGTGCGGACCGGCCAGCCGAGGAGGGCCTCCGCGTGGGCCAGGCGGTCCTGGAGGGTGGAGTGGTGGACGTTGACGCCGGTGGCGGCCGCGCGCAGGCTGGCGGTCGTGGCGACCGAGTGGAGCGTGGCGAGCATCCAGGGCGCGTCGGCCGCAGCCCGCTCCAAGTCCCGTACGTCCGGCGGAGGTTCGGCTCCCGGTGCGATCAGCTCGGCGAGGAGGGCGATTCCGCCGAGGTCGTCGGCGTGGACCACCCGCTCACCGGGGTCCTGCGCGGTGCCCTCGGCGGTGAACCGCAACGCGGTCCGTGCGGCGTCCCAGGAACCGGGCAACCCGAGCACGGGTACCGGGGGGCCCACACCGACCCGCGCACCGGGAAACTCGGCCTCGGTGAGCAGGCCGCCCCGATGATCACGCGGTGAGCCATCTCCGGGCCCGCCGTCCCGACGGCCGAGCACGCCCCCGTCACCCGGCCCGGCGCCCCGCCGACCGTGCATGTCGTCGGCGGTCGGCCTGCCCGCCCTGCGGTCGCGCGTGTCGCCGTCGGACGGTCTCCCCTCCCGGCGTACGCGCAGGATCCGGGGTCGGCCGCCGAGCGGGGCGAGGGCGCGGGCCAGGGTCGTGGCGTCGTCGGGGTCGAGGCCGAGGCGTCGGGCGGCGTGGAGACGGGCCTGTTCGGTGGCGGTGGGGTCGAGGACGGTCTCCACGAGCGCCGGGTCGTCGGCGGGGGAGACGGGCGCCCGGCCCCGGGTCCGGTCGAGCACCAGCCGGAGGGCACCGGCGGCCCGCTCCAGGATGACCGCGTCCACCACGCTCGGCTCGCCGCCCCCGGCTCTCTCCAGCCACAGCGCGGGCACGCCGTCCGGTACGAGCGCGGCGGACGGCCAGGCCGGGTCCGGCGGGAGGTCGCTGTCCCGGCGCCGCCCGTCGGGCTCCACCCGCACGTGCACGCGCCGCTCGGCGTCGACGAGCCGCGCGGGACACCCGGCCAGCACGGCCGCGCCGCGGACCATCGCCTCCAGCCCGGCCCGCCCCTCGGCCAGTGTGTCGAAGTAGGCGATGACCCGCACGGCCGCACCGGCATCCGGGTCCACTGCGGTCAGCCGCCCCGCCAGCTCTTTCATACGCCCCATGGTGCGGCATGACTCCGCCGGCCGGCCAAGGCGTACGTCTGCCTGCGGTCCTTCGGGACCGGCCCGCAGGGTCGTCTCGACGGGTGCGGGGAACTGCGCGACCAGCCCCCACCCACCCGCACCCGGGGGTCGAACGGGCACCGCCCCCGGGGAGGGGACGGGTAGGTGCGGTGGGGGCGAAACTCACTCCCCGAGCAACCGTCGCACCCACCGCACATGCGCCTCCCGGCATGCACGCGACACCGCCGCCTGAGGCGCAAACCCGTCGAACCCGTGAAATCCTCCCGGCCAGACATGAAGCTCGGCCACCCCACCCGCCTGCCACAACCGAGACGCGTACGCGACGACCTCGTCCCGGAACGTCTCCGCGGACCCCACATCGAGAAACGCCGGAGGCAACCCGCTCAGATCCTTCGCCCGCGCCGGCGCCGCGTACTCGGAAACCTCGGGCCCACCCCGCCGCTCACCGAGCAGAGCAGTCCACCCGGTCTCGTTGGCCGTCCGGTCCCACACCCCCCGCCCCGCCATCTGGTGGGCGGACGGTGTGTCGTTGCGGTCGTCGAGCATCGGGCACAGCAGCACCTGCCCGATCGGCCGGGGCCCCTTCCGGTCCCGTGTGAGCAGCGCCAGCGCGGCGGCCAGGCCGCCACCCGCACTCGCCCCCGCGATGACGATCCGCTCGGCATCGCCGCCGATCTCGTCCGCGTGCTCGGCCGTCCACAGCAGACCCGCGTAGACGTCCTCGACGGGCGCCGGATGCGGATGCTCGGGAGCCAGCCGGTACTCCACGGACACCACGACCGCGCCCAGCTCCCGTGCCCAGGCCAGCGGCGCGTCCACCCCGACCCGGTTGTTGCCGACGATCATGCCGCCGCCGTGGATGTGGTAGATCACCGGCAGCGGACCCGCCGTCGATGGCGCGGCCGGACGGCAGACGAGCAGCGAGATCTCCGGCTCGCCCTCGGGACCCGGCACCACCCGGTCCTCGACCTCGAAGAACCCGTCCATGGTGAGGTCGAGCTGGGCCAGCAGCGCGATGCCGGGCCCCTGGCGCATCGCGGGGATGTCGTCCATGGTCAGCCCACGCGGAACCATGTCCTTGATCGCTTCCAGGGCCGCCGCGAGCTCCGGATCGAACGGGGGCGGGATCATGGTCATGGTTTCTCCTCGTGCGGGTACCGCGTCCACGGTGCCTACCGAAAGACGCGTGCCAACGGTTCGTACCGCGATGATGAGCGCGACGGCAAGCGCGCGGACGCCGTCGTACGGCGGTGGATGCCCGCCATCCGGCGGGTGGCCCACGGGAAGCCGGGAGCGGCGCGGTCGGCGGGTGTGCCGACCGGTGTTCGCACCCGCCTCGAACACACAGTTCACGCCATAGCTTTCGGGCGTCGCCACCACCGGCGCCCACTCCGGCGGCCGTCGCCGGACAGGGGAGGCAAGCCCCACGAACGCCGCGCGAGAGCCAGGCGCGAGTCCTTGGCCAGGCACGCGACCGCCCACCGGTCGCCGACCCTGAGCAGCGGATCGGCTCCCGCCACCAGCGGAACCCCGGTGCGCCGCCGCGCCACGAGCCTGCGGCGGTGCCGGACGGGGGCCGGTCACCCGCACATCGAGCCGGAGCGGAAAGCAGGCCAACCGTCTGTTCGGGCTCGCCATGGGCACAGCTGTGTGGAGATGGCGCGAAATGATTGCCGGGTTGAACAGATTTCGAACACATTCGTCAAACTGCCCTGCCACAAAGATCGGTGGCCCGAACCCCGAGCTCCCGCGTGGTCGGTACTCCCCCGGCCGGAACGACCTTCACCGCTTCTGCAAGGATGCAATCCTCATGGTGCAGATACCGAAAGAGCCCGCCCCGCCCTCGCCCCTGCAGCGATCCGTGCCCACGAGCGCCGATGTGGCACGACTCGCGGGTGTCTCACGCGCGACGGTCAGCTATGTCCTGAACAACACCAGCGCCGTCCGCATCAGCGAGCCCACCCGCCGCCGGGTCCACGAGGCTGCCAAGGAACTCGGCTACGTTCCCCACGCGGCGGCCCGCAGTCTGCGCGCCGGCCACAGCCGCCTGGTACTGATGCCCACGCCGAACGTGCCCATCGGCCCGCTCTACAGCCAGTTCATCAACGAGATCCAATGGGCCCTCAGCCGTCTCGACTACACCGTCGTCCAGCACGGCGGCTTCGGCCTGCGCGGCGACGACGCCGCCCGCGCCTGGGCCGAGCTGCGCCCGGTCGCGGTGATCGTGCCCGGCGTCGGCATCGGCCCGCAGGGTGTGGCCGTCCTCAAGCGTTCCGGCGCCAAGGCCGTCGTCACCCTCACCCCCGAACCCGTCGAGGGCGCCCACGCGTTGATCCTGGACCACGCGGGCGTCGGCCACAGCGCCGGCCGGCATCTGGTCGAGCGCGGCCGCCGCCGTATCGGTGTCGTCGTGCCCGAGGAGCCCGGCTACGGGGTCTTCTCCCAGCCTCGCCTCGCCGGCGTGCGACGAGCGGTGCAGGGGACGGAGGCCACGGTCACCGAACTGCCGCTGGCCTACGACGAGGCGGCCGCGGCCCGGCTCGCCCGCGACTGGCGCTCCCTCGGTCTGGACGCGGTGTTCGCGTACAACGACGAATACGCGATGCTGGTGGTGCGGGCACTGCAGGACGAGGGCATCGACATCCCCCGCGAGACGGCCGTGGTCGGAGCCGACGACCTGCTGCTCGGCAGGCTGCTGCGGCCGCGCCTCAGCACCGTCCACCTGGAGCTGCCGTCCGGACGACACCTCGCGGAACTGGTCGACCGTGTGGTGCGCGACCCCGCGTCCGTCCCCACGACCCACGACGTGCTGGGCGCGAGGGTCGTCCACCGCGAATCGAGCTGAACGGGCAGGTCCGATCGGACAGGGCGGGGCGGACCCCCGCCTCGGGAGGCGCGTCGTGCGCACCACGGTCGGGATCATCGGCGGCGGCACCGCCGGGCTTCTCCTCGCCCGGCTGCCGCACCGGGCGACAGCGACCGCGTGGTCCCGGAGAGCCGGACCCGCGCGTACATGGAACAGTGCCGGGCCGGGATGCCGGAACAGGGCACGGTCGACGCGTCGCGCGAGTGCGGCGCCGCCGAACGCCTGGAGACCGAGGGCCTGGTGTCCCACGGCATCGAGCTGCGCCTCGACCGCGAGCGGCACCGCCTCGACCTCCCGGTCCTCACCGGCGGCCGTACGGTCACGATCTAGCAGAGCCGAGATCGTGCCGGACCTCGGCGTCCTCCAACTCGCCGACCGGCCAACGCTGTTGTTCCAGACGGAGGCACTCGGCGTCGAGGACCCGCTCGGCGGGGCGACCGGTGGGGCCCTTCGTCCACGACGGCTACCAGGAGGAGCCGTCCTGCGAGTCGGTGGTCGGCTGCGACGGTCCGGCGAGGCCTCCGCGGCATCTCCCGCCACGTGTTCCCGGCCTCGACCGCCCACGCCGACCCGCCGGGTGCACGCGCACGGGTACCCGTACCCCTGGCTGGGTGTCCTGGCTGAAGTCCCGCCGTTCTGAACGGAGTTGATCCACGCACACGGAGAGGACGGCTTCGCCCCGCGGAGTATGCGCGTCCGGGACGACCTCGCCGCGCGCTTGACGATCGATGCCGACCGCAGCCCGGGACGCGGCCCGGCCAACGCCAGGTCCGCGACCCCGTGCGCGGTCACGGCCACGAGCCGATGCGCCACGGGTGCGCTGCTGCTCGCCGGGGACGCCACCCACATCGTGCCGCCGGGCGCCAAGGGCCTCGACCACGCGGTGTCCGACGTCCGCGTCCAGGCCCGCGCGTTCATCGAGCCGAACGAAAACGGAACGGCACGAAAAGGAAGCGGCACAACTCCTCGACCGCTCCTCGGAGTTGTGCCTCGACCAGGTCCGGCGGCCGCCCCGCTTCTCATTCGACACGACCGGGATGCCGCACACCCGGGCCGGAGAGCGTGCCTTCGGCCGCCGTCTCCGGCGCGCCCTGCTGCGCCGGTTCGCGGCGTCCCGGCAGGCAGCCGCCGTACTGGCCGCCGCTACACGGGACTGCCGTCGGCCCGGTGAACCGGCCGGCTCACTGGCCGTGCCGACCCGCTTCTCGTACGACACGACCGGGATGCCGCACACCCGGGCCGGAGAGAGTGCCTTCGGCCGCCGTCTCCGGCGCGCCCTGCTGCGCCGGTTCGCGGCGTCCCGGCAGGCAGCCGCCGTACTGGCCGCCGCTACACGGGACTGCCGTCGGCCCGGTGAACCGGCCGGCTCACTGGCCGTTCTGCTCGACCTGCGCCTGCTGCTCGGCTACGGCCTTGCGGACCTCGTCCATGTCCAGCCCCCGGGCCTGCCCGATGACGTCGGTCAGCGCGGCCTCGGGCAGCGCGCCCGGCTGCGCGAACACGGCGACCTGGTCACGGACGATCATCAGCGTCGGGATCGACTGGATACCGAAGGCCGCGGCCAGCTCCGGCTGCGCCTCGGTGTCCACCTTGCCGAACACCAGGTCGGGGTTGTCGTCCGCCGCCTTCTCGTAGACCGGGGCGAACTGCCGGCATGGCCCGCACCAGGACGCCCAGAAGTCGATCAGGACGAACTCGTTCTCCGTGACCGTCTGGTCGAAGTTCTCCTTGGTGAGCTCCACGGTGCTGCTCATGGCGTGCATCCCTCTTCCTGGTATCGGTGCTCGGGGCGAGCCGCACTGGACAACGCCGCCGCGTGGTGGCGTATTCCGCGCGCTTACCCGTTTGGCCACCGCGCACGCCACCAACCAGACTGACCCCATGACGGATACGGAAAACCCCGAAGGCACCGCAGGCGACCCGACGCCGACCGAGTACGACGTCGTGGTGCTCGGTGCCGGACCCGTGGGGGAGAACGTCGCCGACCGCACCCGTGCGGCCGGCCTGTCCACCGCGATCGTGGAGAGCGAACTGGTCGGCGGCGAGTGCTCGTACTGGGCGTGCATGCCCAGCAAGGCCCTGCTGCGCCCCGCGATCGCCCGTGCCGACGCCCGCCGCGTACCCGGCCTGCGCCACCTGGTCGACGGCCCGCTGGACAGCGCCGAGGTGCTCGCCCACCGCGACTACGAGACCGCCCACTGGAAGGACGACGGCCAGGCCGGCTGGCTGGAGAGCGTCGGGGCGGTCCTCTACCGTGGCCACGCGCGCCTGGCCGGGCCTCGCCGCGTGGTCGTGGACGCCCCCGCCGGCGGGCGTCACGTCCTCACCGCCCGGCACGCGGTGGTGGTCTCCACCGGCAGCCGCGCCCTCCTGCCCGACCTGCAGGGACTCGCGCAGGTCAAGCCCTGGACGAGCCGCGAGGCGACCAGCGCGCAGGCGGTCCCCGGCCGGCTGGTCGTCGTCGGTGGCGGAGTCGTCGCCGTCGAGATGGCCACCGCCTGGCGGTCCCTCGGCTCCGAGGTCACCGTCCTCGTCCGTGGCGAGGGCCTGTTGCCCCGCATGGAGCCCTTCGCCGGTGAACTGATCGCCGAGGCGCTCGTCGCGTCGGGCGTGGACGTCCGCACCGGTACGTCGGTGACGGCGGTGTCCCGCGAGAACGGGACCGTGGTGGCCCTCACCGACACCGGCGACCGTCTGGAGGCCGACGAGATCCTCTTCGCCACCGGCCGCGCCCCGCGCACGGACGACCTCGGTCTCGACACCGTCGGACTGGAATCCGGCTCGTGGCTGCCCGTCGACGACAGCCTCCGGGTGACGGGCAGCGACTGGCTGTACGCGGTCGGGGACGTCAACCACCGGGCGCTGCTCACCCACCAGGGCAAGTACCAGGCCCGGATCGCGGGGTCCGCCATCGCCGCCCGCGCGGCCGGGGTCCCGATCCTGGAGAGCGACCCCTGGGGCGCCCACGCGGCCACCGCCGACCACGTCGCCGTCCCCCAGGTCGTCTTCACCGACCCCGAGGCCGCCGCCGTGGGGCTCTCCCTGGCCGAGGCGGAACAGGCCGGCCACCGGGTCCGCGCGGTCGACGTCGAGTTCTCCTCCGTCGCGGGGGCGGGCCTGTACGCCGACGGCTACCGGGGCCGCGCCCGCATGGTCGTCGACCTGGACCGCGAGATCCTGCGCGGCGTCACCTTCGTCGGCCCCGCCGTCGGCGAACTCATCCACTCCGCCACCGTCGCCGTCACCGGAGAGGTCCCGATCGGCCGCCTCTGGCACGCGGTGCCCTCGTACCCGACGATCAGCGAGGTGTGGCTCCGGCTGCTGGAGGCGTACCGGGGCTGAACCGGCCGGTCCGGGCGCTCGGGCTCCGAGCCGCGCGGCCGTTCAGTCGGGCAGCAGGAAGCCCAGTGCCCGGGCGGCGTTGGCCGGAGTCGGATCGTTCCAGCGGTCGGCCATCGCCTGGTTAGAGGAGAGCGAGCGCACTTCGGCGTGGTCGAGGTAGAGCGTGCCGTTCAGATGGTCCGTCTCGTGCTGGACGATACGGGCGGGCCACCCCGAGAACTCCTCGTCCACCGCCCGCCCCCGCTCGTCGAGCGCCCGTAGCCGCACCTTGGCGTGCCGGGCCACCACGGCCTGCCAGCCGGGCACGCTCAGACAGCCCTCGAAGAACGCGTCACGGTACGACCCGACGGCCTCGTACGCCGGATTGACCAGGACGCGGAACGGCTGCGGAACCCGGCCCCGGGCGAGCCGTACCTCGTCCGGGACCGGCGCGGGGTCCTCGATCACGGCGATGCGCAGCGACACCCCGACCTGGGGCGCGGCGAGGCCGACGCCGGGAGCCGCGTGCATGGTGGCGCGCAGGGCGGCGACGAAGCGGGCCAGAAGGCCGGGGGCCAGCTGGCCGTCGAAGGGCTCGGCGGTGCGGCGCAGTACCGGGTCGCCCGCGGCGACGATCGGCAGCGGCCCCTCGTGGGCGAGGAGTTCCTCGACCCGGTCGCTCAGGGGCTGGGACTCGGTGCGGTCACGTTCGGAAGCCATCGGGCCAGGATGCCAACCGCGGTCGAGCGATGCGAGGCGGCTCTCGCGGAGGCACCCGGGCGAGCGGGCGGGCGACACGGCCATCCCGTGTGACCCACATCACATAAGGTGCCGGGAACTCGAAGCCCGTACGCCCCGACTACTGAACCGCCACGACGTCCCCGCATCCCGGAGCATCCGCCGATGACCATCGCCCCCTCGACCGAGACGGACGAGCCCCAGAAACCCGTCGCCAATCCCGACGGCGCCACGAGGGGCTGGGCCTCGCTCAGGCCGCTCGTGCTGCGGCTGCACTTCTACGCAGGCGTCCTCGTCGCCCCGTTCCTGCTGGTCGCCGCCCTGACCGGCGGGCTGTACGCCGCCTCGTTCTCGATCGAGAAGATCGTCTACGCGGACCAGATGACCGTCGCCAAGGTGGGCGACGAGAAGCTGCCGATCTCCGAACAGGTGGCCGCCGCCCGCAAGGAACACCCTGAGGGAACCATCTCCGCCGTACGCCCCTCGCCGGAGGACGACGCGACGACCCGGGTGATGCTGACGGGTGCCGAGGGCATCGACGAGGGCAACACGCTCGCGGTGTTCGTCGACCCGTACACGGCTCAGGTGCGCGGCGCCCTGGAGCAGTACGGCTCGACGGGCGCGCTGCCGGTGCGGACCTGGATCGACAAGTTCCACGCCAACCTTCAGCTCGGTGAGCCCGGCCGCCTCTACAGCGAACTCGCCGCGAGCTGGCTGTGGGTCATCTCGGGCGGCGGCCTCGTGCTCTGGTTCGCCCGCCGCCGCGCCCAGCGCAAGGTGCGCGGCACGAGCGGCCGCCGCCGAACCCTGGGCCTGCACGGCACGGTCGGTGTCTGGGCCGCCGCCGGGTTCTTCTTCCTCTCGGCGACGGGTCTGACCTGGTCGACGTACGCCGGCGCCAACATCGAGGTCCTGCGCACCGAGCTCCACCAGGCGACCCCGGCCATCTCGGCCACGGCGGGCGACCACGGGGGCCACGACGACGCCTCGGCGGACGGAGGTGCCGCCGCGGAGGGCGACCTGGACAAGATCCTCGCCGCCGCGCGCAGCGAGGGCCTCGGCGACCCGGTGGAGATCGTGCCGCCCGCCGACGCGTCCTCCACGTACGTGGTCAAGCAGGTCCAGCGCAGCTGGCCCACCAAACAGGACGCGGTGGCCGTGGACCCGGCGACCGCCGAGGTCACCGACACGCTCCGGTTCGCCGACTTCCCGATCCTCGCCAAGCTCTCCCGCTGGGGCATCGACGGCCACACCGGCGTCCTCTTCGGCCTGGCCAACCAGCTCCTCCTGATGGCCCTCGCGGCCTCCCTGGTCGTGCTGATCCTCTGGGGCTACCGCATGTGGTGGCAGCGCGGCCGTGCCTCGTCCTTCGGCCGCCCGATCCCGCGCGGCGCCTGGCAGCACGTGCCGCCCCAGATTCTGGTCCCGGCCCTGGCCCTCATCGCCGTCACCGGCTACTTCGTGCCCCTCCTCGGTATCCCGCTCGCCGTGTTCATCGTGGTGGACGTCGTCCTGGGCGAGATGGCGCACCGACGCGGCAAGCGGTCGTACGGCGGTCGGGTGGAGGCGAAGTAGGTCGACGGCCGGGCGGAAGTTGCGCCGTCCCCCTGAGAGGCGAAGCGGCGAGAGGGGTGTGTCCCACGGGACACACCCCTCTCGCCGCTCGTCCGCCCGCTACAGGCTCGCCGCTCGTCCGCCCGCTACAGCCGCTCGAAGTCGCCCGCGAGCGCCGAGGCGATCCGCAGATGGGACTCCGCCTCGTCGTGCCGGGCCTGCCGTTCGAGCGTGCGGCCCAGCATCAGCCGGGCGTAGTGCTCCACCGGGTCCCGCTCGACGAGAACGCGCAACTCGGCCTCGGCGCGGCGCAGTTGTGCCGAGTGGTAGTAGGCGCGGGCCAGCAGCAGCCGTGGGCCGGTCTGCTCCGGAACCTCCTCGACCAGCGGGCCGAGGACGCGCGCGGCGGCGGCGTAGTCCCTGGCGTCGAAGAACATCCGGGCGCGCTCCCAGCGCTCGGCGGGTGTTCCGTGGTCGTAGTACGTCGTGTCCACTGGTGGACCTCCTTCGACGGCCCACAACCCGCACTGGCTGTTGAATATTCCACTACTGCTGCATTTGCTTGTGCTTCTTCTTCTACTACTACTGCTCCTTCTTCAGGGAGGCGAGTTCCGCGTTGGCGCGCTCGGTGACGAGGGTCAGCACGCGACCGGTGGCCGCCAGGTCCTCGGCGGGGAGGCCGGCGTAGATCCGGGCGGAGATGGGTGCGGTCTCGGCGGTGGACCTGGTGAACGCCTCCTGTCCGGCGTCCGTGATCCTGATCCGGGAGGGCCGCGCCGGGTCCGTCTCCACCAACTTCGCGGAGGCCAACTCCTCGACGACGGCCCGTATATCGGCCTTCTCGACCTTGAGGAAACCGACGACCTGGTCCACGAGCCCGTCGCGGTCGACGGGTTCGTCGGCGACCGCGACGACCCGGAGGGTCACCGACTGCTGGAACGTCAGGCCGTAGCCGGTCAGCACACTCTCCAGGACCGCGCGGCTCGCGTAGTGGGCGAGGGCGACGACCCGGCCGTTGACGGGGGGTGCGGTGGTGGTCATGACTGCTCCTTCTCGTGATCCTGCTCGTGCTCGGTGGGCGGGACGATGGGTACGTCGAGCAAGGCGGTGAGTTCGCGTGCGAACTCCCCGGTCCGGGCGCCGTCGAGGCCGCCGAGCGGCTCCAGCAGCTGTTGCATCAGACCTTGGACGACCTTGATCGCGCGCCGGGTGACATCGCGCCCCTGCTCGGTGAGCGCCAACTGCACGGCTCGGGGATCGTGGGGGTCGCGCGTGCGTTCGAGGAGCCCGGCGGCCTCCAGGGCACGGGCCAGCTTGGAGACGTACAGGGCCTCCAGGCCGGTGTGGTCCGCGAGCTGCCGCTGACTCGGCCGCCGACCCGCCCGGTCCATGCCGTACAGCGACGTCACCAGCGCGTACTGCGCGTGCGTCAGCCCCAGCGGAGCGACCGCGCGGTCCACCGCGACCCGCCACTTCATGGACAGCCGCCAGACGAGAAAACCGGGCGTCGCACCCTCGAAAGCTGAACTCATGCGGATACCGTACATGGCTACTATAGCCATGGCTACTATCTAGAGCGGACCGAGAGTGTTCTGTGCGGCGTGTGGTGGCGCATGTGTCGTACGGGCGTGCGGTACCCGTCCCTGGCGACCTGCTCCACGCCGCTTGTGAGCCAAGTGCCCCGAGGTGGGCGGAGGGACGGCTGACGGCGGGGGCCGGACGGGTCTAGGTTGTGCAGCATGAGCAACCTAGATCGCGAGGCGGTGCCCGCGGTGTGCGGCGGCCGGGGCTTCGTGGTGGCCGAGCCGGTTCGTGAACTTCTCAGCCCGCGCCGGGTGAAGCTCGGCGAGTCCACCGAGGTGCGGCGCCTGCTGCCCAACCTGGGCCGCCGCATGGTGGGCGCCTGGGCATTCGTCGATCAC
Organism: Streptomyces europaeiscabiei; assembly: GCF_036346855.1. Classification (NCBI taxonomy): domain Bacteria; kingdom Bacillati; phylum Actinomycetota; class Actinomycetes; order Kitasatosporales; family Streptomycetaceae; genus Streptomyces; species Streptomyces europaeiscabiei. The sequence goes on from NZ_CP107841.1 coordinate 9,089,273, forward strand.
TACGGTCCCGACGACATCGCCGACGAGCCCGGCATGCAGGTGCCGCCGCACCCGCACATGGGCCTGCAGACGGTCAGCTGGCTGCACCAGGGCGAGGTGCTGCACCGCGACTCCACGGGCAGCCTCCAGACGATCCGCCCGCGCGAACTGGGCCTGATGACCTCCGGGCGGGCCATCAGCCACTCGGAGGAGAGCCCGAAGTCGCACGCCCCCCTCCTGCACGGCGCCCAGCTCTGGGTGGCCCTGCCGGACGGCCACCGGCACACCGACCCACACTTCGAGCACCACGCCGACCTGCCCGTCGTCACGGCCGCCGGCCTGAGCGCCACCCTGATTCTCGGCTCCCTGGACGGCGCGACATCCCCCGGCACGACCTTCACGCCGATCGTCGGCGCCGACCTCACCCTGGCCCCCGGCGCGGACCTGCGCCTACCCCTCGAACCCGACTTCGAGTACGCCGTCCTCGCCATGTCCGGCGAGGCATACGTCGACGGCGTCCCCGTCCTCCCCGGATCCATGCTCTACCTCGGCTGCGGCCGCACCGAACTCCCCCTCCGCGCCGACTCGGACGCCTCCCTCATGCTCCTCGGCGGCGAGCCGTTCGAGGAGGAGCTGATCATGTTCTGGAACTGGATCGGACGGTCACAGGAAGAGATCGTACAGGCGCGTAGGGACTGGATGGAAGGGTCGAGATTCGGGGAGGTGAAGGGGTACGACGGGGATCCGCTGCCCGCGCCCGAGCTGCCGCCGACGCCTTTGAAGCCGCGGGGGAGGGCCCGTTGACCTGCGAAAACAACCGATCGTTCGGTGCTGCGTGGGCGACGTGCTGTCGGTGCTGTCTCCCGCTCGGCGGCCGCTCGCGGGGGAGCAGGTGCGTGTGCCGCAACTACGGTTTCCGGGGCTGAGCGGTTTCAGGGTCTGGCTGTCTGTGGGCGGCTGTGGCAGGACTCTTGCTAACCCTTTGCTAACTCTACTGACGCGTCATCAGGTGCCGCCGGTGGCTCGTGTTCTACCTTCACGGGTGTGGGGTGGCCATCGTCGGCTGAGTGGTCACCTGATGGCCTTCCGGCTTTCCGGGCGACCGAGTTGCACCCTGGTGTCAGGACCTGGCGCTCGGCCTGCCGTCTTGTAGCAGTTCCACAAGGCGTGAGTGTCTGTGGCAGTGAGTGATCTGGGTGCTGCTTGCCGGAGGGGGATGCCGTCTCGGATTGTTCCCGGCAGGTTCTTCGTCTGCTGGTGGTACAGCATTCATAGCGTTGTGACCAGGGGGAATGAAGATCGTACTCACTCTGACTGGGGTCTTGGCCCGTATATGGTCCGGATCTTGGTCTTGATCGGTTGGGCGGGCGTAACTCGCGGAGCAGTGCTGCATTTCAGGTGCTCATGGGAGAGCGAAGGCCAGCTCGCGGTTGTGGCGAGCCCGGATTGGCGGCGTGGCGGTCGCCTGGGGGCGAGGGGATCGCAATCGCCGTCCTTGGGTGCGGGGCGGAGGCGCGGACGTCGACGTCGTCGCGGGTGCGTTCGATCTGGTGCGGCCGGTCGCCGAAGACACCGTCGAAGACCTCGCGGCAGACGGGGACGAGGCCGGGGTGCGCGACCCAGGAGCCGTCGAAGCCGTCTTCGGCCTCGCGTTCCTTGTCGAGCCGGACCTTGGCGAGCGCGGCCCCGTTCGCGGTCGCGTCCTTGCTGGCGATGTGGGCGGCCATGCCGCCGATCGCGTGGGCACCCCGCTTGTGGCAGGTGCGCATGCGCACCAGTAGTTCCGTGTAGGCGCGCATGAACGGGGCGGTCATGGTGACCCTGGCGCGGTCGGGCAGCAGAAATTCGGTGCGGTAGCCGAAGGTCTTGATCAGGCTGAAGAGGTAGTCCCAGCGGTCGGCGTTGAGGCCGGAGCTGCGCTCGCGCAGCTCGTAGAGGATCTCCTCTAGGTCGGAGAGGACGTGGGGCACTGCCGCCGCCACCCGCCCGGCCGCACGTGGCGGGTAGGTCCGGTTGCGTTGTGGTGGGCTGGAAGCCGGCCGGCGGATCCGGCCCGGTCAAGGCGCCCGCCGTCAGGTGCGGCCCGGCCGCGATACATGGAGCCGGAACACAAGGAGTACCCACCCTCAATGTCGATGATCACCGACCCGACGGCCCTGGACGGCCAGGCACAGTCATCGCTGGAGGTCGACCTCGAGGACCTGGCCGCGCGGCAGGAGATGACACAGCTCCAGGAGATGACCGCGGCCGCGGAACTCGAGGGCGGTGAGCAGGCCGTACAGCTCCAGGCCCGGGTGGCGCAGCTGGAGGCGCACGCCGCGCTCAGGGCCACGGCCCAGCCCGTGAAACGCCTGGTACGCGGCCGCTACCGTAGTTCCGGCACCGGAGTTGAGTTGGAACTGCGCGTCGACGTGGACGGCGTCCGGCCCACCATGCGCGTGAGCGGCGACTTCTTCCAGAACAGCGGCGCCACCTCCAGCTACGCCGGCTCCTTCGTCGTCGAGGCCCCGACCATCACCCAGTCACCCGGAACGGTGACACTCAATGGGCAGGGCAGGTTCAGCTTCCCCAGCAGCTCCAGGCACGTCCGGGTGACCATCCCCCGGGGCACGGGCCTGCCGCCCCGACCGGGCACCGCCACCGTCCAGTTCTCGGCCGGTCCGACTGCGGCGCCCAGCGCCACCTACCTGTGCTCCTTCGTGTCACCCCACCTGCGCAGTGTGCAGATCGAACAGGACTCCGTCGCCGGGACCGTCCCGTTCATCTCGTACGACACCGGCTCCCTGCCCCAGCCGCCCTCCAGCCCGCCGCGTACCCTCACGGTGCCGAAGGCGTACGAGGAGGCGGGCATCGAGATCCAGCTGGCGGGCACCCCCAACGTCATCGACTTCGCGGCGGCCGGTACGGACGCGAAGTGGGACCTCTCCGAGCTGCACAACGCCATGGAGAACCACTTCACCCTCTGGCGGGACGCCCCGCTCTGGCGGGTCTGGATGCTGGTGGCCACCGCGTACGTGAGGAACGGCACCCGGGGCATCATGTTCGACGTCGGCGGAGCGTTCCAGCGGCAGGGCGCCGCGGTCTTCCACAACGCCATCCAGGGCACGGATCCCGCCAGCCGGCGCGCTCAGCTGCGCACCTACGTCCACGAACTGGGCCACGCCTTCAATTTGCTGCACTCCTGGGACAAGAACACCGCGATCCCTCCGCAGCCCCTCGGCCCCAACGGGGGCCTCGGCGACCTCTCGTGGATGAACTACACGTGGCAGTACCAGCCCCCGCCCCCGGCCCCGGGCGGCGAGGCCGCCTACTGGGCGGCGTTCCCGTTCCAGTTCACCGACAACGAGCTGATCCACCTCAGACACGGCTTCTACCGCGACGTGGCCATGGGCGGGCACCCCTTCAAGGCCGGTGGCGCCGAGATCGACGCCGACCTGTTCGGCGATCCTGTGGTGAACCACTCCGGCCTCGCCCTGGAGCTGCGCTCGCCCGGTGCCTTCCGGTACGGGCAGCCGGTGGTCGTGGAGCTCAAGCTGTCCACCACCGACCTCAACGGGCGCGCCACGCACGGCCACCTCGACCCCGAGGAGGGCTTCGTCACCATCGTGATGCGCACCCCCTCCGGCGACACCAGGGTCTACCGGCCACCGCTGACACGTTGCGTCGAGGACTCCGAGGCCATTCGCCTCGACGGCGAGCGGCCCGCGATCTACAAGAGCGCGTACATCGGATACGGCAAGGACGGCCTGTCCTTCCAGCAGACCGGCCGGTACCAGCTGCGCGCGCAGTACGTCGCCTCGGACGGCTCCCGGGTGCTCTCGCCGGTGCACCACATCACCGTCCGCCCGCCCCGCACCGACGAGGACGAGCACATGGCCGAGCTGATGATGGGCGACGAGCAGGGCATGCTCTTCTACCTGCTCGGCTCCCACAGCGAAGCCCTCCGCGTCGGCCGTGACGCGCTGGAGGAGGCCCTCGACCGCTACCCCGACCACCCGCTCGCGGTCTACCCCCGGCTGGTCAAGGGCGCGAACGCGTCCCGCGACTTCAAGTACCTGCCGGCGGAGGGCAAGCCCTTCATCAAGGAGGCCGCCCCCGAGGAGAGCATCGACCAGCTGAACAAGGTCGTGGACGCCACCGTGGAGAACCGGGGCGTCGACAACCTCACCCTGGGCTGGGTGATGAAGCGGCGCGCCCTGATGGAGGCCAGGGCGGGTCGCTCCGGTCAGGCCCAGCGGACCGTGGACGACATGGTCAGCCTCCTCAGCGAGAGGACGCGCCACCCCGCCGTCCGGCGTGACATCGAGGCGCGAGCCCGCCGCGTCCGCGACATGCTCTCGGGCGAGCACCGCTACGGGCCCTGACCGCTGCCGGGTCGGCCGCCGGTACGGCCGGCCCACGGTTCAGGCGTGCGACAGGGCGAACGACACGAGGAACCCGCACACCGTGATCAGCCCTATGGCCAAGTGCGCGTCCTCGAAGGCCTCCGGGATCATGGTGTCAGCGATCATGGCGAGGATGGCGCCGGCCGCCACCGCGGTGACCGCCGCCACCACGGCGGTGGACAGTCCGCCCACCACCGCGTACCCGAGCACCGCCGCCACCGTACTGGCCAGGGCGATCGCCCCCCAGACGCCGAACACATACGCCTTGCTGCGGCCCGCCCGCCTTATCCCCGCGGAACTGGACAGCCCCTCGGCACATTGCTGATGAACACCGCGACCACCGTCACGAGACTGACCGTGCTGCCCTTGAAGGCTCATCGGCATGATCGTGATCGGCCTCGGTGTCGTCACCCTCGGCTTCAGCCAGGCCGGTGACACCGTCGCGGTCGCCAACATCTGGGCCCACGACGGCATCTTCCCCAAGGGTATCGGCTCCAGCCTGATGACCCTTCAGGGCGTCATGTTCGCGTCCTCGCCGTCGAGCTCGTCGGTGTCACGGCGGGCGAGTCGGAGAACCTAGGGAAGACCCTGCCCAAGTCCATCAACACGCTGCCGTGGCGCATCATCGTCTTCTACGTCGGTGCCCTCAGTGTGAGCCAGATGGTGGTCAAGTGGACCGAGTTCGAGGCGGGAGTGAGCCCCTTCGTCGCGGCCTTCGCGAAGATTGGCATCCCCGCGGGCAATGCGATCGTGAACTTCGTTGTCCTAACGGCCGCGCTGTCCTCCTGCAACTCGGGCATGTACTCCACCGGCCGCATGCTCCGTGACCTCGCCGCGAACGCCGAGGCCCCGAAGGCGCTCGGGCGGCTGAGCCCCACCAAGACTCCGGCCGTCGGCATCACGCTCTCCGTGGCCCTGATGGGGCATCGGAGTGGTCCTGAACTACGTCGTCCCGGAGAAGGCGTTCGGCTACGTCACCTCGGTGGCCACCGCGGCCGGCATCTGGACCTGGAGATGATCCTCGTCGGCCACATCCTCTACCGGCGCGCGGTCGTCGCCGGCCGCCTGCTGCCCGCGTCCTCGTTCCCGGCGCCGGGCGGCACGGTGTGCAGCTGGATCGCGGTGGCGTTCCTCCTCATGGTGACCGGCCTCATCGCCATCGACCCGGACAGCCGCATCTCGCTGTACGTGGGCGCCGGCTGGGCCGTGTGCCTCCCCATCGGGTGGGCGTTCCTCAAGGCCCGCAACCCGCAGCTCGCGGCGCGCGCCGCGGTCGCCGGCGGGCCGCCCGCGCGGCTGACCCGCACCACCACGACAGGGCGCCCCGCTGTACGGGGGAGGGTGTTTACGGCTCATCCTCGACGTAGCGGAACTCCGGTCCGTAGGTGTTCCCGCTCCCGTCGGGCAGCGGCGTGCGCATCAAGGCCCGGGCGGGCTCCTGCAACTGGAACATCTGCCCGACCGCCTGGCCCAGCAACTGCGTCGCCGTGCCCGGCTGATCCGCCTGCCAGGCACGCTCCAGGAGGCGGAGCAGCGAGCTGTAGTGGCGGTTGAAGGCATCGAGGTTCGTACGCACCTCGTCGGAGACGGGAACACCGCCCTTCGCCCAGCCGCCGGCCGGCACTGTTCCCATCGGGAGGGTGCGGGGCATCGGAATCTCGTCGCCCTGGAAGTCGAACCGCGGCGGATCCTCCGACACGCGGATCAGCCGGCGCCCGTGGAACAGCTGCCGGAACGCGTAGAAGTGGGCGAGCTCCCCGGTACCGCCGGGGAACGGGTTGTCCGGCGCCGCGGTGGTGCCCTCGCCCTGCTCCTTGATGATCTTCACGGCCGCCTCGACGTCGTCGAGCGAGGTGAGGGCGACGATGTTGTTGCCCGCGCCGTGGGACGCCATGTTCTTGGTCAGCTGTCGGGTGCCCTTGATCAGCTCGGGCCGGGCGCGGAAGGCGTCGAGGATCGCCTGGTAGAAGGCGCCGATCGAGGTGTGCGCGTCCAGATCCTCGACGACCGGGTCGTCGGGCCGCTCGATCTGGGAGTACATGTCCAGGGCGGGTTTGCCCAGCCCCATGAGGGCGACCGACAAGTCGGGCTGCACACCACCAGGCAGCTTCCCCGGGTACACCGGCACCAGGCCGGCGTCGGCGATGCGCGGCACCCCGCCGATGGCGGTGAGCATGTTGCACGCCAAGCCCATGTGCGACATCTCGTCGAAGACGATCGTGTGGATCGTCTGGAAGGCGTCCGTCCCCTGGTCCTCGTCCTCGATCGACCACAGCCCGCACAAATAGGGGGGAAGCGTCGCCAGTTCCAGCAGGATGGCATGCTGGAGTGCCTTCTTCAGCCACAATTCGTCATGCTCGGCGGCAGGCGTCCGCATGAGTTCGACGATCGCGTTGCTGCGATGATTGACCACACTTGACACGAGAACCTCGTCTCCTGCGAATATGCGGCCATCATGAAGCGGTCCGACCGGGCCGCCGACCACGTGCGGCGGCGTGATCATCGAGTCCACCCGTTCGGTGGAGGACGTGCGGACAGGCGGCCCCTGACGAAGCCGTCGGCCCGCTGTGCCCGGGCGGAGCCACCAGTCAGGTGCCGGTGCGGATGGCGATCTTCCAGCTGCGCAGGGTCCCGGCGGCAGGCGTGACCGCGTCCGTGATCTTGAGCTTCCAGCTGCCCGCCACCGCGTCGCCGACGAGTGGGGCGAGCAGCGACGGCGGCTGTGACGTCAGAGTCAGCCGCAGGTTCTTGGTGTCGCCGCCCGTGCGGTTGTGGAGCAGGGCCCGGCGGCCCGAGGGCGCCAGCAGCACCACGCGCATATCGCCGATGCGCCGGTGTTCGATGTCGATCGTCACCGTCAGTTCCCGGACGGTGCCCGCGCCTTCGAGGGTGATGGCATCGGTCAGACCGCCGGCGTCGTCCTCGGGGATCGCGGCCTGAGGTGCCGACTCGCCGCTGACCAGCCTGCCCGCAGTGCTCTCCTCGCCGGTACGGAAGGTGATCACCTCACCGGGGGGACTGATACGGGAGATGGTCAGCCCGGACTCGCTGCCGTCCCACCACAGGGACGGCGGCCGACTGCTGTGCGAGACCGCGGTGCCGGCCGTCGGCCCGTAGAGGTCCGCGCCGTCACCGGAATTGCGGCCGGTCTCCAGGTCCAGGTGGCCGTCCGCCTGGAGCAGCGCGCACTGGTAGTGGTGGACCTGGGTGCCCTGCTGGAACTCGTTCGAGCCTTTGATGTCGCAGTGGTAGACGGCGAGCCCGCTGGAGGGCAGGCGGGAGTCGAAGCCGAGCCTGCTGCGGTTCTCCGCAAGGTAGTACTCGACGTTCCTGCGCTGGGGGTTGTGGTAGATCAGCGCCTCGTACTCGCCCTGCTTGGCCTCGTACGAGCCGGGCACAGAGATGTCGACATCCCGCGTCCACCCGACCAGGCGGCGCAGGTAGACGCAGACGGCGGACGGGAGGAACCCGTCGCCCAGGCTGTCCGCCGGCCATGGCGCAGTAGGTGCCCATGCCGGCGCTGGTGAAGTCGTCACCCTCGCGTTCGATGGTTCCGTAGTCGTAGAGGTCGGGAAATCTGCACAGCAGGTGTCCGCTCTCGTGGCAGAAGGTGCCGATGCTCAGGTCGGCCGCCGTGTCACCGATGCTCGTGGCGGTGTAGAAGTCCGTCCGTACGCCGTCGATCTCGGAGGGGAAACGCGAGTTGTGCGGCCAGAGGTCCTCCAGGAACTCCGTCCGCCCCGCGTAAATGATGCACACGGAGTCGACGACGCCCCGTCCGAGGGAGTCGAAGCGGCTGAAGTCCACACCGGCGTCCACAGCCGCCTGGAGAGCCTCCGGTACGAGCTTGCCCCGGTTCCGCTTGAGCCCGTACGCGAGCCGGGGCCGGCTCATGCGGAGCGGGCCGACGACGGTGTTGGTGAACCTGAGCCGGCCCGTCGACATCGTGCGGAAGTACTCCTTCACGGAGCACCGATTGCCGTTGGCGGTGAAATTGGGGCTGTTCAGCAGGGCGGAGACGTCGTCGACGGTCACCTCCGTCGGCGTGTCCGGGAAGTCGACCAGGATCGTCAGACCCTGGACATCGCCTTTCGTCAGGGTGAAGCCAGGGAGCAGGCCCTTGACCGGGCCGAAGGTGAGCAACGACTCGAGGTCGGTCTCGGCCCGTTTCCTCCTCCGGAAGCATCTCCATCATCCGAGGAGTACGCCACTGGAGACGAACCGGCGTTCGGCGCCGGAGCCGTCGGTGTGCGCGTATACGTAGGCTCCGCGATCGGGATCGTAGATGACGGTGTAGCCGTCCAGGGTTTCGTACCGTGCGTACCTTGTCGTCACCGAAGGCGACGAGCTCGACGTCGCCGCCCTCTTCCTGGCTGAAGGTAGCTGAAGGTAAGGGTGTCACCGAAGATGCCACTCATCGCAGGACACCTCCCGGGAATAGGGCGCGCGAGGGCTCTCGCCCTCAGTGTGGCGGGCGGGGACGGAGGCGCACAGGGCAGAAGAACCTGGTTGTTGCTGCGCAGGGACCACGACCAGCGGTAGACCTCGGCGCTGGACGTAGGAGCTGGCGTAGCCACCGAGTTGGTCTTGCGGGAACCCCGCCTCGCGGCCCCGCCGGAGCCCTCGCGCGGAGAGGCCACAACCATCTCCGTGTCGAGGCGGGATGTCCAGGTGCCGCGAGCGCGGGCGTTGGTGAGGGTCTTGCGGGAGCCGGACGGGAAGGGTTCGGGGCCGCCTCCTGGTCCGCCGCCGGCACACACGGTGGGCACGGGACGGTCGGTGGCGCCCCAGCCCAGGGCCTCGGCCATGGACATCCAGCGGGCGCGGCCCGGACCGAACAACGACTCTGGCTCTGCCGTTCTCGCATGGGTGGGCGCTGGGGGTTCGGCGGTGCGGACGCGGGAGGCGAGCATAATCGCCCGCTTCCGGGTCTGGGGTACGCCGTAGTCGGCGGCGTTGAGGATGCCGGTCCACACGGAGAAGCCCCAGCCGCGCAGGATGGCCGCGTACTGCTTCCACAGGGGCAGGACGTCGGGGACTTCCTCCATGGCCACCCATTCGGGCTCGCCCACGGTGTTGAGGGCGTGTAGGTAGCGCATGGGTTCGGCCGCGAGGAGAGAGCGTTCGTCCGCGCACGCGCCGAGCAGTTGCTCGCGGGTGTCGCGGCCGGCGGCGAGGTCGGCGACGGCCTGGTGAACGAGCGGCTGGTCGACCAGCCCGAGGCGCTTGCCGGCCATCGACCACGCCTGACACGGCGGAGAGGCGATCAGCCCGACTACGCGGCCGGAGAAGACCCACGTCGGATAGCGAGCGACGTCCGTCCGGATGGTCAACTGCCCCGCCACGGCACGGGTTTTGCAGGCCCACTCGTCCCATTCCAGGCCGATGTCCCGCGCGCCGAGGACGGTGAGTGCGTGGCTCCAGCCGCCGGGGCCGGCGAACAGGTCGAGGACGATCCGCCTCAAGAAGCCAGCCCGTAGTCGCCCTGCACCGGCTCGGGTCCGGCGCCACGGCAGGCCCAGGGGGAGCAGCCGTCGACCACGCCGTGCTCCTGTTCCTCCACCGTGGTGGGCCGGTCGTCGAGTTCCTGCTGGCGTGCTGCCCATTCGGCGGCGGTGACGTGGTCGATGGGGGCCTGGTCGAGAGGGACACGGGAGCGGTGGAAGCCCTCGACCACCTTGTGGTCGAAGGTGTTCATGCGCCGGCTGCCCAGCAGCGGCAGCAGATGGATGTTCAGCAGCGACTCCACGTGCACCATGGAGGCCGGTCCCAGATCCCGCTGAGCGGCCTTCCACTCCGCGGCGTACTCCTCGAACCGCATCGCCCCGTACGTCGCGATCCGCTCCGCCTTCGCCTGGCCCCTGGGCGCCGCCTTCTTCGCGTTGTAGACCTCCGTCAAACACGCGATCGCCCTGTCCTGGGTCGCAAACCCGGACTCCTTCACCTGCTTCCCGGCCGCAGACCTGTACCGGACCTTGTAAGGATGAGAGCACTTCGACCACCGCGACCGCGGATGCTCACACTCCTTGAAAAACGACCCCATCCCACGAACCAGGGCAGCAGAACTCACGGTTGCCGACTCCTCCACGACCGACGCTGACAGTTCGCTAACCGTCAGCAGACCGGGACACGGCTGACCTGCACTGATGCGCGCAGCGTCCGCTATGTTCTGGAACTGCGCGGTGAGCTGCTCAATCCCGAGCCTGGTCGACGGCCTGCTCGGAGGCAGTTACGACCTGGCTCTCCTGCGCACAGGCACGCCGGTGGACGCCGCCGTCGAGGTCACCATCCTCCGGTCCGAACGGCTGGTGGCGGTCCTGGCCACGGGCCATCCGCTGGCAGGCCGCCGCGAGATCCCCCTCGCGGCACTCGCCGACGAGCCGATTGTCGTCCACCCCTCCCGTGACCGTTCCTCCATGCACGGCCGGGTCCTCGCGGCATGCGCCCCGGCCGGCTTCGAGCCCGCCGCTCTGGTCGAGGTCGGCGAGACCGCGACGCTGGTCGTGTTCGTCGCCGCGGGCCACGGCGGCGCCCTGGTCCCGGAGTCGGTGCAGAGCCTCCGCCTCGACGGGGTGACGTACCTGCCGCTCGTCGAGACGGAAACCGTCGACCTGGGTCTGGCGCGCCGAGCGGGCCCGAACTCACCGGCCGCGGAACAGGTCGCAGCGGTCATCGAGTCATGCGTGAGGCGGTGACCAGCCGATCGAGCCTCGACGGCGACGGCGTGGAGAACAGGGCGGCAGGGCCTCATCTGAGGCCCTGCCCACGTACGCGGTCCTATCGGTGGTGAGGCGGCTGTACGGGCGTCACCCCGGGCTTGTTTCTCACGTCTGCCCCGCGAGGGGACGCGCGGTCCCGCCGACACCCCCGTGACCCGTGGCCGCTGCCGCCTCCGGTGCGCGGGGAACCAGCCCCACCAGCAGGGCACCGATGACGCCGGGTACGGCGAGTGCGTAGAAGTTCCACTGGAACGCCAGCCCGGCTCCGATGATGAGCCCGAGCAGCGGCGGGGCGAGCATCGAGCCGAGGCGGCCGAACCCCAGCGTCCAGCCCATCGCCGTGGCGCCCATGCGTACCGGATAGTGCTTGGAGACATAGGCGAGGACGAACGACTGCGTGCCCATCGCCCCGACGCCACCCAGTGCGACGGCCGCGTACAGCACCGTCGTGGGCAGCCGCAGGCTGAGCAGTATGACGGCCACGCTGGACACGAGGTAGGTCGTGGTGATGATCGGTTTGGAGCCGAATCGGTCGGCCGCCAGCGAGATGACGATCGTGCCGACGACGGCTCCGATGTTGAACACCAGGAGGAATCCGAGCGAGGAGCCCGTGGAGTAGCCGGCGCGACGCATGATCTCCGGGAGCCAGGTGTTGAAGCCGTAGATCATGAAGAGGCACAGGCACGTCATCACCAGGAAGCAGATCGTCGCTCCGATGTAGCTGCGCGAGAAGAGGGCCCGTACCGGCGACATGCCGCCCGAGTCGGTACCGGACGGGCTCTGCTCAGGTGCCGGTACGCCGTGCTGTGTGTCGTCCGCGGTGATGTTCCAGCGGTCCGCGATCCTGTCCGCCTCGGCGTGCCGCCCCTTCGCCCGGAGGAATGTGATCGACTCCGGCAGAAACCTGATGGCCAGTGGCAGGACGAGGACGAGCGGGAGGAGGCCGAGGACGAACATCGTCTGCCAGCCGAACCGGGGCAGCACGAAGATTCCGGTGAGGGCGGCGATGATGCCGCCCACGGGGAAACCGCTGAAGAGGATCGCGAAGACCAGGTTGCGCGTCCTGGGGCGCGAGTACTCACCCACCAACGCGCTCGCGGTCGGCAGCACGCCGCCGAGACCGAGGCCGGCGAGGAAGCGGAAGAGGCCGAACACCTCCGGAGTGGTGGCCGTCGCACACAGGCCCGTCATCACCGAGAACCAGATCAGGCAGCCGATCAGCATTTTGCGTCGGCCCAGAGTGTCGGTGAGCGTGCCGACCGTCGTGGCTCCGAAGAGCATCCCGACGAGAGCGAATGAACCGATCAGACCGGCACCGGCGGGAGTGAGGCCCCATCCGGGTTCGTGGAGCAAGGACGGAATCACCGCGCCGTAGACGACGACGTCGTACCCGTCGGCCACGACGGTGATCCCACAGATCGCGAGTACCAGCAGTGTCACCGGGGGCCAGGTGGCGTTGCCACGACTTCCTCCGCGGCTGTCTTCGTGCATGACGGTTCCTCTCACATGGCTCTGCTGTTGCGGTGAGGGTTCTCTCGCTGGGGAGGCGAGGGCGACGGCTCTTCCCGATGTTCTGGCGGGATCGTGTGCTACTCGCCTCGCATCGCTAAGTGTGCACACTGATACGGGCCTGTAAAGAGTTACGTGCAGGAAAGGACCCTGTGCTGTTTGGTTGGTGCGATGTTACGAACATGGGTGTATGCACATTTGGTTTCGTGCGGGGGAGGCTGCTCGGTGCGAGCACCTCACATCCTGGCGTCGGCCCTCCGGGCTCGCGAGATACCGCGGCCGGCCAGTACGACCGCCGGTACCAGCAGGTGGGTCCGGGCATCGGCGCCCACCACGGACAGGGCCGCGACGACGCGCCCTTGCGCGTCGGTGATCGGTGCCGCCACCGAGTAGGCGTCCGGGCTCATCTCCTCGCGCACGATGGCGACGCCGGTCCGCCGGCACCCCGCCAACGCCACACGCAGTGCGGCGGGATCGGTGATGGTCCTGGGTGTGAAGCCGGTGAGGCCGTGCCGTACGACCTCACCAAACAGCTCCTCGCCGGCGTGGGCCAGCAGCATCTGCCCGACGGCGGACGCGTGCAGGGGCAGCCGTCCCCCGACCCCGGAGACCACCGGAACCGCTTCCGCCGTGGAGATCCGTTCGACGACGAGGGCGTCGGTTCTGTCGAGGACGGCCAGTTGCACGTGCTGCTGCGTGGCGGCGTGCAGGTCCTCCATCACCGGCATGGCCCGCACGCGCAGCGGCAGCCCCCGCGGGTTGAGGCTGCCCAGCTCCCACAGCCGCAGGCCGATGACGTAGGCGCCACTGGGGACACGCTCCAGCGCTCCCCACGCGGTCAGTTCGCCGGCCAACCGGTGCGCGGTGGCGTGGCTGAGGCCGGTGATCCGGCATATCTGGGCGAGCGTCAGCTCCGGGCGTTCCGGCGTGTACGCCCCCAGGATCGCCAGGGCCCGAGAGGTGACCGTGCGCCCGCGGTCGTTGCTGTTGGCCGTCTTGGCTCCCCTGCTCGATGTCCATTCAGCGGACATCGTACTGACCCCGGCGAGGCCGATCGCGGAATCTCACCCTCGGGCTCCTGAGGCCCTTCACGGGATGACGCGAGAAAGACGCCGCCGCCGTCGGCTGCGGAGGTCACCGACGGTCCCACTCACCGATGAAAGGAGTCCGGGCATGCGCATGACCGTGACGCCGCGGGACCGCGGCGGTCATGACACCGACTCGGCAGACAGGTCGTTGATGCGTTTCGAGCACGAGACGCTGCCTCAGCGGGTGTGTTTCGCCTCGGGCGAGGCGGCGTCGACGGTACAGGCCGAGGTGGAGCGGCTCGGCGCCACGCGGGTCATGGTGATCGCGGCAGCGGCGGAAGTTGAGCTTGCGCAGCAGGTCACCGCCGGCCTTCCGGTCGCGCTGCGGTGGGGTGACGTGGTGATGCACGTTCCCGTGGAGGTCGCCGAGCGGGCACGTGCCGCCGCGGCCGTACACGAGGTGGACTGCCTGGTCAGTGTCGGTGGGGGCTCCACCACCGGACTGGCGAAAGCGATCGCGTTGACCGCGGACGTGCCCATAGTGGCCGTCCCCACCACCTACGCGGGCTCGGAGGCCACGAGTGTGTGGGGTCTGACCGAGCGAGCGCGCAAGACCACGGGGGTGGACGCGCGAGTCCTGCCCCGCTCGGTGGTGTACGACGCGACGCTGACCGTGTCCCTGCCGGTGCCGATGAGTGTCGCCTCGGGGATGAACGCGCTGGCGCACTGCGTCGACGCGATGTGGGGCCCTCGCGTCGATCCGATCGACCGGGCGCTGGCGGGGGAGGGGATCCACGCGCTGGCGACCGGGCTGCCCGCGGTGATGGCCGACCCGGCCGGCCTTCCGGGCCGCGAGCGGACGCTGTACGGGACGTACCTGTCCGCCGTGGCGTTCTCGTCGGCGGGGTCGGGGCTGCACCACAAGATCTGCCACGTCCTCGGCGGCAGGTACGACCTGCCGCACGCCCAGACCCACGCGGTGGTGCTGCCGTACGTGCTGGCCTTCAACGCACCCCACGCCCCGGAGGCCGAGCGGCGGATCGCGGCCGCGTTCGGAGCGCGGTCGGCGATCGCAGGACTCCAGCGCCTTCGGCACGACGTGGACGCGCCGAAGGCGCTGCGCGACTACGGGCTGAAGGAGTCCGACGTCGACGACGCGGTGCAGGCGGTCCTGGACGTGGTGCCGGCCGGCAATCCGCGTCCGGTGACGGCCGGCTCTCTCCGGCGCCTGCTGCGTTCCGCCTGGCGAGGGACGGACCCGAGCACGACGACCGATGGCACGGAGGACTGATGACGACGAGTGAGCAGAACCGGACTGCCGAGCAGCAGGAGCGTGAGCAGGCCCTGGTCGAGCAGGTCGTGGCCTCGTTCGAGACCGCGAAGGACCCGCGCCTGAAGCAGCTGACGCAGGCGCTGACCCGGCACCTGCACGCGTTTCTGCGCGAGGTGCGGCTGACCGAGGCGGAATGGGCGTCCGCGATCGAGTTCCTCACCGCGGCCGGGCACATCACCGACGACAAGCGGCAGGAGTTCATTCTGCTGTCGGACGTGCTCGGGGCGTCCATGCAGACGATCGCGATCAACAACGAGGCCTGTGCGAACGCGACGGAGGCGACCGTGCTCGGGCCGTTCTTCGTCGAGGGCTCACCCGAGATCCCGCTGGGCGGGGACATCTCCTTCGGCGCCGCCGGGCAGCCGTGCTGGGTCGAGGGCACGGTCACCGGAACCGACGGCGCACCCGTGCCAGGTGCGCGCATCGAGGTGTGGGAAGCCGACGAGGACGGCTTCTACGACGTGCAGTACGACGACGACCGCATGGCGGCTCGGGGTCACCTCGTCGCCGACGAGCGGGGCCACTACCGGTTCTGGGCGATCGCCCCGACGCCGTACCCGATCCCGCACGACGGCCCCGTCGGTGCGCTGCTGGCCGCGGTCGGCCGTTCCCCCATGCGCGCCTCGCACCTGCACTTCGACGTCCGTGCCGACGGCAAGCGGACCCTGATCACCCACATCTTCGTCAGGGGCGACGAACTCCTCACCTCCGACGCCGTGTTCGGCGTCAAGGACTCACTCATCCACGAATTCGTGGAACACCCCGCGGCGACCCCCACCCCCGACGGACGCGACATGGCCGGCCGTGCCTGGTCCAGCGTCCGCTTCGACATCGTCCTCGCTCCCGCACAGACAGGACTCTGCGAATGAACAGGCACGACAACCAGCACACGCCCGACCTGCGCGTAGCCGTGATCGGCGGAGGAATCGGCGGTCTCGCGACCGCGGCCTTCCTGCACCGGGCGGGGATCGAGGCGACCGTGTACGAGCAGGCTCCCGCCCTGACCGAGGTCGGTGCCGGTCTCGTCGCCTCTCCCAACGCCGTGCGACTGCTGAGCAGCCTCGGCCGACTGGACCGCTTCCGGGAACGCGCGGTGCCACTGCGGGCCGGATGGGAGTTCCGGCGCTGGGAGGACGGGCGCGTGCTCTTCTCCCAGGAACTCGGCGAGGAATGCGAACGGCGCTTCGGTCAGCAGAGCTACGTCGCGCACCGCGCCGATCTCCTCGACGCGGTGCGGTCGGCCGTCCCCGAGGCGTCGCTGCGTCTGGGGCTGCGGCTCGCCGGCCTCCACCGGCTGGACGAAGGCGTCGAGCTGACCTTCACCGACGGATCACGGGAGGTCGCCGACGTCGTCATCGGTGCCGACGGCGTGCACACCACCGTCGGCCGGTTCGTGGCCGAAGCCGAAGCACCACGCTTCTCGGGCATGTGCGCCTACCGCTCCCTCGTACCGGTGGAGCGCGCGCCGGCTTTCGCGCGCCGTCCAGTACAGACCCTGTGGCTCGGCCCGGACCGCCACCTGGTGCACTACCCGATCTCCGCAGGCACTCAGATCAGCATCGTCGCCTTCGGGCCCGCACACGACTGGACGACGGAGTCCTGGTCGGCCGAGGGCCGGATCGAGGACCTGCGCGCCGAGTTCGCCGGGTGGTCCGAGGGCCTGACGGAGCTGCTCGCGGCGGCGCAGCGCGTCGGGCGGTGGGCGCTGCTCGACCGGGATCCGCTGCCCCGCTGGACGAACGGGCCCATCACGCTGTTGGGTGATGCGGCGCACCCGATGTTCCCCTTCTTCGCTCAGGGGGCGGCGCAGGCGATGGAGGACGCCGCCGTCCTGGCCGGCTGCCTCGCCGACCAGCCGGAAGACCCCTCTGCCGCGCTGCGCCGCTACGAGGACGTCCGTCGGCCACGGGCCACCCGGGTGCAGCTGATGAGCCGGGGCCGGGCGGAGAGCAACCACCTGCCCGACGGGCCCGAACAGCGTGCCAGGGACGCCTCGTTCGCGAACGAGGATCCCCTGGCGCACAACGGCTGGATCTACGGGCACGACGCGGAGCTGGCCCTGCGGGAAGCACCGGTGTGAGTGCTCGGTCCGCGTCGCTGGAGCGGGGACGGCCTGGCGGGGGAGTGATGATAGCCTGCCGATAGAGTCCTATTTGTATCTATTAGTCCAGCGGCAGTGGAGTCGCCGCCCCACCGGCTGCGGGCAGGAGGACTGGTGACGGTCGAGCCTTGCGAGGGCGTTTGGGGGCCCGGTGAGCGAGGCGAGGCGACGTTGGACCTCGTCCTCCGGCAGTCGACGACATGTCTCAACGGTCTGGGGGCGATGGTGCACCGGCACGACGTTGCCGCCGGTCGGCTGCGTCTGGTCGCGGCGACAGGGCTCGACCGGGAAAGCACGGCGCAGTGGGCGGATCTGGCCGACCAGCAGGACGTGGCGCCCGCCCAAGCTGTGCGGCGCGCTGCCTTCGTGCACGTTGCGGGAGACGGCTTGGGCAACGAAGCGGCCGGCACGGTGGCTGTACCCCTTCCCGGCGCCGATGCGCCGGTCGGTGTGCTGTCCGTGTTCACGGCGGCACCCGGTGAGCCGGACGAAGCCCAGCGGTCCCTGCTGCGGGCGCTGGCGGCGTGGGCAGGCGCGCGTCTGGCCGGTGGCCCCGGTACGTCGCCCGGTCCGGACGGGGAGGCGGGGGTTCAGCGCTCGCTGCGCATGGGCGAGCTGACCGCCGCGCTCGCCGAGGCCGTCACCTCCCGTGACGTCGTGCGGGCCGTCGCCGAGTTCGTCCTCGCTCCGTTCGGTGCCGACGGGCTGGTGTTCCAGGTGCTGGAAGGGGACCGCTTGAAAGTCGTCGGCGCCACCGGATATCCGCGGCAGCTCCTCGGCCTGGTCGACGGGATCCTGCTCGGCGACCATGCGCAGATGCAGTACATGGTACGAACCCGTACTCCTCTGTTCGTCGAGTCGAGAGCGGAGCTCGCCGGGCGCTTTCCCTCGCTGAGGCATGTCACTGACGCGTCCCCGAAGGAGGCGTGGGCGTTCCTGCCCATGCTGGCCTCGGGGCGCGTCATCGGCGTGTGCGTGGTGTCCTTCAGCGAGCCGCACTCGTTCAGCGACGACGAGCGCTCCCTGCTGACGGCGCTGAGCGGCCTGGTCGGGCAGTCGCTGGAGCGGGCCCGCCTGTACGACACGGAGCGTGCCCGCGCCCGGGAACTGCAGCGGGGTCTGCTGCCCAGGACGCTGCCCCGTCTGCCCGCCGCCGTCGCCGCCGCGCGGTACCTGCCCGCTGGTCGGGGTGACGAGGTGGGCGGCGACTGGTACGACCTGATCCCGCTGTCCGCCGACCGGGTCGCCATGGTCATCGGTGACGTCATGGGACACGGCATCACCGAGGCCGCCACGATGGGTCGGCTGCGCACAGCCGTACGCACCCTCGCCGACCTGGAGATGCCCCCCGACGAGCTGTTCAGTCGTCTCAACGACCTGGTCTCCGACCTGGGTGAGGACTTCTACGCCACCTGCCTGTACGCCGTCTTCGACCCTGTCGCGCGTATATGCTCGTACGCCCTGGCCGGCCACCCTCCGCCGGTTGTCGTCCATCCGGACGGCACGGTCCACAGCCCCGACGTGGCTCCGGATCCACCGCTGGGCGCCGCCAAACTGCCCTTCGCAACACATGAGTTGCCCATGCCCGACGAGAGCCTGGTCGTCCTGTGCACCGACGGGCTGGTCGAATCTGTCATCCGGGACGCCGACGAGGGACTGGCCCAACTGCGGCGGACGCTTGCCCGGGCCCCGGCCGAGGCCGCCTGCTTCGAGGCCGCCGACGAGGACGACGACGTGCGACGCCTGGAGCGGTTGTGCGACACGGTCGTGTCGGCTCTGCTGCCCGATCGCGGGCAGACGGCTGATGACGCCGGTCTGCTCATCGTCCACGCCCGGTGCACCGGCGCCGGTGATGTCGCCTCCCGCGACCTCAGGCACGATCCCCGTGCGGCCGGAGAGGCCCGGGCCTGTGTCCGCGAACAGCTCGACGCCTGGGGGCTCGGCGATCTCGTGCTCACCACCGAGCTACTGGTCAGCGAACTGGTGGGCAACGTCGTACGCCACGCCAAGGGCCCCGTCCGCCTCCGCCTGCTGCGCAGCCGCTCCCTGATCTGCGAGGTCTACGACGGCAGTCTCACCACACCGCGCGTCCGCCACGCCAGTTACACCGACGAGGGCGGGCGCGGCCTGCAACTCGTCGCCGCCCTTTCACGGCGCTGGGGCGCCCGCTATCTCCACGACGGCAAATGCATCTGGACGGAGCAGGACCTCCCGCCTGCCGTCCACGAGGGCGTCAGTGAGACATGAGCACAATGAATGCTATAGATGATTCACAATCGCCAGACTAATGAGCAGAGCGAACAAGCTGCTTCCGCAGCCACGCCCGCCCCGGATCGGTGGCGCCGCGTGGATTCCACACCAGATCGATTCCGAGGGTCGGCAGGGGCACCGGCGATTCCATGACACGCAGCCCGTGCCGCGCTGCCAGACGTTGAGCCAGACGGCGCTGCAGCAGCGCGATCATGTGTGTGCCGCGCACCACCGAAGGGATCATCAGGAACTCGAAGACGACCATCTGCACAGTGAGATCGGGAATCATCCTGGCGAGGGCCTGCTGAGCGCCAACCCGCCCTCCCTCCCACTCGAACACCGCGTGAGGCAGCCGGGTGAGGTCGTCGAAGGTCAGCGCCGCGCCGATGCGGTCGTTGTCCGCGTCCGCGACCAGGACCCAGCTTTCGTTGTAGAGCCGCTCCCTCGGCAGAGTGGTCGGCATGGTGTCCGGCAGCAGCGCCACGTCCGCGGTCGCCTCACTGCGGGTGAGGTCCATCGCGGACTCGGGCGCCTCAAGATGCAGGCGGACACCCGGGGCGGACTCGGCGAGCGTCGCGCTCAGGAAGGGGAGGACCGTCAGAGCCGAGGCACTGGACGCGGCGATGCGAAACGTACGTTCTGAGGTTGCCGGATCGAACGTCGGCGGCGCGAGCACCTGGCTCGCCGCGGTCTCCAGGATCAGGTTGAGCGGTTCGATCAGGGCACTGGCACGCGTCGTGAGCACGTACTGCCTGCCGACCCGGACGAGAAGCTCGTCCCCGAGTGTGCGCCGCAGCCGCTGCAGTGCGTTGCTCATGGCCGGCTGTGTCAGCCCGACCGCCCGAGCGGCCCGAGTGACACTGCGGTGCTCGAGCAGGGCGGCCAGTTGCGGGAGCAGATTGAGATCGATGCGGTGTAGACCGGTCGCGGGACTCGTCGACCGGGATTCAGTATTCACGATGCCTATATATCGCATGGACAACAATAATTCGACTGATTCTCGACCAGCTATTAACGTGCTGGTGTCGCCAACTCGCCGCCGCGTTTCACCGTCGGCGCAACGGAGGTCTTCCATGCCGACCATCGAGACGGACCACTTCGAGATCCGTCGACTCGTCGAGAACTGGGCGCTGTGGCGTGACGCAGGCGACTGGGAACGGTTCGCCACCGTATGGCACCCGGCAGACGGCTGGATGACGGCCACCTGGTTCCAGGGCCCGGCGACGGACTTCATCGCCGTGAGCCGGGAGGGATTCGACAACGGGGTCAGCATCCTGCACTTCCTCGGCGGGCACACCGCCGACGTGGTGGGTGACCGTGCCATCGCCCAGACCAAGATGACCATCAACCAGCGGGCCATGGTCGACGAGGTGGAGGTCGACGTCGTCTGCACGGGACGCTTCTACGACTTCTGCTCCCGCCACGAGGGCGCGTGGAAGATCGTGCGCCGCCAGCCGATCTACGAGAAGGACCGCCTCGACGTGGTCGATCCCTCCGCGTCGCTCGACCTGGACCCGCAGCTGCTGCGCCGCTTCCCGGTCGGCTACCGCCACCTCGCCTACCTGCAGACCAAGGCCGGCTTCACGGTGAAGGCCGGGCTGCCGGGCCTGACGGGTGACGTCGTACAGCGTCTCTACGACGAAGGGGCGAAGTGGCTGGCTGGTGCCGGCACCCCAGGCGATCCCCACTGACCCCGAGGAACGGTCTGCATGGAACACTCAGAAGACTTCGTCGCGCGACGCCTGACTGTGGGCATCTTCCCCGGCGCGGGCGCCGTCCATCTCTACCACGCCCTCGACTCCGGATACTTCCGGAAGGCGGGACTGGAGGTGGACCTCGTCCAGGTCGTCTTCTCCGACCAGCAGATGGCCGGCTGGAACGACGGCGACTACGACATCATGCACACCTCTCCCGACCACCTCCTGCGCGGACTGCTGAAGCGGGACCCGGTGGCCGTCCAGGCCGAGGGTATGGGTGAACTCGCCGTGCACCGGCGTCCCGGCGCACCGTTGCCGACGGACCGGTGGGCGGTCGACAACGCGCGAAGCGCCTTCGCGTTCGTCCTGCGTGCCGTACTCGCCGACGCCGTCGGCACGCCGGTCACCGACGGCCAACTGGTATCGGTGGGCGGCACTCTGCAGCGGTTCCAGGCACTGCCGACAGGCGCTGTGGACGGGACCACTCTCCATCCACCCTTCGACGCCCTTGCCGCGGAGAAGGGATACCCGCGTCTCGGCGGCCACCTTCAGGTAGCACCCGACATCCTCACCGGTGTGGTGGTGGTGCCGCGCACTGCCGCCACCACGCGGCACATCCGTGCCTACCTCGACGTCTGCCGCGTGAGCACGGCAGAGCTACTGACCTCCGGGGCGTCGGGCGTAGAAGCGGCTCTGGTGCGACACGGCCTGCCGAAGTCCGCCGCCCAGGCTGCGGCACCCGGCCTCCTCGGGCCCGCAGGGCTGTCCACCTCACCCGACGTGACTCTGCGTGGTATCGAGGCCGTGGCCGACCTACGCCGCCGCTTCACTCCGGCCTGGCAGCCCTCCTGCCCGCTCCAGTCGCTGATCGGCCCCGGAACGGAGCGCTGAGCTTCCCGACGGCACGGCGACCATGTTCCGGTAGTGGATACAGTGCAACCCCGCTCCTGCGGCAGTCGTGGAGGGAAAACCGGCGGGACTGCTCCCTGCCGGTTTCCGCGTATCGCAGCTGCATACACCTGGGTAGACTCCAGGTATGAGCAGGAGGAGGGGCGAGACCCCTGAGGAACCACGGTCGGCGGACAACGGAAGTAAAGCGTCGCAGATCCCGTTCGAGACGACGGGCGGGACACCCGGGCCTACCGCGGGCGGACGCCGACTCGCCCTTGACATCCACGGACGCCTGCGGGGGATGATCCTCAGCGGTGAACTGGTGCCGGGGTCTGCGCTGCTCCAGGCCGAGATGGCACGGAAGCTGGGTGTCAGCCGCACGCCGATGCGCGAGGCGTTCCGGCTCCTCCAGGAAGAAGGGCTCATCGACGCCCAGCCCGACCAACGGGCGAGGGTACGGGCAGTTGACCCCGAGGACCTCGACGGCGTCTATGGCGCCCGCATCATGCTCGAAGCGCTCGCAGTGAGCGTGACGGCCAAGTCGCTTACGCCCGAAGACCTGCAGCGCATGGGCGAAGCACTGAAGCGCATGCAGGAACTGGCGGGCGACGACCTGCCGGACGAGTGGCATGCGGCGCACAGGGAATTCCATCGCATTCCGACGCAGGCTGTGGGACCGCATCTGCAGCGAATGCTTGCGTCGCTCGGCGAGCACAGCGAGCGATACATTCGGCTGGCCCAACTGGGCGTACCCAGCTCATGGGCACGGGCGCACGCAGAGCACGAAGCACTGCTGGAGGCGCTGCGACTGAGCGACCAGGACGAAGCGGTACGCGTGATGGCTCGCCATCTCGCGCGCACCGCCTTGAACGTGCTGGCGGACGTCGCCCCGGAGTACGAACCCGCGGCCACGCGCACTGCGCTGGGGATCGCGGGCAACGGGCAGTCCTGACGTCAGGACTGCCCGGCGGGCGGGCGGTGGTTGTAGCCGACGGCACGTTCCGGTGACCTGCTTCTTGAACCGACCCGCCCGGGAAGGACTCACAGATACGTCCGTCGGCGGGGACACGGAGGGAGAGGCGGCGCGTTGCCGTAGCGGTGCTCAGAAGCCTCATCGCCGCCGTGGGAAACGCTCGACCGGAGCCCGACGCCAGCTGAGCCAGGCTGCCGTGACCCCGGTCGACCTCACCCGGCCCCGCCTTTTGGGGGTGACGACACCGCATCGTCACCCGGCAGCCCCGTCGGACCGACCGGGGCCGGCCTTTACGCGTCCCAGTCCCCGGGGCCCAGAGTGAGTGCGACCCGCCCGAGGTTGCTGTCGTCCTCCATGTAGCGGTGGGCGTCGGCGGCCCGGGCGATGGGGAAGGTGCGGTCGACGACAGCGCGGAAGCCGCGCTCGACCTCGGTCCACAGCGCGTCGACCGCGGCGGCGTTGCCGGTGCGTACGCCGATGATGCGATGGCAGTCGGAATAGAGGCGCCGCAGATCGACCTGGACTCTGCCGCCGAGGAACGCACCGGAGGTGACCACGGTGCCGCCGCGGGCCAGCGTGTCGAGGGTGGCGTCCCAGATCGCCGGGTCACCGAGGTTGTCGACGGCGATGTCCACGCCGTAACCGCCGGTGGCCTCGCGCACGCGGTCGACAAGGTCGGGGGCGGTGGTGTCGAGTACGACCTCGGCGCCGACCGCTGTCAGGGCCTTGCGCTTTTCCGCCGAGCGGGAGGTGGCGATGATCCTCGCGCCGAGGTGTTGGGCGTAGGCGGCGGTGGTGGAGCCGAGGGCGGAGGCGGCGCCCTGGACCAGTACCCACTGACCGGGGCGCAGCCCCGCCTGGGCCAGCTGGTTGGCGGCCACCGCGCCGACGAGCGCCAGGGACGCCGCCATCGCGGCGGGAATGCCGTGCGGTACCCGGTGAACGTTGCGCGCGGGCACCGCACAGTACTCGGCGTACGCACCGGGGCGATGGGTGCCTATCACGCCCAGGTCGGGACAGACTTCCTCGCGGCCCTCCAGACAGAAGGCACAGCTGCCGCAGACGACTGCGGGAAACACGGCCACGCGGTCCCCGACCCGGACGGAGTCCACACCCTCTCCCAGCGCGGCGACGACGCCCGCATGGTCGGCGCCCAGCACGTGGGGTGGCTCGATCTTGGCGTAGGGGTGGTTGCCCGCGCGGGCCGTGAGGTCGAGCAGCCGGCCGATGCCGACCGCGGCGACCTGGACGAGGACCTCGCCCGGACCGGGCCGGGGCGTCGCGATCATGGCCTGTTCCAGCACGTCGGGTGGTCCGAATCTATGGAACACCATGGCCCGCATTGCCTCGGGCACGGGCAGCAGGTCCGGCCAGCCCAGTTCAGCAGCCGTACTGTTCATGACGCCACCACCGTGTTCTCCAGGCGACCGATCCGCTCGATCTCGACGACGACCTCGTCCCCGGCGGTCAGGAACTCCCCGCGCGGCGCTCCGACGCCGGCCGGTGTGCCGGTGAGGATGACATCGCCGGGCTCGAGCCGGGTGAGGCGGCTGGCCGCCGCGACCACTTCGGCTGTCGGGACCATCATCTGCGCCGTCGAGGAGTCCTGCTTCACCACACCGTTGACACTCAACCGGATCCGCAGGTTCTGCGGGTCGGGGATCTGCCAGGCGGGCACGATTCCCGGGCCGAGCGGGCAGAAGCCGTCCTGTCCCTTGTGGCCGACCCAGTCGTAGGTGAAGGGTTTGCCGACCGGCTTGGGGGCGGTGAGCCGGTCTCTGGCCGAGATGTCGTTCGCTGCCAGGTAGCCGGCCACGTGATCGAGGGCCTGATCGGGCGAGAGGTTGCGGCCGGCGCGGCCGATGACGACGGCGAGTTCCGCCTCCCAGTCGACGCGGGCGCCCGGGTAGGACGGCAGCGGCACAGGGTCTCCCGGTCCGGTCACGGTCGTCGTGGGCGGCTTGAGGAAGAAGAACGGATCACCAAGTTCGTCGGGAGGCTCGACGCCCATCTCGGCGCAGTGGTCCCAGTAGTTGGCGCCTGCGCAGAGCACCTTGCCCGGGTACGTGAGCGGGGGAGCTACCCGGGCCTCGGCGATGACGTCCGAGGGCGTCGGCACCCATTCCTGTAGGAGCGGGGCGAGTGAGTCCCATCGGCCCAGCACCTCCATCAGTGACAGGCCTTCCGTGCCGGGTGGCCCCTGGACGATGCTCCCCCGGACGCTCACACCGACGGCGAGCTTCTCCGAGTCGTCGACCCGGTACTGCACCAGTGACCATTCAGAAAATTTCATGGATTCCTCCGACATGCGGCTCTCTGAGGCAACAGAACCATAGTGCATACACATTGCCCACGGTAAGGGGTGCTGCGTGCCGTGTCGAGGTGGAAGCGAGGGGTAAACGCATGATCGATGGGCGAGAGAGCGTAAAATGTCCCCTCCGAGGCTAGACGCACCGCCTGAAGAGTGTGCACACTTAAAGGAGGTGTGGTGCGTGAGTGACGCGGATCCACCGGAACCATGAGGAGTACAGAATGTTGCGTGTCAAAGGCCTCCTGCACTACGGACTCCAAGTGCCCTCGCTGGATACGGGCGCGAGCTTCTACGACGCGTTCGGACTGGAGACGGCGGAGCGTGGCAACGCGGTCGTGATCCGTTGCGACGGTCGGGAGCAGGACCAGGCGGTGCTGATGGAGGGGCCGGCCAAGCGGCTCCATCACGTGGCCTTCGCGGTCGAACCGGACTCTCTGCCGGAGTGGCAGCGCCACATCGAGGGCATGGGGCTGAAGCTGCTGGACGCGCCAGCCGAGGTGCCCGGCGGCCTGTGGCTGCGGGATCACGAGGGAAACCTGATCAACCTCCGTGACGAGGGGATCGCTTTCTGGCGCGAGTTCGGCACCACGGACGCGCAGGACGCCAATGTCGGAGACCGTGTCCGGCGGGTCGATCAGGCTCGCTGGCTGAACGCGAGAGAGAAGGCCCGCCCCCAGCGTCTGGGACACATGCTGATCTTCAGTACCGATGTGGGTGCCTCCGAGGCCTTCTATACCCGCACGCTCGGGCTGCGCCTGTCGGACCGCATCATCAACGGGCCGGTTTTCATGAATTCGGGACCCGGTGACCACCATGTCTTCGGCTTCGTCCCGGCGGCACACCCTGGCCTGCACCACTCCAGCTGGATGGTGTCGGACATCGACCAGATCGCCCGGGGCGCGCAGAACATGGCCTCCGTGGGCTACGCGAAGGGCTGGGGCCTGGGCCGCCACACTCTCGGCTCGAACCTGTTCCACTACATCCAGGACCCCTGGGGCAGCTGGATCGAGTACTCCAGTGACATGGACTGCATCACCGAGAACTGGCAGCCGAACGACTGGGACTGCCCGGCAGCCATCTGGAGTCCGGAGGTGCCGGCCGACTTCATCACCAACCAGGAGGAGAAGCCTGCCTGATCGTTGCCACGATGCCCGTGCCGCCGACTTCTCCCCTCACGGGGGCGACGTTTGGACGGCGTGGGGCGTTCGCCGGTTCGCGCCGGGACGGCCATCTGGGTCGGTTGGTGGTCCCGTCGGCGAGCAGCGCGGTTGGGCCCGGGCCCGTAGGCCTTGTGACGGTCCTGCTCCGCGAAGCCACGGAAGACGAGCATCGCTAGGTGCAGAGTAACCACGACATAGGATCACCCGCCTCAAACTGTGCACACATAGGCGGGCATGGTCTTAGTTGAGCCCCGGAGGTTCACGGTGAATGGTGAAGTGAGTGAAGCAGGTCGGCGGAAGTTGCTCGATAAACTGTATGCAGATTTTGCAGAGGCCGGTCTGACACCGCTGTGGACACAAGTCAGTGACCTCATGCCGATGTCTCCACAGCCGACCGCAGTCCCGCACCTGTGGCGGTGGGCGGAACTGCTCCCCATAGCTGAGCGGTCCGGACGGCTGGTGCCGGTAGGGCGCGGCGGTGAGCGCCGAGCGATGGCGCTGTCGAACCCGGGCCTGAAAGGGCTGCCGTACGCGACCCCGACCCTGTGGACCGCGATCCAGTACCTGGGGCCGCGGGAGTCGCCCCCTCGCACCGGCACAGTCAGGGCGCCTTCCGGTTTGTCGTCGACGGTGAGGGTGTGTGGACGAACGTCGACGGGGATGCGGTGGCCATGCGTCGCGGCGACCTGCTGCTGACTCCCAGCTGGGCCTTCCACGAGCACCAGAACGTCACCGACGAACCGATGACCTGGATCGACGGCCTCGACGTCCCGCTCGTGTCCCAACTGGACGCCGGACTCTTCGAGTTCGGGCCCGATGAGCTCTCCACCCGTGCCACGCCGAAGCATTCGCGCGGCGAGCGGCTCTGGGGGCACCCGGGCCTGCGTCCGATCAGCCTGCCCGACCGGCCGAACTCTCCCCTGGCCGCGTACCGATGGGAGCACACGGACGCGGCGCTCACCGCCCAGCTGGAGCTCGAGTCCGAAGGATCCGTCGGGGTGATCGAGCCGGGACACGCCGGCGTGCGCTTCTCCAACCCCTCCACCGGTAAGGACGCCCTGGTCACTATGCGCACCGAGATGCGCCGACTGCGCCAAGGAACGCGCACCATCCCCGTGCGGTCGGTTGGCTCGGCCGTGTGGCAGGTCTTCGACGGCGACGCAGTCGCGACAGTCGGCGACAAGGCCTTCGACATCACCAAGGGCGACCTGTTCGTGGTCCCGTCCTGGTGCGAGGTCACGCTCACCGCATGCACACAGATCGACCTGTTCCGTTTCAGCGACGAGCCCGTGTACGAGGCGCTGGGTCTCGCGCGTACCCACCGAGGAGAGAACAAGTGAAGCTCGCCACCATCCGGGTCAACGGCATCACCCGTGCCGTGCGCATCGACGAGGACAAGGCGGTGGACCTCGGTGAGAGCGACCTGGTCGCCTTCCTGCGTCACCCCGACTGGTCCGCGCGGGCCGAGGCCGCCGACGGCGAACGATACGAAGGCGCCCTGGACTACGCCCCTGTGATCGTCGCTCCGGAAAAGGTCGTGTGTGTCGGCCTCAACTACCGTAATCACATCCTGGAGATGGGCCGGGACCTGCCCCGACACCCCACCCTCTTCTCCAAGTACGCGCGGGCGCTGGTCGGCGCGTACGACGACGTGGTCCTGCCCGCCTCGTCCACGCAGATGGACTGGGAAGGCGAACTGGCCGTCGTCATCGGCGCGGAGGTCCGGCACGCGGGCCCCGAGCAGGCGCGCGCGGCGATCGCGGGATACACAGTGCTCAACGACGTCACCGCCCGGGACTGGCAGTTCCGTACCGCCCAATGGCACCAGGGCAAGACCTTTGAGGCGACGACGCCCATCGGACCGTGGCTGGTCACCGCCGACGATCCCGCGGTGGCCGCGGGGAACCTGGAGCTGGCGTGTGAGGTCGACGGCGACACGGTCCAGAAGGCCGACACCGCTGATCTCGTCTTCGACCCGGTCACGCTTGTGTCGTACCTGTCCGAGATCGTGACGCTCGTTCCGGGTGACGTGATAGCCACCGGCACGCCGGGTGGAGTGGGCCATGCGCGTCAGCCCGCCCGCTACCTGGAGGACGGTTCGCTGCTCGTCACTCGGATCGAAGGGCTCGGCGAGTGCCGCAACATCTGTCGCAGGGAGGCACGGTGAGCGGGCCACCCCACGCGATGCTGGACTGGGTGGGCAAGGGGACGGCCGCCTTCGAGGCCGCCACGCACTGGGCGACGGATGCGAGCCTCACCAGGCCCTCGCACCTGCCGGGCTGGAGCCGAGCCCACGTCGTCGCGCACGTGGCCCGCAACGCCCACGCGCTCGTTAACCTGCTCACATGGGCTCGTACAGGTGTCGAGACCCCGATGTACGCCGATGACGACCAGCGCATGAACGAGATCGAGGCGAACGCCCGCCGCCCGGCCGACGAACTGCGCGCCGCGCTCCTCGCGGCCGACGGACGACTGCGCGAGACACTCACCACTCTGCCCGACGAGTGCTGGAGTGCGACCGTCCGGACAGCACGGGGGAGGGCGGTGTCGGCCGCGGAGGTGCCCTGGATGCGGGTGCGGGAGGTGTGGGTGCACGCCGTCGATCTGAACACGGGGACGAGCTTCGACGACGTCCCCCGCGAGGTGTGTGCGGGTCTTGTCGACGATGTTGCCGCCGCGTTCCGGGCACGCAGCAATTTTCCGCTCGTTGAGCTGCGAGCCGATGACGGCGGTCGGACCTGGCTTCTTGGAGAGCCCGGTGCTGCGGATCCGGTCGTGGTGAGCGGAGACATCCCCAGCCTGGCCGCTTACGCGACCGGACGCCCTGTGCCAGGACCTCTGTACGTCGTCGGCGGATCGGTGCCCATTCTGCCCCCGTGGCTGTGAAAGCGGAGGAATCACGACGAAGTCGCCGATCGGGTTGTGGATGTCGAAGCGGCCCGCCTCGATGGCTTCGCAGCGCACCGAGGACACTGGCCGCTCGGACTCCCAGCCGCAGTATGGTTCGGCTTCAGCCCGCGGTGATACGGGAGTTGACGCGCCGCATCCAGTCCCCGTCGGTGTGCCACATGGGGTGGTGCGGAGCGGCGTTGGAGGTCAGGACGACGCCCTGGAAGCCGGCCGCGAGACAGCGATCGACGACGAACTCCGCGATGTCCTTGCCGACTGCGTCCTCCTCGAAGCGCGTCAGCAGCGGGGTGTAGCCCACGACGCCTTCACCGAGAACGGCGGGAATCCCGCGCAGGCGGGCGAACTCGGCGACGGAGTCGGCCCACCCGGCCAGCGTGTCCCGCATGGCCTGGCGGTGCGCCGCGTAGTTCTCGTAGAGCCACAGGTCCCAGCGGTCGGGGTCCACCCAGTCGTGCGCGTAGAACAGTTCGCGAGGGATCCCGGTGGCCGCCAGCCGCCAGGGTTCGTCCGGCTGGTAGTCGGCGAAGGCGGGCGCGTCGGGGCGCAGCATGGCGGCCAGTTCGGGGGTCGGCCAGGCGGCCGTCTCGGGCGCCGCCTCGGTTCCGTGGCCGAGTCCGACCGCCTCGTACAGCGCGCCCAGCACGCCGTAGACGTAGAAGTGGAAGTGCGCGATCTGCGCCTGCTCGGGCAGGTCGTTGAGTTCGCCGGGCCAGGGCTCACCCAGTGAGTAGGTCACGGGGATGGCGGGGTGGCGTGCCTGCAGCAGCTTCACGGCGCGTTCGAGGGGGCCACGCAGCCGGGCGTAGTGGCCGGGGGTGCCGTCCGCGGGTACCAGGTCGCAGTTGTCGACCTCGTTGTGCACTTCGACGTAGGCGACCTGGTCGGCCAGCCCGCGCTCGGTGAGAAAGTCGAGGAGTCCGGCGAGCCCTTCGGCCACCGCCTCGGCCCGGTCCGGGCCCGGGACTTCGTCCAGGGCGCGATGCCAGGTGTCGGTGTCGGCGAAGCTGGGGGACTGCTGGTACTCCCAGGAGGACACGATCACTTTGCAGTCGTGCCGGGCCGCTGCCTCGAAGAGCTCGACGAGACGCCGTCGGCCGTCCAGCGGGTAGCCGCCGCGGACGTCGTACCAGCGGGTGCGCTGTCCGAACTCCTCGCCGAGGCCGCGGACCTGGATGGAGTCCGGGGCGTGGACGCGTCCGGAGAACAGCAGGAAGGGCATGGCGCAGATGCGCACGGTGTTGAAGCCGCGCTCCACCGTCTCGGCGAAGGCGCGGTCGATGTCGGCGAACGGCTCGCCGGGTCCTGCCTGTGTGTACCAGCTGAAGTCCCACAGGGTGATGGCGAGTCGGCCCGTGGTCTCGCCCGGGGTGGGCTGCTGCTGTGCGCTCATGAGGTCACCCGTCGTTCGTGTGCGGTGGGACGCCGTCGGCGGCTCGGCGGCACCACGCTAACTCAATACATTATTTATGAATAATCCTTGACGAGGGTAACCGGGTTGTCCAGGCTGTGGGGCGGACGAACACGTATGCGCATCGAGGAGCCGCCCGCCATGACCCCATCCATCCACCCGTCCCGTCGCACCGTCGTCACGGCACTCGGCGCCGCCGCAGCCGTCGCTCTGCCGGCCTGGCCGCAGACGGCGCGAGCGGCGGACGGCCCGGCCGTGGCCGCGGCGAACGGCCCGGTGCTCGACACCCACCCGGCCACCGAGCCCTCCGGCACCCACGTGCGTGACGTCGGCGGCACCAATGTCGTCTTCCAGTACGGCACGGTGCTCCCCGCCTTCGACGGCTGGCGCACCCATGAGCCCACCCGCGACTACGTGTCCCTGGACAGGCGCTGGCGTTTCCGCTTCGACCCCGCCGGCCAGGGGACCGACGAAGGGTGGCAGTCCCGGCACCATGACGACCGGACGTGGGACCGCATCGAAGTGCCCGCCGCCTGGGACCTTCTGAACACTCCCGGGTTCGGCTCGGAGACCGCCCCCTTCGCCAAGGGCACCGCGTTCACCGACGGCTATGCCTGGTACCGCACCACCGTCGACGTACCCGCGTCCTGGCGTGCCCGGCACGTCCGTATCGCCTTCCTGGCCGCCGGCTACAGCGCCGAGGTCTGGCTCGACGGTGTGCATCTCGGCAAGCACGAGGGCGCCAACTCGCCCTTCGCGCTTCCGGTGGCGGGGGCGCTCCGGCCGGGCACCCGTCAGACGATCGCCGTGCGGGTCTTCCGCCGGGCGAGCTACACCGACTACACGGCCTCGCCTCCGCAGCCGGTGACCGATGACCACGAGATCCCCTACAAGCCGGTCGACTACTGGCCCTACGCGGGGCTGACCCGGTCGGCCTGGATCGAGGCGGTGCCGCAGGTCACCGTCGCCAAACTGCTCGTGGCCGCCGCGGACGGGCGCCTCGAGGCACGTGCGGTCGTCGAGAACCACGGCACGTCCGACTTCGACGGCTGGCTCACCCTGGATCCCGGCCGGAAGAGCGGAGGCCGGCCCGCCGTGGTCCCCGCCCGGATCGCGGCCCGATCGGCGGGCGTCGTACGCCTTTCGGTGCCCGTGCCCCGCGCCCCGCGATGGAGCCCTGCCGCACCGCACACGCTCACCGCCCGCGCCACCCTGACCGCCGGCAGGCCGTCAGGCCCACGGGTGGACACGCTGTCCACTCGCTACGGAGTACGCGAACTGACCGTGGCCGAAGCCCAGTTGCGGTTGAACGGCGAGCCCCTCTTCCTGAAGGGGCTCAACTGGCACGAGGAGACGGCCGCGCACGGCAGAGCGATGAAGCCCGCCGAGTACGACCAGGAACTGGGCCACTTCAAGATCCTGGGCGCCAACTTCATCCGTAACTGCGTCTACAACCGCCACCCCTACGTCTACGACTGGGCGGACGCGCACGGCGTACTGGTGATGGACGACATCGACACCATGTGGCTCAACACCGCCCAGGAGAAGCTCCAGACCGAGCGCTACGGCCTCGCCCGGGCCCTCGCCCTGACCATGGCGTGGAACCAGCACAACCACCCTTCGGTGATCCTCTGGGGCCTGCAGAACGAGTCGGAGATCGACGCCGCCGGCGCCCCGGTCTACCGGGCCTGGCTCGCCGACCTGAAGGCGGCCGTGAAGGCGGTCGACCTCACCGCCCGTCCCGTCACCTGGGCCTCTAACACCAGCAACGACCCCGCCTTCGACCTCGCCGACGTGATCGGGTTCAACGAGTACTTCGGCTACTTCTACGGCAAGGACGCCGACCTCGGCCCCACGCTCGACGCGGTGCACGCGAAGTACCCCGACAAGCCGATCCTGATCACCGAGAACGGCACCTGGTCCGTCGCCGGCACCCACGGCCCCGACACCACCCAGGGCACGGAGGAGTGGCAGGCGGCGAGCTTCAGCGCGCACTGGGCACAAGTGACCGCGCGTAGCGCGTTCGTCGCCGGGTTCACCTACTGGGTGCTCAAGGACTACAAGCAGCGGGCCGGGTACAACCAGGACTACAACGGGATCTCCGTGATGGGCCTGCTGACGTTCGCGGAGGAGCGGCCCAAGCTGGTCTACGACGCCTTCCGGAAGGCGGCGGTGCCGGGCGCCGAGTGAGCGTCGAACGGCTGGAGGGGGGAGGGGCAGACTGCCCTCCCCCCTCCAGCCGTCGGGCTCTCAGCGGCGTCAGCCCTTCACGCTGCCCTCGGTCAGCCCGCTGCGCCAGAAGCGTTGCAGGATGACCATGGCGATCATCAGAGGGACGACGGAGACCAAGGCGCCTCCGACGGTCAGCTGGTAGAGCTGCGGTTGGCGGTCGGCGAAGGACTGCCACGACGTCAGACCGAGGGTGATGGGGTACAGCTTGGAGTCGGACAGCATGACCAGCGGCAGGAAATAGTTGTTCCAGATGCCGACGAACTGGAAAAGGAAGATCGTCACCAGGGCGGGGGTCATGATGCGCAGAGCAACGACCGTGAAGATGCGGATCTCTCCCGCGCCGTCGATGCGGGCTGCCTCCAGCAGCTCGTCCGGTATGGATGCCGCGGCGTAGATACGGCAGAGGTACACGCCGAAGGGACTGACGAAGCTCGGCAGCAGTACGGCCCAGTAGGTGTTGGCCAGGCCTGCCTCGCTGAACAGCAGGTACATGGGCAGCGCCAGCGCCGTGGCAGGGATCAGGACGCCACCCAGCACGACGTTGAAGATCGTGTCGCGGCCGGCGAAGGAGAACTTGGCCAGCGCGTAGCCGCACATCGCGGCCAGAAGCGTCGCCACGCCTGCGCCGACGCCCGCGTACAGCAGGCTGTTGGCGGCCCAGCGCAGGTAGATCGCATCGTCGTAGGTGACCACTTGGCGCAGGTTGCTCAGGAACTGGGGATGGGAGAACCACAACCCGAAGCTGCCGAACAGGTCGCCGGTGGACTTGGTGGACGCCACGACCAGCCAGTACACCGGGAGCAGGAAGTACCCGGCGGCCGCCACCAGCAGGCCGGTGACCAGGATGCGACTGCGCGTGGTGACCCCGGTGATGCCGCCGTGCGGCGTCGTGCCGTCGTCGGAGGCCGGCGTCTCGCCCCTCGGCAGGACTGTGCGGGCCGGTGTCTGAAGACTCACGCGTCCCCACCTCTCTTGTTGATCAGCCGCAGAAAACCGAAGGAGAGCACGAACGCGGCGAGGGCGAGCAGCACTGCCTCGGCGGCGGCGAGGTGGTAGTTGTCGTTGGTGAACGCCTCGTTGTAGGCGCTGAGGTTGGGGGTGTAGGCGCTGTCGATACTCGATGAGACGGGCTTGAGCACCAGCGGTTCTGCGAACAGTTGCAGCGTGCCGATGATGGTGAAGACCGTGGTGAGGATCAGCGCCGGGCGCAGCAGCGGCAGTTTGACGTGCCGGACCGTCATCCACGCACTGGCGCCGTCGATGCGGGCGGCCTCGTACAGCTCCGCGGGGATGGTACGCAACTGGGCGACGAGAACCAGGACGTTGTAGCCGGCGAACTCCCACGTGACGATGTTCGCGATGGACCACAGAACCGTGTCTCCGCCCAGCAGGTCGACCGACACCCCCAGGTGGCGCATGCCGTCCACGAGGGGGCTGACTCCCGGGACGTACAAGAAGCCCCACAGGATGGACGCGATGACGCCCGGAACGCCGTAGGGCAGGAAGAAGGCGGCGCGGAAGAACCGCACGCCTCTGGTCGAGGCGCTGTCCAGCAGCAGCGCGAGCCCGGCGGACAACGCGACCATCACCGGCACCTGGACGGCCGCGAACAGCAGTACGCGACCGATGCTGCGGACAAAGGCGTGATCGGACAACGCGTCGGAGTAGTTGCGCAGCCCCGCGAAGACGGTATGGCTGCCGCCGAGTCCCAGGGCTCCGGTGTGCTCGACATCCATGACGCTCTGGTAGACGGCGTAGCCGATGGGGAGGGCGAAGGTCAGTAGGAACAGCAGGAGGAATGGCGCGACGAAGACGACGGGCGCCGGGTTTCTGCGGCGGCGGGGCGCTCGGGTGGGCATCAGGGGTCCTTCTGGAGTCCGGAAGGGAGAACGGCGGCGGCCGTGTCGCGCCCTCCGGAGGTGGTCACTGGCCGGTGGAAACCTTCAGACCCTTCTTCTTCAGGTCCTCGACGGTCTGCTGCTGCGCCTGCTTGACCGCGGAGACGAACGTGCCCTTGCCGGCCAGGGCGGCCTGGAAGCCGTCGTTGAGGTGCTGGTACGTGGCGTCGATCGTCGGTATCCACTTCCACGAGTTGTCGATGTTCTTGTCCGCCTCCGCGAAGACCTCGTTG
Organism: Streptomyces europaeiscabiei; assembly: GCF_036346855.1. NCBI lineage: Bacteria > Bacillati > Actinomycetota > Actinomycetes > Kitasatosporales > Streptomycetaceae > Streptomyces > Streptomyces europaeiscabiei. The sequence goes on from NZ_CP107841.1 coordinate 9,124,290, forward strand.
TACTTCTGGCCTCCGAAGAACGGTGACGGCTTGTCGAGCGAGGAGCCCTTGTACCCGTCGGCCGCCGCGGGCCAGCCGTATCCGCCCTGCAGCAGCAGGTCGACGCTCGTGGGGTCGGTGTTGAGCCACTCGGCGAACTTCAGGGCCTCGGGGATGTGCTCGGCGCCCTTGAGGACAGCCGTGGAGGATCCTCCCCAGTTCGCGGACACGTTCGCGCCCTTCGTCCACTGCGGCATGGGTGCGACCGCCCATTTGCCACTGGTCTGAGGGGCGTTTCCGCTGATGATGGCGTCGCCCCACTGGGCGCTGACCCACGAGGTGATGGCACCGCTCTGCAGGTCCTTGTACCAGCCGTTGGCGAAGTCGGGTTCGGTCTTGATGACCTTCTTGTTGCGCAGGTCGTCCCAGAAGGCGGCGACCTTGAGGGTCTGCGGGGAGTCGATGTTCACCGACCAGGTGTCGCCGTTCACGCCGAACCACTTGGCGCCTGCTTGCCAGGCGAGGGCGGTGAACCAGGCGGAGTTGCCGGCGGGGAAGGTGCTGATGTAGGCCTTCGGGTCGGCGTGGTGGATCTTCTGCGCGGCCTGGGCGAACTCCTCCCAGGTGGCGGGCGGCTCGATGCCCCACTTCTTGTACAGGTCGGAGCGGTAGAACAGGCCCATCGGACCGGATGCCTGGGGGATCGCGTAGACAGACTTGTCGAAGACCCCCTGCTGCCACTGCCAGTCCACGAACTTCGACCGGTCCTTGTCGGCGCCGTACTGGGACAGGTTCACCAGGCCGTTCTCCAGCAGGAACGAGGGGATCTCCTGGTATTCCACCTGCGCCAGGTCGGGCGCGTTGCCGCTCTTGAGCGCGGCGCGCATCTTCGCGTAGCCGCCACTGCTGCCCGCCGGGATCTTCTCCAGCTTGACGTGGATGTCCGGGTGGGTGGCGTTCCACTTGTCGACGGCCTTGTCGACACCGGGAACCCACGACCAGAAGCGCAGGTCGACCTTCTCGCCGGGCTTGGCAGGTTCCTGGACTGCGGGGTCCTTCGAACCGGTCGAACCCCCGCAGGCGGAGATCACCAGGGCGGCGGCGGCAAGGGTCACTGCGAGTGCGCCCCGGCTTCGGTGGCGGGGTGTGGTGCGGCTCATGGGAGGAGGTCCTTCCTAACTTCGTACTGAAGGTGCCTGTTGCATGCCGGTCAGTTTCGGAGCGGTGTCACCACCCCGTCAAGATATATTCATAATTAATTGAAACAGCTATGGTGGGTGCGTAGACAGTCACGAGGGGAGACACACGCGATGAGGGAATGCCGCAGGATGAGCGGCCGCGTGGCGGTGATCACCGGCGCCGCCCACGGGATCGGCGCGGCCACGGCTCACAGACTTGCGGCCGAGGGGGCCCTGGTCGTGGTCACGGACGTGGACGACACCGCGGGCAAGGAGGTCGCGGCCGCCATCACCGGCCAGGGAGGCCGCGCGGAGTACGTACGCTGCGACGTCACCTCGGCCCCCGACTGGGAGCACCTGGCCCGCCACGTCCAGGAGCACCACGGACGGCTGGACGTGCTGCACAGCAACGCCTTCGCCCAGCTCAACAAGCCCGCCGACGAACTGAGCGAGGCCGAGTGGGACGGCCAGATGGCCGTGCTGCTGAAGCCTGCCTGGCGGGCGATGAAGACATTCGCGGCCATGCTGCGCGAGGCCCGCGGCTCCGTCGTGCTGACCTCCTCGGTGCACGCGGTCATCGGGCTGCCCGGCCATGCCGCCTACGCCGCCGCGAAGGGCGCGCTGTGCTCGCTGGGACGGCAGCTGGCCGTCGAGTACGGTCCGCACATCCGGGTCAACACGGTGCTGCCGGGCCCCATCATGACCGCCGCGTGGGACGGCATCCCGGAGCCCGACCGCGAGCGCAGTGTCGCGGCCACAGCGGCCCGGCGGTTCGGGCAGCCGGAGGAGGTGGCGGCCGCCGTCGCCTTCCTGGCATCGGAGGATGCCTCCTATGTGACCGGCGCCAGCCTCGTGGTCGATGGAGGATGGAGCGTCATGAAGGAGTCCTCATGAGCGACGCACACAACGCTTGTGGACCGATACGGAAACGGAGAACGTGGTGACCCATCCCCCCAAGGGGCTGCACGGCCAGGCCGTGGAGGAACTGGGCCGACGCATCATCCGCGGCGACTACCCCCCGGGCTCCGTGGTGGACCCGGTCAAGTTCGAGACGGAACTCGGCGTCAGCAAGACCGTGGTCCGCGAGGCCATGCGCGTGCTGGCCTCCAAGGGCCTGCTCGAGTCGAAGCAGAAACGCGGCACGACCATCCGCCCCCGCGCCGACTGGAACCTGCTCGACAGCGACCTGCTGCGCTGGCAGGGCAGCAGCGACCCGACCGACGGCTTCCTGGAGGACCTCGCCGAGGTCCGCGCGATCGTCGAGCCCGCGGGAGCCCGGTTCGCGGCGGCCCGCCGCACCACCTCCGACCTCGAGGCGATGCGGCAGGCACTGGACGCGATGGCGGCGGCGGGGACGGACGCCGACGCGATGGTCGAAGCGGACCTCGCCTTCCACCGAGCCCTACTGGACGCCGCCCACAACGAACTGCTCAGCCGGATGGAAGTCGTCATCGAGGCCGGCCTGCGCGTACGCGACCGGATCGTGCACGGCGCCCGGCACTTCTCCGACTCCATCCCCGTGCACCAGGAACTGCTGGACGCGGTCGAAGCGGGTGATCCTGACGCCGCCGTGGCCGCCGTCGAGTCACTCCTGGCACAGGCCTCCGACGACCTGGCGGCCGTCCGGGCGACCGACCCGCTGCCGAAGGAACTTCCTTGAAGATAACCGGACTTGAGACGTTCCTGGTGGCTCCGCGCTGGCTGTTCCTGCGCGTCGCCACCGACGAGGGCGTCACCGGCTGGGGCGAGCCCGTGATCGAGGGCCGCGCCGAGACCGTACGCGCCGCGGTCCACGAACTGGCCGACTACCTCGTCGGCCGGGACCCGCTGCGCATCGAGGACCACTGGCAGGTGCTCACCAAGGGCGGCTTCTACCGGGGCGGCCCCATCCTCTCCAGCGCCGTCGCCGGTATCGACCAGGCCCTGTGGGACATCGCGGGCAAGACCTACGGCGTTCCGGTGCACCGCCTCCTCGGCGGCCCCGTACGCGACCGCGTCCGGATGTACGCCTGGATCGGCGGCGACCGGCCGAGCGACGTGGCGGAGCTGGCCGAGGAACAGATGAAGGCGGGCTTCACCGCCGTGAAGATGAACGGCTCGGCCGAACTCGCCCCGATCGACACCCCGGCGAGCACCGCCGAGGTCGTCGAACGCGTCGCGGCCGTCCGGGAGGTGCTGGGCGACGAGCGGGACATCGCCGTCGACTTCCACGGCCGGGCCTCCACCGCCATGGCGCGCCGCCTACTGCCCCTGCTGGAGCCACTGCACCCGCTGTTCGTCGAAGAGCCGGTCCTGCCGGAACACTCGGGAAACCTGCGCAGCCTGGTGGAGTTCACGAACATTCCCCTCGCGACCGGCGAACGCCTCTACTCCCGCTGGGACTTTCGCGAGGTGTTGGCCAGCGGCATCGCCGTGGCGCAGCCCGACCTGTCACACGCGGGCGGCATCTCCGAGGTGCGCCGCATCGCGGCCATGGCCGAGACGTACGACGTCACGATGGCACCCCACTGCCCCCTCGGTCCGATCGCCCTGGCCGCCAGCCTGCAGATCGCCTTCTCCGTGCCGAACTTCCTCATCCAGGAACAGAGCATGGGCATCCACTACAACCAGCAGGCCGACCTGCTCGAGTACGTGATGGACTCCGCACCCTTCCGGTTCCAGAACGGGTACGCCGTCGCCTCCACCCGCCCGGGCCTCGGCGTCGAGATCGACGAGAAGGCCGTACGCCACGCCGCCGAGACCGGACACCGCTGGCGCAACCCCATATGGCGCGGCGCCGACGGGGCGTTCACCGAATGGTGACCGCCGCCCGCACACCGAACCCGCAAGGAGAGCCCGCCCCCATGAACCTGGTGGAATCGCTCGGCGCCCACCGCCTGTTGGCGATCGTCCGAGGCAAGGACCCCGCCGCCGCCCTCAACACCGTACGCACCCTCGCCGAGGAAGGCATCGCGGCCATCGAGGTCTCACTGACCACCGCCGACGCCCTGACCGTCATCCGGCAGGCGCGCGCCGAACTCGGTCCCGGCGCGCTGCTCGGCGCAGGCACCGTGCGCTCGGCCGAGGACGCCGCCCGCGCGGTCGACGCCGGCGCGTCGTACCTCGTCACCCCGGCACTGGTCGACGGACTCAAGGCGTACGGCGTACCCGTGCTGATGGGCGCCCTGACACCGACCGAGATCGAAGCCGCCCTCGCCCGGGGCGCAGACGCGATCAAACTCTTCCCCGGCTCCCTCGGCGGCCCCGGCTATCTGAAGGCTCTGCGCGACCCGTTCCCCGAGGTGCCCTTCGTACCCGTCGGCGGAGTGGACGCGCAGATCGCCCGTGACTACCTCGACCGGGGCGCCCTCGCTGTCGGCGTCGGCTCACCGCTCGTCGGGGACGCTGCCGACGGCGGTGAGCTGGAGCAACTGCGCGCCCGCGCGGCCGAGTTCCGCAAGACGGCCACGGGGGAGAGGCCGTGACATCACCTGAAGTCGTGACCTTCGGCGAGACAATGGCGGCGCTCAGGGCCCACGGCGCGCTGCGGCTGGGCGGCAGCCTCGGCCTGTCGGTCGCCGGAGCCGAGTCGAATGTCGCGATCGGCCTCGCCCGGCTCGGCCACCGGGTGCGCTGGGCAGGGCGGGTGGGCGCCGACGAACTCGGCGCGCTGGTCCTGCGCACGCTGCGCGCCGAGGGCATCGACACCAGCCACGCGGTCACCGACGACACCGGCCGGCCCACTGGACTGCTGCTGACCGAACCCCGCTTGGGCACGCTCACCCGCGTCAGCTACTACCGTGCAGGTTCCGCGGGTTCGGCAGTCGCACCGGACGACGTACTGTCCGCGCTGGTCCCCGGGTCCCGCGTTCTGCACCTGACCGGCATCACGCCGGCGCTCGGTCCGTCGGCGGCCGAGGCAGTCCTGGCCGCTGCCAAGGCCGCCCGCGAGAGCGGTGTCACCGTATGCCTCGACGTCAACTACCGCTCTCGGCTGTGGACGTCCGAGCGCGCCCGCACCGCACTGCGACCGATCCTGGACCACGCGGACCTGCTCATCGCCTCCGAGGACGAGCTACCGCTGGTGCAGGAAGTGTCTGGTGCGGGCGAGTCCGGGGCCGTGCACGGTGTGCTGGCGGCAGGCGTCACCGAGGTGGTCGTCAAGCGGGGCGCCCGCGGCGCGACCGTCTTCACCGCCGACGGCGCAACCGACCTTGCTGCGCGAGAAGTTGACGCCGTCGACCTGGTCGGCGCGGGCGACGCCTTCGTGGCCGGATACCTCTCCGGCCTCCTGGACGGCGCGGACATCCCGGCCCGGCTGCATCGGGCGGTCACCACCGCGGCCTTCGCCGTCGCCACCCGGGGCGACTGGGAGGGCCTGCCGACGCGGGACGAACTCGGCCTGTTCGACGAGCCCGACGGCACGACCATCCGCTGACCGGAGAACTGCTCATGACATCTGCATCAGCACCGACGGCGGTCGTCGTGGACGGCGCGTACGAACTCGCCGAGGGCGGCCGCTGGACCGACGGCCGCTACGTGTACGTCGACATCCTCAGCGGCCGGCTCTTCGAGCTCCGCGACGGCACCGACCCGGTGACCCCGCGCCCACTGGCCCGGCTCGACGTGCCGTTGGGTGCCGTCGCGCCGGTGGGGGACCGGCCCGGGGCGTGGATCGCCGCCGCGGGCACCGGCATCGCGCTGCTCACCACCGACGGCGCACTGGAATGGCTGGACCGCCCCGAGGAGCGCACCGCCGTCCCCAGCCGCATGAACGACGGCGTCGCGGACCCCGCAGGCCGCTTCTGGGCCGGCAGCATGGCCTACGACGGCACCCCCGGCGCGGGCTCCCTGTACCGAACGGACCACGCCGGCACGGTGGTACGCGTCCTGGACGGCCTGACCATCGCCAACGGCCCGGCCTTCACCGCCGACGGCACGACCATGTACCTCACTGACACGGCCGTCGGCACCATCCTGCGCTGCCGGGTCGACCCCGCCTCCGGCGATCTCGTCGCTGGCCCGCAGGCCTTCGCCCGGGTGAGCGACGGCGAAGGCAGCCCCGATGGGATGACCGTCGACGAGGAGGGCTGCCTGTGGGTCGCGATGTGGGGCGCCGGCACGGTCCGCCGCTACCATCCCGACGGCCGCCTGCTCCACACCCTGACCGTGCCCGCCCCCCACCCCACGTCGGTGTGTCTGCACCCCGGCGACAACCGCCTCTACGTCACCACGGCCCGCTACGGGGTGACGAACCCGACCGCCGCCTCGGGCGCGGTGCTGAGCGTTCCCGTACCGGTCGCAGGAACGCCGGACTGCTCCTGGGGTGTTGGGCGCTGACCTCCTCTCCACTACCGGCAGGTGGATCAGCGGGGCTCGCGGACGACGGCGACGCCTCCCGGTGGGACGGTGACGGTTCCGGTGACCGGTGTGCCGGTGAGGAGTTCGACGCCTTCGGCAGGTGCTTCGGCGCCCTTTCCGGTGTGGTCGATGAGGAACAGGAAGTCCGCCTCTGCGCCCCGGCGCCGGACCACCTCGATACCGGCGGGCGCGTCCTGCTCTGGTGTGACACCGGCGCCCTGGCGGATGCGGTCGAGCAGGGCGGCGAGCGTGACCTGGTCGGGGTGGGTGCCCAGATACCAGGCGGTGCCGTCTCCGTGCCGGTGGCGGGTGACGGCGGGGTGACCGGCCAGTGGGCCGTCGGCGTGGGAGGCGACGGCCTGTGCGCCGGTCAGCCGTATGCGTTCCGACCACAGGTCGGCCGTGGCGCCCGACGCCACGTCGCCGGTCAGGCCGGTCGTCTCGCCCGGCAGCAGAGGGAAGAGCTCGTCGGTGACCACGCCGAGGACGTCGCGGAACGCGCCGGGGTAACCGCCCAGGTACACATGGGCGTTCTCGTCGACCATGCCGCTGTGGAAGCCGACGGCCAGCGTGCCTCCGCTTTCGGCGAACCGGGCGAGGTTCGCCGCGGCCGCTTCCGCGACCAGGTACAGCGAGGGTGCCAGGACGAGTTTGTAGCGGTCGAGTCCAGGGTCGTCGGGGCGTACGAAGTCGACGGCGACCCCGGCCCGCCACAGGGGGGTGTACCAGTCCCGGACCAGGTCCTGGTAGCGCAGCTCGCCGCTGGGCTGGGAGGGCAGTTCCAGTGCCCAGCGGGCGTCCCAGTCCCACACGATCGCCACCTGTGCCGTGCTGGTGGAGTCCCGCACGTCGGCCAACGCCCGCAGGTCCGCGCCGAGTTGGACGACGTCGTGCCAGATCTGGCTGTCGGTTCCGGCGTGCGGCAGCATCGCCGAGTGCCACTGCTCGGCGCCCGCCTTCGCCGCACGCCACTGGAAGAACGCGATGCCGTCGGCACCGTGGGCCACGTGCGCGAGCGCGTTGCGGCGCATCTCGCCGGGTCGCTTGGCGCGGTTGACGGGCTGCCAGTTGACGGCGCCGGTCGAGTGCTCCATGAGGAACCACGGGCCGCCCGCGAGCGAGCGCATCAGGTCGCCGTGGAGGGCGATGTCGACCTCGGCCTCCGGGTCGTCGGACAGCAGGTAATGGTCGTTGGAGAGGATGTCCAGCTCGGGTGCCCAGCGCCAGTAGTCGAGGGCGTCGATGGTGCGCAGGACCAGGAAGTTGGTGGTCGCCGGGGTGTCCGGAGCGGCCCGGCGCAGTACCTCGCGTTCGGCGGTGCACAGGGAGAGCAGTTCGTCGGAGCAGAAGCGGCGCCAGTCGAGCTGGTGGGTGGGGTTCGGGGGAGCCGCGGTCGTGCGGGGCGGCAGGATCTGGTCCCAGTCGTAGTACCACTGGCTCCAGAACGTGGTGCCCCAGGCGTGGTTGAGGGCGTCCAGGTCGTCCTCGTAGCGGGCGCGCAGCCAGGTACGGAACGCGGCGGCGCTGGTGTCGCAGTAGCAGGCGTCGTTGTGGCAGCCGTACTCGTTGTGCACGTGCCACATGGCGACGGCCGGGTGGTCGGCGTAGCGCTCGGCGAGCGCTCCGGCGATCCGCAGCGCCGCTCTGCGGTAGGCGGGGCTGCTCGGGCAGAACGTCTGGCGGCTGCCGTACGACAGTGTGCGGCCGTCCTTGTCGACCGGCAGGGCGTCCGGGTGGGCCCGGAAGAACCAGGCCGGCGGGGCGGCCGTCGGTGTCGCCAGGTCGGCGGCGATGCCGTTCTCGTGGAGCAGGTCGAGGATCTTGTCCATGCGGGCGAAGTCGTAGACGCCCTCGGACGGTTCGAGCAGAGCCCAGGAGAAGATGCCGACGCTGACCATGGTCACCCCGGCCTCGCGCATCAGGCGCATGTCCTCGGCCCAGACCTCCTCGGGCCACTGCTCGGGGTTGTAGTCACCTCCGTAGGCGATTCCAGGAATGCGAAGACGGCGTGCGGTACTCACTGGTGGTGCTCCGGGAGGGGTGTAGGGGAGGGGCGAGTGGGGGTGTTTCAGCCCTTGTTGGCGCCCAGGGTCAGACCGCTGACGAACTGCCGCTGGAGCAGGAAGTACACGATCAGCGTGGGGATCGCGGTGAGCAGGGCTCCGGCGGCGACCAGGTTGGGGTCGGTGAAGTACTGGCCGGAGAGGTTGTTCAGGGCCGAGGTGATCGGCATGTTCTCGCCGGTGGAGATCAGCACGAGCGCCCAGAAGAAGTCGTTGTAGATCCAGATGGAGAGCAGGGTCGCCAGGGCTGCCATGGCCGGGCGGCACAGCGGCAGCACGATCTGCCAGTACAGGCGCCACACGGAGGCGCCGTCGACGAGGGCGGCCTCGGTCAGCTCGTGCGGCAGGGAGCGCATGTAGTTGCTCAGCACGAAGGCGCAGAACCCGGACTGGAAGGCCACGTGGATGAGGACCAGGCCGAGGGCGGAGTCGTACAGCTTGCCGCTCATGGTGATGCCGGGCAGGTCGATGAGCAGGTACATGCGGTACAGCGGGGTGATGATGACCTGCTGGGGGAGCAGGTTGCCGGCGGTGAAGACCAGCAGCAGGGCGAGGTTGAGGCGGAAGTCGAAGCGGCTGACGTAGAAGGCGACCATCGACGACAGGAGCAGGGTCACCAGCACCGCCGGTACGGCGATGAGTATCGTGTTGACGAAGTAGTGCCCCATGTCCGACTGCGTGAACGCGTTCGTGAAGTTGTCGAGGGTCAGCTTGTCGGGCCAGGAGACGTAGCCCTTCTCGCTGGTCTCCGCGTACGGCCGCATGGCCGAGTACAGCGCCCACAGCAGCGGCGCGAGCCACGCGAGTGAGGCGCCCACGAGGAAGAGGTGCAGCAGGATCCGGGCGGGGCGGACGGGCGTACGGACCTTGGTCATGACGGTGGTGCTCATGCGCGCCGCTCCTTCCGGAAGGTGGCCACCAGGTACGGGATGATGACGACGAGTGAGATCAGCAGGAGGACGACCGCGATCGCCGATCCGTATCCGATGCGACTGGACTCTCCGATGATGTTGTTGGTGACGAGGATCGAGAGCAACTCGGTGCCCTCGGCGCCCTTGTTGAAGACGTAGACGAGGTCGAAGGCGCGCAGGGCCTCGATGATGGTGACGACCAGGACGACGGTGTTGGTGGGGCGCAGGGTGGGGAAGATGACGTTCTTGAACGTCTGCCACTCGTTGGCGCCGTCCAGCGCGGAGGCCTCGCGCAGGGACGGGTCGACGCCCTTGAGGCCGGCCAGGTAGAGGATCATCATGTAGCCGGTGTGGCGCCAGGACGCGGCGATGAGGATGGCCCAGAGGTTGAGGTCGGGGTCGCCGATCCAGTCGATGTAGCGGCCGGGCTCGTTGGCGCCGATGATGCTGTTGATCAGGCCCGTGTCGGGGTTGTAGATCAGCTGCCAGACGAACCCGATGACTGCCATCGACAGCACGACCGGCAGGAAGAACGCCGTCTGGTAGACCCGGCTGAACCGGATGTTCTTGTCCAGCTGCACGGCGAGGAACAGGCCGAGCGGCGTGGGGAGCGCGATCAGGACGACGAACCAGATGACGTTGTGCTCGACGGCGGGCCAGAACTGCGGGTTCTGCTCGAAGAGTTCCTCGAAGTTCCGGAGTCCGACCCACTGGATCGAGTCGAAGCCGATGCCGTCCCAGGTGGTGAAGGCGAGGGCGATGGAGGCCAGGGCGGTGACCCAGACCAGTGCCACGTGCAGGATCGTCGGCAGGCCGGCCATCAGGCCGAGCGCGGTCCGGTCGCGGCGGGTCAGCAGGCGCTGGTGGCCCTGCGGAACCCGCCTCTTCGGCGTCGCGGCGCCCGGAGGCGGCGCCGCGGCTGCCTCCGGGATCTTCGTGGTCGTGTCGGAGCTCATGGTGTCGGTGTTCATCCGCTTCAGAAGGGGGTCGGGCTCAGTCGGACGCGAAGATCGTCTTCTTCTGGCGCTCGATCGAGGACAGCAGGCTGTCGATGCCCTTGGGGTCGCGGATGAACTTCTGGAGTGCGGGCTGCATCACCGTGGAGGTGAAGTCGGGCCGACTGTCCCGGTCCATGAACTGGGTGAGATGCTTCGCCTGCGCGATCATGTCGTAGCCCTTCTTCTGAAGGGCGCTGTAGCCGGAGGTGTCGGCTTTCGTGGAGGCGGCGATAAGGCTCGGGTCGGCCTTGAGGTAGATCTCCTCGGCCTGTGGCGTGCCCAGGAATTCGAGCAGTTTGACGGAACCGGCGTGGTTCTTGGGCTTCTTGCTGAGCATGATGCCGTCGGTCGGTGCCTCCACGGTGTCCTGGCCGTACGCCGGGTCTATCTCGGGGAAGGCGAAGAAGTCGAGGTCGTCCAGGTCCGCCTTGTTGCTGAACTGCTGGGCCACGAACATGCCGAGCATATACATGCCGGCCTTCTTCGCCACCAGAGTCTGGGCCGCGTCCTGCCAGGTACGGCCGACCGCGCCCTCCTGGTGGTAGGGGAGGGTCTCGGCCCAGGTGTCGAAGACCTTGCGGACCTTCGCGTCGGTCCACGAGGCCCTGCCCGCCATCAGCTCGACATGGAAGTCGTAGCCGTTGAGGCGGAAGTTGATCTGGTCGAAGGAGCCCATCGCCGGCCAGGCGTCCTTGTCGCCGTACGCGATCGGGACGAGGCCGTCCTTCTTCATCCGCTTGCACAGGGCGACGTACGCGTCCCACGTGGTGGGGACCTCGTAGCCGTACTGCTGGAAGACGCTCTTGCGGTAGAAGACCGCCCACGGGGACGTGGTGAGGGGCACCAGGTAGTACTTGCCGTCCTGACCCTTGCTCAGGTCGTGCATGGCCGACGGGAAGTTGCCGCCGATCGTCTTCCACACGTCGTCGATCGGGGAGGCGAGCCCCTTGGACGCGAAGAACTGCATCCGGTAGCCCGCGAACCACTGGAACACGTCGTCCGGCGTACCCTGCAGATAGGTGTTGATCTGCTCCTGGAACGTGTTGTGGTCCTTGGTGTTGATGTCGACCGCGATTCCGGACTGCTTCGTGAAGGCCGCGTAGACGTCGGCGTACCCCTTCTTCGGGACGGCGTCGGACGCGTTGGAGCCCACAGTGACGGCCTTGGTGTCCGACGAGGCGGAACTGCCGGCGCAGGCGCTCAGCAGGGGGATGCCGGCACTCAGTAGCGCGGCTCCGCCGAGTCCGCGGAGCACGGTGCGGCGGCTGGTTCCCGGCATGGATTGACCGGGGGAGGAACGGTGCATTTCGGCTCCTACTGGGCTGGCGGTGCCCAGGTATGGCACGTCAGCCGGACGGGGGTATGGCGGAGAGTGGGTCGTCGAGGGACCGTTTGAGGGTCAGTCGAGAACCGGAATCCAACACAATCGAACAAACGCGATCGTCGGACGCCAGGAAGCGTGAACGCTCTGTGGACTCGCTGTCAAGACCTTCCGTCCGGGAATCCATGATGGACCGGGTCCGGCCGTGAGCCCCACGCGCTGGCGGCCGGACCGGACTGACGGGGCTGACATGGCTCGCCATCGCACCGTCCCGGCCCCACCACCGGCCGCTTGAGCTGTAGGAAATGCGTGCCGGGCACGCATTCCTCGGAAGCCTCCGGCACCTCGCACCGCCACGCCGTGGGCCTCGACGATCGTCATGCCAGAGGCAAGTGGTGTTGCGAGAACTCTTGACGTGAGCTCGGTGGGTGCGTACACATTGACCGCGCGGTCAGACCGCGCGGTCATGTAAGTGACCTCGTTCGATGGAGAACACACGGCCATGGGGAGACTTCATGACAACAGGGCTGGGGCGCGGTACCGGCTCCTCCGCGCCGCGCAGTGAGGACGTGGCCAGACTGGCCGGCGTCTCACGCAAGACGGTCTCCCGGGTCCTCAACAACGAGCCGTACGTCTCCGACGCGTCCCGCCGACGCGTCCTGGCGGCCGCCGAGGAACTCGGCTACCGGCTGAACCACGCCGCCAGGGCACTGGCCTCCGGCCGTACCCGCTCCATCGGTGTGGTCGCTCTGGGGACGGCCGGGTATGGAACCGCCTCCCTGCTCGTGGGCATCGAACAAGCCGTACGGGACGCCGGTTACGCGCTTCGCGTGCTCAACACACCGGATGGCGACTCAGAAAGCATCGCCGCCGCGCTGGAATCACTCCTGGAGCAGGGTGTGGACGGCATCGTCGTCTCCGAACCCATTGTCGAAGGAGAAGTCCCGCTCGGCGTCGACGTGCCGGTCCTTTTCCTAGGAGCCCCACCCGCCTTCAGTGCCGCCCGGACCCTGACTGCCGGCGTGGGCGCCCATCAGCTGGCACGCGCGGCCACCGATCACCTCCTGGACCTGGGGCATCCGACCGTCCATCACCTCGCCGGGCCGCGGCGGTGGTACGCCACCACGGACCGCATCGAGGGATGGCGGGCGGCGCTCGCAGCCCGGGGCGCGCACGAACCGCCCGTACTGAACGGCGACTGGTCGGCGGCTTCCGGGTACGCCGCGGGTCGCGAGCTGGCCGCAGACGGCTCGGTGACCGCCGTGTTCGCCGGAGGCGACGAGATGGCCATCGGCCTGATCCATGCCCTGCGGGAAGCCGGCTGCCGGGTTCCGGAGGACATCAGCGTCGTGGGTTTCGACGGAAACCCCGTCTTCGCCTACGTCTCCCCGCCGCTGACCACAGTCCGTCAGCCCTTCGAGGCCGCGTCACGGGAAGGAATCCGGCTACTCCTGCACGCCATCGAGAAGCCCGACACCGTCCTGCCGCCGGCGAACGATCCACCCGTCGAACTGATCGTCCGCGGCTCGACGGCGCCTCCACCCTCGCCCTGACCAACCCCCCCCACTGCTCCGGCGCACCCACACGCCGGGGCGCCCCACCTCTTCTATTCCGCTACTCCGCGCTTGTCGCGCCGCGCCCCCTCTCGTGAGCCGGGCCCTGCAGTGTCGCCCGGCTGTCCCCGGACGACGCGCCCAACGAACTCCGCCGCGTCACTCTGGGACGTTCCGAGTCGGCGGACACCGAAACACCCCTTCCCCTTTCTCCTGGGAGCCGCAATGTCCCCAGCGCAGACAGGCGCCAGATCCGGCGCCGCTCCGCGTTCCCGTCCCATCTCCCTCTTGTCCCTGGCCTTCGTCCTGCTCGTCGCGGCGATGACCATGGTCCTGCCTGTCGGCAGGGCGGATGCCCTGGCCCGCCCCTCGCAGACGATGTACACCCCGCCGTCGGGTGCGCCTTCGCCCGGCTCGCTATACCCGCGGGCGATGCGTATGCAGCACAACGGCTCTGCCAACGGCACCATCCTCGCGACGTTCGAGCAGTACACCTCCGGCACACCGGTCCTCCCGATCTACCGCAGCACGGACAACGGCAACTCCTGGACGAAGATCTCCGAGGTCGCCGACACGCAGAACGGCTGGGGCATGCGCTGGCAGCCCGAACTGTTCGAACTGCCCACCGCAGTGGGCGGCTTCCCGGCCGGTACCATCCTGGCCGCCGGAGCCTCGGTCCCCGCCGACCGCTCCGCCATCAAGATCGATGTCTACGCCAGCACCAACCGCGGACAGACCTGGACGTTCGTCAGCAACATCGCCACCGGCGGCCCGGCTTACGACCAGAACGGCAACGGCAACACCCCCGTATGGGAGCCCTTCTTCCTCTACGCCAACGGCAAGCTGATCGTCTACTACTCCGACCAGCGCGACCCCGACCACGGCCAGAAGCTCGTCCACCAGGTCACCACGGACATCCGTAACTGGGGTCCGGTCGTGGATGACGTGGCGATGCCCACCTTCAGCGAGCGCCCGGGTATGGCCACCGTCGCGAAGCTGCCCAACGGCAACTACGTCATGACGTACGAGTATGGCGGCTCTCCCTCGGGCAACTTCGCTGTCTACTACAAGATCTCCTCCGACCCGGAGGCGTTCGACTCCGTCACGGGCATCCCCCTGCGGTCGACGGACGGCGCGGTCCCCACCAGTACCCCATACATCACATGGCTGTCCACCGGAGGTCCGAACGGCACGCTTGTCGTCGGCGCCTACAGCACCAGCGACCTGTTCCTCAACACCCAGAACGGTGCCGCGAACACCTGGACGCGTATCAGCTCCAACGTCGCCAACGGCTACAGCCGCGGCATGGTGCCCCTGGCCGACGGCCACAGCCTGCTCGTGCTCAGTGGCGGCAACGGAGGCAGCAACCTCTCCAACCCCGTCACCTACAGCACCATCGACCTGGGCGGCGGCATCTCGGACGGTGCCACCTACACCGCGTCGAACGCGGGCAGCAACCTCAGGCTGAGCATCGCGGGCGGCTCCACCACCAACGGCACGAACGCCACCCAGCAGAACTCCACCACTGCCACCGACCAGCAGTGGCGATTCATGCAGCAGAGCTCCGGCTACTTCAAGATCTTCAACGTCGCCAGCGGCAAGGTTCTCGGTGTGGAGAGCCAGTCCACCGCCGACGGCGCCAAGATCCTTCAGTGGGACGACAACGGCACCCTGGACCACGAGTGGGCCGTCTCCCCGCACCAGGCCGGCGGGTACAGCATCACCAACCGTGTGACCGGCAAGTACCTGGAGATCCCCAACGCCTCCACCGCGGCCGGTACCGCCGCCGTCCAGTGGAGCGGCACCAGCTGCGCCTGCCAGCGCTGGAACCTCACCCAGACCGCCCTGCCCCCGCTGGGTACCGGGCAGTACATCCTCGTCAACAAGAACAGCGGCAAGTACCTCGACATCCCCCAGGGTTCCACCGCCACCAACACCGCCGCCAACCAGTGGCAGAACTCCGCCTGTATCTGCCAGCTGTTCACCTTCCAGTCCGCCGGCGGCGGAGCCTGGACCATCAGGAACGCCAACAGCAACCTGAACCTGGACATCCGTAACGGCTCCACCACCGCCGGAGCCGCCGTCGTCCAGAACACGCCGTCCGCAGCCGATTCACAGAAATGGACCCTCGTCGAAGCGGGCGACGGCTACTACGAACTCAAGAACGTCAGGAGCGGATTCCACGCCGGCGTTGCCCAGTCCTCCACCAGCAACGGTGCGGCAGTCGTGCAGTGGAACGACGTGAACATCGACGACCAACTCTGGAAGATCGTCCGCATCAACTGAGTGACCGTCCGCAGATGGACGTGTCAGGCGGTCGTGCCGGTCACTGAGTTCCCGGACTTGGTGACCGGCACGTCGCTGTTGCGCCTTTCCAGAAGTGGGGATCAGAACCCTTCACATTCCCCGAGTGCGGCCAGATAGGTGAGCACAGTGCTCAGCGATATCGAGCAGGCCGCGGCCAGCGACGGGCACCCGGTCTGGGCCGCCCAGAGTCAAGGCGGTGACGGCCTGGGGCGGGGGGTACGGGCCTGGTGCCACGGCGCGGCGCTGGCGGTGGCGAGCCCGGACCCTCAACCGCACCGGCTTGCGGTCAAGGGGTGACGGCGCCCATGTGGCCGGTGTTTGTGCGGCGGATCCTGGAGGAGATTGGCCTGTCCTAGCGAGTCTTGAGGGAAGCTGCGATCCATGCGCAGGTGCGACAGCTGCCCAACCTGGCGCCGGTCCACAGCTTCTTCAGACGCGGAGTTGGTGACGAGGGGTCAGACAGCTTTGAGCATGCCGCCGTCGATGACGTATTCGGCGCCGAGGATGTTGCTGGCGGCGTCGGAGAGGAGGAACGCGATCAGGGCTGCGACTTCGTCGGGCTCGTTGACGCGACCGCTGGTGATGTTGAGGACCTGCGGCATCTGCTGGAGGAGCTGTGCCTGCTGGTCGAACAAGGAGGTGCGAGTCACCCCGGGGGCGACGGTGTTGACGCGTACGCCCTGAGGGCCGAACTCTTCGGCCAGGGACTTCCCGAGAGAGGTCAGGGCCGCCTTGGCCGCGCCGTACGGCGCCGGGCCCGCGCCGGGCTGTCGGGCCACGACGGACGAGATGTTGACGATCGCGCCGCGCCGCTCGATCAGGCTGGGCAGCGCGGCCCGGGTGGCGCGGACGGTGCTGAGCAAGTTGAGGTCGAGGAAGCGCGCCCACTGGGCGTCATCGGTCTCGAGGAACGTGGAGACGACTTCTCCGCCTCCGACGTTGTTCACCAGCAGGTCGATGCCGCCCAGTGCCGTGAGGGCGCTGTCGATCAGGGCGGTGACGCCTTCGGCGGTGCTCAGGTCCGCCGAGAACGTGAGGGCACCGGTTTCCTTCAGTTCGGGTGTGATGGTGCGGGCGGCGCCCATGACGCGGACGCCCTCGGAGATCAGGGTGCGGACGGTGGCCAGTCCGATGCCGCGGCCGGCGCCGGTGACTACTGCCGCCTTGGAGATGAGATTGAGGTTCACGCTGCTCCGTTGCTCGAATTTCCGTACATGCATAAGTGAGGAAGGGCTGCTCGTGGTGGCACGGCGCAGGCGTGCATCGGGGGATATCTCTCAGCCGTGGCTGCTCTTGCCGTGCTTCCAGTAGCCGAGGAAGGAGATGTCGGACTTCGGGACGCCCTGGTCCTTGACCAGGTGGCGCCGCAGACCTGTGGGAAGGCCGCTCTCGCCCGCCACCCAGCAGTAGATGCGCTGCCCCGGGGGGAGCGTCCAGGAGGACGTGACCGTTTTCCGGGCCCGTTGTCCCGGGACGGCGGTGTGGTCGTCGCGGGGCAGCCAGTGGACGGTGACTCCGGGGGGTGCAGCCACCGGCCGGATGTCCCTGCTGGTAGGCACTTCGAGGTAGGCGTCGCCGGTGAGATCGGGCGGTGACTGTTCCAGGATGGACAGCAGAGCCGGTACGGCGCTCTCGTCGCCGACAAGCAGCTGTGACTGGGCGGTCGGGGTGGGCAGGTAGCCGATTCCTTCGGGGAACAGCCCGACCGGGTCTCCGGGGCGGGCGTGCGAGGCGAACGCGGAGGCGGGTCCGGCGTCGGCGTGGTCGCCGTGCAGGACGAACTCGATGTCCATTTCGCGCGCTTCGGGGCGGAACGCGCGCACGGTGTAGAGGCGGACCCAGGGGCGGGTGGCCGGCCGCATGAGCATGAACTGGGCCAGCCAGCCGTTGTGCGAGGCGGTCGGCATGGCGAGTTCGCGCTGGCCGTCGCGGCGGAAGAAGAGCCGGCATGCCTGGTCGAACCCCATGGGATCGAAGTCGGCCAGGTCGGGGCCTTGGATGGTGAGGGTGACGAAGCTCGGGCTGGTGCGTTCGGTGCGGGTGACCTCGGCGCGATGCATCCTGCGCCGGGTCGGTGACTTGTGTCGGGGCATGGTGGCGCTCCCGGTGGGATGGGTCAGGCGGTGTGGGTGAAGGCGGGGAGGAGGATCTCGTCCGTCAGACGTTCGAGGAACGCGTCGGTGACGGGGACGCCCGCCACGAGAATCCGATTCATCAGCACGCCCTGCGCCAGCTCGCTGAGCCAGGACAGGTCCACGCCGGTACGCAGTTCACCGCGGCCTTGTGCTCTGTCGATGACCTCTTCCCACATGCCGTCGAGGGGCTGGGCGAGCTGACGTTCGGTCGCCTCGCGCAGGTCCGCGTCACGACGGATGGCGTCCACGAGGTTGCGCAGCATGGCGCCGTCCCGCTTGAGCCAGTTGCTGATCAGTCGCAGGGCCTCCAGTACGTCGGCGCGGAAACTTCCCTGGTCGGGCACGGTGAAGGAGAAGTCCACCCGGCGGCGTACGGCGTCGATGACCAGTTCGTGCTTGGTCGGCCAGCGTCGGTAGAGGGTCGTCTTGGACACGCCCGCCCTGGTCGCCATGGCGTCGAACGTCAGCCGGTCGAAGCCGACCTCGCTGAGCAGTTCCACGGCGACGGTGAGGATGTGGCGTTCGCGTTCTCTGATCTTGGCTTGGGATTGCATAGTACGAAACTGTAGCGTATTACTGAGGCGAGGCAAGCCTTAGTAATCATGCACTGAGGAGAGATGAACCGTGTCACGATCCCCCCACACCGACGTTCTCCAGCCCTCCCGGGCCGCCGAAGCCGACGCGCCCCGGCCGCCCGCCGAATCCGCGCGCTACCTGGAGCGCATCGACGGCATCCTGCCGCTGCTGAGGGCGAACACGCTCAAGGCCGCCGAACTCCGGCGCATGTCCGACGAGAGCATCCGGGCGATGGCGGATGCCGGTGTCTTCCGCGCGGTGCAGCCCCGGCAGTGGGGCGGCCTCGAGGTCGACCCGACGACCTGGGAAGAAGGGCTGGCCCGGCTTGGTTCGGCGTGTCCGGCCGGCAGCTGGGTCGCCGCACTGCTGGGCGGGCACGCCTGGTATCTCGGGCTGTTCTCCCAGCAGGCCCAGCAGGACGTCTGGGGCGAGAACCCCGGCGCCCGTGCGGCCTCGTCCCTGGCTGCCACCGGCAAGGTGGAGCGCGTGAGTGACGGGTTCCGTCTCACCGGACGGTGGAGGTTCCTCAGCGGAGTCGACCACGCCCAGTGGATTCTCCTCGGAGGCGTCATCCCGGACGAGGGCGACGGCCCCGAGTTCCGGGCGTTCCTCCTTCCCGCGTCCGACTACGAGATCGACCAGGACAGCTGGCGAGTCGCAGGGCTCCAGGGCTCCGGCAGCAAGGACGTCACGGTCGACGCCGTCGTCCCGGAGTACCGGACCCTGACCGTCGACGCGCTCTACCACCACACCGAGCCTGGCAAGGCCGTCAACACCGGCCCGATCTTCGACCTGCCCTGGATGTCGATGTGGGCCTACAACATCGCGTCCTGCGCGATCGGCGCCGCGACCGGAGCGCTCGACGCCTTCATCGACGACAACAGGCGCCGGGTATCGGCCGTGACCGGCGCGGCGGCCACGCAGAACGCGGCCCTCCACACCAGGCTGGCCGAGGCCGTGACCCTGGTCAGGGACGCGCGTGCGCGCATCCCGCGCACCTGGGGCCCCATCTACGCCGACGTCGTCGCGGGAAGGCCGATTTCCGGGGAGACGCGCGTCCAGGCCCGGTTCGAGGCCTCACACGCCATCGCCCAGTGCCTCGCCGCGGTCAACAAGGTCTTCGAGATCGGCGGTGGTGGCGTGCTCGGCAGCGACAAGCTGTTCCAGCACTACCTGCGCGACCTGATGGGCATGCGCAACCACCCCATCGGGATCTACGAGAACCATGCCGGCCTGTACGCCACCACGCTCTTCGGGGCCCCGGTGGAACTGCCGTTCACCAAGGCGCACATCGGCTGCGTGCTCTGAGGCCGACACGATCTCGACGTGACGGGCCGCCCTCGTCGCCGGTGCGTCCGGCGGCAGAGGCAGGCCTGCGACACGGCCGTTGACAGAAGCGGGCGCGAGGTGAAGGTCACCAGCTCGCGGCGCTGTTACCCGGCATGCGTCACAGACTGCACCAGGACATGTGGACCGGCATCCGCAACGATGGGCCCGGACCTGTCCAAGCCATACCGAACGCCCCGTCGCTCGCGGTTGGTTGGCGACTCCATCTGCCAGAGTGCCGCCGGGAGCTACCTTTCGACGGCGTCACCCCAACCTGAGCCCGCGACCCCAACATCAACGCCTCCCTGCGCACCACGCGCACAAGGCTCAATCTCCATCACGCACTTGGTGGGAGTGAAAGCTCTTATGACAGACACCATCAGCACCGAAACTCGCCGCTTTCGGGAGGCCATGGCGTCCTTCCCTTCCGGCGTCACCATCGTCACCACCACCGACGAGACCGGACAGTGGCGCGGGTTCACGGCGACCTCGTTCTGCTCGGTCTCGATGGAGCCCCCGCTGATCCTGGTGTGTCTGGCGGCCAGCGCTGAATGCCATCCCGCCTTCACCAGCGCCGCCCGCTGGCTCGTCCACGTCATCACCGACGAGCACACCGAACTCGCCATGCGGTTCGCCACCCGGGGCGCCGACAAGTTCTCGCATCCCGGCTTCGCCCCCAACGAGCACGGGCTTCCCACCCTCGACGGCGCCGCTGTCACCCTCGAATGCAGCACCTACGCGATCCACCCGGCCGGAGACCACACGATTCTCCTCGGCCGCGTCGACAACGCACGACTCAGCGAGGGCATCCCAACCCTCTATTATCAGCGCGACTTCCATCCCCTCGAGCTCGTGCCAGGACGATGAAAGTCGGCCCGCAACCGAGCGGATCAACCACGCCCGGGTGTCTGAGAAGCCTTCCGTTCACCGTTCGACAGGCTTGAGCAGTCGTACACGGTTCCTGTTCGGGTGCCCTCTCGGCAGCCGGGACATAACTGCAGGGCCTACGGGTGGCTCGGGGGGTTGCGATCCCAACCGAGCAGCGTCAGGAGGTGCACTGTCGGAGCTCTTCGTGCTCGTCTACGGAGTTCAACGCGCCGGATATGCTGTTCCATCACTTTGCCGACGGATGCATCCGTCACGTCGACGTCTACTGCAAAGCAGAAGGTGGGTCACGGTGCTGCCCGGCCCGGTCGTGATCGCTCCTCCCAGCTCGTGCCGTCGTCGGAGACGTTCGTGGTGCAGAAGGTTTTCGATCTTCCAGTTGCCCTCTGATCCAGTTGGCGAGCTGGGCGCCGGTAACCGCGCCGGGTGGCAGGCTGGTGATCAGATAGACGCGCTCGATGGTGAGCTTGCGGGTGGTGACGTCCTTCCTCCAGCGCACGACTTGCAGGGCCTGGTGTGCGTCGGGGCAGTCGAGGTGGGCGATGGCGGCGGTCTTCAGCCGTCGGATCTCCAGGCGGTGGTGGGCCCGGGTGCGGTCGTAGTGGTCGAGCGTGATCTCGCGCCAGGGCAGGTGGCGGACGCGGTTGAAGAGACCGGATGGTTGGCCTTGACCTGGGCGATGTGGTGGGCACCGTGCTTGCGGAGGTAGGTGCCGTGAGCGTGCTGGGTGTGCAGCGCGTCGGCGGTGATGACGGTGCCGGTCAGGTCGACGCTGTCCAGCAGGGGCCGGAAGGCGGGGATCTCGTTGCTCTTGTCGGCGACCTGGCCCTGGGCCAGGACGTAACCGGTGTGCCCGCCATCGGCAACTGACCCGCCTGCGGCCCAGAGCGGTCCCCTCCCCGGTGTATGGGAAGCGACCCTTGGCCCGATGATCCCCTCGCATCCCGCTCGTCCCGTGGGGTCCCTCACTCGTCGGCTTGGGGAGTGAGCACCACCACTGGGATCTCGCGTTCGGTCCATGTCTGGTACAGCTCGAAGTCGGCGTAGACCTCCAACAGCAGGGGCCAGAGACGAGAGCGTTCCTGCGGATCCGCGGTGCGGGCGCGAACAGGTCTCCGCTCGGCGCGGATCTGTATGTGGGTGTCCGGGTGGGAGCGCAGGTTGCGATACCACTGAGGGTTTTTGGGGAGCCCGCCTTGGGAGGCCACGACCACCGTGTCCGGTCCGTCGGTCATGTAGAGCAGCGGCGTGGTGTAGAGCCTGCCGGACTTACGACCACGATGATCCAGGAGCAGGACAGGCACAGGCTTGCGGAAGCCGGCGGCCATGCGCCACGTCCCGCCGACCCGGCCGCGGGTACGGCGGTAGGCCCACACCTGGACCTTGGCCATGTACTTGAAGAGTCTCGGCAGTAGGGGGGAGTCCAGTTGCTTGGGACGTGGACGCTGATGTGACACTGATCGCCTCCGATCGGGCAACTGACCGGTCTGCTGCTGCGGTTGGCCGAGCGTCGAGCCTCACCTGGAGGCCACGGGTTCTGACGAGACGCGCGGCAAGCGGCCGAGCTGGTCATCCGCTGAGTGCGCCTTGGGCCTTGGTTGTTACAGCTTGCGGAAGTCCCAGGAGACGGTCTTCGACGGTGTCAGGCGGATCCACGCATGCCGACCGTCGTGCGGCATTGCCTCCAGGCCGAAGTTCTTGCGGGCGAACAGCGGTTCCAGCGCGTCGAGTTCGGTGCACGGTTCTCCGGTGCGGGGGATCTCGCCCACGAACTCGGCGGTGCCTGACAGTTCGACCCCGCGCAGCTCCCCGTACCCCTCGCCGGAGTCGATGACGATCGCGACGCGCGGGTCGCGGCGCAGATCGGCCCAACGCTTGCTGCGCACGATGGAGTACAGCCACAGCGAGGTGCCGTCCCAGGCGAACCAGAGGGCACTGAGATGCGGGGCGCCGTCGTTTGAGACGGTAGCGACGCGGCACGTGCGCTGGCTGGCGAGGAACTCGTCCAGCTCGTCCGGCGTCATCATGATCTTTCGGCTCCTGCGCTGAGTCGCAGCCATGCGGGGCCTCTTTTCTCTTGCGTCAGGGTGCCAGGGAGGAGGCGTATCTGATGCAGCGTCAGAAGCATCGGGCATTTTCCATAAGCCTGCAATGGCTGAGGGGCCGTGTGGCACCGAAGCCGATCCGAGGCGCCGCCGGAACCGGCGACAGCCCTTCCGGATCATCAAGGGCAGGGGTAACGAGTCATACCGGCCCCAGGAGGCCACGAACGCCTCCCTCAGACCAGGGATGTGCGAGAACCCGCTCCGCCGATCGAACGTGCCGGCCCGCCCCGTGGCAGTGACACGGGGCGGGCGGGGGTGCGTACGGGCAGACGTGTCAGAGAGTGAGGAGGACCTTGGTGGCGCGGCGCTCGTCCATCGCCTTGTAGCCCTCCGGGGCCTGCTCCAGCGGCAGGGTGAGGTCGAAGACCTGGCCCGGGTCGATCTTGCGGTCCCAGATCAGCTGGATCAGCTCGGGCAGGAACCGGCGTACGGGGGCCGGGCCGCCGAGCGTGTGGATGCCGGCGAAGAACAGCTCGATGCCGGGGATGGACACGTCGTAGTTCACACCCACGTAGCCCAGGTGCCCGCCGCCGCGGGTGGCGCCGACGGCCTGCATGAACGACTCCTGGGTGCCGACCGCCTCGACGACCGAGTGCGCGCCGAGCCCGCCGGTGAGTTCCTTGATCTTCGCGACGCCCTCGTCACCGCGCTCCTCGACGATGTCGGTCGCGCCGTAGTGGCGGGCCAGCTTCTGCCGTTCGGGGTGGCGCGACATGGCGATGATCCGCTCGGCACCCAGCTGCTTGGCGGCCAGGACGGCCATCAGACCGACGGCGCCGTCGCCGACCACCGCGACGGTCTTGCCGGGCCCGGCCTCGGCGGCGACAGCGGCGTACCAGCCGGTGCCCAGCACGTCGGAGGCGGCAAGGAGGTCGGGGATCAGCTCGGGCGCGGGCTGTCCGGGGGTGGCGACCAGGGTGCCGTCGGCGAGCGGGATACGGGCCTTCTCGGCCTGGGTGCCGATCCCCGCGTGGACGAACTCGGCGTGCACGCACTTGGACTGGAAGCCGGCCTGGCAGATCTCGCAGGTGTTGTCGGAGATGACGAACGATCCGACGACGAAGTCCCCGGGCTTGACGGTCCTCACCTCGGAGCCGACCTCCTCGACGACGCCCACGTACTCATGTCCCATGAGCGTGTGGTCGGCGGGCTCGACGCCGCGGTACGGCCACAGGTCCGACCCGCAGATGCAGGTCGCCGTCAGCTTCACGATCGCGTCGGTGGGCTCGATGATCTTCGGGTCGTCACGGTCCTCGACCCGGACGTCGCCGGCCTTGTGCATGATTACGCCGCGCATACCTGAATCTCCTAGCTTTCCTTGCTTGTGCTTGCTGTGCGTGTACCGGCGCCTGAGCCGCTGAATCGTCACCGGTGGGGGTTGCCGGTCGGACGAGGCCCTGGCGCAGGACTCGTAGTGTCCCTTGAGGGCCGGCGGCGGCCCGGTGAACGGCCTCGCCGAACCGCGTCGCCCCCTGAAAGCACCCCGTCATCCATGGAAGCCCCGTTCCGCACGCGAAGCGAGTTACTGATGAAGGGTGTACTGGCAGTACACCCCAACCTGTCGGACTCGGTCGTACCGTCGTGTCGTGGACAACCGTGACGAAGTCCGCGAGTTCTTGACCTCGCGGCGAGCCAAGATCACCCCGGAGCAGGCGGGGCTGCCGGCCGGCACCCGGCGCCGCGTGCCCGGGCTGCGCAGGAGCGAGGTCGCGGCGCTGGCGGACGTCAGCGTCGAGTACTACGCCAAGCTGGAGCGCGGAAACCTCGCCGGCGTCTCACCCGCCGTGCTCGAAGCCGTCGCCCGCGCCCTCCAGCTGGATGACGCCGAACGGGCCCACCTGCTCCATCTGGCTCAGGCCCAGGAAGGCTCCGACACTCTCGCCCGTCCCCGACGGCGCTCCGGCAGGCAGCGGACCTTGCACAAGAGCCTCCAGTGGACCCTGGACGCCGTCACGGCCGGGCCGGCGTTCGTCGTCAACGGCCGCCTGGACGTGCTGGCCACCAACCAGCTCGCCCGCGCCTTCTTCAGCGACCTCTGCGACGGCGGCACGCAGCCGCCGAACCTGGCCCGCTACCAGTTCCTCGACCCTGCGGCCCGCCGCTTCTATCCCGACTGGGACCGGGCCGCCGGCATGACCGTGGACCTGCTGCGCACCGAGGCCGGCAGCAATCCGCGCGACAAGGACCTGCACGATCTCATCGGTGAGCTGTCCACCCGCAGTGACGCCTTCCGTATCCGCTGGGGCACCCACAACGTGACCCACCACGGCACCGGCTCCAAACGCTTCCACCACCCCGTCGTCGGCGACCTCACCCTCTCCTGGGAGTCCCTGGTCATGGCCGCCGAACCGGGCCTCAGCCTGATCATCTACACCGCCGAACCCGGCTCACCTTCCCAAGAAGCCCTGCACCTGCTCACTTCCTGGGCCGCCACTCAGCAAGCTGCCACCGCCCCCGCTCCACGGTCTCCGGCCACTCCGCCGAATTGATCGCCGAAAAGGGTCGGCGTGACAGACGTCGCCGGCCCAACGGGCGGGGCTCTGCGGGGGCTACCCGGACTTTCACCGAGGGTGCCGGGCCGCCTCTGCGTCCGGGGGCGGGGTCGCTGTCCAGCTGGCGAGGAGTTTGAGCCGGTCTTCGGAGGTGGTGCCGGGCTCGGCGGTGTAGAAGGTCAGGTCGTGGACGGTCCGGTGGGGCATGGGCAGGTCCAGGGACCGGTAGGCCAGCTCCAGGCGGCCGACCTCGGGGTGGTCCAGGCGCTTGGTGCCGTCGTGGCGGATACGGACGTCGTGTGCCGCCCACATGGTGCGGAACTCGGCGCTGAGCGTGGACAGTTCGCCGACGAGTGGGCGCAGATCCCGGTCGTAGGGGTCACGCCCGGCCTCGGCCCGCAGCAGGGCCGCGGTGGTGACGGCGGCGGCGTCCCAGTCGACGTAGAAGTCGAGGGCACCGTCGTCCAGGAAGATGTAGCGGGCGATGTTGGGGCGGCCGTGCTTGTCGGCGGTGGTGCTGTCGAACATCGGCGCGTGCACGGCCCGCGCCAGGGCGTTGCTCGCGATCACGTCCATGCGGCCGTTGCGCACGAAGGCCGACGACATCGTCGTGGAGTCGAGCACCCACTGAACGGACGGCGGAACCTGCACGTCCTTGCGGCGGCGCGGCGGGCGGGGCACCGGCCGCGATGCCCGGGCCAGGTCGAACAGATAGGTGCGCTCGTCCTCGTCCAGCCGCAACGCCTGGGCGACCGCGTCGATGACGTCCTCGGAGACGCCGCTGATGTGGCCCTTCTCCAGGCGCGTGTACCACTCGGTGCTCACTCCGGCGAGGACGGCGACCTCCTCGCGGCGTAGACCCGGAACCCGGCGCCTGTGCCGATACCAGCCCACGTAGCGGCGGACCTCGTACTGATCCAGTCCGCACTCGTTCTTCGCGGCCTGGAAGTACCTCGATTGCCCAGCGTGCCCCGGCGACCCGCACCAGGTCCTGGACGGTGACCTGAAGGGGGGCGTAGGGATGGCGCCCCGTGGAGTGGTGTAACGGATCTTGGCTGGGAAGTGCGCCGTTTCCGTGCCCTCGCGTGCATCGACTGCCGGTGAACGCTCCCTGAGAACGGGGCAGGCCACCGTGCAACTGTCCTTGGTGAACTGCCAGTTCGGTCCAAGGGGGTGCCCGGTGGCCATGTCCCAGCATGACCTACTTCGCCTGCTTGAGTCACTACGTTCTGCAGACGGTCTTGAACTCGTCCGCGAGGTCGCTGAACGGCTGCTGCAGGAACTGATCGAGGCCGAGGCCACTGCCCGGATCGGTGCGGAGTGGGGCGAGAGGACCGACACTCGCACCACCTGGCGCAACGGGCACCGGGAGAAGACCGTGACCACGCAGGCCGGCGACCTGGAGCTCGCGATCCCGAAACTGCGGGCCGGCAGTTTCTTCCCGAGCCTGCTCGAGCGTCGGCGCCGGATCGACCAGGCCCTCTACGCGGTCATCATGGAGGCATACGTCCACGGCGTCTCCACCCGCTCGGTCGACGACCTGGTCAAAGCCCTCGGCTCGGACACCGGCATATCGAAGAGCGAGGTCTCCCGGATCTGCGCGGACCTCGATGAACAACTCGACGCGTTCCGCGCCCGGCCGCTGGATCACATCCGCTTCCCCTATGTCTATCTCGATGCCACCTACGTCAAGGCGCGGGTGAACCATCAGATCGTCTCCCAGGCCGTCGTCATCGCCACCGGCGTCACCGAGGACGGCGGCCGTGAGGTCCTGGGCGTCATGGTCGGCGACAGCGAAACCGAAGCGTTCTGGACCGAGTTCCTGCGCTCGTTACGGGAACGCGGCCTGACCGGTGTCCGTCTCGTCATCTCCGACAGCCACAGCGGTTTGGTCAAGGCCATCCGCAAGGTCATGCTCGGCGCCCCTGGCAGCGCTGTCGTGTCCACTGAAGCCGTCAAGAATCAACCTGTTGCTTCGCGGTCAGCGGCTCGTTGGCCTGGTATGGCGATCACGGAGGAGTTGCTGTCCCAACTCGACCACCGTTTCGCGGTGTTGCTGCCGCATCTGAACGAGCGTCAGCGGCGTCTGATGTTGGCGCAGGAGGCGCGACTGCTCGGACACGGTGGGGTACGGGCCGTGGCGCGGCTGGCCGGAGTGAGCGAGACCACGGTCCGCAGCGGTGTGTTCGAGCTGGAGGCCGGTGAGGATCCGCTGCGGGACGGCTGTGTCCGGCGCCCCGGGGGTGGCCGCAAGTTGGCCGAGGAACAGGATCCTTGCCTGGTTCCGGCGTTGCTGAAGCTGGTGGAGCCGGACGAACGGGGCGATCCGATGTCACCGCTGCGCTGGACCACCAAGTCCCTGCGCAACCTCGCCGAGGAGCTGACCAGGCAGGGACACCCGATCTCCGCCCCGACGGTCGGTCGGCTGCTGAGAGAGCAGGGTTTCAGTCTGCAGACCAGCGCCAAGACGCTGGAGGGCAAGCAACACCCCGACCGGGACGCACAGTTCCGCTACATCAACGAACAGGTCAAAGAGCACCAGTCCGGCGGTCAGCCGGTGATCAGTATCGATGCCAAGAAGAAGGAGCAGATAGGACAGCTGCCGAACCCCGGGCGGCAATGGCGCCCCGCAGGCGATCCGGTGCAGGTCGAAGACCACAGCTTCTACTTCATCGGCCCCGACGTCGACGTGGCGATACCCTTCGGCATCTACGATCTGGCCCACGACAGCGGCTGGGTGAACGTCGGTACCGATCACGACACCTCGGTGTTCGCCGTCGAGTCGATCCGCCGCTGGTGGCGGGCCCGTGGCCGGGTGGACCACCCGGATGCCGACAGGTTGTTGATAACCGCGGACTGCGGAGGGTCCAACAGCTACCGCTACCGGTTGTGGAAGGCCGAACTCGCCGCGTCCGCCGCCCAGACGGGTCTCACGGTGAGCGTCTGTCACTTTCCGCCGGGCACTTCGAAATGGAACAAAATCGAGGTGCGCCACGAGGCGTCACTGTTACCGGGCAGGGGTGAAAGAACCCTGCCGCCGGGCTGTCGCAGCAGCCCGGTGAAGCTGAGGGCAGCCGATCCGTGGAGACGCACGGAGAGGTGGGAGCAGCCCTGACAACGACGGAGCGCGTCGGTACTTCCAGACGGCGCGTGTCCGGCAAGCAAGACGAGACGCCGTACGAGAGGAACCAGTGCCTGACGTCCCGTAAGTGTTCCACCGGCTCCAATCTGGAGGATATGGGCCGGGTGCAGCGCACGCCGCCTTCTCGTGGGCGGCGACTTCGAAGCCGGTCTTTCGATGCTGGTGAGGAGGCCACGCTGAATGCCTGCGGCGTAGGTGTGGCGATGCTGTCGGGGTAGAGCTGGGCGGCTCACTCGTCGACCGGAGAGTGGTGAACGTGGGAAGCGTGCTGGAGGCGCCC
The DNA here is from genome assembly GCF_036346855.1 of Streptomyces europaeiscabiei. Taxonomy (NCBI): domain Bacteria; kingdom Bacillati; phylum Actinomycetota; class Actinomycetes; order Kitasatosporales; family Streptomycetaceae; genus Streptomyces; species Streptomyces europaeiscabiei. Next base: position 9,152,881 of record NZ_CP107841.1, read on the forward strand.
TTCCCGGCTGACATCCAGTCAGCCGGTGGGCAGGCCCGTTGTCGGCCGACGGCTCCAGGACGTGGCGGAGGCCCCGTAGTAGTCCGAGCGCACGAGAGGTGCGCACATGGCGAAGGGGGCCAGCAAGTCAGTGGCCGAAGTACTGGAAGACCAGGAGGTTTTCGCCGGTGAATACCGACGAACTTGAGGCCGTCACGTATGTGGCGGAGCGACGGGTACTGGAGATCCAGACCAAGCTGCACCGTTGGGCCCGTGATGATCCTCATCGCAGGTTCGAGGATCTGTTCAACCTTGTCGCCGATCCCGCGTTCCTGCTGGTCGCGTGGGATCGGGTGCGGGGCAACAGGGGTGCGAAGACCGCCGGGGTGGATGGCCGTACTGCGGCCTCCATCGTGGAGCGGACGGGCGTCGAGGAGTTCCTCGGCGGGCTGCGGGACAGCATCAAGGACCGTAGTTTCCGTCCGCTGCCGGTGCGGGAGCGGATGATCCCCAAGCCGGGGGGCAAGTTGCGCCGGCTGGGGATCGCCACGATCGCGGACCGGGTGGTGCAGGCATCCCTGAAGCTGGTGCTGGAGCCGATCTTCGAGACGGATTTCCTCCCGTGCTCCTACGGGTTCCGTCCGAACCGCCGGGCTCATGACGCGGTGGCCGAGGTGCGCTTCTTCACGTCCAAGTCATATGAGTGGATCGTGGAGGGTGACATCAAAGCCTGCTTCGACGAGATTTCACACTCCGCTCTGATGGATCGGGTGCGCAATCGCGTCGGGGACAACCGCGTCCTGGCCATGGTGAAGGCGTTCTTGAAGTCGGGCATCCTCGGGGAGGATCGCCTGCTTCGGGAGACCACCGCCGGTACCCCACAGGGTTCGATTCTCTCGCCGTTGATGAGCAACGTGGCGCTGTCGGTCCTGGACGAGTACATCGCCCAGTCACCGGGAGGGCCGGGGTCCACGCCCTGGGCGAGGGCCAAGCGGCGTCGTCAAGGTCTCCCCAACTACCGGCTTTCCAGGTACGCGGACGACTGGTGCCTGATGGTCTCCGGCACCAAGGACGACGCCGAAGCTCTGCGCGAGGAGATCGCGGAGGTGTTGTCCACGATGGGTTTGCGCCTGTCCGTGGAGAAGACTTTGATCACCCATATCGACGAGGGGCTGGACTTCCTCGGGTGGCACATCCAGCGCCACCGCAAACGGGGCTCCAGCCGCAGCTACGTCTACACCTATCCCTCGCGCAAGGCCCTCAAGGCCGCGATGGACAAGGTCAAGACGATCCGCCGCGGAACAGCCACCGGCCTGCCGCTGGACGAACTGCTCATCCAGATCAACAAGATGCTGTTCGGCTGGTGCATGTACTTCCGCCCCGGGGTGTCCAGCGCGACCTTCCAGTACCTCAGCTCGTACACATGGAGCCAGGTCATGAAATGGCTGCGCCGCAAACACCACCGGATCAACAGGAAGGACCTCCGCCGCCGCTACTGCGGTGGAGGTTGGTGGCCATCAGGAGAGGAACGGACATTGTTCGATCCCGGCAAAGTGCGCACCACGCGCTACCGATACCGGGGAACGGTCATCCCTTCACCCTGGCCGACCACCGGATGAAGACAACTGTCCATGGTTGAACGGGACTTGTGGAGCGCCCGGTGCCGTGAGAGCGGCACGCCGGGTGCGGGAAGCGGCTCCGGGGAAACGGCTCGATCGAAAGACGAGACCGCGCCCCGGGCCGACTTCACCACCGGCTGTTCTCCCACATCTCCATGAACTGGCGTGGCAGGCCCCTGACCAGCCACGAAGTCGTGGTCAACAGCATCGCCGCGACCCGCACCCGCACCCGCACCGGCCTGCGCGTTCACGCCGAGTTGGACACCGGGTCCTACCCGGTGGGAATCTCCGTCAGCCGCGAGCACCTGCGCTCACTGCCGATCACACACCATGACCGGCACGGATCCTGGAACTACACGATCGCCCCGGTCAACACCACCGGCGACTGCGCGATCAACACCAGCGATCGCGACCACACCAGGTCACAGGTCCTGGCGATGCTCGCCGACCCGCGTCTGAGCGGCATGACCTCACCCGAACTGGACGCACTGTGCGCCCAGTTGGCTCCCGCGCAGGCCGCCCAGGCCGAACAGCGCAAGTTCCAGCAGCGCGGCGGCCGACGCCTGCAGGCCCCCGGAGCACACGGCAAACCCCTGCTCTCGAACGCCGACCGCACCCTCATCACCGTGATCTACCTGCGCCGCGTCTGCTCCCAGAAGGTTCTGGTCGACCTGCTCGCCATCAACCCGGTCACCATCGGCAAGGCCATCGGCGAGACGCGCCCACTCATGGACGCCCAGAAGATCACCGTCTCGCAGACCGCGCACTACTTCTCCTCCGCCCAGGAACTGCACGACTGGGCGCAGGACGGCGCGACCACCAGCCGAATGGATCTCTCCCAGACTCTGTCCCACCCCACCCTCACCGGCATGCCCCGCCCGGACTTCCAGGCGCTGATCGACCGGATCACCGTGCCCTACCAGGCCGCGCTCGAACGACGCCGGCATCACCAGCGCGGCGGCGCCCGGCGTCCGGGAACCCGTGGCGGCGTCTTCCGCCAAAAGATCACTGACGCGGACCGGATCCTGGCGACGGTCCTCTCGCAGCGAGATCTATGCAACCAGCAGACCCTGGCCGACTTGTTCGGTGTCAGCCGCGGCACCATCCGTAACGCCATCGAGGATGTCCGTCCCCTCCTCGAACAAGACCCGTACGTCCCGATGCCCGCCGAACGACGCTTCGCCACGGCCGCCGACGTACTCGCATCCGTCACAGAAGACAGGGAAACACCATGTTGAATCCTTACGGCTTCACTTCGTGCGAAACGTCTTCTCGGTGATCCCGAAGGGAGCCGCGGAGATGGTCGCCGCGACGATCCGCACGCTCTTCGCCCAGCCCACCGCCGAATCGGTCCGGGTCCACCTCGACACCGTCGCGGACATGCTCGGCGAGCAGTTCCCCAAGGTCAAAGAGATGCTTCTCGACGGGAAGGAAGACCTGACCGCGTTCGCGGACTTCCCCCACCAGCACTGGAAGAAGATCCAGTCAACCAACCCACTCGAGCGACTGAACCGGGAGATCAAGCGCCGTTCCGACGTCGTCCAGGTCTTCCCGAACACCGGCGCCGTCGACCGGCTCGCCACCGCCGTCCTCGTCGAACTCCACGACGAGTGGATCGCCTTCCCCCGCCGCTACTCTCCATCGAGAGCATGGACAGCCTCTATCCGGACAACACCACCTGCCTGCCCGGCACCGCCGACTGATCAGCTACACCACGCCAAGGGACACAACCGGCGTAGGCGAGGTAGTAGGCGATCTCGTCGGGCTTGCTGATGCTGCGCCGGGCCAGTGCCCACCGCATCCGGTGAGGGACCTCGCCCTGATAGTCGAACTCGGCGACGGCCGGCAGCCGCACCGCTGCCCAGTGGTAGACGCGGGGCCCCTTCGCGCCGTCGCCGCAGGAGATTTTCTCCCATGCCTCGTCCGGGGCCTGCGCGAATAGGCCCTCGATCCGTGAACAGCTCACGCTGAACTGGGACTTGGGGACGGCCAGTACGTAGCCGACACCCGACTGCTCCAGCAGCCGGCGGAACCGGTTTTCCTGACCGTAGGCGGAATCCGCGGTGACCCAGGCAATGGGCAGCGGCGAGGCCAGGGCCCGCAGCACCATGTGCCGTGCCAGTTCACCTTTGGTGGCGAACTCCCGCTCGTCGGGGACCCTTGCGGTGCGGCAGCGTTCCCGGTCTTCCGTCCAGGACTTCGGGAGGTAGAGCTCGCGGTCGACCAGAGCCCGGCCACGGGCGGAGGCGTAGGCGGCGAAGACGCCGATCTGGCAATTCTCGGTCCGGTCGGCGGTTCCGGAGTACTGATGCTGGACCCCGGCGGAGGTGTTGCCCTTCTTTCCCGTTCGCCTGAAAAGAAGCCCCCTCTGTGGGCGAGGCGCGACTGAGACGCTCAGCGAGACTTTCGGGCGTCGCTTGCTCTCAGCCCGTCCTCCGCTCACCTGATTGCACTCCGATGATGCACGGTCGGCGAATGTCCTCGTAGTGGCAGGGCGCGGCAGCGGAGTCCCCGGCTGCCGACGAGACAGCCCGGGGCGCGGCGCCATGGGCGACAGGGGCTCAATCAAGGCCAGCGCTTGACTGCGATGAGCGACAAGTATTTAATCAGTGCACCAATGATTGGCGTACTGATTATTTACGGTCGCTGTCGGCGACCGATGGCCTGTTCGGGCCTGCCAAGGCGTTCATCGAGATCGTCACGGAGGACCGAGGTGGCGATGAGCTCCTGCGGGCGGCAGCTACCACCGGTTGTGTCAACAACTCAAGCATGCCGTGCAACGGACCTTTCGGCCGTCCACAGCTTCGACACCACCCACATCCCTGGATCAAGTCCCGACCTATACCCCGGCCGGTCTGTGCCCGCAGCGGGCTGACCGTGATTGGAGCCGCCATGACACCCGACCCCGTCTACGACGAGTTGCCTCGCCACGGCGTGGCACCGTTGTGGCACTACTACGGCAATCTCTTCCCTGCCCAGCCCCGCAGCCGAGCGGTGCCCTTCGTGTGGAGCTGGCGCGACCTGCGCCCCCATCTCCTGCACTTCTCCAGGACCCTCTCCCTGGAAGAGGCCGAGCGACGGGTGCTGATGCTGGTCAACCCCGCCCTCGCCGAACCGCCCGCCACGGTCAATACGCTGTACGCGGGACTCCAGGTCATCCTGCCGGGAGAAACCGCTCAGGCCCACCGGCACACCTCCAACGCCTTCCGCTTCATCATCGAAGGCAGCGGCGCCTGGACCACGGTCGACGGCGAACGCGTCCACATGAGCCCCGGCGACCTCCTGCTCACCCCCGGCTGGTCCTGGCACGACCACACCCACGCCGGAGACGCCCCCATGATCTGGCTGGACGCGCTGGACTATCCCCTGGTCAACGCCCTCGAAGCCGGCTTCTACGAGAAGTATCCCCAGCGTCTTCAGCCGGTCACCCGTCCCGACGACGCCGGAAGCCGGCAGTTCCTGCACGGCCGCCTCAACCCGGCCTGGCAAAGCCCAGCAGGCCCCAACTCGCCGGTCACCCGCTACACCTGGGCGGAGACCGAGCGGGCGTTCGACGCCATCGCCGACAGCGCCGAGGGCAGCGACGTGGACGGCATCGTCCTGGAGTACACCAACCCCTGGAACGGAGGCCCCGTCATGCCCACCATCGGCTGCCGGGTCCAGAGGCTGCGCCCGGGATTCGAAGGAGCGGGCCGTCGCCACACCGCCTCCACCATCTTCCACGTGGCACGCGGCGAGGGGGCCACTGTCGTCGACGGAACCCGCCTCGACTGGGCCCGGCACGACACCTTCGCGGTCCCCGGCTGGGCCGCCTACCGCCACCTGAACACCTCGGCATCCGCCGACGCGGTGCTCTTCTCCTACAGCGACCAACCCGTCATGAATGCCCTGGGCCTGTACCGCTGCGAACCCGCAGATCCGCAAGCCTGACCCCCTCTCCGAATGCCGCTTCTGCTCCCGTGAGGAATCGCCATGCGTTTCGCACTCTTCGACGACGGCCGACTCGGCGTCGTGGATCACGACGACCTCGTCGATATCACCGACGCGCTCGGTGACGACGCCCCCCACTCCGGCGGTGCGCTGCACGCCTGGATCGAAGCCCACGCCGCCGGCCGAACGCCCAGACCGTCCCTGGACACCGCTCCCCGCAGCTCCCTGGCGACCGCACGCCTTCAGGCACCCCTGCCCCGACCCGGAAAGATCGTCGCCGCGCCCGTCAACTACCGCGACCACCAAACGGAAATGGAGTACACCACCTCCATCGCCGACCTGGGCGTGTTCCTCAAGGCCAACTCCTCCGTCATCGGCCCCGGTCAGGACATCCGCCTCCCCTACAGCGACAAGCGCACCGACCAGGAAGGCGAACTCGGCGTCGTCATCGGCCGTACCGCCTCCCACGTACCCGTCGAAGAGGCACTGTCGTACGTGTTCGGCTACACATGTGTCCTTGACATCACGGTGCGCTCCGGCGAGGACCGCTCCACCCGCAAGTCCTTCGACACCTTCACCCCGCTCGGCCCCTGGGTGGTGACCGCGGACGAGGTGCCCGATCCCGACCGGCTCGACCTGCGCTGCGACGTGGGAGGCGTGACCCGCCAGCGGGTCAGTACAGCCGACCTCATCTTCGGCGTCGGCGAACTGATCGCCTACACCAGCTCGGTCATGACCTTGTATCCGGGCGACGTCATCGCCACCGGCACCCCGGCCGGCGTCGGACCGCTCTCACACGGCGACCGGGTCGTCGTCGAGATCGAGCGTATCGGCCGGCTGGAGGTGGGAGTCGACGCCAGTCACGCCGCCCCCTACGCCCAGCGGCCCGGCAACGCCTCCGCACTCGCCCGCTGATCACCGCATGCCGCTCCGGCCACTACACTCTCGACCTGCGCGAAGTGCTTCCACCGGGGCGGCACCGCAGTGGGCGGGGATGGGACAGCGTATGGTTCAGGCACTCCAACTCGACGCCTACATCGGGTACTTGATCCGGCGGTGCGAACAGGTCCACACCGCCCTGTGGACAGCGCACGTCTCCCGTGACATCACGTCCCAGCAGTTCGCCGTGCTCAACACCCTGGCCCGACGTCCGGAGGTGGACCAGCGAACCCTGGCCGAAGAAGCCTCGCTGGACCGCTCCACCGTCAACGTCATCGTCCGCCGCCTGGTGGACCAGGGCTACGTACAGCAGGTACGCCACGAACGAGATCGCCGACGCACCATCCTGTGCCTCACACCGGACGGCGCACGGTTGCTGGAGGAACTCATCCCGCCCGCCCAGCGCATCAACCAACAGATGCTGGAGGCCCTGCCCGTCCAGGACGGAGCAACGGCACTGCGGCTGCTCAAGACACTGGCCGAGGCTGAGCTTTCCTGACGGTTCCTCGGTGCGGCCCTGGACCGACGCACCTCACACGACGTCAGGGCTGACCGTTGCCCGCGATCCCCAGGGCCGTCCGAGTGGCCGCGGGTTCGTACTCGGGGGCAATGTCCGCCAGCACGCTCAGCGCGGTGCGCGCCAGATGACGGGCGACCACGCGTGCGGCTTCGACCGGGTCGCTCAGGCGCAGTGCCTCCAGGAGTGCTTCGTGCTCTGCGTATGCCTTGCCCCATGACGAGTGCGCGCCGAGCTGAGCCAGGCGGATGTAGCGCTCGCTGTGTTCGCCGAGCGAGGCGATCATGCGTTGCAGGTGTGGCCCCACCGCCTGGGTGGCGATGCCGTGGAACTCGTGGTGCGCCGCGTGCCACTCGTCCGGCTGTTCGTCGACCGTCACCCCCTGCATACGCTTCAGGGCGTCGCTCATGCGTTCGATGTCCGTAGCCGTGAACGTCTTGGCCGTCATGGTGACAGCAAGTGATTCGAGCATGATGCGGGCCCCGTAGACAGCGTCCAGGTCCTCTGGGTCCACCGACCGCACCCGTGCTCGCTGGTCGGGACGCGCGTCGATGAGCCCCTCTTCCTGGAGCAGCCGGAAGGCCTCGCGCATGGGCGTACGGCTGACGCCCAGCTTCCGGGCCATCTCGGCCTGGAGCAGCACCGACCCCGGAGGCAACTCGCCGCTGAGGATCATGGTGCGCAACCGCCCATGGACGTCCAGGGCCAGTCGGCGCCCGCCCGCGGCAGCCGCGGGGCTTTCGTCCGGCGGCACCGACCGGACCGGCGCCTCGCCCCGGTCGTCGGCCGGCACTTGTTCTTCGCGGGACGTGTTCCTGCTTCTGCTCACGCCGGGAGTCTACCCAGTGTGTATGCAGCCGATACAGTGATCCGCCCAAACTTCGGGGGCAGGGCCCGCTCACGTCGACCTTGCCGTGTTCAGACAGCGCATGACTGTATCCACCTGCGAGGGGGGGGCGGGGCAGGTCGTGGCTTCGCCGGCCAGACCGCGCCGGTGCGCCCTGCTCTTCATCGCACGAGAACGAGGGCAAGGCCCTGACTCATGCCGAGCGCGGAATCGCCGCACCGCCGCCGACCCGCCGCGGCGAGGGATGCGGCAACGAGCGCGAGTGCCCATGCCACCTGGATGACGGCCCCGGTCCAAAGGTGCACAGCGGGTTTGACGGTGACGCCGGGCCAGTCACCAGCAGACCGACCAGCAGCACCGCCATGCGCACAGCGTTGCGGTTCTCCTCACCGACACCGTCGGCGTTGCTGGAGAAGACGTCGTCAACACAAGTCGGATCGTGCCCGGGCGAATTCGTGATGCCGCCTGGGCGGCGGCGTCTCCACCTCGGCGACGGCTTGTGTCAGTCTCTCTGGCCAGGGCCGATCAGGGACGTGAGCGGGCTTGAGGGCTTCCAGGCGGGGGTGAAGCGGCGGCGCAGGCCGGCGACCGCCTCGATGCCGCGCAGCGTCACGTCAGGTGATGTCGAGAGGCCGGCGGGGCCGAGGAGGCCGGGGATCGCGGCCCGGGCGGCGGCCTCGGGCAGACCGTGCCGCAGCAGAGCCGCCTCGATGCCCGGTGCGCCGGCGGCCAGCAGTTCTTCGGTGCTCCTGCGGCAGACCTCGGCGTAGGCGCGTGTGTGCCACGCGGTCGCCGTCGCCCGCGGGGTGACCAGCACGTTGGTGATGAGGTTGGGCGCGACTTGAAGGTGGCCGCCCACGCGCGGGAACCCCTGCTCGGTGGCCAGGAGGTCGAACGGCGGATGCAGTGTGGTCCCGTCCACAGCGGCCGTCGGCAGGGCCTGGAATCTCTGCAACGTGCCCCCCACGGGGACGAGCTGGTCGTCGGCGACCGGGGAGCCGGCGACGTCGGCGAGCACGGCGCGCAGGACGAACGCAAAGGCGCTCTGCGCGTTGTCGACCGCCCAGCGGTCCGTCGGCAGCGACGCTCCGGGGCGCCGGTGAACAGCCAGTTCACCCATGCCCTCGGCCCGGACGGCCACCGGATCGCGCTTCAGCAGCCCACGCAGCAGGTGGTCGGGAGAGGTGTGCATGATGTCGAAGTCCTCATGGTTCCAGCCGGCCATCTGCTGGTCGGAGGAGACGACCTGCACCAGGTTTACCTCCAGCCCGGCCTGCTGGAAGTACCCGGAGTCGAGGGCGTGGTGGAGATGCACGTTGCCGGCGCCGGGGAAGACGCCAACCGTCAGCTGTCGGGTGGGCTCGCCGGTCGGGCGGAGCGCGCTCAGAGTGGTTAGCATCAAGAACTCCCTGAACAGGCCATATGAGGCTTCATTCGACTAGGAGGGCAGGGACGCGCAAGGCCGTCTGTTCGGAGCAGTACGGCGGTCACGCGACGGCGGTCAGGCGAGCTTTGCTTCGTGGTTGGCGATGAAATCGGCCGGCATCTCGGGGCACCACACGGCGGCCGGGCAGTCCCAGTCGCCCGGCTTCCAGTCCTCGGTGATGCAGTCCATGTCGCCGGAGTACTCGATCCAGCTTCCCCAGGGGTCCTGGATGTAGTGGAAGAGGTTCGAGCCGAGGGTGTGCCGGCCCAGGCCCCAGCCCTTGGCGTAGCCCACGGAGGCCATGTCCCGCGCGCCCCTGGCGATCTGGTCGATGTCCGAGACCATCCAGCTGGAATGGTGCAGGCCAGGGTGCGTTCCCGGGACGAAGCCGAAGACATGGTGGTCACCGGGCCCCGAGTTCATGAAGACGGGCCCGCCGTTGATGATGCGGTCCGACAGGCGCAGCCCGAGGGCGCGGGCGTAGAAGGCCTCGGAGGCGCGCACATCGGTGCTGAAGATCAGCATGTGGCCGAGTCGCTGGGGGCGGGTCTTCTCGGTCGCGGTCAGCCAGCGGGCCTGGTCGATCCGGCGGACCCGATCGCCCACGTTGGCGTCCTGCGCGTCCGTGGTCCCGAACTCGCGCCAGGGGGCTATCCCCTCGTCACGGAGGTTGACCAGATTCCCCTCGTGATCGCGGAACCACAACCCGCCAGACACCTCTTCCGGCGCGTCCTGCAGCTTCAGGCCCAGGCCCTCCAGGCGGCGCTGCCACTCGGGCAGCGAGTCCGGGTCCACCGCGAACGCCACGTGGTGGAGGCGCTTGACCGGCCCCTCCATCAGCACCGTCTGGTCCTGCTCCCGGCCGTCACAGCGAATCACCACCGCATTGCCGCGCTCCGCCGTCTCCAGCCCGAACGCACTGTAAAAGTTTGCGCCCTTATCGAGCGACGGCACCTCGAGTCCGTAGTGCAGGAGACCTTTGACACGCAACATGTGCACTCCTAATGGTTCTGGTGAACCCGCGTCCTGCACGGGCACCAAGGTAAGTGTGTACACCTCTAGTGCTTGACGTCCAGATGCCGGGTGAAACCTTTACGTGCCATGCCTAAGCTGCTTCGCGCATGCCATGACACGCGGCCAACCATGCCCACCGCCATGCACTCGAGAGCAGGCTCTTCCTCTACCAATGTGTATGCACTACGGTTCTACTGCTTCAGAGAGCCGCTTGCCGGAGGAAACATGACACCGCCTGAATGGTCGCTGGTGCAGTACCGGGTCGATGACTCGGAAATGATCGCCGTCGGTGCCTACACCGACGGAACCGTGGTCCAGGGGCCACCCGGGACCGAGGGTCTCACGCTGATGGAAGTGCTGGGCCGATGGGAGTCGCTCGCGCCGCTGTTCCGCGCCTGGACGCCGGCAGCATCCGACGTCGTCGTCGGCGCCAGGCTCGCTCCGCCGCTGACGTATCCCGGCAAGGTGCTCTGCGCGGGCGCCAACTACTGGGACCACATCGCCGAGATGGGCTGCGAACGCCCTGATGAGCTGGGTGACCCGTTCTTCTTCCTCAAGCCGCCGACGACGACCGTGACCGGACCGGGGGACCCGGTGCCGCTGCCCGCCTACCCTGGTGCACGCATCGACTGGGAGGCCGAACTGGCCATCGTCGTCAGTCGTCGCGGCCGCGACCTCGCGCCCGAGCAGGCCATGGACCATGTGGCCGGCTACCTGGCGGCCAACGACATCTCCGCCCGTGACCGGATCAAGTCCGACAAGCCGGTCGCCGAGCCGTTCACCTTCGACTGGGTCAGCCACAAGGGACAAGACGGCTTCTGCCCGCTCGGCCCCGGACTGGTGCCCGCCTGGCAGATCACCGACCCCCAGAACCTGAGGATCCAGCTCAGCATCAACGGCGTGCTCAAACAGGACTCCTCCACCGCGCAGATGATGGTGAAGATCCCCGAGGTCATAGCGGCGGCCAGCCGCATCACCCGACTGGAACCAGGAGACGTCATCCTCACCGGCACACCGGCGGGCTGCGGGGTTCCGCGCGGGGAGTTCCTGGCCGCCGGGGATGACATAGTCATCGAAATCGAACGGATCGGTCGCCTGGAGAACACGGTGGTGGCGTCATGAGCAACACCCCTACGGCTTCCGAGCTGGGCTGGCCGCAGGCGCTGCCGGTGCCCACCACCATGAAGGCCATGCTGTTCCGCCGGTTCGGACCGCCCGACGTCCTGGAGCAGGCCACGGTGGACACACCGCGTCCCGGCCCCGGAGAGGTCCTGGTCCAGGTCGCCGCGGTCGGCATCGGACGCCTGCTCGACCTCACGGCTCGCGCGGGCAACCACCCCTACGCCAAGATCACACCGCCCCACATCCTGGGCGCGGATCACGCCGGCACCGTCGCCGCCCTCGGCGAAGGCGTGGACTCCGTACGGGTCGGCGACCGCGTGGCCGTGCTGCCCGGCGTCGCCTGCGGCACCTGTACCTACTGCGCCGACGGCCGCGAGGAAGTCTGCGACTCCCTGACAGTGATAGGCACCCACCGCCCCGGCGCCTACGCGCAGTACTGTGCGGTGCCGGCGCACAACGTCCACAAGGTCCCGGACGGCATTCCGGCCGCGATGGCCGCCTCGCTCGCCCTCCTCGGCGCTGTCGCCGCCAACCAGCTGACCCAGGCAGGACTCCGCCCCGGACACTGGGTACTCGTCCAGGGGGCGTCGTCCGCACTCGGCTCCACCACGGCCGCCTACGCCCAGCACCTGGGCGCGAAGATCATCTCGACCTCCCGCTCGGCGGAGAAGCGCGCGGCCATGGCCGCGGCGGGTGCCGACGTCGTGCTCGACACCAACGCGCCTGACTTCGTGGAGCGGGTACGCGAGGTGACCGGTGGTCGCGGCGTCGACATCGCCGTCGACAACCTCGGTGACCCGGCCGTCTGGGACGCCACCATGGAGTCCCTGACCCGCGGCGGCACCGTGGTGACCTCCGGCGCCTTCCTCGGCGGCCAGGTCAAGATCGACCTGTGCCGGGTGTACTCCGACTGCCACAGCATCATCGGGGTACGCACGGGCAACCCGGCCGCGGTGAAGGAACTGTGGACGCAGGTGGAGAACGGCTTCCGCGCGGTGGTCGACCGCACCTTCCCCATCGTCCGCGCCGCCGATGCCCACCGCTACATGGAGGACGACAACAGTCTCGGGCGGGTGGCACTCACTCTGGGCCCAGGAGACTGGGACGCGTAACGGCCCAACACCCGGCACCCGGCCGGGTGCCGGTGGGACAACCTTGGGGACGATGCGGATCAGTCGTCCCAAGGCGGTCCCGCCGGGCTCCACCGTCGCGGCGGGCCCAGCTCCATGCGTCCGGCGGGCGCCCAGCCGACCGCCTTCGAGCAGGGCGCTGAGGAAGCTGCGCGGACGCTCGCCGCTGGTAGGGCAGCTCCTCAGTGCCGCCCAGGTACGCGATGCGGGCGTGGCCCTGGGCCACCAGGTGTGCGGTGGCCCTGCGCAGCGCGACGTGATCGTCCACGCCGATTCACGAGGGGCCGAGCGACGGGTGCCTGCGCAGCAGCGAACATCACGCCACCGCCGACGGTCGCATCGTCAGCCTGGGCAGGTAGGCGACCGGGGAGCCCATGTCCCCGGTCGCCTACCTGCGGCGGCAGCGCACCGATCGATGCGCATCGGTCGACCACCACGAGCACAGTCCCGCGCTCGGCCTTGAGCTCGCTGAACACCTCGCGGAGCTGGGGCTCGCTGTTGGGTAGCTGCTTGTCGAAGGCCTTCTTCCCGGCGGACGTGCCCGCGATGCCATCGTCATCGCCGGCGCGGCCCGTGTCATGCCACCCACGCTCCGCTCGGTCGAGCGCGAAGACGAGGCCGTCGCCGAGTCGGAGCTGATCGTCGGGTTCGACGACGACCTGGCCGGCGAAGCAATCCGCATCTCCAACCGGCTGCGGGGTCTGCTGACGCAGATCCGGCATGCACTGGTGCACGAGGCAGGCGAAGTAGGCAGGGCGGTGCCACGGAATGTCCGGCTCCGGGGTGACCTGCGCGATGTGTCACTGACCTGCGACGGTTTCGCTGTCCGGACAATGCCGAAGGCTCGCCGGCCTCAGCTGATCCGATCGATCCACTCTTCGAGCTGTGGAGCCTCGGTGCCGATGGTGGTCGACTCTCCGTGACCGGTACGGACCACCGTCTCGGGCGGCAGGACCAGCAGACGGTCACGGTTGGAGCGGATGATGGTCGGGAAGTGGGAGTACGACCGTCCCGTGGCCCCAGGTCTTCCGGCGAACAAGGTAACGCCCGTGAACACGGTGCCCAGTTCCTCGGCGTACAGCGAGATCGCTCCCGGTGTATGGCCGGAAATATGAAGCACCGTCAGCTCGATGCCGGCCACGGCGATCCGCCGCATGTCCGAGAGGTAGCCGTCCGGGTTCCGGTCCGGGTGGGTGTGCTTCCACAGTAGCCGGTCGTCGAGGTGGATCAGTATCGGTGTTGTCGACGTCCCAGGTGCCGCCGTCCAGGCTGAAGGTGCCGGACGTGACCAGGTGCTCGATGCGGGCGGCCATCACAGCACGACCACGGAGCGCAGCACATCGCCGTTGTGCATCCGGGCGAAGGCGTCCTCGACCCTGTCCAAGGCGATCGTCTCGCTAACGAACGCGTCGAGGTCCAGACGCCCCTGGATGTACAGGTCGATCAGCAGGGGGAAGTCGCGCGAGGGCAGGCAGTCGCCGTACCAGGACGACTTCAGCGCCCCACCCCGGCCGAAGACGTCCAGTAGCGGCAGTTCGAGTCTCCGTTCGGGCGTGGGCACGCCGACGAGGACGACCGTTCCGGCCAGGTCTCGGGCGTAGAAGGCCTGCTGGTAGGTCTCGGGGTGGCCTACCGCGTCGATGACCACGTCCGCGCCGAATCCCTCGGTCAGCTTACGGATCGACTCCACCGCGTCCGCTGCCCGTGAGTTGACCGTGTGCGTGGCGCCCAGGCTGCGGGCCGTCTCCAGCTTGCGGTCGTCGATGTCCACGGCGATGATCCTCGCCGCGCCGGCCAGCCGCGAGCCGACCACCGCCGCGGCGCCGACGCCGCCGCATCCGATGACGGCCACGGAGTCACCGCGGGTGATCGCACCCGTGTTGATCGCCGCGCCGACGCCCGCCATCACGCCACAGCCCAGCAGGCCCGCGGCGGCCGGTGACGCGGCCGGGGCGACCTTGGTGCACTGCCCGGCCGCGACCAGGGTCTTCTCGGCGAAGGCGCCGATGCCCAGGGCCGGCGACAGTTCTGTGCCGTCGGTGAGGGTCATCTTCTGCCGGGCGTTGTGGGTGTTGAAGCAGTACCAGGGCCGGCCGCGCAGACAAGCGCGGCAACGACCGCACACGGCGCGCCAGTTGAGGATCACGAAGTCCCCGGGCGCGACGGCGGTCACGCCTTCGCCGACCGACTCCACGACACCGGCCGCCTCATGGCCGAGCAAGAAGGGGAACTCGTCGTTGATGCCGCCCTCACGGTAGTGGAGGTCCGTATGACACACCCCGCAGGACTGAATCCGTACCACCGCCTCCCCCGGCTCCGGGTCGGGGATCACGATCGTCTCGATGCCGACGGGCTCGCCCTTCGCCCGCGCGACAACGCCTCGTACCTGCTGGGACATTGCTGGGTTCCCTCATTTTCCACAGAGATGAATCGACGGAGATGAATCGATGGCAGATCAAGCAACCGATGGAACTCGGCAGGGGCAGGAGAGCCCACGAGCGCAGGTGTTGTCGGGTGACGGTGCTCTGTTCCAGCGAGTTCGTCGTGACGGCGGTCGTGGGGCAGCTAGTCATCGGCTCGCTGTGGACCCGCGTCCTCGGCGACTCTGACATCCGTTGGCATGTACAAAATGCGGCCCGGTGAGGCCGCGACCGATCAGTAACAAGATCTCCGGCTCGCACCACTACGGGATCGGCGGCACAGTGTCGAGCGGCTCATCCGGGACGGCGAGGTCCCCGACGGTGGCCTCGGCGACGCATGTCACTCCTCCGCTTCAACTGCCCCGCTTCCGGAGATCCGGCTCCGTCGGCGGGGCTCCGGAGCATCGGCTTCCCGAATGCACGGGCCGCAGCCGGTGACGGCCGTGGCCCAGGGCCTGCGTGATGGTGTGATCGATTTCGTCGCGGGCTCACCGGCCCGCAGGGCTCGGCGCCCTGGCCAGAACCGTAATACCCCTGCCGACAGTCAGTCGAATGACCTTTCTCAATGCGCTATATAGATGTAGTGAATACTGAATCTCGGGCGCAGCGCCCGGTAACCGGCTTGCACGGCGTCGACCTCAACCTGCTTCCGCTGCTGGCGGCCCTGCTCGAACACCGCAGTGTCACGCGCGCCGCCGAGGCGGTCGGGCTGACGCAGCCGGCCATGAGCAACGCCCTGCAGCGGCTGCGGCGCACGCTTGGGGACGACCTCCTTCTCCGGGTGGGGCGGCAGTACGTGCTCACGACCCGTGCCGCCGCATTGATCGAACCGGTCAACCTGATCCTGGAGACCGCCACCAGTCAGGTGCTCGCACCTCCGACGTTCGATCCGGCGACGTCGGACCGCACCTTCCGCATCGCTGCGTCCAGCGCCGCGGCCCTGACCGTCGTACCCGCCCTGAGCACGATGCTCGCCGTGACCGCGCCGGGGGTCCGCCTCCATCTGGAAGCGCCCGAGTTCTTGATGGACCTCACCCGCACCGACGCGACCGCTGACGTGGCGCTGTTGCCGGACACCATGCCGACCACGCTGCCGAGGGAGCGGCTCTACAACGAGAGTTGGGTCGTGGTCGCCGACGCGAAGAACGACCGCATCGGCGCGACACTCACCGTCGACGACCTCGCCCGGCTGCCCCACGTGGTGTTCGAGTGGGAGGGGGGACGTGTCGGCGCACAGCACGCCCTGGCCGGGATGATCCCCGATCTCGTCGTGCAGGTCGTCGTCTCCGAGTTCCTGATGATCCCCTCGGTGGTGAGCGGCACGAACATGATCGCACTGCTGCACCGCAGGCTGGCTCAGCGGCTGGCGGGGCAGAACGGGCTGCGCGTGGTGGAGCCGCCGGTTCCACTGCCGCCTTTGGGAGTCGATCTGGTGTGGAACCCGCGCGGCGCCGGCGATCCCGGGCGGGCGTGGCTGCGGGAGCAGCTGATGCGCGCAGTTCATTGACGACACGATTGCGAGTCATTCGTATCATTCATTGGACTCATTCCTGGTGGCTGCATAGCCTGTCGTGACCGGAGGCGCCCCCCAGGGGGCAGGTGGCACCGGCCCTACGGCGTGGCGCCGATGACCGACGCAAGCCTCGTTCCCGCTCCTCACCACGCTCTGCGATGTGTCGAGAGCTGGTACCTCGCACGGGGGCTGCGGACTCGTCCTTGCGAGACGGCTGCCGCCGAACCCCGACGTCCCCGTCGTTCCCGACGGCAGCACGTGAACAACCGGAGGAGGAGAACCGTCATGTTCCCACTGAACGCCTGGTACGCCGCGGCCTGGGACACCGAAGTAGGTCGCGGCCTGTTGCCGCGCACCATATGCGAGCGACCGCTCGTGCTGTACCGCACCACTTCCGGGAACGCGGTGGCGATGGCCGATGCCTGCTGGCACCGTCTCGTGCCGTTGTCGATGGGCGAGTTGCACGGTGACGAGGTGGTCTGTGGCTACCACGGCCTCGCCTTCGGGCCCCATGGCCGCTGCACCCGGATGCCTGCCCAGGAGACGCTCAACCCCTCCGCCGCGGTCGCTTCGTACCCGGTCGTGGAGCGGCACAGGTTCGTCTGGGTCTGGCTGGGCGATCCCGCGGTGGCCGATCCCGATCTCGTTCCGGACCTGCACTGGAACGACGATCCGCAGTGGGCCGGGGACGGCGGGACCATCACTGTCGACTGCGACTACAGGCTGGTCCTCGACAACCTCATGGACCTCACCCACGAGCAGTTCCTGCACGCCGACAGCCTCGCCAACGACGAGCTCTCGGAAGCCGAACCCGACGTGGCCCACGACGACCATTCGGTCACGCTCACCCGGTGGATGCGGGGAATCGAGGCGCCACCCTTCCTCGGCATGCAGTTGCGCCGCAAGAACCCGGACCACCAGGGGCCCGTCGACCGGTGGCAGGTCATCCGCTACACCGCTCCCTCGACGATCACCATCGATGTCGGTGTCGCGCCGACCGGGACCGGTGCCCCGGAGGGTGACCGGAGCGCCGGCATCAACGGCTACGCGCTCAATACCGTGACGCCCGCCGCGGCCGGCGGCTCCCACTACTTCTGGTGTTTCAGGCGGAACTACCACCTGCACGACCAGAGCCTGACCAACCTGCTCCGCGAGGCTGTGGCCCGGGTCTTCGGCCAGGACACCCACATGCTCAACGCGCAGCAGCGGGCGATCGAGGCCAACCCGGGACACGAGTTCTACAACCTCAACATCGACGTCGGCGGGATGTGGGTGCGCCGCATCATCGACGCACAGGTCGCACGCGAACAGGGACGCGACCGTACACCTCCGAGCCGCCTGGCCGCCGTCGCGGCCACGACGAGGGAGACGGCATGACGAGCACCGTCGACTCCTCCAAGCAGCTCCCCGGTTCCGGCCCGTACGGCCGCACAGCAGACCTTGCCGTCGTGGCGGGACGCAGCGAACTCGTACCGGACATCGTCGAACTGGTGTTGCGCCCGTCCGCGCCGGTTCGATCGGTCCCCCCGGGCAGTCACATCGACATCACCGTCCCCTTGGCCGGTGGGCCCGAGACCCGCTCGTACTCGCTGGTCGACCGCGGCCACGACGACGGCCTGCTCCGCATCGCCGTACGCCTCCAGCGGGACGGCCGTGGAGGATCGTGGTGGATGCACAGCCTGCGCCTCGGCTCGCAGATCACCTTCGCCGGCCCCATCGACGAGTTCCCGCTCAGCCCGGGGCCACTGCCGAGCGTGCTCCTCGCCGGCGGCATCGGCATCACACCCATCGTCGGGCTCGCCCACGCCCTCCGGACACGAGGCGCCGACTATCAACTCGTCTACGCCGGCCGGTCCCGCGACCACATGGCCTACGTCGGGGACCTCGAGCGGGAACACCCCGGCAGGGTCCGGGTCGTCGAGGACAGTCACGGAGCCCTCGTGGACCCGGACGAGCTCGTCGCGTCGGTACCCGACGGGGGCGTGCTGTACGTCTGCGGCCCGATGGGGCTGCTGACGGCCGTACGGGCAGCCTGGGAACACGCCGCCAGGCCACCCGGCGGACTCCGCTTCGAGACGTTCGGCACGAGTGGGGCCCTTCCCGCGGCACCGTTCCGCGTGGAGGTTCCCGCACGCGGGCTGAGCTTCGACGTACCCGTCGGCACGAGCCTCCTCGACGCCCTCGAAAGCGCCGGGGTGGAGATGATGTACGACTGTCGCCGAGGCGAATGCGGCCTGTGCAGAGTCGCGGTACTCGACGTGGACGGCAGCGTCGATCACCGGGACGTGTTCCTCTCCGAACGCCAGCGCGCGGAGGGTCGGGCGATGTGCGCCTGCGTCTCCCGCGTCGCGGGAGCCTCCCTCACCATCGACTGCTGAACCCGACGAACCCCGGCCGCAGCCTCCGGCCGCGATCCGGGCAGTGGCGCGGGAACGTCTGCTCCCTCAGACCGGCGGTGCCCAGGAGGGGAAGGTCCTGCTCCGTCCAGACGCAGTTGCCGTCGTGGATTCAGCGGGCACCCCAGCGTCTGGAAAGTGCGGCGCCGAGCCGCATGCCGCGTCCGCCTTCGCAGGTGTCAGCGGTCCTTTCACGATGCTGGGTGCTCGCAGGCGTGGGTCATGCGATGGGCGAACCGGGAGAGGCGTCGCGCATGTCCTCGCGGACGTCCCGGCGGGTCCGTGAGCGGCGAGGACCGTGAAGCCGGGCGATGGCGGAGTCGGCACCCCCGGACGCGGCCCGGGCCCGAACCATGCGGTTGCCTCCGCCGGGCGATCTCCGGGACGACGCCGCGCTCGCGCAGTCGGCGGCGTTACAGGTCTTGGTCGTAGCCGCGGTCGGTGTACAGGGCGCGGGGCTCGCGGCGGGGCCGGACCCGCACGCACCGCATTCGAGCGGGCCGTCGGCCAGCGGAAGAAGCCGGGTGACATCGTTGTGGCGCCCGCCGGTGCGCCCAGCCTGGCCGGCTTCACGCCCGGAACCATCACCGCCCCGGCCGCACTGTGTGGGGTACTGGCGGAATGCCAGCGGATCGGCGCCGCCAGCGTGCGCGAGGACATGAGCCTGGACGCCTGCTCGGTGGCGGCGCTGATGATCCATGGTCCGCAACCCAGTTCGGAGCCGATGGGTGTTTGGTCCACACGACCACAATGTGCATACACCCAACCGAGCGCAACGGAGCCGTCACACCCCAACAAAGCCGCACGCCTGGCTACGCATGTGCGATCACGGAGCGTCGAAACTCACCAGAAGAGCACTCGCGTCAGATGCGCCCGAAGCGGCTCCCGCCTGCGATACCACGCTTACCGGACCCCCCAGGCTCACAAGATCACCAAGGTGTCACAGGGCCGGGGCGCACCCCGGACCGAAGCCGCCCAGCGGGTGGCGCTTCCGTCAATCCTTCCTGAACCGCATGACGGAACCCTTTACATGCCAGAAATAGTGTGCACACTTAGCGATGCGGGTGTGACGCGGACAACCCACTCAGGACGTCGAGGAGAACCGCCGCCCTCGCGGAACCAAGGCTGCCCGCCTCCCTGGGGCCCACATCTACACGTCACACCTGCTGATCCGGCTGGACGCTTCTTCGGCTTCCGCTTGTGCGCCCCAGAACGGCACCGGTCAGAGACCACCATCAAGCTTCCACGCGCCGCCCCGAAGTGAGAAAAACCCTCACCCGAAAAGCAAAGCCATGTGAGAGGAAGTGTCATGCAAGAAGACATTCGCAGAGGGAGCCGCGGCAATGCCAAATGGCCTCCGGTGACACTGCTGGTACTGGCGATCTGTGGGATCACCGTCATCTCCGATGGCTACGACGTCATCATCTACGGCGCGGTGGTTCCCTCGCTTCTTCACGAACCCGGGTGGGGCCTGACTCCCGCCGGTGTCGGCCTGATCGGTTCGTTCGGCCTGGTCGGGATGCTCATAGGTTCCACATCCGTCGGCACGCTCACCGACACACTGGGCCGACGCAAGACGCTGATCGGCTGCCTGGCCTGGTTCTCCGTGATGACGGGCCTGTGCTCGATGGCCACCTCTCCGGAGATGTTCGGCCTCCTTCGGTTCGCCGCCGGCCTCGGTCTCGGCGGCGTACTGCCGACCGCCAGCGCACTCGTCGGTGAGTACTCACATCCCAAATCACGCAACCTGGTCTTCGCGATCGTCTTCAGCGGCTTTCCCGTGGGCGGCATGATCGCCGCTCTCACCGGAATCTTCGTCATTCCCCGGTTCGGTTGGCAGACGATGTTCCTGCTCGGCCTCCTCCCGCTACTCCTGGTCGTGCCGCTGGCCCTCATGCTCCTGCCCGAGTCGATCGCGTTCCTCCGGGCGAAAGGGCGGCACGCCGAGGCGGAAAAGACGGCCAACCGCTGGGGAATCGCCCTGGATGACGCGCCGAAGGCCGTACCGGCGCCGGAGGCACGCCCGTCCGGAACCGGCTCAGGCGGCAAGTCGTCGGTGCGGGTACTCTTCTCGCGCGGTTACGCCATGGCGACCCTGTGCTTCCTGGCGATGTGCTGCCTGTGCCTGTTCATGATCTACGGATTCAACATCTGGCTCCCGGAGATCATGCACCGCGCCGGCCATTCCTCGGCTTCCGCGCTCGGCTTCCTCCTCATGTTCAACATCGGCGCCGTCGTCGGCACGATCGCCCTCTCGTTCGTAGCAGACCGAATCGGCTCCAAGCCGATCATCGTCACGACATTTCTGGTGTCCAGCGTCGCCGTGCTGGTGCTCAGTCTGCAGCTGCCCACGGGCGTGCTGTACGCGGCCGTCGCGCTGGGCGGCCTTGGGGCGATGGGGACACAGTCGTTCGTCCTGGCCTACGTCTCCAAGCACTACCCGGTAGGGGCGAGCGCCACGGCGATGGGCTGGTCCCTGGGCTTCGGTCGCCTCGGCTCGATGCTCGCCCCACCGCTGCTCGGACTCATCATCGGATCCGGGCTGGCGTTCCAGTGGAACTTCTACGCCCTCGCCGTGCCCGGCCTCATCGGCGCCGTACTGACCGGGCTGGTTCCCCGCGCGCCAAGGACGGAAGACCCGGCGGACCTCGTGAGTGCGGGCGGGCCCACGCGGTCCCTCGCTGAGCCGGCCTGATCCACGCTCAGACTTGAGCGTCCGACATCTACGGCCGGTTCGTCGCTCGGGCGTCACAGGCCATGCCCGAGCGGCGAACCGGCGTCATCGCCGCCGTCGCAAAGGACGCCGAACCTGATGAAATGCCGGTGCTGCCGAATGGGCGGGCGTTGGCTCCGTAGCCTTCGGCACACCACCAACGCCACAGCCGCAATCTCCGCGGCCGTCCGTCCGCGCCCTGTCCTGCCGCATCACTCGTGTCTCCTCCCTGCGGCCTTACAGACGCTGCTACTTGTAGGGCGAAGGCAGCCGGAGGCGACGGCATCGCCTGCGACACCATCGGGGGGATCCGAGCGGGTCAGGGATTCGGTCGACGTGAAACGGCTACCGGGTCGCGGCTCGGCGTGACTGTCAGGCGATCGCCCGCCTGCCTGAGGCCACCTCGAATCCAGGTAGATTCCGGCGATCCGGGGACGCGGTGGGGTGTTCGTCAGGTGGGAAGTGCGCGGCCTGGACGAAGAGGAAGTAGCCGAGCTGGCGGACGGCCTGCCCGTAGGCCGCGTAGTTCTCCGGAATGCCGGGCACGCTACCGTCCCTGCCAACAGGCCGCGGCGCCTCAAGGGGAGAGGGCCGCTGTCTGTCTTGGTAATTGAGCTCATAGAGCTTTCACTCCCGATCGGTCATGGACGCGTCACCCCAAGGCGCGCGCCCGCACGGCTCAGCTCGACCACACAAACGGACCGTGTTCTCTGCGGATTCGGCCCTCTGCGCGGCGTATGCCCGAAGCCTCTTCCCGCCAGCGGTCATGCTGCGCGATGGTGAGCTACCGGGGATGGGTGTACTGGCAGTGCATCCCAACTTGCCGGACGCAGCCGTACGGTTCGTGGTGTGGGCAGGGACGCACCGCCCACACGCACAGGAGAGGACTGACATGGCACTGATCCTGGTGACCGGGGCAGCCGGCGGGCTCGGGCGTAACACGGCGAACGCCCTGGTCGACGACGGGCACGATGTGGTCGTCCACGTCCGGAACCCGGCCCGTCTCACCGGCGCGGAGGACCCCGGCCGCTGGAAAGGTGTGGTCACCGGGGATCTCGCCGACCTCGACGAGATCCGCGATGTCGCCCGGCAAGTCGGCGAGTTCGGCCGCTTCGACGCCGTCATTCACAACGCCGGCACCATGAACTCCCGCGATGCGGGCACCGTCAACACGGTCGCTCCCTACCTGCTGACGGCGCTGATGGACAAACCGGGCCGGCTCATCTACCTCAGCAGTTCCATGCACCGATCCGGCTCCACGGGCCTGCGACGGCTGGCCGCCGGCACCGCCTCCTACGACGACAGCAAGCTGTGGGTCACCACCCTCGCGTTCGCGTTCGCGTCCCGATGGGAGGGAACCACGAGTCATGCGGTCGACCCCGGGTGGGTGCCCACACGGATGGGAGGTGCCGGCGCACCAGACGACCTGACCGCTGGGCACCAGACCCAGGTGTGGCTCGCCACGCACCACGGCGTGACCCCGAGCACCGGCGGCTACTGGTACCACCGGCAGACGCAGACCCCATGTCCCGCGGCGCAGGACGAAAAGTTCCAGACCCGCCTCGTCCAAGCCCTCGAGAGCCACACAGGCGTCGCACTCGACTGACGCGACCGTCGATGTGACCAGGGCGGCGTCCATGCACGCGGCCGGGGCGCACCTTCACCACCAGCGTGGCTCCGGGTTCTTCGGGACACAGTTCGCCATTTCAGCGCTGCCGCTCCAGGGTGAGGACGGCGGCGGAGATTGACGACATTCGATTTGGGCTGCGTCGTGCCCTGCGGAAGATCCGCTACGACTTGAGCCGTGCGACGCCGCGCTCGACCGGTGCCCGTGCCGCGGGCAGCGCTCCGTTGACGGTCTGCTGGGTTGGCGTGAGGTCACGGCCCGGCGGGCGTCTGAGGGGCGTTGTCACCCACGGGCCAGCTCCCATGTAGGCGCGGTCGGCGAGGACCGGGACGCCCTGGCGTTCGCAGATCCGGATGATCTGGTGGGTGCGGGCCGCGGTCAGGTCGTGCGCGCGGCCGGGCAATGCGGGCGAGATCCACAGCAGCCGGCCATCCGGATCGGTCATGTCGGCGGTGCTTGGCAGAGTAGTCGGCCCGGCCGTCGCCCAGCGGTCGTACTCCGCGAGAGTGGCGTCGAGCAGGACGTAGTCGGGATCGGTCTCGCGCACCACCTTGAGCAGGCCCGGTGCACGGTCGGCGAGCGGGCTGATCACCGAGGTGGTGTAAGCGTGAGCGGTGCCCACCGAGATACCGAAGCCGACGGCGATCTGGGCAAGCGTGTCGTGCTTACGCAAGTACGTCAGGGCGACGAGCGCACGCTGGTGCGGCGGGAGTTTGCATCGTCGGTCACCCTCGCGGGTGACGATGAGCATGGTGACCCAGTCGATCAGGGCGTGGGGCAGGTCGAGTGCGGCAGAATAGGGTCCCAACGCTGGCTCCTGTGCCAATGCCGCGGAGTTAAGGCTTTCCTCCGCAGGTCAACCCGCTTTCTGCCAGTGGTTTTAGCGCGTCGGGCAAGAAGGTGTAGGCCCCTCTGCGGGTTCTGGTGATCCGCCCGTTCCGTGCCCAGCGGCTCAGTTGGGTGGCGAAGACGTTGGGGTTGGCAATGCCGAGTGCTGGTGCGATCCCCCCGGCGGTCCAGGAGTGTTCCGGCGCGGATTGCAGGACAGCGAGAGTGCCTTCGAACCGGGAAAGGGCCGGGTCGACACGGGGAGGTACCGGCGGCGGCGACAGGGCGGCCAGATCCTCGATCAGGGTGTAGGTGCCTCTGCCGACCTTGGCGAAGTGTCCCTGGCTGGCCCAGCGGGAAAGCAGCACACGGTAGCTGTTGATGTTGTTCACGGCCAGGGCGTGCGCGAGGTCGGTGGCGTTCCAGCAGCGCCCTGGCTGGGAGTGCAGGAACCCCATGGTGCGGTCGATGAGGGGTGGCAGCTGCGGAGCGCGCGCGTGCGGCGCAGCGGGAGGGAAGGGGTGACGGCGGGAGACGAAAGCAGGCGTGGTTGGTTGAACGGCGTGGACGCTGATGGTGATGGATGCGATCTTCGTGCTGTTCATGGGGCGTCCGTCGTCGGTTCTGGCATAACGCGGCATGGGAGATTTGACCTTGCCGGAGCTGATTCGCGGGCGGCGGGCGGGCAGGAGATTGGCCAGGACAGCCTGACCGATCCGGCCGACGAGACCGGCGTCCTCGTCAAGGACGCCCTGGGCGGCCACGACCTGGTCGCGGGCCGCTTCCTGGGCGATGGTGAAGCTGGCCCGGTCCAAGTCGGTGCCAGGCACGGACTCGACGGCGTCGACCATGGCGGTGCGCAGGAGCTGGTAGAGGGTGAGCTGGGCCCACAATTCCTGTTCGACACCCCTCGGGTCGGTGGAGCGCGGCACCCTGCCCTGCATCAGCGTGTGGCGCAGAGCGTAGTAGGCGGACTCGATCTCCCAGCGCTCGTGATGCAGGTGGACAAGGGTGCCGGAGGGGTCTTGTCCGGGGTCCAGCAACGTGGTCACCAGCCGGTATCCGTCGTGCAGGCGGGTGCCGCCGGTGCAGGTCGCGGCCATGTCGGCCTCGATGATCCGCACCTGCACCGAGCGGATACTGGACAGGTAGGAGCCGTCGGATAACCGCTGGGTGGTGGGCAGACGGCGCTTGGAGGTGAGGCGGACCAGGAACTGGGCACCGGTGCCGGCGAACTCGGCCAGCTGCTTGCCATTGTCGAAGCCGCGGTCGGCCAACACCAGCGACTGCGGGCCGAGCAGGTGCATCAACTGCCGCGCGTAGCGGGCCTCCCCGTGGAACGTGGGGCCAAACGCCGCTCCGAGCAGGCAGCCGATGCCCGCCTGGGCGGCTACGGCCCCGACTCACCCTGCCGCCTGGTCGTGGCCACCACTGATCCGGCTGCCCTGCCGGAGAAGGCCACCTGGTACCTGGCCACCAACCTGCCCCACCCCGAGGCACCCCACGCCGCCACCAGCCCGCACCCGCCCGCCGACCTGGCCGAGATCGTGCGCCTCTACGGCCTGCGGCCCTGGATCGAGCAGAGCTACAAGCAAATCAAGGACGAACTGGGCTGGGCCGACTTCCAAGTCCGCTCCGACCGCGCCATCCGCCGCCACCAGACCCTGGTCAACTGCGCCTTCTCCTTCTGCCGGGATCAATGGTTCACCCCACCCGGCCCCCTGGACGCCACCGCGCCGGACCCCTGCTCCGACCGACGAGGGACCAGAGAGAGGGGGACCAGCCCCGTCCCACCGGCCCCAACAGCCTTGCTAGCCCAGGGCCTTACGCGACATCCCCTCCTGGCTCACCCCCGCCGTCCCCCTCAACCGATGGTGGCGAGCCTGGACGGACAGGACCCCACCACCCTCCGAGCTCCAAGCCCTGATCGACGCCGTCAGCACCGGACACGCGATTGACCTCTACCGCTGAATTTAACGAACTACCGGTGACTGCTCGGGCGGTCGGAGTGAAACTGTCCCAGGCCGTTGGGATGGATGCACTGGAGCTCGCGCGCGTGATGCTCCACGATATTGCCGGATCGGCGCTCGCGTCAGTGTCGACCACATCTACGCCGCGACCGGTGGCCCAGCGGACCCCAGCACCTGTGCGCGTGCCTCGTCGATCGTGGCGAGGACCGACACCGTCTCGTCGAGGGGGTGCAACGGGGACTCGGTCAGACCCGCCGCAACGTACGAGGCGAGGGCATTCGCCTGATAGCTCAGTGCGTCGTAACCCTCTTCGAAGGTGTCGTCAACCCAGGTCAGAACCGCCCCCATCGCGTCGGTGCGTTTCATCAACGTGACGCCACTCGGTGTGAAGAACGAACTCATGACCTCGATTCGCCCCTCGGAACCGATCACCATCGCCCTTGTGGGCAACTCCGAGACAATCGAAGTCGCAAGGAGCCCCTGCGCTCCGCTTGCCGTTTCCAATAAGACCGCCGCTCGCGCGTCGACACCGGTCGAGGTCATCGCCCCAGATGCCCGCACCACGCTGGGCTCGCCGATCGCGAACGAGGCGAATGAGATCGGGTAAACGCCTGCATCGAGCAATGCTCCGCCGCCGAGAGCGGGATCCCACAGCCTACCTCTGGGGTCGAAAGGTGCGCTGAATCCGAAGTCCGCGGTGACGAGATGGACGTCGCCGAGTGCACCGTCCGCCAGGAGCTGTCGCACGATGTCCGTCTGTGGGAGGTAGCGGGTCCACATCGCTTCCATCACGAAGATGCGTGCAGCACGCGCGGCGGCCACGATCTCGCCAGCCTCCTCAGCCGACGTCGCAAGCGGCTTCTCGATGAGTACGTGCTTGCCCGCAGCGATCGCGAGCAAGGCGAACTCGCGGTGTGAGCTGTGGGGGGTGGCGATGTACACGACGTCGACGGACGAGTCGGACACGAGCGCCTCCGGCGTCGGCGACGCCTTCTCGATGCCGTGCTCGGCGGCGAACGCGATGGTCCGCTCAGTGCTGCGCGCCGCGACGGCCACGATCCGTTGAGTTGTGTGGGTATGGAGTGCGCGGGCGAACCTGGTAGCGATCCAGCCGGTGCCGACGATGCCCCAGCGCAGGGGGCGGACATCGGACGGGCCGATAACACGGGGAGCAGGGAGTGTGCCGGTCATCAGTCCTCGCAGGAGATAAGGAGGGAAGCGGGCCGAAACTCAAGCTGGCTGGGGAGGCGCTGGACGGGGACTTTGGCGGAAACGCCCTGGCCATACCAGCGGTTAGATCTGACATTAAACTGAGTGACAGACAACCTAATTGCCTGACAGATCGCGGTCAAGGATGAGGTCAGCAAGCCCACCGCCGCAGTTGACAGCGGTCCTCGCAGGACTCCCCGTGGCCGCAGCGCTCGCCGCCTCGGCTGCCCTGCAACCGCTACTACCTACCTTGCTGGCGTGATGTCGTTTAGTAGGACTCCGTTAAGTGGGGTCTGTACGGTGAGCGGCCCTGTCTCACATTCGGTGGTGAGGGAGAGTTGGGTCGTTGACCTTCATGCGATAGGTGTCAACGAGCTTGTGCAGACGGTGTTCTCGGGTCTGTCCCCACTGGTCATGGGGGATGTGGTCGACGAGGGTGAGCGGATCGTGGTGCGGGCCCGGACACCGCGGTCTGCCCGGTGTGCGGGGCCTCGTCGGGACGGGTGCACGGCTATCACTGGCGGACGGTGGTCGACGTTCCGGGCGACGGGCGACGGGCGACGGGCGACGGGCGACGGGCGGCGGGCGACGGGCGACGGGTGGTGGTCCGTGTGCGGGTGCGGCGTCTGGTGTGTCCCACGCGAGGCTGCCGCCACACTTTCCACGAACAGGTGCCCGGGTGCTGGAGCGATACCAGGACGCACCGCTCGTCTGACCAGGCAGGTCAAGGCCGTGATCAAAGAGCAAGCGGGCCGGGCGGGATCACGTTTGCTGGCGATACTCGCGGTGGGCCTGTCCCGTCACACGGCCCTGCGCACCCTGCTGCGCATCCCGTTGCCCACGGGCGTGTGCCCCGCGTGATCGGCGTCGACGATTTCGCCCTGCGCCGGCGGCACCGCTATGCCACCGTGGTGATCGACGCCGAGACCCATGAACGGATCGACGTGCTGCCCGACCGCACGGCCGACACGCTGGAAGCGTGGCTGCGCCGGCATCCGGGCATCGAGGTCGTGTGCCGCGACGGCTCAGCCACCTACGCCGAGGCCATCCGCCGTGCTCTGCCTGACGTGGTGCAAGTCGGTGATCGCTGGCATTTATGGAAGAACCTGTGCGAAGCCGCCCTGAGCGAGGTGCAGGCACACAGTGCCTGCTGGGCCACCGTACGGGACGCGCCGATCTACGACGGGCCCCGCGCTCAGACCACCCTCGAACGCCGGCATCAGGTTCATGGCCTGCTCGACCAGGGCGTGGGCCTGCTCGAATGCGCCCGCCGCCTGCAACTGGCCCTGAACACCGTCAAACGCTACGCCCGAGCCGACCGGCCCGAGCGCATGCTCCGCGTCCCCAAGTACCGTGCCAGCCTGGTCGATCCCTACCGCGAGCACCTGCGCAAGCGCCCAAGTGAAGACCCCGGCGTCCCCGTCCAGCACCTCTTCGAAGAGATCAAGACCCTCGGCTTCACAGGCTGCCTGAACCTTCTGCACAAGTACATCAACCAAGGCCGCGCGGACGCCGACCACAGCCATATCTCGCCACGTCGGCTCGCCCGGATGCTGCTGACCAGACCCGACAACCTCAAGCCCGAGCAGCACGAACTCCTGGCCAAGCTCACCGCCGCCTGCCCCGAAATGACCCAACTGGCCACAGGTATCAGAGACTTCGCCCCGCTCTGTACGCCACACACCGACAATGCCGATGCGCTCACGCACTGGATCGCCCAGCCCGAACAGCCGACCTGCCCCACCTACACGCCTTCACCCGGGGCCTGGACCGGGACATCGACGCCGTGATCGCCGGGCTCACGCTTCCGTAAGCGACGGCCCCACCGAGGGCGTCAACGCCAAGACCAAACGGATCGCGCGCCAGATGCACGGACGAGCAGGCTTCACCCTGCTCCGGCACCGCATCCTCCTCGGATAACAGCACGCTCCGTCACCACCGAATGTGAGACTGGGCCGAACGTTTTACAGTCCCCCGGGACAGCGTCCTTCCGGTCCCGCCCCAGAACGAAGCCGGCCCCGGCCGCGGCTGGCTGACCCATCCCGCCCTCACCGGCATCCCGCACGAGCAGCGGGACTCGCTGGTCACCGAGCTGGCAGCGGCCCGCGCGGCTCAGCGGGAAGCAGACCTCCAGCAACGACGCGGCGGCGACCGGCAGAAGACCCCTGCCACTGGCTCTACACGGTCGCCGCCCCGGCCTCACCCTCGTCGACCGACTCCTGGCCACCATCCTCTACCAGCGGTTCAAACTCCCCCAGGTTGTCATCGCCCCGCTCTTCACCGTGACACCTATGACTCTCAACCGGACCATCAGCCAAACCCGCCAACTCCTCCACGAAATTGGACACACCATCGAACCCGCAGAGACGCCGCTGGCCGCCCGCGACGATCTCAACACACACCTCGGCATCCCCAAACCGGAGATCAAGACGGCGAGTTACTGATCTGCGAGCCCTAACTACCCGGCCTTGGGGCAAGGCCCTCAAGACTCTGATTTCGCACTGGCTGCACAAGAGGCGGCTTCCCGTCGCCCCCCTGGGCGCAGCGCGGACACACAACGACTATCCGGCTGTAGGGGGTGCCCGCGCCGCATCTCAATTGCCGCCCTGGCCACTGTCCTCGATCTGATCCGCGGCGTACTCAACCTGGCGGGCTACGGGAACACCGCTGCCGGACGCCAAGCCCACACACCGACCACCAAGACGTCCGCGCCCGTGCGGCATCACATGATCAACCAGACCTCTCGGATAAAGCCGAGTCCCGCTATTGACATAGCATCAAGTGTAAGACAACTTCTTCCTGACCACCTACTGTCACGCTTGTGCGTTGACGCATAGCAGGCTCAAATGTAAGAGCTTAAGCCTATGTGACGACCCTGGCGGTCGCGGAAGGAGCGCAGCGAACATGAATCGAGCACAGGCCGACGGGGTAACCCGCCGGGGGTTCCTCGGCCTGGCCGGGGCGGCACTTGCCGTGCCCGCCTTGAGCGCGTGCAACGTGTCCGGCAGCGGCGGCAGCAAGTCAGCCAGCGCTGGTGGTGACCTCAAGTTCTGGGACATGCCCTGGCTTGATCTTTAACGTCCGACGTCGAATGGTGCGTCGAACTTGATCACTCGGTCCGGTAACTGCCGTACGCGGAAGCGGCCTTCGTCTGAACATGTGCTCCGACCAAGGAACACACACGTCGAGCACGAAGGCCGTGAGGATGAGTCTGCTGCATCACGATGCCCGGCGAGAGCCGTTGGCGGAACTGTCATGCTTCCGGGGCGAGTTCTACTCCTGCCTGACCGCTCGTTCGGACGCGTTGTTCGAGCTGGCTGATGCTGTCCTGTGCGGCGACGGACCAGTGAGGTCGCTGGCCGAGCTGTCGCTGGTGGGTGAACACCGCCGGGGCCATGGTGGGCTCTACGCCGCGGTGGCCCGTGGACGCATTGATGCCGGCCGGCTGCGGCGGGCACTGGCTGAGGTGCCACTGCCGCGGGCTGCCGATGGCCGACTGGTCCTGGCCGTCGATGTCACCTGCTGGCTGCGGCCCGACGCCCACACCTCACCGGAACGAATCCTGTGTCACACCTACGGCAGGGGCAAGGACCAGCACATTCCGGTCCCCGGCTGGCCGTACTCGATCATCTGCGCACTGGAGCCCGGCCGAAGCTCATGGACCGCACCCCTGGACGCGCTTCGTCTGGCGCCGGGCGACGACACCGCCACCGTCACCGCCCGGCAGCTGCGAGATCTGCTTCAGCGACTGATCACCGCGGGGCAGTGGCAGACGGGCGACCCGGACATCCTCATCGTCGCGGACGCCGGATACGACGCACCCCGCCTCGGCTTCCTCCTGAGGGATCTGCCCGTGCAGGTGCTGGCCCGGATGCGATCAGACCGCGTCCTGCGCAGGGCTGTCCCACCCCGGCTGCCGCACACCCAGGGCCGGCCGCCCCGGCATGGAGGCGAGTTCGTCTTCGGGCAGCCCGACACCTGGGGCACCCCAGACACCGAAACAGTCACCAGCACACGCCTCTACGGCGCCGCCACCGCCCGCTCCTGGAACCGGCTCCACCCCAGACTGACCCACCGCTCGTCCTGGGCCGCGGCCGATGGCACCCTCCCCATCGTCGAGGGGACAGTGATCCGCCTGGACATCGACCACCTGCCCAGCGGAGCAACCCCCAAGCCGGTCTGGCTGTGGTGGTCAGGCACCGACGCCACCCCGGCAGAAGCAGACCGCCTGTGGCAGGCCTACCTGCGGCGATTCGACATCGAGCACACCTTCCGCCTCTTCAAGCAGACCCTGGGCTGGACCTCCCCGAAGATCCGCACCCCAGAAGCGGCGGACCGATGGACCTGGCTGATCCTCGCCGCCTACACCCAACTGCGGCTCGCCCGCCCCCTGGCAGCCGACCTGCGTCGTCCCTGGGAAAGGCCCGTCCCACCGGACAGACTCACCCCCGCCCGCGTCCGCCGGAACTTTAGACACATCCGCCCGCAGACGGCCTGCCCGGCCCAAGCACCGAAACCGTCCCGACCCGGCCCCGGACGACCTCCAGGCCGAAAGAACACCCGACCCACCCCACGCCACGACGTGCACACACCCCGCAAAACGCAGCCAGCGAAACAACGCACAAAGAAGTCAACTACCCCACGGCCCCGCCGCACAGGTTAAAGATCAAGCTGGGGATCGCAGGCCTACAGCACTCTGGGCGAGAAGATCGTTACCGGCTACAGCCCGGCGCAGGGCTTCGGCAAGGCGACGTATCAGACCGTCCAATGGAACGGCTTCTACCAGACCTTCTCCTCCGCGATCGCTTCCAAAACCGGTCCCGCTGTCAGCTCCGGGGCCGGGTTCCAGGCATTCCAGTTCGCCGAGCAGGGCGCGATCGCCTACGCCGACAACTTCATCGAAAGCTTGAAGAAGGACGGCACGTACGACGACTTCCTTCCCGGGATCCTCGACACGATGAAGACCGACAACGGCTACGTCGCCATACCGTGGCAGACCGACGTCCGTCCGTTCTGGTACAACAAGGCGCTGCTCGACCAAGCCAGCGCCAAGGTTCCGACCACCTGGGACGAACTGCTGACCGCAGGCCAGGCGCTGAAGAAGATCGGTGCCTCCGGCTTCGCCACGGGCTCCGGCGCCGACAATCCCCTCGGCTCGCAAACCATGGTCGCGATGATGATCAACAACGGCGGTGGGCTGTTCGACCCTGACGGCAAGCCTGACTGTGTGACAGACGCCAACATCGAGGCGATGGCGTTCGTCCGTGAGCTCGCGAACGAGGGGATCATCGATAAGGGTGCGGTGTCCTACACGATCGACAACCTGTTGTCGCAGTGGAACGGCAAGAAGGCCGGCATCGGGATCCATACCCCCGGACTCGCGGCGCGGGCGAGCGAGGTCGCCAAGGACTTGCTGGTCACCAGCCCCCTGAAGAGCCCGAGTGGCACCGTCGGCAGCTGGTTCGCCGTGAACAACCTCATGATGTACGCCAACACCCCCTCGCAGGAGGCCTCGGAGGCGTTCCTCAAGTACTACTTAGGCCGGCTTCACAGCTATTGGGAGACCCCGGTCGGGCTGCCCGTGCCGGTGCTGAAGTCGATCGCCACCGCGGACTACTTCACCAAGGACCTCAATCAGGTCGCGATCGTCGAAAAGTGGATCCCTGTCTGTAAGACATACGGTGCGAGGACGGCCCAGTCCTTCTCCGCGCTCGCGGCTGTCGACGGCGGCCAGGCGCTCCCCCAGTTAGCGCAGACCATGCTGCAGGGCCGGACCGATCCCAAGACCGCCCTCACCACCTTGCAGCGGGGCCTCGAAGCGGTCGTCAAGTGACGACCGGGCCGTCGATTTCTGGCGGGGATCCCCCGACCTCGCTCACGTCGTCGGTTCGGCGACCCTCCGGAAGCCAAGCACTGGTGGTGGCGTCGGTCCGGAGCCACCGTTTCAGCCGCCGCGCGATCACGTTGATCGTGCTGGTCGCGCCCGCAGTCATCCTGCTGTTGTTGATCAACGCCTACCCACTGGCGATCGCGGCGTCACAGTCGACCCACAACGGCACGCTGACCGGGACCGGCGATTTCGTAGGGCTGACCAACTACGTAGACGTTCTGACCAGCCCACGGTTCTGGACCGCTGCCCGATTCACCCTGATCTTCACGGTCGTCGGCGTCTTCGGCAGCTGGCTCGCCGGCATGGGTCTGGCGCTGCTACTGCGCACGAGGATCCCCGGTGGCAGGGTGTTCAAAGTGCTGCTCATGCTGCCCTGGGTGGTACCGATCGTGGTGTCCTCCACGGCCTGGAACTGGCTCGTCGGTACGCCGGCCAGCCCTGTCCCCACCCTGGCGGCCAATCTCGGCTTCGGAGAAGTCCACTTCCTCGCCGATCCCACGCTGGCGGCGATCACGGTCTGCGTCTTCAAGGTCTGGGTCAGCTTCCCGTTCATGATGCTGATGACGTCGGCGGCACTGGCCGCAATCGACACCACGGTCTATGAGGCCGCCAGCATCGACGGTGCGACCCGGTGGCAGCAGTTCACCCGCATCACGCTGCCGTTGATCTCCCGCTCCACGTACATCAGTTGGATCTTGATGACGATCTTCTGTGTCAACGACTTCCCGACCATCTATCTGCTTACCGCCGGCGGACCGGTCGACGCAACGTCCTCGCTAGTGGTGCTTGCCTACCGCGCCGTCTTCCAGGACCTGCTCACCGGCCCCGGCGTGGCGATCGCGTTTCTGATGACGCTCGTACCGGTGATCATCTCGACCGCACTGTACCGCCAGATCCGAAAGGTGGACACCGCGTGAGCACAGCCGATCGCATCGCCGCCGCACTCAGGCCGCGACCCATCCCGTCCGGCGACCCTGCAATGCGCGGCCAGTGGTGGCGCTTCGCGGCCGTTCTGCTCATATGCCTGATCGTGCTGATACCCGTGTTCGCCATCGTCATTCTGGCGATCCGGCCCAGCTCGTCGAGCAACACGACCAGCCTTCTCACTATGGAGAACTTCCGCTACGTCTTCGCCGACACGGACCTACTGACCTGGCTCGGCAACAGCCTCGGCGTCACTCTCGCCACCGTGGTCGTCTCCGTCATCGTCGCCGCACCGGCCGGCTATGTGCTGTCGCGTGGCCGCGGCAAGACAGTCTCGGGTCTCTCACTACTGCTGTTCGTGATCCAGTCGTTGCCGGTGATCGTCGCGATCATCCCGTTGTTCGTCCTGTTCGCCCGCATCGGGCTCACTGACAACCTGATCGGGTTGGTCGTCGTCTACGTCGGCAGCACGATGTCCGTGGCGACGTGGATGATGGCGGCATACTTCGACTCCATCCCGGGCGCGCTCGAGGAAGCCGCGTGGGTGGACGGCTGCTCGGTGTTCGGCTCGTTCTCCAAGATCGTGCTGCGGAACTCGCTGCCCGGTGTCCTGTCCACCGCGATCTTCGCGTTCCTGGTGGCGTGGAACGACTACCTGGTGGCACTTGTCTTCCTGCGGTCAAGCACCATCTTCACCCTCCCCGTCGGGATGCAGACCTTCTTCCAACAGGACGCGGTCAACTGGGGTGCGGTCATGGCCGCCTCCGTGGTGATGCTGCTGCCGCCGGCGATCATCTTTGCCGTCTTGAACAAATACTTCAGCGTCGGTGGCATCGGCGGCTCGCTCGCCGGGCGCTGAGCAATCGCCGTACCCGAGAACACACCACGGGGAAGGACAGTGATAGCTCAATCTGTCGAACGCTGGTTGCTTCTCGACGGACAGGAACTGAGCGGCTGGTACACGGTGCCACGCACTTACAGGTCCGTGTGGTCCGACGGGCCGAAGAAGCAATCGGACTTGCGTGATTTGGCCTCCGCACTCGACGAGGACGCCATCGCCCACGACATCGGCCGTGCGGGCACACCGTGTGGAACTCCTCGACAACGCCCCCTGCGGTGAGGCTGGGTGGGAACAGGAGCCCTGCCTGTGACCATGCCCCGTCGGACGCCCTTCGACGGAAAATCGGAAGTATCCACCTCTCCGCACCGCACCCGACCAGCAATCTGAGTGCCACGCAGAATCTGGACCGGATGGGCCGAACCTGCAACGTCACCCAACGCGCCACCCAAAGGAACCCGACATTGCATGACGAACCCGACTTCGCCTCCTTCGGCCACGACGACGCCTGGGAGCTCGGCACCGCGCTGGTCGCCCGATGTCGCGCGGAGCAGCTCGCCGTCACCATCAGCATCCACCTCGGTGCGCAGCGCGTCTTCCACGCCGCCCTCCCCGGCACCGCTGCAGACAATGACGAGTGGACGATGCGCAAGACCCGCATCGTCCAACGCTTCGGCCGGTCCTCCCAAGAGGTCGGCCAGACCTGCGCAGCCGACGGCCCGATGAGCTTCCACACCGTCTTCGGGCTATCCGCGGCCGACTACGCACCCACCGGCGGCGCCATTCCCATCCGCATCCACGGAACCATGATCGGCGTACTCGCTGTCTCTGGCCTCACGTCAGCCGAGGACCACGATCTTGCCGTGACTGCACTCCAATTTGCACGCAATAAGGAGATCACGACGAACGGTTCCAAGTGACCGCGGGCCGACTCCCTCGTTCGGCTGCAGGGAACGATCAACATCTCCCTCTGGTCACCCACGGAACCTAAATGGGGCGGAGGCACTCTCTGGTGTTCCCCCGCTGAAGAGTCGCCTAGGCGGTCTTGTTCGCGGCGCAACCAGGCCCATGAATCGACTAGCTGACCGGCCTGCATCGAAGCACGGTCGATGTCATACGAAGTCACCCATCCGAGAAGCTATCGGCAGAAAGAGTTTTCTCATGGAAGCGGACATCACGTCCCCCAGTAACGTGTATGACAAATCAGTGGAAGAGGTCCGTTCGGGTGCCGAACCAGAGGAGGTTGCAGCCGGTCTGTACTCCCAACTGACCGCTAACGAGCGGCTGAATCTGCTCGATGGGGATCAGGACTTCTGGCCGGGCATGCAGGAGATTGCCGAAGAGGGCTACAACACGCGGCCGATCGTTCAAGGTGCCGTTCCTCGCCTCGGCATCCCTGGTCTGCGGTTCTCCGATGGCCCACGTGGCGTGGTGATGGGCAGTTCGACGGCGTTCCCGGTATCGATGGCGCGCGGTGCCACCTGGGATGTCCGCCTCGAGGAACGCGTCGGGGAGGTCATCGGCGTCGAGGCCCGCGCCCAGGGCGCCAACTTCTTCGGTGGCGTATGCATCAACCTGCCCCGCCACCCGGCGTGGGGCCGCGCCCAGGAGACCTACGGCGAAGACCCCGTGTTGCTCGGCGAGTTCGGGGCGGCACTCACCCGCGGCGCGCAACGCCACGTCATGGCCTGCGCGAAGCACTACGCCCTCAACTCGATGGAAAACGCCCGGTTCAGTGTCGACGTCACCTGCGACGAGGCGACACTGCACGAGGTGTATCTGCCACACTTCCGGCGGGTCGTCGAGGAAGGCGTCTCCGCGGTCATGAGCGCCTACAACTCGGTCAACGGCGAGTGGTGCGGCCAGAACGAACCACTGCTGACCGGCATCCTGCGAGACCAGTGGGGATTCCGTGGCGTGGCCGTCTCCGACTTCGTCTGGGGGCTGCGTGACGCCGTACTGTCCCTGAGGGCAGGCCTTGACGTCGAGGAACCGTTCCGGCAGCAGCGCGCACAGCGTCTGCCAAGCGCGCTGGCCGAGGGCCATGCCAGTTGGACCGACGTCGAGCGGGCAGGGGTGCGCATCCTCGCAGCGCAGCTGCGTCACGCGGCCTCCGTGGACACCCCGCCCCCGGCACGCGATGTCGTGGCGAGGCCGGAACATCGGGCGCTGGCTCGGGAAGCGGCGTCACTTTCCATGGTGTTGCTGCGCAACGAGCCGGTCGACGGTACACCGGTGCTGCCGCTGGCGGCGGACCTCAGGTCGATCGCGGTGATCGGCCGGCTCGCCGACGAGCCGGGTACCGGCGACCACGGCTCCTCCGACGTCCGCGCGCCAGAGGTCGTCACGGCGCTCGAGGGTCTGCGGGCCGCGCTGCCCGGCGTGGATGTCCGCCACACCGCCGCCGACGATCCGGCCGAGGCTGCGGCCCTCGCCGCGGCGTGCGACGTGGCCGTGATCGTGGCCGGCTTCACCGCCGAGGACGAAGGTGAGTTCGTCGACCCCGAGGCATTCGGACGGCCCGAACTGCGAGCCCTCTATCCGCCGGCTCCGGATCCTGAACTCGCCGAACGGTTGGTCGGCGCCCCTGCAGCCGACCGGTCGTCGCTGGTCGGGGGCGGCGCCGTCGGTGGCGACCGCACGCGGCTCACCCTGCGGCCCGTCGACGAGGACATCATCCGCTCGTGCGCCGCCGCGAATCCCCGCACGGTCGTCGCCATTCGCGCCGCCGGGGCGGTGCTCTCGGAGGCCTGGCGCGAGTCCGTCCCGGGGGTGCTGATGGCCTGGTACTCCGGCATGGAGGGCGGCCACGCGCTCGCCGATGTCCTCCTCGGCAACGTCGACGCGACCGGCCGCCTGCCGTTCTCGATCCCCACCGACGAGGCCCACCTACCCGCCTTCGCCCCAGACGCGACGACGATCACATACGACCGCTGGTTCGGCCAACGACTCCTGGACCGCCTAGGCGTGCCCGCGGCGTACCCACTGGGCTTTGGCCTCTCGTATACGACGTTCGACTTCGACGGCGCCGATGCCGAGCTCGACCAGTCCGACGCCCTCCGCGTAAGCACCACGGTGCGCAACACCGGCGACCGCCCTGGCCGCCACGTCGCCCAGGTCTACGGCGTGCGCCTCGACGGAGACCGTGCCGGCGAGCGGGCGCTGCTCGGCTTCACACCGGTCCACCTTCAAGCTGGCGAATCCCAGACCGTCACGATCTCAGCATCACTGCGCCCGCTCGGCCGCTGGACCCACGGCACCCAGCAGCTGCGCGTCCCAGCCGGCCCAATCCGCGTCGAAGTCGCCGCCTGGTCCGGCGACCCCAACCGCGAAGAAACCGAGCTGACCCTGCCCGAAACCTAAACAAGGAAGAGGGCACAGAGACGGCCGGCCGCGGCCACCGCGGCCCGCCGGGTCGGCAAGAAGGCGCCTCTGACCAGCAATGCCCATGCCTGCTGCCGAGTGGATAGACAATCGGCTCAAACGGGAACCGATGACGGCAGACCCGATGAGGCTTCGCCAAGCTCGTTTCCGCAGTTCAGCGGGGCTGGTGCTATGCGTCGGTGAGGTCCGCACGCCGGCAGGTGGGGATTGTTAGCACGAGATCGTCTGGCGCGGGTGTTCTCGCGGGTTCTGGAGTGAGGTTCGGAGGTCGCCGCGTAGGTTCTGCGCTGGGAGGGATGTTCGTGACGGATGTGCTGGCGTGGAGGATCGAGCGGCGGCTTGAGCTGCCGAAACGTGCCGAGCCGCTGCGCAAGGAACTGGGTGAACTCGAGACGTAGGTCGGCCCGGTTGGAGGCCACCGAGGTGGTGTTCGGGCGGTGGGCCGAGGCCACCAATGGTGGACGGCGACCGCCGGGCATCGTGTCGCCGGAGCCGGAGCCGGAGCCGGAGCCGGAGCCGGAGCCGGAGCCGAACGTTGTGACGGTGGGTCCGGGTGCGGGCGGGATGCGAGTGGTGGCGGACCGCGTCGGGGGGATGGGACTGGAGGTCCTGACCTCGGAGTATCGACGGATCATGGAGATCGTGGCCGGTGCGGACGGTCCGGTGATGGTCAAGGGCGTCGCCTTCGGGAGGCGAGTCCGGCGAAGACCGAGCCGGTCCGGAGCGAGCTGCGCAAACTTGCCGACCGGGGCTGGCTCTCACGTATTGCGTCCGGGCGTTACTTGCCACGCTGACCAGTAACGCGGTGTCGGCGCACACGTGAACGTCCCCGGAGGTCGCCGCCCTCAAGTGCATCTATGGCGCTGATGAGCCTGGACCCGACCGGGAAGGGCCGCAAGCGGTGGACCATGCGCTGGAAAGCACCCCTCAACGCGTTCCAGATCACCTTCGAGGGCCGCCTGACCCCGGGCAACAACTGACCATCAACAACCAAGATCAGTCGTTAAATTGACACATCCTGTCGCCGAGGTGCGGCCCGACTACGCCACCGAGTGGACCGCGATGAAGGCGGTCGCGAGCAAGCTGGGGATCGGTTCGACGGCGACGCTGCGCCCATCGGTCCGCCGGGATCACCGGACGATGCGCTCTGCCGAGCGGAGAAGCGATGGAGGGCGGCCCGGAATTCTGCGAGGGACGGTCGGCAGCCAGGACAGCGCCCTGCGGGACGCATGTCGAAGGCCACGTCATGGTGATGTCGACAGCCTCAACCGGTGCTGCAGGTAGAGGGTCCCGGCCCCGTCCCCCGAACAGCAACGCCTCCTTCGCGTTGAGTCGGGCAGGACCGGATCGATCGCCACTACATGTGGGCAATGCGGACTACTCCCACACACTGGCCTTCGGCGTGACCCTCGGCATTCTGAGGACGAACGTTGCTCAGGACCGCGGATACAGCCCGCGATTTTCGCCTCTACTGCGCCCCGCACGTCGGGCCGGCCTTCGGCCGACCGGCGTACAGCCGCGTGGTCGGGACGGACGAAGAGGGACGTCGGCCGCGCGCCGCATAAACGGTGCCAGGCCAGGGGAAGGCCCCGGCCGCTCAACGGCCGGGACCTTCAGTTCTACTCGACT
The DNA here is from genome assembly GCF_036346855.1 of Streptomyces europaeiscabiei. Taxonomy (NCBI): domain Bacteria; kingdom Bacillati; phylum Actinomycetota; class Actinomycetes; order Kitasatosporales; family Streptomycetaceae; genus Streptomyces; species Streptomyces europaeiscabiei. Next base: position 9,192,745 of record NZ_CP107841.1, read on the forward strand.
TCGAGCCACGTGGCGGAACTCAGCCACTCGTGAGGTGGAGCAGGATGAGCTGTTCGGGGTGGAGGTTGGGGATCTGGATGCCGACGCGTTCCAGGACGCTGCCGGGCAGGGTGATGCCCTCCTTGGTGCACCAGGCGGGGGTTCCGCGTTCCATGCCGGGGACCTGGCCGGTCGGGGGCAGCGGGCGCAGGCGGTAGGTGGCGTCGGGGTCGAGGCCGGGCAGCCGTAGCGTGCCGGGGTGGGCGGCGACCGGGGTAGCCACGGAGGTGAGGGCGAAGACGGCTTCGGTCCGGTCGTGGGAGACGACGCCGTGGGACCACAGGGCCGGGTCGGCGTGGTCGACGCGGACCACACGGCCGGTGTGCAGCAGGCTGCGGAGCTACTTGTGGAGGGAGACCCAGTGGGCGAGTTCGGCGCGTTCGCTCTCGCTCGCGCGGGTCAGGTCCCATTCGATGCCGAGGTGACCGAAGAGCGCGGTACCGGCTCGGAAGGCGAGGTCGTGGGTGCGGCCGGTGGTGTGGGAGCGGGCGGCGCCGATGTGGGAGCCGACGAGTTCGGGCGGCAGGAGCAGACCGGTCCAGCGGTTGATCGACTGGCGTTCCAGGGCGTCGTTGCAGTCGCTGGCCCAGACGCGGTCGGTGCGCTCGAGGATGGCGAGGTCGACCCGGCCGCCTCCGCTGGAGCAGGATTCGATCTCCAGGCCGGGGTGGCGGGCGCGCAGTTCATCGAGCAGGGCGTAGACGGCGAGGGTCTGGCGGTGGACGGCGGGTTCGCCGCTCGGTGAGTGGCCGGCGTCGACCAATTCGCGGTTGTGGTCCCACTTGAGGTAGGCGATGTCGTACTCGGTGAGCAGGTCGTCGAGCCGCTCCAAAATGTACGCGTATGCCTCGGGGTGGGTGAGGTCCAGGACCTGCTGGGAGCGGCGGTCGGCGGGGGTGCGGCCGCCCGTGCCCAGGATCCATTCGGGGTGGGCGCGGGCCAGGTCGGAGTCGGGGTTGACCATTTCCGGTTCGACCCACAGGCCGAACTCCATCCCGAGCGCGCGAACATGGTCGATCAGCGGGCGCAGGCCGCTTGGCCAGACGGTCTCGTCGACGTACCAGTCGCCGAGCCCCGACCGGTCGTCGCGGCGGTGGCGGAACCAGCCGTCGTCCAGGACAAAGCGTTCTACGCCGACCTCCGCTCCGAGGTCGGCGAGGTGGGTGAGCCTGTCGAGGTCGTGGTCGAAGTAGACGGCTTCCCAGGTGTTGAGCACCACCGGTCGGGAGCGGTGAGGGTGGCCGGGGCGGGCCCGTAGGTGGTCGTGGAAGCGGGCGGACAGACCGTCCAGGCCCTGGTCGCTGTGGGAGGCGTACAGCCACGGGCCGGTGTACTCCTCGCCTGGGCCGAGGACCGCCTCGCCCGGAAGCAGCAGTTCACCGGCCGCGACGACCGGGCGACCGGTGGGCAGCCGCTCGGCCAGGACGCGGTGGTTGCCGCTCCAGGCGATGTGCAGGCCCCACACCTCCCCGTGACCGAAGCCGAAGCCCGGTGTGCCGGCCGCCAGGACCAGGGCGGCGTCGTGGCCGGTCCGCCCGGCGCGGGTCTCGCGCAACCAGGTGCCGTGGGTGAACGGGCGGCGTTGCGGGGAGCGTTCGCGGCACCAGCGGCCGGTGAGGTCGAGCAGTTCGGTGGCGGCGTCGGGGACCGGTAGCGCGAGCGTCAACCCGTCGAGCGTGTATGGCCGTACGGAGTCGTCGTTACGCACGGCGGCCCGCATGCGCACCAGCCCGGAGGGGGTAAGCCCGGCTTCCAGGACGAGACCCAGGCGGGCGGTCCGGTCGGTGGCCCGGATCCGTAGCGAGGAGCCCTCGACGTCCACTGAGTCGAGAGTGAACAAGGGTGACCAGTCGGCGCCCTGGCGGTGTCCGGTCAGCCCCGGCTGTCCGGGCCATCCGCTGCCGTGCTCGGGCAGCAACGCGACCCGCGGTACGACGTCGTCGAACCCCGGCATGTTCGGCATGGTGACGGCCTCGGCCAGTCGCGAGAGCTCCTCCTGGGTAAGGTCGCCTAGATCGGCGCCCCAGTGGAGCACGGCGGGCAGACCGCTGCCTCTCAGGTCGAGCACCAGGCTCACGCCTGCTGCCCGCATGTGAACCAGGCCCTCGGCTGCGGCATTGATCGGGGTCTTCATGGAACGGGTCGTCCTTAGTGTGTCAGGGGCGGGATCAGGAGGTTGCGCCCGGCAGTTCGCGGGTGCGCGGGCCGTTGTACTGCTCGTCGGTGACCGGCGCGGCCCAGGTGGTTTCCGTGGTGCCGTCACCCTTGGCTTTCCACAGGGCCAAGTGCTCCATGAATCGGGCGGGGCCGCCCCGTGCCAGTTCTCCTCGCCGGGCGGGCAGGTGACCGTTGCGCCCGGGTGGGTCTCGAAGATCGTGCCGTCCCGGGTGCCGATCAGGGCCGAACCGGAGACGACGTGCAGGGTCTGGCCCAGAACATGGGAGTGCCAGTGGGTGCGCGCGCCCGGTGAGAAGCGGACCATGGTGACGCCAATCCGGGTCGGCTCTTGGCCGTCGTGGATGACGTCCCACCAGACGTCACCGGTGAACCAGTCCGACGGGGCCTTGTTGCTGGGCTGCTGCTTGACGAACTGCGTGGCGCCTCACACATCGTTGCCTACGAGCGGGGTTTGGGATGCTGGCCCGACGGCGCCGTCGCGGCCTGTCCTTATCGGGCGACGTAACCTCCGTCGACGGGGAGGGCGACGCCGACGACGAAGCCGGCTCCGGGGCTGCACAGCCACAGAACGGCGTGGGCGATCTCCTCGGCGGTGCCGAGTCGGTTGATGGGCTGGTTGGCCTCGGCGTCGGCGCGGTCGAGTTCGCCCTTGGCGATCATGTCGCTGACCATGGGGGTGTCGATGGTGCCGGGGCAGACGGCGTTGATGCGGATGCCGCGCGGGGCGTATTCGAGGGCGGCGCTGGTGGTCAGGCCGATGACGCCGTGCTTGGAGGCGTGGTATGAGGCGCGGCCGGGGAGGCCGACGAGGCCGCCGAGGGAGGAGCAGTTGACGATGGCGCCGCTGCCCTGGGCGCGCATGTGCCGCAGCTCGTGCTTCATACAGGCCCACACGCCGCGGAGGTTGATGGCGTTGACGCGGTCGAAGCGTTCGGCGGGTTCGTCGGCGGCGTCGCTGGGCGGGATCTGGATGCCGGCGTTGTTGTAGGCCATGTCGAGACGGCCGAACGTCTCGACGGTCCGGTCGACCGCGGCGGCGACCTGGTCCTCGTCACTGACGTCGCAGGGGAGGGCGAGCACTCGGTGGCCCGCGTCGGCGAGGTCCTTCGCGGCGGCGTTGAGAGCGGCTTCGTCGATGTCGGTGAGGGCGACGGCGGCCCCGGACTCGGCGAAGGCACGGGCGGTCGCCAGGCCCATGCCTGAGCCAGCTCCGGTGACGAGGGCGACCTGGCCGGTGAAGTCGTAGGTGGGGTTCACGTCGTGCTCTCCCATCGTGGTGATCTGTGGTTCTGGAGTTCCCCGTTCCATTCATGGCGGGGGCTTGCTTGCTTTGTGCACTGGGCCGCGTCAGCGGCGTGCGGCGGCCAAAGGTGGGGTCAGCGATGCGACGGTGTCTGTGCCGGCTCGTCATCCAGCGCGTGGGCCGGGGCAGCAGGGTGCTGGGCCACGATGCGGCTCCTGCCGGAGGTGCCGCGGACGGCGAGGGCGATGAGCGGGAGCAGAGTGAGGGCGGCTATGACGGTGCCGACCAGGGGTGGGCCGGTCACGCCGAGGGAGGAGTCCAGGGCCGCACCCGCGATGAAGGATCCGCCGGCCACGCCGACGTTGAAGGCGGAGGTGGTCAGCGCGGATGTCAGGGTGGGGGCGTCACCGGCGAACCGCATGGCGAGCGCCGTGACGACGGGGTTCACCGCGAAACCGGTCAGGCCCATGAGGAAGACCAGGACGGTGGCCGTGACCGCGTCGGTGGACAGCGGGATCATCAGGAGCAGGACCAGGGCGGTGGCCGCGGCGGCGGTGATGCTGGTGCCCATCGGACGGTGCTCGCCCAGACGGCCACCGGTGGTGGTGCCGCCCAGGGCGCCGACGCCGAAGGCGATGAGGACGAACGGGACGGCGCCCGCTGGGATGTCGGCGCGGTCGGTCAGCAGCGGGGTGACGTAACTGTAGGTCGCCAGCACCCCGCCCATGATCAGCATGGCGGCGCTCAGCGCCAGCCACAGTCGTCCCTGGCGCAGGGAGCCGAACTCGGCGCGAAGCGAGACGGTCGCGCGCTGTTCCTGGGTGGGGATGAAGCGGCCGATGAAGACGGCGGCGAGTGCGGAGAGAGCGGCCAGGGCCCAGAACGGGCCACGCCAGCCGACGTACTGGCCGGCGAAGGAGCCGATGGGCACGCCGACGACGTTGGCCAGGGTCAGGCCGCCGATCATGACGCCGGTGGCGCGGGTGGCCCTCTGTGGGCCCGCGGCGGCGGTGGCGACGACGAAACCGACGGACCAGAACGCTCCGGTGGCCAGCGCGGTGACGACGCGGGCGGCGAGGACGACGGAGAAGGAGCTGCTGAGGGCAGCCACCACGTGGCCGAGGCTGAAGACGGACAGTGCCAGAATCAGCGTCTGACGCTGGGGCAGGCGCAAGGTGGCCATCGTCATGGTCGGCGCCCCGATGATCATGCCGATGGCGAAGGCGGTGATCAGCAGTCCGGACTGGGAGGTGCTCACACCGAGGCCGGTGGACAGTTCGGGAAGCAGCCCGGCGATGACGAACTCGGTGGTGCCCATCAGGAACGTACCTGCGGCCAGCACCCAGACGACGAAGGGGAGCTTGCCGGGGGTGGTCCCGGATGTGGAAGGCATACGGGTGGACTCTCCTTGAGCAGATTGGCGGATCGGAATGCGGTCAGGTCACAGGGACGGGAAGGCCGCCGGAGCGGACGGCGGCCACCTGTTTCAAGCGTTCCACGGCCGAAGAGGGCGAAATCGGGAGAATGTTCTCCTCACTCTGGGCCGCTGGCCGCATGCTTGCGGTGGTTGTCGACCGAGTCAGGGGGCGACTTCGATAGTGATGTGTTTGGCATTGGCGAGCCGTTGGGTGTCGCTGTCGTCGACGTGGCCGAGGATGATCAGGTCGGCCGAGGCGGAGTCGCCGTCGCGGTAGAACAGGGCCATGTTGCCCCAGGGCGCGTAGTAGGCCAGGTCGCCGGCCTTCGGTGCTGCCGGGTCCGGGGCGTCGGAGGTGTCCAGCTTGCGCGGCAGATATGCGATCCGCTCCGTCTGGTGGAAGTCCTCCAGATCAAGGCTGAGGGGGAGCAGGGAGGCGAAGTCGCGGGGTACGGCGTTGTCGTTCAGGGTGGCGTCGACCGGTTGGCCGTCGAGGGTGAGCCGGATGTCCATGGCGGTGTTCCTGTCGGACGATGGGGTGGATGGCGGGCGGGTCGGTGTCTGTTGCCGTCCGGAAGGGGACGAGACGGAGGGCGCGGCGGCGGGCGAGTTGTCGGTGCAGGCGGTGACGGCAAGCAGCAGGGCTGCGGCTGCGGCGCCGCGCGCCGCCCAGGCCGGAAGGGTGGTTGGCATTACGGGGCGTCCAGGGGGTTCAGTCGGGCAGGGGCTCGGAATAGTGGCGGAAGCCGTCGCGCTTGGTGTGGATGTCGTACAGGCGCCGGGCCAGGGCATCGGGGCTGCTGTGTTCGGCATCGGGCCGGATGGCGCCGGGGACGATCAGCTGGGCGACGTGGATGTTCTGCGGGCCGAGGGTGTCGTGGAGCATCTGGGCGTAGGCGCTCTCGGCGGCGAAGGCGATGGAGGTGCCGGCGACGTTCGGGTTGGGGCGTACGGCGCTGGAGCCGTTGACGAACAGCAGGGTGCCGCGGCCTAGTTCGCGCATGCCGGGCAGGACGGCGTTCACGGCGGTGACGGGGCCCTTGACGGAGAAGGCGAGGGGGGCGTCGAGGTCGTCGGCGCCGGTGTCCAGGACTGGTTTCATGAAGTCCGCCCGGGGCACGGGGCTGAACTGGAGGATCTCGACGGTTCCCAGGGAGGTTCCGGCCGCGTACAGGGCCGCGGTCAAAGACTCGATGTCGAGGACGTCGGCGGCGAAGCCGCGGGCCTCGATGCCGTCGCGGGCCAGCTCGGCCGTGAGGTCGTCCAGGTGCTGGGTGTTCCGGGCGATGAGGGCGACGCTGTGGCCAGCGGTTCCGAAGCGGCGGGCGGTGGCGAGCCCGAGGCCGGGTCCGGCACCGATGAGAGCGAAAGTGGTCACGGTGAGTCCTTGGTGGAGAGGGGCAGCGCCGGGGCCGGGCTTCGGATGCCCGGCCCCAGCGGCGGGACGGTTTGCGGTCAGGGCTTCAGGAGGGCCTTGATGGCGCGGCGCTCGTCCATCGCCTTGTAGCCCTCGGCTACCTGGTCCAGGGGCAGGGCGAGGTCGAAGACCTTGCCGGGGTTGATCCGGCCGGTCAGGACCCGGTCGATCAGGTCAGGCAGGAAGCGGCGCACCGGGGCGGGGCCGCCCCGCAGGCCGACCTGGGAGAAGAACAGCTCCTGGCCCTCGACCGCAACGTCGTGCGGGACGCCGACGAAGCCCACGTTGCCGCCGGGGCGGGCGGAGTGCAGGGCCTGCCGCATGGACTCGGGGGTACCGACGCATTCCAGAACGGAGTCGGCGCCGATACCGCCGGTGAGATCCTTCACGCGGGCGATGCCGTCATCGCCGCGCTCGGTGACGATATCGGTGGCGCCGAACTCGACGGCGAGCTTCTGCCGGGACTCATGGCGGCTCATGGCGATGATCCGCTCCGCCCCGAGCTCCTTCGCGGCGATGACACCGCACAGGCCGACCGCGCCGTCACCGACGACTACAGCAGTGGAGCCGGGCTTCACCTCGGCGGCGAGGGCGGCGTACCAGCCGGTGCCCATCACATCCGAGACGGCCAGAAGACCAGGCACGAGCGCGGCGTCCGGGTGCTCGGCGGTGGCAACCAGCGTGCCGTGGGCGTTGGGGATCCGCACGTAGTCGGCCTGGCAGGTGCTCATGAACTCGCGGTGCAGGCAGGAGGACTGCCAGCCGTTCAGGCAGTTCGGGCAGGTGTTGTCCGAGGTGGCGAACGATCCGACGACGAACTGGCCCGGCTTGACGTTGGTTACCTCGCTGCCGACCTCGTCGACGATACCGACGTACTCGTGTCCCATCGGGTGAGGCTCGTCGACGGGTTCCGCGCCACGGTAGGGCCACAGGTCCGAGCCGCACACGCAGGTGGCGACCGTGCGGATGACGGCGTCGGTCGGCCGGCTGATCGTCGGGTCGTCCAGGGTCTCGAAGCGCACGTCGCCGGGGGCGTGAATGACTGCTCCGCGCATGATTGGGTGTTTCCTTCGGTACGAGGGTCTGGAACCGCAGCCCGGACATCTGGGACGGCTGCTCGAAATCGAGCCTCGCACGCGAGGGCGGGTGCGAAAAGCGGAGGAATCTATCCGGGGAGAGGAACATCCAGGGAGGGAATTCTCCCCCCTTCCCCAGGTGCGATCGATGTAATGCTGGGAAGCATGACCAGTGATCTCGCCCCGAACGAAATGGGAGAATTCCTCAAGAGGCGCCGCTCACAGCTGAGCCCGCTCACGGTCGGACTCCCGTCGACCAGCCGACCCCGCCGAGTTGAAGGACTGCGCCGCGAGGAGGTCGCTCAGCTCGCCTCCATCAGCACGGACTACTACACCCGGCTCGAGCAGGGCCGTATGCAGGCGTCCGCTCCCGTGCTGGACACCATCGCCCGCGTCCTCCACCTGGACGACGACGAGCGGGACCATCTCTTCCAGCTCGCGGGCAAGACCACCGTGCGCACGCGGCGCCGTGGCGTGCAGAAAGTCCAGCCTCAGCTGCAACGCGTGCTGGACGACCTCACCGCCACCCCGGCCATCGTGCAGGGGCGGCGCGGGGACATCCTGGCGTGGAACGCGCTGGCGGCCGCCCTGGTCACGGATTTCTCCCGTATTCCGGAGAAGCACCGCAACTACCCGCGGCTCATCTTCACCGATCCGGCGATGCGCAGCCTGTACGCCGACTGGGAGGGCTCGGCGCGGATCGCCGTGGCGCAGGTGCGGATGGAGGCGGCGAAGTATCCACAGGATCCCCGTCTGATCGCCCTGGTCGGTGAACTGTCCTTGCACGACCAGCAGTTCGCCCAGTGGTGGAGCGACCACCGCGTCGCTGCTCGCTCCGTGGGCACCAAGACCCTGATCCATCCGGTCGTGGGCGAGATCACCCTCGACTGCGACACCCTCACTGCCAGCACCGACCTCGATCAATACATGACGGTCTGGACCGCCGCCCCGGGATCCCCCGCGCACGACCAGCTGCGCATCCTCGCCTCGTGGGCCGCCGACCAGAACCTGTCGGCCTCGTCAGGATGGGAAGCATGACCAGCAACGTTCCTCTCAATGAGCTGGGCGAGTTCCTCAAGAAGCGCCGTTCGGAACTGAGCCCACGCACGGTCGGGCTGCCCGAGACGGGCGGGCCACGCCGGGTGGACGGGCTGCGCCGTGAGGAAGTCGCTCAGCTCGCCTCGATCAGCACGGACTACTACACGCGTCTTGAGCAGGGCCGTATGCAGGCGTCCGCCCCTGTGCTGGACATCCTCGCCCGCGTCCTCCACCTGGACGACGACGAGCGGGGCTATCTGTTCCAGCTCGCGGGCAAGACCACCACCCGCACCCGGCGTCACGGCAGGCAGAAGGTACAGCCTCAGCTGCAACGCGTGCTGGACGACCTCACCGCCACCCCGGCCATCGTGCAGGGGCGGCGCGGGGACATCCTGGCGTGGAACGCGCTGGCGGCCGCCCTGGTCACGGATTTCTCCCGTATTCCGGAGAAGCACCGCAACTACCCGCGGCTCATCTTCACCGATCCGGCGATGCGCAGCCTGTACGCCGACTGGGAGGGCTCGGCGCGGATCGCCGTGGCGCAGGTGCGGATGGAGGCGGCGAAGTATCCACAGGATCCCCGTCTCATCGAGCTGGTCGGTGAGCTCTCCACGCGGGACAAGCAGTTCGCCCAGTGGTGGGGCGACCACAAGGTCGCCGCCCGCACCGTGGGCACCAAGACCCTCAACCATCCGGTCGTCGGAGAACTCGTCCTGGACTGGGACACCCTCACCGCCAACACCGATCCCGACCAGCACCTGACCGTCTGGACCGCCGCCCCCGGTTCCCCCACCCACGAGCGGCTGCGCATCCTCGCCTCCTGGGCCGCCGACCAGAACATGGCGCCCTCTTCGTCGCTCCGCTGACCGGTGACGCCCCTGGACCGACGGTGTGACCCCGCCGGGCTGAACCTCACGCTCTGCTGGTCCGCGAGCGCGACCTGCTGCTCACGTGTGGGACGAGCCGAGCGCCGCGTCAGCCGATGTCCTGAGTGCCGCAACCGACCGGCTGGTCTGCGGCTGCCCGAGGCTGAGGCGGGGGCGCCTCGGTGCGGGTGGCGCGCATCAGCGCGAGTACGGTCAGCGGTACGAGGGCGAGAGCGACCGCCACCGTGCCGACCAGCGGGGGCCCTGCTTGCCCGAGTGGTGAGGACAGGGCGATGCCCGCCGTCCAGGAGCCGATGGCGATACCCATATTGGGTGCTGAGCCACTGAGGCCGGAGACGAGGTTAGGCGCGGAGCTGGAGAAGCGCAGGGCCAGCGCTCCGAGCACCGGGGTCGCGGCGAAGCCGGTCATCGCCATGAGTGTCACCAGAATGACGGCCGCCACGGGGTTCGGGGAGAGCAAGGTCAACAACAGCAGGACCAGTGTGGTCGTGGCAGCGGAGGTGATGAGCGTGGCAAGGGGGCGGCGGTCGCCCAGGCGTCCGCCGACCGTGGTGCCCAGCAGGGCGCCCAGACCGTAGCCGGTCAGAACCATGGGCACGGCTCCATGGGGGATGCCGGCCCGTTCGGTGAGCAGGGGCGAGATGTAGGTGTACGTCGCCAGGAAACCGCCCATCAGCAGCGTCATGGAACTCAGCGTCAGCCAGACCCGGACATCGCGCAGCGCGGCGAACTCGGCCCGGACGGAAGGCGCTTCGCGCCGCTCGTCGGCAGGGATGTACCGGCCGATGACCGCCGCCGCGCCGGCCGACAGCGCGGCGAGCACCCAGAACGGCCCGCGCCAGCCCGACAGCTGTCCCAGCCACGCGCCCAGCGGTACGCCGGCCACGGTGGCCACGGTCAGACCTCCCAAGAGCATGCTCAGGGCCCGTGACGTCGCTGCCGGACCTGCCGCGGTCGTGGCCACGATCGCGCCGACGCACCAGAAGGTCCCGGTGGCCAGCGCGGTCACCACGCGGGCCGCGAGCACGAGAGCGAAGGACTGGCTGAGCGCGGCGACCAGGTGGCCGAGGGCGAAGACGACGAGCGCGAGGATCAGCGTGGAGCGCCGCGGCAGGCGCAACGTCGCGATGGCCATCACCGGCGCCCCGACGATCATGCCTGCCGCGAACGCCGTGATCAGCAGTCCTGCCTGAGAGACGCTGACATGCAGATCGTCGGCGATCTCGGGCAGCAGGCCCGCGATGACGAATTCGGTGGTGCCCATGAGGAATGTTCCGGCGGACAGCACCAGGACGACGAAGGGCAGTTTGTGGGGTCGGCCGTCGGTCGTGGGCGACATTCGGTGGCATTCTCTTTTCCGGGCGATGTGCGACCGCTGCAAGGTGAGGACGCCGTAGAGCATCGCATCGCACGGGCGTTCTGTGAGGGGGAGGAATCTCTCCCTGCCTCGCGGCGGAGCGACGAGTGGTTTTCCTTTTCGACAGCTGCGATTTACCGGTGAGGAACTGACTCGTCCTGGAGGAGACCAGCAGGCCACGTGACCTGCTGCGTTGAGCGGTTGTGGCTTGTTGCCCTGGGCATATGGGCTTTTCTGCTGTTGCACGACTCATGCCTCGTTGATGCAGCTGGAAGTCCCTGAAGAGTCGCAGAGGACTCCCATTGCCGACAGCCACTCCTTCCGCTCCAGGTGCGGGAAGACACGACAAGGGCTCCAGCCGGACAGACCCGCCCTGTCTGGATCCACCCCCGCGCCGATGGGGCGCGAACCGCTCCTACCCCTGGGCCCAGGGCGTCGGCGTAGTCGTCGGGCGTCCGTTTCGTGATCACGTGAGCTGAAGGAGAGCGAGCGGACGGTTCCCTGCTCACGGACGTACGCCTCACAGCTGTTGCGTCTGCCAGCACCATCAGGTGGAGCGAGCCGAACTGCGCTGGGGGATGATCTCCTGCGTGGCTGAAGAGGCGGGTACTGGTGCGGACGACGCTTGTGTATGGGATGAGCGACTGGGCTGGGCGTTCGGACTGATAGCGGATGATCCGGCTGCGAGGACCGCAGCGCTTGCCCATCTGGCTGAGGCACGGAGGCAGGTCGTGTTCACGCTCGGTCGGTTCAACGAGATGTGGCGGCTGACGCGGCCCCTGGGAGCGGACGAACAGTACCGGGAGCCGGCCTTCCTCAAGGCGCGTCGGAGGTATCAGCAGGCGCAGAGACGTTCGCTGCCTGACGGGCTGTGGGGTCGCCCTGCGAGCGAGGATCTGGCGACTTGGCCGGGGTTGCCCTATGCGTTGCTCTTCCTGGAGTGGGAAGCGAGATTCCCGCAGGACTGGACGCAGCATGCGAAGGCGTGGGGTACGAAGCAGAGCCTGATCCGGGAGGTGGCCCGTGCTTGCCAGGAGGAGGCGATCAAGGCGAAGCTCACCGACCTGGTCGAGATCGTCGTCCACCGTGCGTATCGCTGTGAGCTGCCCCGAGTTTCGTAGAGTCCGGTGATCTTGCTTCAGGCGGACTGCGGGGTGGCTTCCCGTTGCCGCCACCACTCGCGTTCGTACTCGGCGGGCGGTACGTAGTCGAGGGCGGAGTGGAGCCGTTCCTCGTTGTACCAGGTGACCCACTGGAAGATCGCCCGCTCGACCTGGTCGACGTCCCGCCACGGTCCTTGCATCTCGATCAGCTCGGCCTTGAAGGTGCCGTTCAGCGCCTCGGCCATCGCGTTGTCGTAGCTGTCCGCGACCGAGCCGACCGAGGCTGAAGCCCCGATCTCGGACAGCCTCTCCGTATACCGAATTGACACGTATTGCGACCCACGGTCGCTGTGATGAATGAGGCCGGAGTCCTTCTTGATCCGGCGTCTCCACAACGCCATCTCCAGTGCGTCCAAAGGCAGTTCGGTCCGCATGTGGTTCGCGACCTGCCAGCCGACAATCATCCGCGAGTACACGTCCAGGACGAACGCCACGTACGCCCAGCCGGACCAGGTGCGCACATACGTCATGTCCGCCACCCACAGCTGATCCGGCCGCGAGGCCGTGAAGTCGCGGTCGACCAGGTCCGGCGGCCTGGGTGCCGACGGCTCCGGCACCGTGGTGCGGCGACGCTGCCCGCGGATCACGCCCTCCAGGCCCAGCTCACGCATCAGCCGCTCGACGGTGCAGCGTGCCACGAGAACGCCCTTGCGCCTGAGCGCGCGGGTGATCCGGCGGACACCATAGGTGCCGCCGGACTCGGCATGGACCTGTTCGATCAGCGGCATCAGCTGGTCGTCGCGCAGTCGGCGGGCCGACTTCGGCCGCTTCTTGCGCGCGTAGTACGCCGACTCCGACAGCCCCAGCACCCGGCAGGCGAACCCGACCCCGAGACCCTTGTCCTTGAGGTGCTCGATCACCTGGTCGGCCTCGTCCGGGGACGGTCGAGTTCGGCCGCAAAAAACGCGCTCGCGGCTTTGAGGATCTCATTCGCCCGCCTCAACTCCGCTACTTCTTTGCGGAGTTGCTTCAGTTCCTCGTGCTCGGCGGTGGTCAGCCGGTCGTCGCGCTCGCCGGCGTCCGCCTCGGCCTGGCGGACCCAGCCTCGCAGAGCTTCCTTGTGGATGCCCAGGTCTTTGGCGACGTGCGCGATCGGCCGGCCCGTGGTGCGGACCTCGCGGACGGCCCGCTCGCGGAGCTCGTCCGGGTATTTGCGTGGTGCTGGCACTGCTCGTGGTTCTCCTTCGGGCCAGGATCATAAGCCTGGCTTCAGGGACTCCACGAATCCGGGGTCAGCTCACTGCAAGGACCGCGAGTACGTGTGGGTTGCCCGGGCTGTCGGCAGCGCTGACCTGCGCGGCAGGCTCGATCGGGCAGCCGATTCCGACAGTCCGTGGGCCCGGTGCCATGCAGGGTATGTGCTCTGGCTCCTTGAGCGCCCTGACTTGCCGAACACCCGTCATGTCTGGCAGGCCTGGGTGGCAGACAAGGCTGCGGCGTTGATGTGACCTGAGGACGATGCCGGGAAGGTCCCGTGATCATGGAGTGCTCTACGCCCTCGTGACCTGCCTGGAAGACCGTGCCTGCCGACGCATCATCCGTGATCCCGCTCGCCCTGGATCAGCTCCGAGGGCATCTCGACGTCGGCGCCGACGAGGTGCCCGGCCTGCTGGAGCGGCTGACCCAGGTTCCGGACCCGCGCGATCCGCGCGGAGTGCGGCACGCCCTGTCCGTCGTCCTCGCGCTGGCCGCGTGCGCGGTGCTGGCCGGGGCGACCTCGCTGCTGGCAGTCGGCGAGTGGATCGCGGACGCGCCGCCGCAGGTACTGGAGGGACTCGGTGTGTGCCCTGATCCGGTGTTGCCTCGGCGGCTGGTCCCGGCCGAGGCAACGGTCCGCCGGCTGCTGACCCGCATCGACGGAGACGCCCTGGACCGGACGGCTTGCGGATCGTCGGCCTGCGAGCGCCGGGCTGCGCGGGACTGTCCGTGGACGGCAACGCGGCTAGGCCGTTTCTGATGGCTCTTGGTGGGCTGGGTGGATCTCGTACTCGGCCGGGCAGGACGCCCGTATGGTGCGGCGACACGAGCTCACGGACGCGCAGTGGCAGAAGATCGAACCCCTCCTGCCCGGCAACGGCAAACCGGGCGGGCAGTGGGCGGATCACCGCAGGGTGATCAACGGGGTGCTGTTCCGGGCCCGGACCGGGGTGCCCTGGCCTGACCTCCCGGACCGGTACGGGCCCTGGCAGACCGTCTACGAACGGCATCGCCGCTGGTCAGCCGACGGCACCTGGAAGAGCGTCCTTCAGGAGTTACAGATCGAGGCCGATGCCGACGACCCGGACGGGACGCTTGCCCGCCGGGCGGAGCGTCAGGAGTGGGCGGTGAACATCGACTCGACTTCCTGCCGGGCGCATCATCACGCGGCCGGCGCGCCCCGCAAACCTCCAGCGGACTACCCGCAAAAGGGGGCGGGACGCGTGAGGAAGCAGATGGGCGCGAGGCGTTGGGACGCTCGCGGGGCGGGCTGACCAGCAAGGTCCATCTGCTCTCCGACGACCGGGCCCGCCCGCTGCACTGGCTGACCTCACCCGGCCAGCGAGGTGACAGCCCGATGTTCGCTCCGGTGCTGGACGGCTTGCGCATCCGGCGCCGCGGACCGGGCCGTCCGCGCAGCCGGCCGGACCGGGTGCGCGGCGACAAGGCCTACTCCAGCCGCGACAACCGCGCCTACCTGCGTCGGCGCGGGATCAAGGCCACCATCGCTCAGCCCGATGACCAGCGACTCCACCGCAAGCGCCGGGGACGAGCCGGTGGCCGACCCCCGGCCTTCGACAAGGCCCAGTACCGCCGTCGCAACGCGGTCGAGCGGTGCGTGAACAAGTGGAAGCAGTTCCGCGCGGTGGCCACCCGGTACGACAAGCGCGACTACATCTTCAACGGCACCCTGACCGTCACCGCGGTCGTCATCTGGCTCCGCGACACCGTCCAAGAGCCATCAGAAACGGCCTAGGGCTCGGGCTCGGGAGCCGGCCACAGCCATCATGGGGTGCTGAGCCCGGGACAGGAGTTCTCGGGGCGTCGGCGGTCGGATCTGCTGGATAGGAGAGGTGCGCCTGGGAGTCTGCTCAACTGCCCCTTTCCGAGGGCACGGTCGGCGACCAGGCAGGCGGGGAGAGGACACGGCACCGACGGTCGGCGGCCGCACGGACGACAACGTGGGTACCACGACGGCGTTCTGCCACAGCTGGTTCATGGCGCTCCCCATGATGGACCTGTCCGCATCGGAATCCGAGATCTCGAGGTCACCGACCCACCACCACACCGCTACGGCCGCCATCGCCCCCCGTCCCGCCGCGCGCAGACGAGGGGCCCTCCGAGGTCTGTCGCAAGTTTTTTAGACTTGTCTGGGAGATCCGCATTCGGGACGAGGGCCGGCCGAGCCGAAGATCCGGCCTGGAAAGAAATGAATGAATTCCTTTCACTGCAAATTCGAGGCCCGTGTCGAGCGCACTTTCGCCCGTATGAGGACTTGGAATATCCTCCGTGACTACCGCCTCAAGGGCGACAGCGTTCACTCCGTCGTGCTCGTAACCGCGAGTCTGTTAGCCCCCATCTTCGCCGGGTGCACAGAAATTGGCGGTGCACTCGGATGCGAAAGATCAGTTATGGGCTGACAGAAGCGGACGAGGGGGTGAGGGCCCCTCGGCGGGTCTTGGCCCAGATGATGTATTGGGCCTCCTTGCAGTCCTTGATGCACGCATGAATCTTGGACCGAGGGACCTAAAAATTTCTTATGGGCGTTGTGGGGCAGTGCGGTCTAAAACGTCAGTGAGTCAATCCGATCGGCGCGGTCATGGGCACCCTGGCTCTGCACTCTTCACGGATGTCTTTGCACTACCGCCGACGTATCCGATTAATGTAAGACTGCATTCATATGCTCATAACATCTGTCCGTCAAGAGGTTCGGTGAGGTTCGATCGCGGCTGGTGCGGACTCGTGATCGACCTCGGCCCGTTGGCCTCTGGGGGCTCCGTGGTCGAGCTTGCGAGCGCGGCGTGGGTGAAGGCGGTCACGGCTCAGTCAATCGCGTCCGGCCCTCCGATGAAGTAGGGATCTTCATCGCGCTCCGCGGCTCAGGTCGGCGACCGGTTCAGCGGTAGCTCGGCGGGAGAGCAAGGAGGCGGAGGGGGCCCGGAGCTTAGTCCGCATGGGCTGGGCGCGCCCGACGTCTAGGTGGCCGACCGCGTGCTGACTCCCCGGAAACGCGCCACTACCTGCGCTGATGTCGACGAGTAGGAGGTGAGCCGGCGTGCTCGGTAGCTCTGTCGAGCGGTGTGCGATCGATACCGGCCGCCGTGGCGGATGATCCGCTGCGGGTTGCCTGCAGGCGCGAGCCAGTTGGTTCACAGTCAGTGCTGTATGTACCACAACTGACTGGATGATCCTCCAATGCTTACTGCCTGACAGTTTTCCCGTAAGTCCGACTATTGACACTGTGGTGAGCGGCGCTCTACGGTCCGCTGGAACGATTCAAACGAGCCTGCGGTGTTGGTCATTCCCGATCCGGCCCGGGCCCCGCGGCGTATCGCGCTCACGCTCGACCACCTCAATGGAGAGGCGTCCATGAAGCATCAGTTGATTCAGACTCCTGTACTGCGAACCACGAGCAGAATTGCCGGTGTGACGGTCGCGCTCACGCTGATGGCCGCGTGTACAAGCGGTTCAGAGGGGTCACCCACCGGTGCGCAGGGGGACACGCTTCGAATAGGCGTCCCGGGAGTTGCGACTCCCGCAAGCCTGGACCCCGCACGGGGGGCGGTTACCGCGGCGAATCTCTTCTTCGATCTTGCCTACGCACCGCTGATCCACATCAACCAGAAGGGCGAGTTCGAGGCCGGACTCGCGGAGTCGTGGGAGTACCTCGACGGCAACGAGCACAGGGTCTTCCAGCTATCACTGCGGACCGACGCGCGGTTCTCCGATGGCACGCCGGTGGACGCCGAGGCGGTGAAGGCATGGCTCGAGTACTTCATGGAGTCGGGCGGACCGTTCTCCTCGGCCTTCGGCAAGGGCGCCACGGTGGAGACGCCGAGCGATCGGAAGGTCGTGCTGCGCATGAAAACGCCGAACACTGACGTGGCCTGGCAACTGTCGCAGACCAACGGCGCGGGGTTCGTCGCCGCGACGGCCGGACTGAAGGGCAAGGCTTTGACACGGAGCACCTTCGGTGCCGGTCCGTACGTCTACGACGCGGGCGAGTCGGTGCCTGGTGACACCTACACCCTGACGCCCAACAAGCACTACTGGGATCAGTCGGCCATCCGTTGGAAGAAGGTCGTGATCAAGGCCGTACCTTCCGCGACGGCTTTGGTCCAAGGCATGGCCAGCGGTCAGTTCGGCGCAGGTGTGGGCTCCCTCAACACCATCGGCAGTGCGGAGAAGGCAGGCCTCGGCGTTGTCAGCGGTCAGCTCAGCTGGGACGGCATCAGCATCCTGAACCGCGCAGGGGAGCGCAACCCGATGAGCGACGTGAAGGTTCGTCAGGCGCTGAACTATGCCGTGGACCGCGAAACGCTGGTGAAGGGCATCCTCCAGGGTCACGGAAGGCCGACCGCGGCCTGGGTGACGCTCGACGGCGCCGATCCCGAATCCCAGTCCGCCTATGCATACGATCCGGAGCGAGCGAAGGAACTCCTGGAAGAGGCGGGGTATCCGTCCGGGATCACCTTCAAGCTGCTGGCGAACTCGGGCGCACTGCCAAGCGGGGTGCCCGCGGAGCAGCTGGTGCAGGCCATGGCTCAGCAGATGCAAGCGGCGGGGATCACGCTCAAGACCACGTTCGCGACGCCCACCGACCTGATGGCGGAGCAAGCCTCAGGCAAGTACGACGCCACACTGACAAGCTTCGGCAGCAACGCCTACGGGACCTACTACCCGGTCTTCGTCTCGCCCAATGCGATCTTGAACCTGGGCAAGGTCACCGATCCGACGATCGAGCGGCTGACGCGGGAGTATCTTGTCGCGCCCGATCCGAAGGCCCTCTCCCAGAAGATCACGCGGTACGTGACCGACGAGGCGCTGCAGATTCCACTCTTCGTGCCGGAGTCGGTGATGTACACGACCGGCGCGGTCACCAACGTCGGCTTCCCGACCGACGCGGGCGGCCTCGGGCGGGCGATATACCCCGATCCCAGCGAGTGGCGGCCGAAGAAGTGATGTCCCCTCGAGTCCGGAGGGTCGGAGCGCAGACGGTGTCAGCGTCAAGCACCTCAACGGCGGTAGTCCCTACCTCGACCGGCGCGGCGACACCTGGTCGAAATGGGGGTGCAGCGGTCCGGCTCGTACGTCGGCGGCTGATGCTGGCGATCCCACAACTTCTGATCGTCACCTCGGTCACTTTCCTGCTGGTGTCGCTCTCACCCGGCGATCCGGCCAGGGCGATCCTCGGATTGCAGGCTCCCCCTGAGTCGGTAGCACGGCTCAGGGCGGAGCTTCGCCTCGACCAGCCTGTCTGGGTGCAGTACTGGCACTGGCTGGTCGATGCTCTGCACGGTGACCTCGGTGCCTCGATCACCTCGCAACAGCCGGTGACCGACGCCATCGCACAGGGCCTCCCCGTGACGCTCTCGTTGGTGGTCGGCGGATTGCTGGTGACGTCGGTCATCGGCATAGGCATAGGCGTGCTGACGGCACTGCGCGGCGGGACCGCCGGCCGGCTCGTCGACGGGCTGGCTCTGGTGGGGTTCGCACTCCCCAACTTCTGGCTCGCGTCCGGGCTCGTCGCGGTCTTCGCCGTGACGCTGGGGATGTTCCCGGCTCTCGGATATGTGTCGTTCATCGAATCGCCGTCCGGTTGGTTCATGTCATTGGTCCTGCCGGTCATCGCGTTGGCCGCCGCAGGTGCTGCGGTCGTCGCGCGGCAGACCCGCGAAGCGATGTCGGGCGTCATCAACTCGGAGTACGTCCGGATGGCACGTGCGCACGGCGTACGGCCGATAGCCCTGGTGATCCGCTACGAGCTCCGCAACGCCGCCGTCCCCGTGGTCACCGTGATCGGCACGCAGTTCGTCGCGTTGCTGGTCGGCACCCTGTTTATAGAACAAGTGTTTGCACTGCCCGGCCTAGGTTCGTTGCTGGTCGATGCTGCCCTCTCGCACGACCTGCCGGTCCTGCTGGGCGTCACCGTCACGTTCACGTTGATGGTCATCGCCGTCAACCTGCTCATCGACGTCTTGTACCTCTGGCTGAATCCCAAGGTGAGAAAGCAATGACAAACCTCCTCGGTGTTGATCCGGCTGGTGCGAGCAGTGACCGGTCTGGCCTGGGCGACGTAGCCGACACGAGGGCGCCGGTGTCGAAGAGCGGCCGACGATCCTGGACCTTCACGACGGCCCTCTCCGGCGGCTACCTGCTGATCGTTGCGGCGGTCGCCGTCCTTGCGCCGATCATCTGGCCGCATGTCGCCGGTCAGAACGCGGCAGACATCCTGGAGGCCAACCAGGGGCCGAGCGGGAACCATCTGCTCGGCACGGATACGGTCGGGCGGGACGTGTTGCTCCGGATCCTGGTGGGAACGGGGCCGACGATGCTCGGGGTCGTGGAGGGGCTCGCTGTTGTCGCAGTCCTCGGAATCCCCGTCGGTGTTGTTGCCGGCTATTTCCAGGGCCGCGTCGACAAGACGGCGAGCTGGGTCGCCGACATCGTGTTCTCCATCCCCGCCATCGTCGTCATCATGGCAGTCCTGGCTGTCTTCCGTGGCAGCATGCTCGCCGCCATGGTGGCCTTCGGTGTCCTGGCCGCGCCGGGTCTGATGCGGATTGTCCGTGCAGTCACCTTGGAGATATGCGGAGAGCTCTACATTGCTGCCGCGCAAGTGGCAGGCCTGAGTCGGTTCTACATCCTCACCCGGCATGTTCTCCCTCGTATACGGGGCACGCTAGCGGTGCAGCTGTCGCTGCTTGGCGCATTGGCACTGCTGGTACAGACCGGCCTCGCGTTTCTGGGGCTCCTGATCGCACCGCCCGCCCCGTCATGGGGTGGCATGGTGGCCGAGGGCACCAGCGTGCTGGCCCTGAACCCCTGGCTGATCTGGCCGTCCGGCGCGGTGATCGCGCTGACCGTTCTCGCGTTCGGCTTTCTCAGTGACAGCATCCGCACCAGGACGGGCCGCCAACCCGTTGTCGTCAAACGACCCGATCGGCGACGGTCCCTGCGCGGCGCTCCTGATGTGACACCGTCGCCTGAGTCGGGGGCGAAGTCGTCGACACCGTGGTTGACGTCGGCTGACGACGATCTGGTTCGGATACAGGGTTTGCGCGTTTCGGTGGTGACCCAGGCAGGAACGACGCGGATTGTCGATTCCGTGACGCTGTCGATCCGGCCGGGCGAGACCGTCGGGCTGGTCGGTGAGAGCGGCTGCGGCAAGTCGGTCACGGCAGCCGCGTTGACAGGGGTCCTGCCCGCCAACATGTTCGTGGAGGCCGGCACGATCGAGTTCGAGGGCGCGGACTTGACCCGGTTGAACCAGCGCGCCCTCCGTAGCGTTCAGGGTCGAAAGATAGGACTGATCGGGCAGGAGCCGATGATCGGTCTGAATCCCGCGATGCGCATCGGCGCCCAGCTCTCCGAGTTGGTACGGCTGCACCACGGATGCCGCCGCGCGGAAGCACGACGACGGGTCGTCGAACTGCTTGGCAGTGTGCGACTGCGAGACCCGGAAAGCGTCGCACGGAAGTATCCGCATGAGCTGTCCGGCGGCATGGCGCAACGCGTGGCCATCGCTCGGGCGCTGGCCGGTGAACCCGAGTTGCTGATCGCCGACGAACCGACAACCGCACTGGATGTGACGGTCCAGGCCGAGATCCTCGACCTGCTCCGCGAGACGCAACAGCAACGCGGGATGGCCATCCTGCTGATCACACACGACTGGGGTGTCGTGGCCGAACTCTGCGAAAGGGCTGTCGTCATGTACGCCGGACACGTGATCGAGTCGGGGCCGGTCGAGGGAATCCTAACTCGGCCACATCATCCGTACACAGACCTGCTGCTGTCGTCGGATCCACATCGCTCACGAGGCGTGGACATGCTGCCCACGATTCCCGGGCTCGTACCTCCACCGGGTTCCTGGCCGGTTGGCTGCCGCTTCGCCGATCGTTGTCCGCGCGTCGAACAGGACTGCAGGGGCGGTCACATCGCTGTTGAGCAGGTCAACGATTCCCTCGTGCGGTGCCTCCACACCTTGCCGGGAGCGGAGTCATGAGCGCCGACGAGACACTTCTGGAAGTGCGTGACCTGGCTGTCGAGTACGACACAGGCCCACACCAGGCGCTGTCCAGGGCAGTCGACGGAGTTAGCTTCACCATCCGCCCAGGAGAGACCCTGGGACTCGTCGGCGAGTCGGGATCGGGGAAGTCGACCATCGCCAAGGCAGTCCTCCACCTGGTACCCGCGGCCCATGGATCCATCGCGTTCGACGGACGCGACATCACGCGGGTAACCCCTCAGCAACGAACGGCACTCAGCTCGCAGATCCAGGTCGTCTTCCAGGACCCCTACAGTTCCTTCAATCCCTCCCGCACGATCGAGAGTTCGCTGTGCGAGATGACGCTGCCCCACGGACATCAGGACCGAGCAGAGGTCCGCCGCCGGGCCGCCGCACTGCTCGAGCGGGTCGGGATGCCCGCGTCGGCCATGGGCAAGTACCCCGGGGAGTTCTCCGGTGGCCAGCGGCAACGGATCGCGATCGCCCGTGCACTGATGGTGAATCCGCGCCTGCTCGTGTGTGACGAGGCTGTCAGCGCGCTGGACCTCTCAGTGCAGGCACAGGTCGTCAATCTGCTCCGCTCGATCCAGCGCGTGACCAATCTCGCGATGCTGTTCATCTCGCATGACCTCACGGTCGTTGAGCACGTTTCGCAGCGGATGCTCGTTCTCTACCACGGCCGCGTGATGGAAACCGGAGGAGCGAAGCAGGTGCACACCGCGCCTGGGCACCCCTATACACGTCTGCTCATGGACGCGGTCCCCACGCCGGACCCCACGCGGCGGTCCCGGCACCCCCTGCAGGTGGTCAGCCAGGCACACGAACGCTCCGCCCGGGAGTGCGTCTTCGCGCCCAGGTGTGCCCACGCCACAGACGTCTGCGAAGAGGTGACTCCACCCGTCGTCGTCCTCGACGAGGGGCATACGGCCACCTGCCACCACGCCAGACCAGCGGCTGGACCTGTACTTGCCCCCGCCCCCGAGGACCTGATCGAAGCACCCGAGCCCTCCGGGCTTCCACCATGGGCCGAACTGATGCGACGACCGATGCCCGGCATGCCGCCGCTGGACCCCGGGGAGACCACTGACGGCCTGCGCCGCTCGTATCCGGAGCTGTCCGACGTCATGATCGACGAGGTGGAGATCAATTCCCACGTCCGGGCGCGTTTCTACCACCGCTCGGGCAGCGCCGGCCGGCCGATGCTCGTTTGGGCCCACGGCGGGGCGTTCGTCGCGGGTGACCTGGACATGCCGGAGGCCAACTGGGTGGGGCTGGCTCTGGCCGGTCGAAATCTCAACGTGCTTTCGGTGGACTACCGAAAGGCACTGGACGGCACGGCCTATCCGGCTCCGATGGAAGACGTCCTGGCGGCATGGCGCTGGGCAACCGAGCATGCCGACTCGCTCGGCGCAGGCCCCCTCCACCTCGGCGGAGCAAGTGCCGGCGGCGCTCTCGCGGCAGCGGCCGCGCTCAAGCTTCGCGACGACTCAGGCACTCTCCCTGCCTCAGTGGCCCTCGTATACCCAAGCCTGCACAGAGAGCTGCCCCCCTGGAGACGGGACGAGGTCACCAGAATCCGTGACGCCGCCGGTATCACGTACTTCAGCTCATCGTGGATTCGAGACATGGCAGCCAACTACCTCGGCGACGGTGGGCCGGACCATGGCCGGTATGCCTTCCCGGGTGAGGCGGAACTCCACGACCTGCCACCCCACCTTCTCCTCCTGGCCGAGCACGACACGCTGCGCTCATCGGGTCAGGCCCACGCGGACTCACTTCGTTCCGAGGGCGTCGGGTTCCGCTGCCATGTCGAGCCGGGAACCGTCCACGGGTTCCTCAACACCCCCCACGCACCGGGTGGAGTCAGCGGCATCGAAGTGATCGCCCAATGGATCAACGAGGGGTACGGCCAAGGAGAGTCCGCATAGTTCCACATGGTTGCCGGGGCGACCGGCAACCTCACGGCCGTACCGCGGCCACGACACCGTACGAACCGAGGAGCGAGACCATCAACGGACAGGCACCCATCCAGTCGGTACCGACCGAGTCGTCCGGACCATTCCGCGGACGCCCGCGCTGGCGCGGGCAGTGGATCGCGCCCGAACCGCGTCAGGAAGCGGAGGAGGAGATCGGCGCCCACCTCGGCCACAACCCTTCGGTCAGCCGATTCGCCCGGTCGATGTACCGAAGGACGTTCACGCTGGACAAGCTCCCGGCTGCCGCACCGGCCAGGGTGACGGCCGACTCACGTTATGTGCTGTGGGTCAACGGTCACGAGGTCGGACGAGGCCCCGCCCGGTCGCAGCCCTACCGCATGCGCTACGACTCCTACGACCTGGCGCCGTACCTCACGGTCGGCACGAATGTCGTCGCCGTGCTGGTCACCTACTACGGCGCTCCGACGACGTTCTGGCAGCCGGCCGCCGCGAACGCGAACACCCAGGCCGCGCTCGTCTTCGAGGCCGAGATCGGGGACACCGTGATCGCCAGCGACGACCGCTGGAAGGTCAACACCTCCGACGCCTGGACGCGTGCCGCGGGCGACAACGCCGAGGACATCAGCATCCCCGTAGAGGTCTTCGACGCACGCTTGCTCCCCGAGACCTGGCGTACGTCCGACTTCGACGACTCCGGATGGGTTGGTGCCACGCCGGTACGAGCGACCCACATGGGCGCCATGGGCGAGACCCGCCCACCCGTGTATCCCTTCGGCCGACTCCTGCCGAGAGGAATCTCGCAGCTGTGCGGTGAGGTCGTCAGGCCGCGTTCGGTCCTCGACCTGTCCCAGCGGCCGCGGCCGACATGGGAGAGCGAGCATCCGGTCACCCGAATCAAGCAAGTGCTCGCCCAGCCCGAAGCACAGGCGCAGAATCCCTCGCTGCCCGCGGCCTTCTGCGTCCCGGCGGACGGCGTGCAGCACCTTGAGGTCGACTTCGGAAGGATCGTGGCGGGATTCGTCGAGGTCGAGATCGACGCGCCCTCAGGCACGTCGGTCGAGTTGCACTACCGAGAGAAACGCCATGCAGACGGTGCGGAGGGCCCGATCGACCCCCCAGCCGGGGCGCGGTTCGTCACACGGGCAGGGACCACCGAGTTCACCGGCCTCGAGATCAACGGCCTGCGATACCTGCACCTGATGGTGCACGCCCGAGAGTCCGTTGATGTGGTGGTGTCGCGAGTCGCGGTGCGCGAGCACCTCTACCCCCGGACCGGAGCGGCCTACTTCCGTTGCGACGACCCGCTCCTGGACAGGCTCTACCACGCCGGTGTGCGCACAGTTCAGCTCAACTCCTTCGACGCCTACACCGACTGCCCCACCCGCGAACAGCGAGCCTGGGTCGGCGACGGCGTCGTTCACCAACTGGTCGACCTCGTCACCAACGAGGACTGGGGTCTGGCCCGCAACTACGTGGACCTCGGAAACGCCGCCCGACCCGATGGCATCCTGCCCATGGTGTCTGTCGGCGATCTCTCCGTCGACGGCGGACTCACCATTCCGGACTGGTCTCTGAGCTGGACGCACGGCGTCCACGTGCAGTACATGCACGACGGCGACCTCGAACGAGCGCTGCACTATCTCCCGACAGTCCAGCGCATCCTCCAGTGGTACGCGAACTACGTCGACGAGCACGGGGTCATCGCGGACGTGGCCGAGTGGAATCTCGTCGACTGGTCCAGCCTGATGCACAGCGGCCGGAGCTCCATCCTGACCGCGCTCTGGGCGAGAAGCCTCTCGGAGTTCGCCGAGATCCACCGGCACGCCGGGAACACGGCTTCGGCCCAGTGGGCGCAGAACCTGTACGAGGCCGCCGCCGTCGGCTTCGAGCAGTTCTGGGACCCTGCGCGAGGGCTGTACGTCGACCACATTGACGATGACACGACCATGTCACCGACCTCACAGGCCGCCAACGCGGTGGCGATCGCATCGGGCCTGGCGCCTCAGGAACGGTGGGACGGCATCATCACGAAGATCACCGACCCTGCACTGTTGGTGGTGCGGTCCTGGGTCGGGTCTGTCGAGACCGGCAGTTACGACTTCGCCAAGATGCGTGAGCAGATGAACGGCCGGCCACAGCCCGACTGGGCCGTCGACAAGGAGATCGTGGCCGCCCAGCCGTTCTTCAGCTACGTCGTTCACGACGCCGCGGCTAAGGCGGGTCGGGCTGATTCGCTGCCGGACCTGTTGCTTCGATGGGAAGACCTCCTCGGCGACTACGACACGTTCGCGGAGTGCTGGGGCTGGGGCACCCCGGTCCACGGTTGGAGCAGCACCCCCGCCCGAGACCTGGTGGCGTACGTGCTGGGCATCACGCCCGACCTTCCCGGCTACCGACGTGCCCGCATCGCGCCCCGGCCGGGACGCCTCACAGAGATCGCGGGCGCCGTCCCGAGTCCCTTCGGACCGATCGAAGTCAGCCTCACCGGATCGAGAGTTCGCATTAATTGCCCGGTTCCGTCCCGATTCGTTCGGCCCGACGGTCAAGAGATCGAACTTCCCGCGGGCACCCACGAAGTCGGCATGAGCGAAGGCGCACATGAGGTGTAGCCGCGCGTCGTCAGGCCAGAGCGGCACGGCGCTCTGGTGTAGACCGCGGGGCTGCCCCTGACCGTCTGAAGTCTGCACAGATCAGCCAGTCATTCGGGAGGACATGTGGGCCGGCCGAGCGTCAAGGACGTCGCCCTTCGCGCAGGGGTCTCGCTGGGCACTGTCTCCAATGTGCTCAACCAGACCAAGGTAGTGCGAGCGGAAACGCGGCGCCGTGTCGAAGCAGCGATCGCCGAACTCGGATTCGTCCGCAACGACTCGGCGCGTCAGTTGCGCGCGGGAGTCAGTTGCACGATCGCATACGTCACCCTCGACGTCGGGAACCCGCTCTTCACCGATGTGGCGCGCGGCATCGACGACATCGGCCGACGCCATGGTCTCGCTGTGTACCTGTGTGACAGCCGGGACGATCCTGAACGTGAGGATGACTACATCGATCAGTTCTGGGAGCAGAGCATCCGCGGGATCTGCCTCACGCCGGTCAACCCCGACAACCCGCGGCTGCGCCTGCTCGCTGACAGCGGTGTCAGCCTCGTGATGGTCGACCGGGTACCCCGTGAGGAACCGATACGGTGGTGCTCGGTCGGCGTGGACGATGTTCGCGGCGGTGAGCTGGCCGTCACCCATCTTTTGGAACGAGGCCATCGACGCATCGCCTTTGTCGCGGGGCCCATGCACATACCCGAGGTTGCTGACCGGCTTCGGGGAGCGCAACAGGCAACGCAAGCGTTCGGAGCGGATGCAAAATCCCTCACAACTGTGGGCACCGACGACATGACGGTCGACGAGGGTAGACGGGCGGCGGCCCGCGTGCTCGGCCAAGCGAAGGCTACGCGGCCGACGGCGGCGTTCTGCGCGAACGATCTACTCGCCCTCGGGTTCCTGCAGCACGTGATGCAGCAAGGGCTGCGCGTCCCCGACGACATCGCAATCGTCGGATACGACGACATCGCCTTCGCTTCGGCCGCGGCAGTGCCGTTGACGTCTGTCCGGCAACCCCGACACCTGATCGGTCGGACCGCGGCCGAGCTTCTTCTCGAGGAGTCGGGTCGGAATGCCTACCACGAGCACCGGCATGTCCAGTTCCCCCCTGACCTTGTGGTCCGTCAATCCAGCGGTAGCGGGTGATGGCAACGGACTGTTCCGCCACTTCGTCACGCCCGGGCCGGAGCGTGAACCCGGGATCCGGGTGGCCGAGCTGGCGGGCCAGGGAGACCACCTACTCGATGGCCTCCAACTGCTTGGATGAGTCGTCCGGTGTTGCAGCCGTGTACGAGTTGCATCCCGAGTTGGCCGCCCGCTCCGATCGCGGCGAGGACGTGGTAGAGCTCCGGCCGAGCTGCGCGTACGGCCAGGGGTGCGGGTGCCAGCGGCAGCGACGCCTTCGACGCGGTCTTCGCGTAGCCATAGGCCCGAGCGGCCGGGGCACAGCCCGATCCTCGCTCAAAGGCGCAGAGGTGCCGCCGCACCCCCTCGTGACCCACATACGTACAGGTCAAACGGGGTGTGGCGGCATACCGTCATTCAGATGTCGCGGAAGAGACCAGCCGATATCGCCTCGACTTCGCTGGAGTCGAGGCGATATCGGCCATCTGACGTCAGACGCGACAAGGGGCCGCGCGCGGTGGGCGTGGTCCCTTGTCGTGGGTCTGTGGGTTAGGGATGGTCGATCACGGTGCGGGAGGCGTTGGCGAGGTCGGTGGGGACTTTGGTGTGTGTTTGGCAGTTGGCGTTGGGGCCGGTGGTTTTGGGGGTGTCGGGGTAGGCGCAGATGGTTCGCTGGACGCCCGCGACGGTGTCGTTCTGGTTGAAGGACTCCGGCGCTTTTCCGTGTTCGGTCCAGGTTTGGAGGGCGTCGAGGAGCTGGGACATGGCGGGGGTTGTGCCGGTGAGGGCTGGGGGTTCGTGGCCGACGTTGGGGAAGTAGAAGGTGCGCACGAAGGAGCGGGTGTTGTGGACGCCGTATCGGTCGAAGAGGCGTTGCTGGTAGTTGTAGGAGCCGAAGGGCACGATGAGGGGGTCGTTGGTGGGGACGTAGTAGAGGATTTTGCCCTTGTTGTGGCGGACGTCGGTCAGGTCGGTGCTGTCGGTCGAGGCGGTTCCGGCGAACTTGCGGTAGGCGGCTTGGAAGGTCTGGGGGAAGTTGTCGGTGGTGAGGTGGGAGCGCCAGTTGTAGGTGGCGTCCTGCTTGAGCCAGTGGCGGAGCCAGGTGTCGATCATCGGGCTCATGTTGTTGCCGCCGGGCAGGAGTGTGGAGAAGGAGGTTCCGCGGGTGATGCCGCCCCACAGGCGGTTGCCGTGTGTGTCGCGGGGGCCGTCCCAGATGAGGTTGACGGCCTTGGCCTCTTGAGGGGTGAGGCTGTTGACGTTTCGGGCGTCGAAGGTGCAGCGGCGGGGTTCTGCGATGACGCCGTCTTTCACGCCGTCCTGGGTGTCGCAGGCGGTGACGGCGGCGGCGTTCGCGGCGTCGCTTTTGGCAGGTGCCAGGCCTTTTGCGCCGAGCAGTTCGTTGACGACGATGGCGGGCCAGGCTTCTGCGACGGGGAAGCGGTTCCAGTTGATGGCGGGGAAGCCGATGAGGAAGCCGTCGTAGAGGTCGCCGTGTTTCTGGGCCATCTGCCAGCCCTGCCGGCCGCCGGTTGATGCGCCGACCCAGTAGTTCCTGCGGGCGTCTTCGCCGTAGTAGGTCTTGGTGAGTTTGAGGGCCCAGGTGGTCTGGGCGTGTTCGCTGCGGTCGATGAAGTCCTTGACCTGTGAGGTCAGGAGTTTGCCGCGTGGGTCGAGGACGAAGCCGCCGCCGATCAGGCCGCAGTCCGGCTGGGCGTTGGTCAGACCGGTCTTGGGGTTGGTGGCGTTGCACCAGGCCTGGTTGTGACCGGTGTCGGTGTTGGAGCCGACTTCGCCGCGCTGCAGTGGGAAGGAGAGGTCGGAGATGATGCCCTGGTAGCCGCCGCCGCCGATGTTGAGGACGCGTCCGTTCCAGGCGCCCGACTCGGTTCCGCCCTTGCCGCCGTCGGCGTCGTTGAGGGGGAGCACGACCCGGATGTTGATCGCGCGCGCGGGTGTCAGGTCGACCTGGCAGTGGGCGGGAACGTCCGGTGTTGCGGAGATGACCTTGGACGTCGCCGACTTGACCTCATGCTTGTTCACCAGACCGGAGGCGAGATCGGAACACGCAGCGCTCCGTGCACTGGCGCTGTGGGGCGCGACCAGCGTCCAGAGGGAGACCGACGCCGCGGCCAGGGTGCCGCTGGCCAGCAGCCAGCGAGACCTTCGGCTCCGGTGGGATCGAGGAGGTGTGGATTGCTGCATCAGAGGCCTTTCTGAGATGACTCCACCAAATGAAGACATCTCACTGAGGGGGGAGGGGCCGCCACCGCGCCACGGGGGAGCGTCAGCACGCGGCGGCGGCCCTGGAAGGTCCGGCAGACGGACCGGGGGGCCGACTGCCGGCCGAGGAAGGAGCGCCCGGGCCGCTGGGCCGCTCCGCAGCGGCCCGGGCACTCGGCTCAGCGCAATGCCCCGGTGGTGGTGGGCACTTCGCGGAGACATGTCCCCCCGATCACACCGCCCGCAACCGCGGCACCATCGACCGCGCCAGTGGTGGCGATGAAGGTGCGCCGACTGGGGGTCGGCGGCGAGTCACCGGAGCCGGCGGGGGATAGGACGGCAGACTCAGGGACTTCAGCGGACATGGCTAGGCCTTCGCATCGCGGACGGGTCACGCTCGCGCACAGCGGCACGGCTGGACGCGGGACCGTCGTCGCCGCAAGACCTGGACGATCGTGCGGTTCACAGCCGCGGCCGGTCATGCCCGGCAGTCTGGCATCGCCGGTGAGGCCTGTGGCAGGGAGACTTTTCTCCCCCCATGCTTTCTTTGTCGGAGGCGGCTGAACCTGGGTTCTGGATCACTTTCCGTGCCAGAGCCACGGAGGGTCACCACAACCGCGATCATGAACGGCCGTGGGTGATGTGTTCCTCCAGGACCTGTGGTTCCACCGGGTTGAAGGCGTTGTGCTCGAAAGTGCACTGGTCGACGGCGAGTTGGTGATCGTGCGGGCCCGCGCGTCGGCGGAGCGGGCTGCGTGTCCTGCTTGCTCGACGACGTCGGGCCGAGTGCACAGCCGATACGTACGCCGCCTCGCCGACACCGCAGTCGGCGGTCGTCACGTGGTGATCGAGTTACAGGTCCGGCGGTTCCGCTGCCGCGACCGCGCCTGCCGGCAGGCCACGTTCGCCGAGCAGGTCGACGGGCTGACCTTCCGGCACGGGAGACGAAGCGCCGGGCTGCAGACGGTGCTGCAAAAGGTGGCGGTGATGCTGGCGGGCCGGGCCGGCGCCCGCCTGGCGGACACGCTCGCGGTCCGGGCGAGCCGGTCGACGCTCCTGCGGCTGATACGCCGCCTTCCGGAGCCGGAAGTGCACACACCACGGGTGCTCGGAGTGGACGAGTTCGCCCTGCGCAAGGGACACAACTACGGCACGATCCTGGTAGACATCGACACGCGCCGTCCGGTTGACCTGTTGCCCGACCGGGCCACGGCAACGGTGGCTGCCTGGCTCACCGACCATCCCGGCGTCGAGGTGATATGCCGTGACCGGTCGACCGCTTACGCCGAGGCCGGACGGCTCGGCGCCCCGGATGCAATCCATGTCGCGGACCGGTGGCACATCTGGAAAAACCTGGTGGAAGCCGTCGAGAAGACGGTCATCCAGCACCGCGCCCTGCTGCGCGAGCCGGAGGAAACTCCCCCGGTCCGCGCTGAGCCCCTCGAGAATCCGGCTCTTATGCCGCGTTCCCTGGATGAGCCACGACAGTCAGGCCGTCTGTCCGATCGGGTGCGGGAGCAGCACTCGGCCGTCCATGCCCTGCTGGATGAGGGGCTCGGGCTGCGGCCGATCGCCCGCCGGCTGGGCCTGGCCCGCAACACCGTCCGCCGACTCGCGAATGCGGCCACCGCGGACGAGCTCCTCGTCGGACGGTGGACCGGCAGGACCAGCATCCTCGATCCCTACAGGCCCTACCTGCATCAGCGGTGGGCGGAGGGCTGCACCGTCGCCCGCCGCCTGTTCGAGGAAGTTCGCGAGCGCGGCTATCCCGGTGGCGAGAGCGTCGTGAAGAAGTACGTGCAGCGGCTCCGCGAAGCCTTCCCGCACGACGATCCGCCCCGCAAAGCGCCGTCCGTGCGGGACGTGACCAGCTGGATCACCCGTCGCCCCGACCGCCTCACCGACGACCAGGCCCAGCAGCTCAAGCAGATTCTCGCCCGCTGCCCCGCCCTCGGCAGAACCGCCGAACACGTTCGTCTCTTCGCCGAGTTGATGAACGACCGCCGGGGCCGGGACCTCAGTCAATGGACAGAGCGCGTGCAGGCTGACGACTTGCCCGCCCTGCATGGCTTTGTCACCGGCCTCGGCCAGGATTTCGATGCTGTCGTCGCCGGGCTCAGCCTGCCCTACAGCTCTGGAGCGGTCGAGGGCCACAACAACAAGATCAAGATGCTGAAGCGGCAGATGTTCGGCCGCGCCAACTTCGACCTGCTCCGCAAGCGGGTCCTCCTCGCAGCGTGAGGCCGTTCATGATCGCGGTTGTGGTGACCCTCCGTGGCTCTGGCACGGAAAGTGATCCAGAACCAGAATTCAGGCGTCGCCGAGATTCTTCTCCGGCCGAGCCATGGTGAAGTCTTTTGCGGGGTGGGTGCATTGGGGCACAGCAGGCCAGTGCTTCCCCGGCGATGACGCGCGCGTCACTGGCCAGGCGGCCCTTGAAGATGTGCCAGAGAGCCTGTTTCGGGTGCGAAGGCGCGTACCCCCGCAGGGCCTCGGTGCCTCGGCCGGCTGCCCTGACGTCACTTGAGGTCTTCACGCGCTGCGTGTCCACCGCTGAACCAAGCCCAGCTCTGCGACCGAGCGCACAGCGGGCCTCGTCGCCCAACTGGTCCTGGAAACGTCAGGAGGCCGAGATCCGGAGGCTGAGCGGCCCCAGCGGCCTGGGGCGCAGGGACCTCCCCACCGGACACCGATGATGATCGGGAAACTAAAAAGCAGGCGTGCTTGCTTTTTATATTTTCGACTGCCACGCTCGCACCACACGGCCGAGGGGCGATGGCCATCCGTACCGGATCAGCATCCGCCTTGCGTATGCCGGTGTTTCCGGGAACGGGCGCGGAGAGGAAACCCATGGAACTCGCCACCACCCTTGAGTATGCCGAGAACAACCCGAGGAAGGCCGTCGAGGAGATCGTGCGGCTGGAGAAGGCCGGGCTCGACGCCGTCTGGGTGGCCGAGGCGTACGGTTTCGACTCGCCGACCACTATGGGCTACCTCGCCGCCCGCACCGAGCGCGTGAAAATCGGCTCGTACATCATCAACGTGTACTCGCGCACGCCCGCGCTGATCGCCCAGACCGCCGCCGGACTCGACGCGGTATCCGGGGGCCGTGCCCTGCTCGGGCTCGGCGCGTCCGGCCCGCAGGTCGTCGAGGGCTGGCACGGCCTGCCGTACGACAAGCCGCTCGGCCGCACCCGCGAGACCGTCGAACTGTGCCGCCGGATCTGGAGACGTGAGGTGATCGACCACCATGGCATCATCGACATGCCACTGCCGCGCGAGAAGGGCGGCAAGCTTGGCAAACCCCTGAAGTTCCTCAACCAGCTGGTGCGCAGCGAGATACCAATTCACGTCGCATCCCTCGGCCCGGCCAACGTCCGTATGACCGCGGAGATCGCCGACGGCTGGCTGCCGCATCTCTTCATTCCCGAGAAGGCAGGACTGGTCTGGGGAAACGCCTTGGCCGAGGGTTTGGCGCGCCGGCCTGCGGAACGTGGGAATCTCCAGATCGTCGCGGGCAACCTCCTCGCCGTCGGCGAGGACGCGGCAGCCGCCCGCGACCTGCTCCGCCCGATGATCGCCCTTTACGTCGGCGGCATGGGCGCCAAGGGCAAGAACTTCTACAACGACCTGGTCCGCGCGTACGGTTACGAGGAAGCGGCCGAAAAGATCCAGAACCTCTACCTGTCCGGTAAAAAGAGGGAGGCGGAGGCGGCTGTTCCCGATGAACTGACCGAACTTGTGTCCCTGTGTGGCCCCGAGGGCTACGTACGCGAGCGCATCGAGGCGTTCCGCGCCGCCGGTGTCACCCAGCTGAACGTCCGGATGGTCGGTCCTGATCCCGCTCGCCTCGTGGAGAAGGTCAAGGGTTGGCTCTGACGGGCTGCTCAGGACTGCCTCGGGCACTGTTCAACCGGGCCGGCACCTCACTGGGCTTCCCCAGCACTGGGACGCGTTTTCCTACCGGCTATCTGGAGCTCAAGCACACGCGAGGCGCAGTGCCCACCGAGTCGTGGAGCAACGCAGTGTGCACAGGACCTTCCATGACCCATGCTCGTGCATCGAGGGGCAACCCGCCCCGGATCATCATGCCTCCGTGCAGTTGCCGTGTCCCCCGAGCTGGACCATCGCTTGGTACACCTGATCGGGGGTCATGGATGGCTCGGGCAGGGGGTGTGCCCTGTCCGCGCGGAAGGCGTCGAGCATGAGGTGGAGGTGGCGGCGCCACGCCAAGGGGGCGATGTCTCGAGTTGCTTCGGTGATCCGCCCGTGAGACCAGATGAGGAAGGCCAGGTCCTCGGGCGTGGCGTCGGCGCGCAGGCTGCCCTGCTCCTGGGCGCGGTGGACGACCCGTACGCCGAGGTCATGGATGCGGCTTCGGGTGCGTTCGAGACTCATGGAGTCGGGCAGGCGCATCGACGTCAGATCGGCGAAGCCGCGATCGTCGGCCTGCAGCTCGCACATGGTCTCGACGAAGAGTTGGAAACCCTGCCACGCGTCCTCCATGGCGGCCGCTCGTTCCGCAGCGTCCAGCCAGGTCCTGAGTTTGTCGGCGAATACCGCCTGGATCAGGTCCACGCGAGCGGGGAAGTGGCGGTAAAGCGTTCCGATGGCCAGTTGGGCATGTTTGGCGATCTGCTCCAGCGGCGCATGGAGCCCCTGGTCGGCGAAGTGGGCGCCGGCCGCCGCCAGCAGGGCGTCACGGTTGCGCTGAGCGTCTCGCCGTAGCGGACGGCCGGCGGACGGCGGGACGTCGGGCGAGATTGGCATGCGCCCACCCTAGCAACATGAGGACCCCCTCACCTTCTCTGCTACGCTCGGGCCGCAACATGAGAGTTGCCTCAACTTATGCGGGAGTGCGGACATGAACGTTGCCCTGTGGATCTTGCAAGTGCTGCTCGCGACCATGTTCGGCATGGCAGGACTCATGAAGTCCACTCAGCCCAAGGAGAAGCTCGCCAAGTCCCTGCCGTGGGTGGAGGACTTCTCGACGGGCACCGTACGCCTCATAGGTGCGCTGGAACTGCTCGCCGCCCTCGGCCTGATCCTGCCCGCCGCCACCGGTATCGCCGCCGTGCTCACGCCGCTCGCCGCGACCGGCTTGGCGGTCGTGATGATCCTGGCCGCACTCGTGCACGCCCGCCGGAAGGAGATGAGCGGGATCGCCCTCAACGCCGTGTTGCTGGCATTGGCGGTCGTCATCACGTGGGGTCGCTTCGGTCCGTACTCTTTCTGACCCGCTTTGCATCGCACCGATTGGAACGAATCTCATGCGCATCACCGTCTTCGGCGGTACCGGCCCGACGGGCCTGCTCCTGATCGACCAGGCCCTGACGGAGGGCCACGAGGTCGTTGCCTACGCCCGTACCCCCTCGAAGTTGCCCTCCCACCGGCGGCTCACCGTGATCGAGGGGCCGCTGGACGACGCCCCGGCCATCGGCACGGCGGTACGCGGCAGCGGTGCCGTACTCAGCGTGCTCGGGCCGGGAACCAAGAAGACCGACATCCCACCCTTGATCACCGGCTACCGCAACATTGTCACTGCGATGCGTGACCACAGCGTCGAACGGCTCGTCGCGATGGGCACGCCCAGCATCACCGACCCGGCCGACGGCAAGGATCCCAGAGTCGGGCTCATGGTCGCAGGCATCCGGACGTTCCAGCCGACCGCGTATCGCGCCATCGTGACCATCGGCCGCACCGTGCGGGAGTCGGGGTTGCAGTGGACCATCGTCCGGCTTCCGCTGCTCACGAACGGCCCCAAAACCGCCGCGGTCAATGTCCGCAACGTCGGTGGCAAGGGCGGACTGCTCCTCTCGCGAGCCAACGCGGCCGCGTACTTCCTAGCGCAGGCCGCCGACTCCACGCAGATCGGCCGCGCGCCGTTTATCACCGACAAGTAAGCCTGCACATCACCAGCCGCGGAAACGAACGCGGCTTCCGCCTCACGTGCGACTTCGGAAAGACAACCATGCGTGCCTTGATCACCACCGGCGGCGTCGCTCCCTGAGTCGCCGACATCCCTCGCCCCACGTTCGGCTCCGACGCGGAGGCGCTGGTGAAAGTCGTGGCCACCTGTGTCAACGGCTTCGACACCATGGTTGCGGCCAGCCGGCTCAAGGGAGCGCTGCCGCACACCTTCCCCCGCCTGGGCGGGAGTGTTTAACCAACGGCCTCGTGTCACTTTCGGTGGCGATGCAGGGTGATGTCATCCGAAGAGGATGCGGTGGCGGAGGAGGGGGAAGCCTGCTCTGCCGTACATCTGCCGCGCGACGAGCTTGGTCTGGGTGGTGACGCCCTCGGTGGCGCCGTTGCTGTACGGGAAGGTGAGTACCACGATCACAGCGTCACGGTTTCACTCCAAGGCGCGGGGTGAAGGGGTGCCGAGGGGACAGTCCTGCTGCGCGGACTTTGTCTGTGCCAGCTGCGGGGAGTTGACCGCCTTGCCTGTGGCGCTGGGGGCCAGGCGGCGGGCCCTCGGTTGCTCGCCGAAGAGTGGGGCCGGATGCGAAAAGCACCGGCACTGCCTCGAGCGAAACGCGTACGTGTGCT
Organism: Streptomyces europaeiscabiei; assembly: GCF_036346855.1. Lineage (NCBI taxonomy): Bacteria > Bacillati > Actinomycetota > Actinomycetes > Kitasatosporales > Streptomycetaceae > Streptomyces > Streptomyces europaeiscabiei. The sequence goes on from NZ_CP107841.1 coordinate 9,228,193, forward strand.
TCAGCGGCCCGCCGCGCCGCCGCGACCTCACGCTTCGCCATCAGCATGGCCCGGTCGCCCGCGCAGTGAGATCGCAGCGGCCCAGAGGCGGGACAGGTGATCGACGACTTCATTCTCGTCGAGCGGCTCCCTGAGCGAGTACATGACGTGGGCGACCTGCTCGACCATGGCGCCCAGGGCGATGGCGGTGAGCCGGGGATCGAGGCTCGGGTCCGCCAGCCCTGCCGCCTGCAGGCGCCGGAGGCCCTCCTCGCCACGGGCGACGTACAGCTCACGGACCTCCAGAACCATCTCGCGCATGCCTTCGTCCGAGTCAGCGCCCTGCTCGACCAGGCGCAGCACCTTGGAAGCTTCGGCCCAGGCACGAAGATACCGGCGGTTCGCCTCGACGATTCGCGTGTACGGGTCATCCGCCGTTGCCGACGAGACGAGGCTGGCGGCGAACATCTCGCCGGCAACGGCACGTACGAGGGTGCGCAGGAGGTCTTCCTTGGACTCGAAGTAGGTGTAGAACGTGCCGTAAGAGACGCCTGCGGCCTGGGCGACCGTCTCAGGGCTGAAGCCGGACAGCCCGCTCTGCTCCAGGATCTCCCGCCCTGCCGAGATCAGGGCATCACGTGTGCGCCTCCCCCGGGTCGTCGTCGGCATCGGCGGTGCAGGCTTCGTTCTGGATCGTCCCATACACCTATTCCATCAAACGGGAAGGGCGGTGAGTGGCGACAGGCAGCAGGTGACGCTCGGCCACGGCCGCAACCCGACCGGCTTCGGCTCGGTTCGCCGGGCCAGCACTGTGCGGTCGCACCCGGGGGCGACGCCGTGGCGTGAGCCTGGGCTCCACTCGGGCTGGTTCCAAAAGGCTCGGCTACGTGTGGCGCCAGGGCAGCCAGCCCGGCAGGTCGGAGGGAATCGTCTGCGGGAACTTTGGCTTGCGCCGCTCAAGGAACGACGCCACGCCTTCCGCCGCGTCACGGTTGGCGCCGATCTCGAACACGAGACGCGAGTCGACGCGCTGCATCGGATACGGCGACTCCTGGAACGCCAGTCGGTAGATCATCTGCCTGAGCACGGCCACGGAGACGGCGGCCGTGTTCTCCACAAGGCCTCGGGCGAGGCGGCGGGCCGCGTCGAGCACATCATCGGGTTCGTGGAGGCTGTGGACCAGACCTGCGGCCTGGGCTTCCGCCGCATCGAAGACACGTCCGCTGATCATCCAGTCCATGGCTGTCCCAAGTCCGACGAGCTTAGGCAGGAACCATGCCGAGGCGCCCTCGGGGTAGATTCCGCGCCGGCTGAAGACGAACCCGAAGCGGGCGTCGGTCGAGGCCAGTCGGTAGTCCGCGGGAAGGACGATGGTCGATCCACCGCCGACCGCGGCGCCGCGCACCGCGGCTATGACCGGCTTGTTCATCTCGTAGATGCGCAGGGCGCAGCGGCCGGCCGGCTCCTTCCAGTTCTCGTCGAACTCGGCTGGCAGGCCACTGGTGTCGAAACCGCCGCCGGAGAGGTCGGCACCGATGCAGAAGTTGCCGCCCGTGGCAGTGAAGATCACTACGCGCACGCCCGAATCGGCGTCGGCCAGATCGAAGGCTTCCACGAGCTCGTCAGCCAGTGCCGGGGTGTACGCGTTGCCTGTCTTGGGGTCGTCGAGCGCGATCGTCGCAACTCCGTCCGCCACCTCGTAGTGGATCAGGTTAAAGGTGGACACGCATCATTCCTTTCTGACAATTTTATCGAGTTCATGGAGTGAGACCTGTGCGAAGCGACTCTGCTGAGTCGGCAAGGCTGGTCGCTAGCGATGAGCATCGTGACTTCGGTCATCGTCCGCAGTACTTGACTATTTTGTCAATTCAACTAGCGTGATCACTGTCATCGCATCCGTTGCACGATGGGCCCGTATGCGCCGGGGCGCTCGAAGGGACAGAAACACCTGATGGACATCCAGTTCGACTTCAGCGGGAAGACCGTCGTGGTCTTCGGCGGCACGACCGGCATCAACCTCTCCATCGCGGAGGCGTTCGCCCAGCGTGGCGCCGACGTCGCGGTTTCCAGCCGCAAGCAGGACAACGTGGACGCCGCTGTGGTGCAGTTGGCCAAGCACGGTGGGAAGGTCCTCGGGTATGCCTCGGACGTGCGGAACATGGAGTCGGTCGCCCGCGTCTTCGAGGCGGTCCGCGCCGAGTGGGGGACGGTCGACGTGCTCGTCTCTGGCGCGGCCGGCAACTTCCTCGCCGAAGCGAACGGGCTGTCGTCCAATGGCTTCAAGGTGGTTGTAGACATCGACCTGAACGGCACGTTCCACGTGCTGCGCGCAGGGTATGAGCATCTCTCCCCGGGCGCGTCGGTTATCAGCCTCACCGCTCCTCAGGCGGTGATCCCCATGCGTTACCAGGCCCATGTATGTGCGGCCAAGGCCGGTGTGGACCAGCTGACACGGGTCCTCGCCCTGGAATGGGGAGCCAGGGGCATCCGGGTCAACGCCATCTCACCGGGCGCTATCGCGGGCACCGAGGGGTACACGCGACTGTCGCCGCCCGACGACCCCGGAGGGCAGCAGATCGCGCGAGATGTTCCGCTGGGCCGGCTGGGCACGAAGGACGACATCGCCTCGCTCGCGATGTTCCTGTCGTCCTCGGCGGCCTCGTACATCTCGGGCGCTGTCATTCCGTGTGACGGCGCGGGTGCCGTCGACGGCATCAAGCCCGTCATCGAGGCAGCCGGGGCACTTGTCGTCGGCTCGCAGGGGTGAGGCCGACATGAAGCTGCCCGTCCCGGGACCGGAGCTGCGCCGGATCGGCCGTATCGCTCTGGGAGACATCGTCCACCGTTCCGCCGAGAGGTGCGGCGACCGCGTCGCCGTGATCGACGGTGAGCGCACCCTCACCCATCGGGACCTCGACGCGCTGAGCTCGCGCTTCGCCCACCATCTGCTCAGCGTGCTGCCGCCTCGTACGACTGTGGCCACGCTGACAGGGAACTCGGCCGAGATGCTGGCTTGTCTCTTCGGCATCAGCAAGGCGGCCATGGTCTGGGTGCCCGTCAACGTGCAACTGACCGCCTCCAGCATCGAGTACATCCTCGAACATGCCGAGGTCGAATACGCGGTCGTCGACCAGGAACTGCTCGAGCGGCAGGATATCGCCGCCGTCCTCGACCGGCTCGGCATCACCGCGGTCGCGATCGGCCCTGGGAACGGGAAGCGGGTCGCCGGTTTCGCCGAGGTGACCGCAGGTCAGCCAGAGGATCTGCCCGACGTCGACATCGGCGGCGACGATCTCGCCCTGGTGATGTACACCAGTGGCACGACAGGGCATCCCAAAGGAGCGATGCACACGCATCTCTCCGTCTTCAGCACAGTGATGGCGAACATGGCCACCCACCTCATGCGCGAGGACGACATCCTGTCAGGCTGCCTGCCGCTGTTCCACTGTGCCCAGCACGCGATGACGACGTCCGTTCTGGCCGCGGGCGGTGCCGTAGCGCTCACCCGCGGGTTCACCCCCGACGCGGGCCTCGAACTCATAGAGCGCCGACGGGTGACCATATTTGGCGGACTGCCCATGATGTTCGCCGTCATGCTGCGGCACGAGCGGGCCCGCAGTGCGGACTTCTCGTCGGTCCGGCTGGCGCTGTACGCGATGGCCGCCATGCCCCGGCCGCTCATCGAGCAGATCTCGCGCGCCATGGACGCCGACGTGTGGCTGGTCACCGGCCAGACCGAGGCGTACCCGATCACGATGGCCTTCCGCGCCCTAGAGCATCCGCACCTTGACGCGAACTACTGGGGGATCTCGACGGCGCTGTGCGAGACGAAGATCATGGACGATCAGGGCCGCCTGCTCGGCCCGGGCCAACCGGGCGAGATCGTGCACCGGGGCCCGAACGTCATGGCCGGGTACCTGAAGGATCCCGACGCTACAGCGGCGGCCCAGCGGTTCGGCTGGCATCACACCGGGGACCTTGGCGTGATCGACGACAGCGGCCAGCTGCTTTTCTTGGACCGCACGAAGGACATGATCAAGTCCGGTGGGGAGAACGTCCCCAGCATCAAGGTCGAGTCAGTGCTTCTGGCACATCCGGAGGTCGCCAACGCCGCGGTGATCGGGGTGCCGCACGCGCACTGGGGCGAGGCGATCGTAGCCGTCGTCATCCTGCGTGACGAGGCGCGCTCGACCGCCGCTGACCTCATCGAACATGCCAGGGCGCATCTTGGCAGGTTCGAGTCCCCGAAGGAGATTGTGATCGTCGAGGATCTGCCGACCACGGCGACCGGAAAGACCCAGAAGGTGGAGCTGCGCAGGGCCTATCAGAACCTGTTCGACGCCTGAGGGCTCCGTTGTGAGAGCGGTGGCAAACCTGCGGTTCGGGAGGGGCTCATCGCGACCACACGGCGGAGCCGCGCATAAGCACACAGCCCCGCGTCCCTTACGCGCGTGCGGACTTCGCCGAGGCCGTTCAGGGCCTTTCTTCCCGACCGGGTCGGCTCCGAGTGGCACCGCCTGCCTCATACGGGCACGCGCCACGGGCAGGACCGCGGCACACATCCCGTCCCAGCGGAGGGCGCGCCCTCGTCAAGGAGAGGAAAGAAGGATTCGTGGATCACGATCAGGCTGCTGGAAGCGGGCGGACGATACGGGTCGGCAACTGCTCGGGCTTCTACGGAGACCGGCTGTCCGCGATGCGGGAGATGCTGGAAGCCGGCCCGCTCGACTATCTGACGGGCGACTACCTTGCCGAGCTGACCATGCTCATCCTCGGCAAGGACCGTCGCAAGGATCCCTCGCTGGGTTACGCGAGAACCTTCCTGCGCCAGCTCACCGACTGCCTTGCTCTCGCCCGCGAGAGGAGGGTGCGCATCGTGGTGAACGCTGGCGGGCTCAACCCGTCCGGTCTGGCCGCAGCGGTGCGAACTCTGGCCCGGGAGCAGTCCGTCGAAGTCAACGTGGCGCATGTCGAGGGTGATGACCTGCTTGACGCTGCCGAGGAGCGTGGTTGGAAGGGTGTGCTGACGGCCAACGCCTACCTCGGGGCATTCGGAATCGCCGAGGCTCTGCGGGCCGGCGCCGACATCGTCGTCACCGGACGGGTCACCGACGCCGCTCTGACGCTCGGCCCGGCGATTGCCGAATTCGGCTGGGGCCGTGAGGACTTCGACCTGCTCGCCGCCGGTGTCGCGACCGGGCATGTGCTCGAATGCGGCGCGCAGACAACGGGTGGGAACTATGCCGGCTTCACCGCCCTGGACACCTCGAGGCCGCTCGGTTTCCCGCTGGCCGAGATCTGCGAGGACGGCACCGCCGTCATCACCAAGCATCCCGGCAGCGGCGGTGCGGTGACGGTGGACACTGTCACCGCCCAGCTCGTCTACGAGGTCGGTGGCGCGCTGTATGCCAACCCGGACGTCACCGTCTGTCTCGACACCGTGGCGCTTGAGCAGGCGGGCGAGGACCGGGTGAAGGTCACAGGAGTGCGGGGGCAGGCTCCGCCGCCCGCGACGAAGGTCGCCCTCAACCGGCTCGGCGGATACCGCAACAGCGTCGAATTCGTACTCACGGGGCTCGAGATCGAGCAGAAGGCGGCCTGGGTACGCCGTCAGATGCAGCAGGCACTCGCGGTCCGGGCGCCCCAGCAGGTCACGTGGGATCTCGTCCGCACGGACAGGCCCGATGCCGCGACCCAGTCCGAGGCGTCCGCGCTGCTGCGCTGCCACGTCAAGGACCCGGACGCCGCCGTTGCCGGCCGCTCCTTCAGCAGCGCCGCCGTCGAGCTCGCTCTGGCTTCGTACCCGGGATTCCACGTCACCGCCCCACCCGGGCCCGCGACCCCGTACGGAGTCTTCGAAGCCGGGTACGTGCCGCAGGGAGATGTACCGCACACCGTGGTCCTGCACGACGGTCGCCGGATCGACGTACCCGCTCAATCGGTGACCGCGCCGATCACCGTCGAAGGGCCGCTGCACCATACCGACTGGGAAAGCGAGCAGACCGGCCCTCGGCCCACGGCGCCGGCGATTTGGGGGCCGATCACGCAAACGCCCCTGGGAAGGCTGCTGTTCGCGCGGTCCGGTGACAAGGGTGGCAGTGCGAACGTCGGCGTCTGGGTTCCTGCCGGGCATCCGAGGCGCGAGGACGTCTTCGCCTGGCTGACCGGCTGGCTCGATGCTGATGCGGTCAGGCGGCTGCTGCCGGAGGCTGCGGTCCTCGACGTCACGGTGCACCCTCTGCCGAACCTGTCGGCGGTCAACATCGTCATCGACGGCCTGCTCGGTGAAGGGGTCGCCTCCTGCACGCGCTTCGATCCCCAGGCCAAAGCGGTCGGAGAGTGGCTCCGCTCCCGCAACGCGCCGATCCCACAAGGGTTCTTGGCGTGAACCTCCTCCGTGAGCTGCTGACAGCCCTGGCCAGCGTACGTACCCCGGCCCACGCCGATGGGTGGCTGGCTGCACACCCGCACCACCCCGGTCCGCAGGGCGCAGACGACATGACTGGGCTCGACGAGCTGCTGGCCGTGCTTCGCGTGGAGGGAGACCGGCTGCGCGCCGCGGTTGCGCAGGCGTCCGAGGCACAGTGGCGTACGGCCACCGCAGCCCCGGGTTGGGACGTCGCCGCCCAGATCGCCCACCTTGCCTGGACCGAGGAGGCCGCACTGTGCGCCGTCCGCGCTTCCCGCGGCGACGGCGGAGACTGGGAGGCGCTCGTGCGCCGCGCACAGCGGTGCCCCGAACGGTTCGTCGATGATGAGGCCGTCAAGGCGGCCTCCCAGCCCACCCCAGCGATCATCAAGCGCTGGGACACCGCGCGCTGCAGGCTCCCCGAGGAACTGCGGAGCGCCACCGGAAAACTGCCATGGTTCGGTCCGCCGATGTCACCGGCCTCCATGGTGACCGCGCGCCTGATGGAGACCTGGGCCCACGGCCTGGACGTGTACCAGGCCCTGGGTGTCGAGCCCGACGTCACCGACTCCATTCGTCACATCTGCCACCATGGAGTACGCACCCGCGACGTTGCCTACCTCGTACACCGGCTCTCCCCGCCTGCCGAGGAGTTCCGGCTGGAGCTGACTGCTCCCAGCGGTGCGACCTGGGCATGGGGCCCGGTCGACTCCTCTCAGCGCATCACCGGACCGGCCTTCGACTTCGCACGCGTGGTCACTCAGCGCATCCACCGCGACGACACCGCGCTGAGAGCTGTCGGCTCGGACGCCGAAGTGTGGCTGGCGATCGCGCAAGCCTTCGCTGGCCCGCCTGGAGAGGGACGTCGCCCATCAGCGACGGCTCTGGGAAAGTCCGCGGCCACGCTCCAGGAGCGCTGATGCGCCCACACTCCACGACCTCAGACGCCGGATGTCCACGCCGTCACCCGCCACTCACCAGGACGAGACCATGAGGACCACGATCGACCCTGCCTCGGTGGCCTACGCCACCAACCGTGAAGCGATGCTGGAACGCGTCGCCGACCTCACCGAACAGCACGCCCGGGCGCTCGCCGGAGGCGGAGCCAAGAACGTCGAACGGCACCACCGCAGGGGGAAGCTCACTGCTCGCGAACGCATCGAGCTGCTCCTTGATCCGGACGCACCATTCCTCGAGCTGAGCACGCTGGCCGGCTGGGGATCGGACTTCGCCGTCGGTGGCTCGCTCGTCACCGGCATCGGCGCGGTAGAGGGCGTCGAATGCATGATCGTCGCCCACGATCCGACCGTGCGCGGCGGATCCAGCAATCCGGTCTCTTTGAAGAAGAGCTTCCGGGCCGCGCAGATCGCCGCGGAGAACCGGCTGCCGACGATCAACCTCGTCGAGTCCGGAGGCGCCGATCTGCCTACGCAGAAGGACATCTTCATTCCTGGCGGCCGGAGCTTCCGTAACCTCACCGAGGCCAGCGCGGACCGCCGCCCCACCATTGCGCTCGTCTTCGGGAACTCCACCGCCGGCGGAGCCTACGTGCCCGGCATGAGCGACTACGTCGTGATGGTCGCCGGCGGAGCGAAGGTCTTCCTCGGCGGGCCGCCGCTGGTGAAGATGGCCACCGGCGAGGAGTCCGACGACGAGTCGCTCGGCGGAGCCGAGATGCACGCCCGCACTTCCGGACTGGCGGACTACCTCGCCGCCGACGAGCACGACGCCATCCGGCTGGGGCGGCAGATCGTGCGACGCCTCAACTGGCGCAAGGCCGGACCCGCTCCCCGGATTGGCTACGCCGACCCGCTGTTCGACCCCGAAGAGCTGCTCGGGATCGTCCCGACCGACTTGAAGATCCCCTTCGATCCGCGTGAAGTGATCGCGCGGATGGTCGACGGCAGCGAGTTCGACGAGTTCAAGCCTCTGTACGGCACGAGCCTGGTCACCGGCTGGGCCCAGCTGCACGGCTACCCCATCGGAATCCTCGCCAACGCCCAGGGCGTGTTGTTCAGCAAGGAGGCGCAGAAGGCGGGCCAGTTCATACAGCTCGCCAACCAGACCGATACTCCGCTGCTGTTCCTGCACAACACCACCGGCTACATGGTCGGCAAGGAGTACGAGCAGGGCGGGATCATCAAGCACGGCGCCCAGATGATCAACGCCGTCTCCAACTCGCGGGTCCCGCACCTGTCGGTCGTCATGGGCGCGTCCTACGGCGCAGGCCACTACGGCATGAGCGGCCGCGCCTACGACCCTCGATTCATGTTCACCTGGGTCGGCGCGAAGTCCGCGGTCATGGGACCTGCGCAGCTCGCCGGTGTCGTCTCCATCGTCTCCCGCCAGGCTGCAGCAGCCAAGGGCCTGCCCTTCGACGAGCAGGCCGACGTCAAGATGCGGGCGGTGATCGAGGAGCAGATCGAAAGAGAGTCACTGGCCTACTTCACCTCCGGGATGCTCTACGACGACGGCGTCATCGACCCGCGCGACACCCGCACCATCCTCGGCATCTGCCTGTCCGCCATCCACTCCGCGCCGGTCGAGGGCGCTCAGGGCTACGGGGTGTTCCGCCTGTGACCCGCACATCAGCGGCACCCGCCGCACCCCATGTCGCCGAGGCGCCACTGCCCCGAGGAAGAGTTCTGATGATCCGCAAGGTCCTGGTCGCGAACCGAGGAGAGATCGCACGACGGGTGTTCCGTACATGCCGGGACCTCGGCATCGCGACGGTGGCTGTCCACTCCGACGCCGACGTCCACGCACCGTTCGTGCGCGAAGCCGACGTCGCCGTGCGGCTGCCCGGTAACGCACCCTCGGAGACCTACCTGCGTGGCGACTTGATCATCGCGGCCGCGCGGCTCGCCGGCGCGGACGCCGTCCACCCCGGCTACGGGTTCCTGTCCGAGAACGCGGACTTCGCCCGGGCCGTCGAGGCAGCCGGACTGGCCTGGATCGGTCCGACACCGGAATCGATCGAGGCCATGGGCAGCAAGATCCGCGCCAAGCAGATCATGGCCGAGGCCGGGGTTCCCATCCTCGACGTCGGCATCGAGGCTGTCACACACGCGATGCTGCCGCTGCTGGTCAAGGCATCCGCAGGCGGCGGCGGTCGGGGCATGCGCGTCGTTGAGTCGCTGGACCAGTTGGACGGCGAACTCGCCAAGGCCGAAGCGGAGGCCCGGTCCGCGTTCGGCGACGGCACCGTGTTCGTCGAGCCCTACCTGCCCATGGCCCGCCATGTCGAGGTTCAGGTGCTCAGCGACGCCCACGGCACCACGTGGATCGTGGGCGACCGTGACTGCTCCATCCAGCGCCGCCACCAGAAGGTCATCGAAGAAGCACCTGCCCCCAACCTGTCGGACACGGCCCGGGAGACGTTGCACAGCGCCGCTCGTGCGGCCGCGGAGGCCGTCGGCTACCGGGGAGCCGGCACGGTGGAGTTCCTCGTTGACGGCGATCGTGTCTTCTTCCTGGAGATGAACACCCGCCTCCAGGTCGAGCACGCGGTCACCGAATGCGTGACCGGCCTGGATCTGGTGGCCCACCAGATCGCAGTAGCGGAGGGCCGCCCGCTCCAGGGCCAGCCGCCCGCTCCCTCGGGCCACGCCATTGAGGTCCGCCTGTACGCCGAGGACCCGGCCGACGGCTTCGCCCCACAGACCGGCCGCATCCGGGCCTTCGACCTCGGCGGCACGGCCTTCGGCATCCCTCACGCCCCGGCCCTGCGCGTGGACTCCGGCGTAGAGGCCGGCAGTGAGGTCGGGATCCACTACGACGCCATGCTTGCCAAGGTCATCGCCTACGCCGCCGACCGCCCCTCGGCGATCCGCATGCTCGACGACGCGCTACGCCGCGGCAGGATCCACGGCGTCACCACCAACACCGACCTGCTACGTGCCGCTCTCAACGACGACGAGTTCACCGCCGGCCGGATGCATACCTCACTCCTCGACCAGCGCATCGACGACTGGACAGCAGGCGTCGGCGAACGCGCCGTGCACAAGGCGGCACTGGCCGCGGCAGTCTGCGAAGCGGCCCGGGCAGCCGCCTTCGCACCTGTACTGGCGCGCATCCCCGCTGCCTGGCGCAACGTGCCCAGCGGCCCCCGGGTGCGCACCTATCGGCGAGGCCGGACCGAATACGCGGTCACATACGCCTCTCAGGGACAGCGCCTCGTCTCCGACTACATCGAGAACGTCTCCGTGCTCGACGCCTGCGGCGATTACGTCTTGCTCCAGGACGGCGGTCTGCGCGAGACCTACCATGTGGCGGTCGGCGACGGCGTCGTCGATGTCAGCGGCCCGCACGGCGCGTTCGCTTTGGACGTCGTTCCCGTCTTCGTGGACCCAGCCGAAGCAGTGGCACACGGATCCCTGCTCGCCCCCATGCCGGCCACCGTCATCGCCGTGGCCGTCGAAGTCGGCGACCAGATCAACAAGGGCGACCCCGTCGTGCTGTTGGAGGCCATGAAGATGCAGCACACCGTTGCCGCGCCGGCCCCCGGCATCGTCACCGCGCTAGAAGTGAGCGTCGGACAGCAGGTCACGGCAAGTGCCGTGCTCGCGATCATTGAGGAGAAGGAAGCATGAACACATTCATGGAGGCGGACGAGCGTCGCGCGCTGCGCGCGGCGGTAAGCGACCTGGGCAAGAAATATGGCGCCTCGTACTTTTACGACACGGCCCGCGACGGTCGGAAGACCACGGAACTGTGGAACGAGGCGGCGGCCCTCGGCTACCTCGGGGTGTGCGTCCCGCAGGAGTACGGCGGAGGCGGAGGTGACATCGGTGACCTCGCCGCTGTTCTGGAAGAACTCGCCGCCGCAGGTTGCCCTCTGATGCTCCTGGTGGTCTCGCCCGCCATCGTCGGCACGATCATCGCCGAGTTCGGAACCGATGAACAGAAGCAGCACTGGCTGCCCGGCATCGCCGACGGAACCGCCAAGTACGCCTTCGGCATCACCGAACCGGACGCCGGGTCTAACTCGCACAACATCACCACGCACGCACGCCGCGACGGAACCGACTGGATCCTCAACGGCAGGAAGACCTTCATCAGCGGCGTCGACGAGGCCAGCCATGTGCTGATCGTCGGCCGCACCGAGGACAGGACGGGCAGGCTCAAGCCTGCCCTGTTCATGGTGCCGACCGACGCCGACGGGTTCACCCGGCACGAGATCAGCATGGGCCTGACCTCTCCGGAGAAGCAGTTCACCTTGTTCCTGGACGACGTCCGGCTGCCCGGAGACGCACTCGTCGGCAAGGAGAACGCCGGCCTCGAACAGCTCTTCGCCGGCCTGAACCCCGAGCGGATCATGGTGGCCTCCTCCGCCATCGGCACCGCCAGATGGGCGCTGGGCAGGGCTGTCGAGTACGCCCGCGAGCGAGAGGTGTGGGCCACCCCGATCGGGTCCCACCAAGCCATCGCGCACCCCCTCGCCAGGATCCACATCGAGATCGAGGCAGCACGACTGCTGACGCAGAAAGCCGCGGCGCTGCTCGCCTCCGGCGATCTGCTCGCCGCGGGTGAAGCGGCCAACATGGCCAAGTACGCCGCGGGCGAGGCCGCCTGCGCTGCTGTCGACCAGGCGATCCAGACCCACGGCGGCAACGGTCTGGCCGAAGAGTACGGACTGGTCCAAGCCCTCGCCACCTCCCGGCTGTCCCGCGTGGCGCCCGTAAGCCGGGAGATGGTGCTGAACTTCATCGCCCAGTCCTCCCTCGGCCTGCCCCGCTCCTACTGACCCGCCCGACACCGCGAATGGACACCATGCCCAGCGAACTCGTCCATCTGGAACTCTCCGACCACGTCGCCACCGTCACCCTCGACAGCCCGCACAACCGCAACGCCCTCAGCCGCGAACTTGTCCGGCAACTGGGCGAGCGGCTCTCAACGGCCGAAGCCGACCCCGATACACGAGTCGTCCTGTTGCGCTCCGCACACCCCGTCTTCTGCGCCGGCGCTGACCTCACGGAGGCCGCGTCCGGCACCGGGGCGGACGGGCCACGGCAGCTCGTCGCCCTGCAGGCCCAGATCGCGGGGATGGCCAAACCTGTGGTGGTCGAACTCCGCGGCCCCGTCAGAGCTGGAGGGCTCGGCATCGTCGGAGCCGCGGACATCGTCCTGGCGGCCGAAACCGTCACCTTCGCCCTCACCGAGGTCCGCCTTGGCCTCGCCCCCGCGGTCATTTCCCTCAGCCTGCTCGAACGCCTCTCGCCGCGCGCGGCCGCCGATGTCTTCCTCTCGGCCAGGACGTTCGGAGCGGCGGAAGCGGCCGACATGGGCTTGATCACACGGGCTGTACCGGATGCGGAAGTCGCCTCCGCCGTGGACGACACCCTCAACGCGATCGTGAAGGGGAACCTCCAGGGACTCTCGGAGACCAAACAACTCCTCAACTGCGACGTCTTGGAGCGAATCGAACGGGATGGTGAATACGCAGCCCGGCGATCCGCCGAACTGTTCGACAGCGAGGAGGCCCGCGCAGCGATGAAAGCGTTCCTGACCCGCACCCGGCCATAGCTGATTCCGTCGTTCGGTTTCCGTAGATCGGTCTGTGGAGACTCCGCAGACGCCGACGAGGACGGGGTACGCCCCACCGTTGCTGTCCTCTACCGGCTGCCCGGTGGAGGGCGTGCAGCGTGGACTCAGCACGGCCGTTACCCCGACAACCAGCACATGGCCGGGGCCCGCGCAATCCAAGGCATGCGCAAAACCACGCTCAGATCCACACCTCCCTCGTAGAACACGACTGCCTGCTCGCTGAGCACTGGGTAGATGCCGGGTACCTCACCGCCGCCCATATCCGCGCCGCCCGCGTCAGGCACGGCGTTGAACTGCACGGGCCGCTTGCTGGCGAACACATCGTCCCGGGGGACAAGGGGGCCGTCGGGCTGGATGCGTTCTCCGTCGCTGTGCGCGTCTTCTGGTTCTTGGATTCCCGCTGTTCGGATGCAGCCCATCCTGTCGTGTGAGGCTGTGCCCCTCATGCCGAAGGAGCGGCCGGGTTGGGTGTGCATCAGTGCGGCCGATCGTAATTCCTGAGGAGGAAGCCCCGCTTCGTCAACCGCCCTCGCCAGGAGGGAGCTCGGTCGCTGAGCCCGAGTTCAAGCCGTGCCGTCGACGCGCGGTACGAGACGAATCGCCTCACTCCTCCCGCTCCGGGGACGACATGAGCCCAACAAGAATGTGTGAGCCCCATGCGCAGCGCTGCCGCCTCCCCGGTGGTTCCTTCGACAGCCAGAGGAGCGCACCCCCCAACGCCTTGCTGAGGCGATGGTCTCCCAGGAGAGATGGATGATTCCATGAAGAGCCGACGGAGAGTGAGATGACATGACCGACACTCCACCCACCGCTACGACGCCCTTCGATCGCCCCCAAGGGCTCGATTCGCCACTCGTGCCGAAGATCATCAAACTGGCGTCCCGGCGCAATGTCGGCGTCTATCGCGCCACGGGCGGCCGGATCGGCGGCAAGTGGAGGATCGGGAGCGCCTTCCCCGCGGCGTGCCCGTCTGCCTCGTGACCACCAGAGGGCGCAAGAGTGGCTTGCCACGGACTCAGCCTCTGCCTTTTACGGACGATGGTGATCGTGTGGTTCTCGTGGCATCACAGGGCGGGCTGCGGAACAACCCCTTGTGGTATCGGAATCTTCAAGCAGATCCGCAGATCACCGTTCAGATCCGCAGCAACGTGCGTCGCATGCTCGCCCGCACAGCCGGGCCTGCCGAGCGCGCAGTGCTGTGGCCGCGACTTGTCGCTATGTACGCTGACTTCGACAAGTACCAGGCGTGGACGGCCTGGCAGATCCCGGTTGTCATCTGCGAGCCGGCCCCGTAGGCGACCCAAAGAGCGTTTCTCCTGTGCGTGACTTCGACGAAGAGGACGCTCGCGGCGGCTTGCGGTAAGGCGTCTCAGCTGGATGCTCTGCGATCGGGCCCGATGGACCGCCACCGCATCAACGTGCTGTTCGCGATGCTCCGCGACGGCACTTTCTACGAACCTCGCATCCCCGCAGCAGCCGTCGCATGACCAGCTCAGGCTCGACGAAGGACATAGAGGCCCCCCTCATCGCCGAGGACGAAGATGAACGACTCACCACGTCCGCCGCACCTTGCCTCCGCACTCGACGGGGGGCGGTTGCGGCGGCTGTTCTGGAAGGTCCGGGAGCCGGACGGGGGACCGACTGCCGGACGAGGAGGGAGCGCCCCGGGCAGGAGCCGCTTCCTGTGGTGCCTGGGCACTCGGCCCAGAGCAACGCCTCGACCGTGATGGGCAGTTTGTGCGCCCCTGCGGCCGGTCGCGTTGAAGACCGCGTTCGCGATGGCGGGCGCGACACCCATCAGCACGAGCTCGCCGAGGCCCTTGACCCCGGCGCGCATCTCGATTGCGGAGGTGTTGTCTGCTCGACGGTGATGATGGTCTCGGCCGCTTCGCATCCGGGGGCTGTCGCCTGGATGCGGATCTCGCCGACGGCGGTAGGCCGTACGATCGCCAGAACCCGTCCGTTGTAGGTGTGCCGTTCGGCCGCGTCGAACCGCTCTTGCGTCTGCGGGGCGGCGCTGCCCAGGGCGATCAGCTCGCCGGGGCCGGAGACCTCCACACGGACCGGTCGGTCGGCGCCGGTCCAGCAGGTCCCGTGTGGGTCGGTCAGGGTGAGGGTGACGAAGCAGAGTTCGCCGTGCGCCGCAGTAACAGTCGGCCGGTCCGCCTCTGCGGTCAGCGTCACCGGGCCCTGGGCCGAGGCAAGCCGGCAGCGGCCCGTCTCTTCTCCGTTCCGGTACGCGACGGCGCACAGCTCTCCGGGCTCGTACGGGAGGTCGAAGGCGGCGCGGAAGCGGTGTGCCGGGCCCGTCGGCGCGCGGCCCACCGGGCGGTCGTCGAGACAGAGTTCGACCTCGTCGGCGTCGCTGTAGACCTCGACGGTGACGGGCTTGCCTTCCCAGCCGGGCCAGGTCCAACTGGCGATGCTGTCGCTCCATGCCCAGGGGGTGCCAATGAAGGTCCTGCCGTGGGTCTCAGGGTTCTGGACGGCGATGTAGGGGGCAGTGCGCAGGCCGAAGACGATCTCGCGGTAGTAGGAGGCGGGGCGCCGGTGGCCGGTGATGTCGACGTCTCCGCAGCCCGCGAGGAGGTGGGGGAAAGGGGCACCCATGACGATCTGGGGGTTCTCGGGGGTCGCGTACTGGGGGCGGCCGATGCCGACCTCGCCGAGGTAGTCCCAGCCGGTCCAGGTGAAGTCGCCGATGACGTGGCTGTACTGCTCCACCAGCTGCCAGGTGCGGTCGATGCGGGTGGGGAAGGTCTCGGTGCCCAGGATGATCCGGTTCGGGAAGAGCTCCCGGTCGAGGGCGTAGCGGCTATCGGCGTAGTTCATGCCGGCGACATCAAGGACGCTGAAGGACTCGGCCGTGCGCTGGGTGACCACGTCGGAGGCGCTGATGTCGTTCGTCGTGTCGGACATCTCTGCCATCAGGGTGTTGATGCCCGCGCCGCTCTCGGCTTCCTCCTCTTTCTCCATCTCGTGCAGAGCGGCGGCATCGGATAGGGCGGCAAAATGGCAGTTGATGGCGTTGGTGACGTAGCGGCTGCTGTCGAGGGAGCGGATCTTCTCGGCGAGCTTGCGGCCCCAGGCGGCGCCGACCGCGGATCCGGTCTCGGGGATCTCGTTGCCGATCGAATACATGATGACGCTGGGGTGGTTGTAGTCCTTCGCGACCATCGCCTCCACGTCGCGCTCCCACCACTCGGGAAAGTGCAGGCTGTAGTCGAATCCGCTCTTGGCGGACGTCCACACGTCGAAGGTCTCGTCGACCACAAGCATGCCGTGCCGGTCACAAGCGTCGAGCATGGCCTTGCTCATCGGGTGGTGGGACATGCGGACGGCGTTGAAGCCGGCGTCCTTGAGGATCTGCACCCGCCGTTCCTCGGCGCGGGCGTAGGTGGCCGCGCCGAGGGGGCCGTTGTCGTGGTGGATGCACGTCCCTCGCAGCTTGACGCTGCGGCCGTTGATACGCAGTCCCCGGTCGGGGTCGAGCTTCAGCGAGCGGATGCCGAAGTGAACGCTGTCGCTGTCCAGCGGTTGGCCGGCGTCGCTCAGGGTGAGACGACAGCTGTACAGATGGGGGCTGTCCACGTCCCACAGCCGGGCCTCATGCAGGTACACGCGTGAGCGGACGGTGGCGTACTCGCCGGGCAGCACGGTGACCTTGGTGACGTCGTCCGCCACCGCGTTCCCCGAGGAATCGAGGACACTCACGGCGAGGTCGAGTGTGCGCAGGGCGATGGAGTCGTTGCGCAGTCGGGTCGCGACCTCAACCACCGCCTGCTCGCCTTCCACGTCCAACGTGGTCACACGGACTCCGTCCGGGGCGATGCGCACGATGTCACCGGTGAGCATCCAGACGTCGCGGTAGATGCCTGCCCCGGTGTACCAGCGGGAGTCCTGGTGGGCGCGTGCCTCCACGCGGATCTCGTTGTCCTGGCCGTACCGAAGATAGGGGTCGGCGTCGACGGTGAAGTGGGAGTAGCCGTAGGGACGCTGGCCGGCGAAGTCGCCGTTGATGTGCACGGTGGCGTCGCGGTAGACACCCTCAAACTGGAAAAGGATCCGCTTGCCGCGCAGCTCCTCCGGCACGAAGAACGCTTTGCGGTACTCGAAGACACCGCCCCGGAAGTAGGCGCCCGCGCCGGACTCGATCGTCAGTGCACCGTCCGGAGGAACGCGATCCTGACCGATCATCGCGTCGTGCGGCAGCGTGACGGTATGGAACGGGGCGACGGGGCCGCTCATTTCCGCGAAGGGGTTCACCTTGCGCCGGGTCTGCCAGTCGTCGTTGAAGGAGGTGCGGATCAATGTGGGTCCTCTTCGCCGAATACCAGGGGTGGAGCCGTGGGGCCTGAAGACGCAGCGCCGGGCCCGTGCCAACGGGCTCACGCCACGGAACGTTACTTATATCGCGTACTTAAACGTGTAGGTGAACGTGGGCGTAGGCTAGTCCGCGGTCCTGAATCTTGACAAGAGGCTTATCGGAGGGTGGCTGCATGACCGGGACATCCAGCGGCAGGCGGGTGATCAGCCGGGATGCCGCGCCGAAGGCCGGGGTCTCCCGCCCCACGGGGAGCCACGTACTCAATAACGTCCCGCACCAGAAGATCCCCGAGGTGACGCGCCGCAGGGTGTGTGGCGCGGCCGACCAGTCCGGAGCCGACCGCGAACCAGGCACGCCGGGCCGGTCTGCCGACCACTCACATGAACAGCAGGCCGGCGACGAAGCCGATCGGCAGTCCGATCAGGGCGAGCTGGGAGAACTGTGCGACCTCGCCCTTGGCCAGAGCGGTCCACAGGAATGTGCCAACTGACCGAGGTTGTTCGCGCCGAGGTTCCAGGTGGCGTAGTGCAAGCCCGTTGCCAGCAGGGCGCACGCGGTCGGCGTCCGGAAGAGATCGCGGATGCGGCTGAATTCGATGGTCTCGGAGCGGGCTGTCGCATGCCTGTCGGCGGCCCTGTGGGCAGCCACTCATTCGACCGACTCGCTGAGGGTGAGGCGCAACAGCAGTACGACGACCGCGACGACCAGCAGTTGGGCGAACAGGATCCGGCCAGCCTACTCGTTTCACTGACGCGTGCCAGTCCGGTGATCTGGCGGGTAAGCTAACCGCGGCCGGGGCTTTGACGTGAGGTGCGACTGAGGCGGCGGGTGACCGTGGTGTCCGAGGGCAGGCTGGTGACCAGCGCGGATGTGGCGAGGGAAGCTGGAGTCTCCCGCGCGACGGTGAGTTACGTCCTTAACGAGGTTCCCCATCAGAAGATCCTCGAAGCCACACGGCAGCGGGTGCGGGAAGCCGCCGCCCGGCTCGGCTACGCACCCTCGGCCGCGGCGCGGGCCCTGCGCACGGGGCGCTCGGAGATTGTGCTCGGCCTGCTGCCGGACTGGCCGATCGAACATGTGCTCGGACGACTTATCCAGCAGCTGACCAACGCCTTCGCCGTGAACGGGCTGACCTTCGTGGTGCACTCGTCGGCTCCCCCCGCGCGCCCGCTGCGGGAAATCTGGAAGGCCATGACCCCTGCGGCGGTGTTGTCTCTCCAGGAGTTCGACGACGGGGAAGGCGAGGCGATGCGGGCGGCGGGTATCGAGGTGGTCATGGCGATGCACGGATTGACACGCGGTGAACCCCAGCCACCTCTGGTGTCCGAGCAACCCATTGGCGTATTGCAGGCACGGCACATCGTCGGAACCCACCGCCGCCTCGGCTACGCCTACCCCGATCTGCCGGGACTCGACGTCCTGGCCCAGCCGCGCTTGGACGGCGTCCGCAAGGTATGCGCCGAACTGGACATGCCTGAGCCGGATGTCCGGACGGTCCCTCTCGATGCGCAGGGCGCCGCCGAAGCGGTGAAGGCGTGGCTTGCCGCCGACCCACCGGTCACGGGGATCTGCGCGTTCAACGACAACGTCGCCCTCGCTGTGCTGGCTGGCTTGAGCCACCTTGGATTGCGTGCTCCGAAGGATCTGGCCGTGATGGGCGTCGACGACATCCCGGGCGCGTCGCTGGCACAGCCACCGCTCACCACGGTCGTCCGCGACACCGACGCCATCGCGCGGGGCCTGGCCCGCCGCGTCATCGATACGCTGGCCGGAAAGGAGATCCCCGCCGAGCCCCTTCGGGACGAACTCTTGATCAGAGTCCGCGCATCCGTCTGACCGGTGCGCGGGTGCCTTCGGGCAGCCGATGATCACGCCTCTGCTACAAAGGGCACTCGCGCTTTCGTGCCAGGGCCGTGTCGAGGGGGGATGCTGTCACTCCGGCCGCAGCATGCCAGTCGGGCATCTGGGGAGTCTGTCCATGATGCAGGGCTGATTCATAGTTCTGGTGATCATGTGGTGTTGCGGGTCAGGGCGGTCCGATCAAGTCCAGCGGGCGGGTGAAGAGCCTGCAGGAGAGCTCGCACAGGTCGGCGGCACTGCTGTGGTGCCCAGCGGTGCGTAGGGTGCTGATCGCGAAGCTGCGCAGGGTAGCCATGTTCTCCGGTCCTTGCCTGGTGCGGATCTTCGAGGCGTCCTCGCGGAACGTGGAGTCTTACGTAGTGCACGGCCTCGATGCCCCATTGCGCGCGGGCGAGTTGGTCGATGGCCTGGGGAGATGCCGCACGCGCCGTCAGGTCCGTGATGGCGTAGACGGTCTCACTGGTGATTTTGCCGGTCTTGAGGCTGGTGCGATGCCGGTGGATGCGTGGAATTGGTACGCGCCCGGCCTCGCGTCCTTGAGCAGCCTCGCTCCCCGGCCGCAGCCAGGATGCCGTCCAGCACCTGGCGCCCCGTATCGGCTCCGACCAGACGGTCACGGAACTCCGAGAGCACCGAGTAGTCGACCCCGGGGGCCGTCAGCTCCAGTCCGAGGGCGTACTTGACGTCGATCCTGGCCTGCACCGCCTCGGCCGCCTGCCGGTCGGTGAGCCCCTCCACAAACTACAACAGCAGTACCAACGCCAGCCGCCCCGGCGACCACGCGGGTTGGCCCGCGTCGCGAACAGCCCGCCGAACTCCTCGTCCCGGAAGAGAACCCCCAGCTCATCACGGATTCGGATGGCTCAGCTCCCCTTCGGGAAGGCCGCCCGCGCCACCCGCACCGTCTCCACCGGGATCTCCCCCGGCTCCCGAGGTCTCATAGACATGGACGCCCGCCCCATACGACAACGTCGGCCCTCAAGGCCTATCGGGTCTTGAGGGCCGACGTCACGCTGAGACCGGAATTAACCAGCAGTATCAGGAATCGCTCCCGGGCAGGGGCCGTACAGATGTGGGCCCCGAGATGACCTGGCGGATCGCTGGAAGGCCTCGTCGCCTTGTTGCCGCACGCCGTGCGGCTGGGGCGCTTGGGCAGCCGTCCCTCTGAGTAGCGTCGGCTGCCCGGGCCGACCGGATCGTCAAGCGGTCGCTGCCACCTCCGTCCGCTGCTGACGCCGCTTGCGTTGCAGGATCGGGTCCGGGACGGGCGCGGCCGCCACCAGTCGCCGGGTGTACGCGTGCTGCGGCTGGTCGCACACGTCGACGCTGGGTCCCTCTTCGACGATGCGTCCGTGTTGCAGCACCAGGGTGCGTGCCGCGAACTCCTTGACGACGGCGAGGTCGTGGGTGATGAACAGGTACGCACAGCCAAGGGTGTTCTGGAGTTCGGAAAGGAGCTCCAGCGCGGCGGCCTGGGTGGTGACGTCGAGGGCACTGGTCGGCTCGTCGCAGATGATCAGCTTCGGTTGCCGAGCGACCGCCCGTGCGATGGCGATGCGTTGGCGCTGGCCTCCGCTGAACTGGGCCGGGTAGCGGCCGGCTGCGTCCTCCGGCAGGCCGACGCGGCGCAGCAGCTCGGCGATGCGCTCGTGGACCTCCTGGCGTGAGAGGGGTGAACCGGTGAGCAGAGGCTCGGCCAGTGTCCGGCCTACGGGCAGCGCCGGGTTCAGAGACCCGTAAGGATTCTGGAAGATCGCCTGGAGGTCGGAGGACAGGGAGCGGCGTGCGCGGGCGGTGTGGTGGGTGATGTCCTGCCCGTCGAGCAGCACGCGTCCGGCGCTGACCGGGGTCAGCCCCAGTACCGCCTTGCCGATGGTGGTCTTCCCCGAGCCGGACTCGCCCACGAGCGCGACCGTCTCGGCGCGTCCCACCTCGAAGGACACGTCCGCGATGACCGTGGTCGGGGGCTTGCGCAGTCCACGGGACGGGTAGCGGATCGCAAGGCCGTCGAGTTGGAGTACAGGTGTTCCGGTCACGCGACCCTCCCCTCGATACGAGCGATGCTGGGTGTGCTGGCGATGAGCTTCTTCGTGTACGCGTGCTGGGGCCGGTAGAAGATGTCCTCGACCGAGCCCTCCTCCACGATCCGGCCCTGTTCCATCACGATCGCGCGGTCGCAGCTGTCGGCGACGACCCCGAGATCGTGGGTGATCAGGATGATCGCCATCCCTCGTTCGTCGCGCAGTGTCCGGAGCAGATCCAGGATGCCCGCCTGCACCGTGACGTCCAGTGCCGTGGTGGGTTCGTCGGCGATCAGGACCTTCGGTGAGCCGGCCAGCGCCATCGCGATGGCGATCCGCTGAAGCATGCCGCCGGACAGCTCATGCGGGTGACGGCGCGCGATGTCGTCCGGATCGCGCAGGTGGACGCTGGTCAGCAGTTCACGGATCCGTTGCTTGACGGCCTCCTTCCCGCCCGACACGGTGCCGGTGCGGCGGACGACCTCGCCCAACTGGGAGCCGATGGTGAAGTAAGGGTCGAGAGCCATCATGGGTTCCTGCGACACCAGGGCTATCTCTCTGCCGCGGATGCGCTGCAGTTCCCGCTCCGACAGGCCGGCGATCCGGGTCCCGGCCAGCCAGGCCGAGCCGCTTGTCACCATGCCGCCCGGGGCCAGCAGCCCGAGCAGCGACAGGCCCGTGACAGTCTTGCCGCTCCCGGATTCGCCCACGAGACCGAAGATCTCTCCGGTGTTCACCGTGAAGCTGACGGAGTCGACGACGGTACGGGGACCCTGCGCGGTGGCGAAGGCGATGGAGTAGTCGCGTACGGCGAGCACACCCGCGTCCGAAGGTGTCTCCGGCGTCTCGGCGGTCTGCTTGGTGACCGCCACGGGAACCGGCCGCCGCGACCGACCGCCGCCGGTCCCTCGCCTTCGGTCCTGATCGAGGTCGCGCAGTCCGTCGCCGAGCAGCCCGAAGGCGATGGACATGAGGCCGATGAGGCCGCCGGAGACCAGCAGCAGGTAAGGGGTCTGCTGCATGACCTGCGCGGCTTCTCCGACCATGCCGCCCCAGCTGGGGGCCGGCGGCGGAGTGGCCAGGCCGAGGAACCCGAGGCCGGTCTGCACCATGAGGGCGATGCCCGAGAAGAGGCAGACCTGGATCAGCAGCAGCCCCACCAGGCCGGGGAAGATGTGCCGTGCCATGATCCGCGCGGAGCTGAGTCCCGACACTCTGGCGGCGTCCACGAACAGTTCCTCCCGCAGCGCGATGCACGAGCTGCGGATGACCCGTGCGAGGCCCGCGGAGGAGAGAACGCCGAGCGTGAACATGGCGGCGACGTTGCTCTGACTGAAGATCGCCAGGACGGCCAGCATGAGGATGACCGCGGGAACGGAGAGCATGACGTCCATCACTGCCACGATGACCCGGTCGGTCCAGCCGCGCAGATAGCCGGCGAGGATGCCGAGTGACATGCCCAGGATCATGTAGACGCTCACGGCGACAGCCACCCCCAGCAGGGCTGGCCGCCCGCCGTAGAGCAACCGGCTCAGCACGTCGCGGCCGAGGCCGTCGGTGCCCAGCGGGTGACTGGCCGACGGACCGCCGCGCGCGTGGAGCAGGTCCTGTGCCAGCGGCGGGTGCGGTGCCAGAAGGGGGGCGAGGATCACGGCGACGGAGACCGCCAGGACCACGGCGAGCGCTGCCGCGGTGAGAGGGCGGCGCCAGATCCCGGCGAAGGGGTTGGTCCACTTCCGTGGTGGCATGCTCACGGGCGGATCAGTGGTCATGCCACACGCACCTTCGGGTTCAGGAGGGTGTAGAGAACGTCGACGAGAAGGTTGATCAGGATCACCAGCATCGTGAAGGTGATGGCGACACCCTGCACGACCGGCAGATCGTGCTGGTTGGTGGCGTCCACGACCGTCGTCCCGAGCCCGGGCAGGGTGAAGATGTTCTCGACGAGGATCGTGCCGGGGATGTACGCGATCATCGTGAGGGCGATCGCGGTCGCCACCGGCAGCCCGCAACTGCGCAGGGCGTGTTTCCAGACGATGGATACGGGCCGGACGCCGGAGGCTCGCAGCGTTCTGATGTAGTCGAGGTTCAGGGTGGACAGCATCGCGTCGCGGGTGATCTTGGAGATCAGGGCGACACCCCCGATCGAGAGAGCGATCACGGGCAGGATGAGGCTGGCCGCCCATTGACCCGGCGACTCGGCGAACGGGGTGTACCCGGTGGCCGGGAAGATCGGGAACTTGACGGCGAACAGGGATACGAGCATCAGCGCGAGCCAGAAGTTGGGCAGGGCGCTGCCCAGCAGGGACACCACGTCGATCAGCCGGCGGCTGAACCGGCCGCGCGTAGCGCTGTACACCCCGAGCAGGACGCCGACCAGGGTCGACAGGACGGTGGCCCCGATGACCAGGGTCAGTGTGACCGGCAGGCGTTGCCCGATCGTCCCCAGCACGGACTCGCCGCTGAACAGCGAGCTGCCGAAGTCGCCATGCAGGATGTCGCGCAGGTACAGCCAGTACTGCTCGACGAACGGCTTGTCCAGATGGAGCGCGGCCCTCAGCGCGTCGTACTGCTCCTTCGTCGCGTTGATACCCAGGACCGTCCGTGCCGGGTCACCCGGCACGAACGACTCCAGAAGCGAGGTGATCGCCGAGACGACCACCAGGAGCGGGATGGACAGCGCCAGCCTGCGCAGAATGATGGGAAACATCTGTCCTCGTCAGTTAGAGGCCCAGGTGACGTTCGAGGTCAGCTGGGCGGTGCCCACCGCGAACTCCACCCCGCGCAGCTTGTTGTTGTACATGACGATCGTGTCGGTGGAGGCCACCGGCAGCGCGAGCGCCTTCCGCACGATCACATCGGTGAGATCCTTCGCCGCCGCGCCGCTGGACTGGGCGTCCGACTTGGCGAGCCGGGCGAACGCGGCATCGACGTCCTTGTCGCCCACACCGAAGACGTTCATGATGCCCGTCTTTGCGAAGCCCGCCTGCTGTGCGTAGAAGTTCGCACCACCACCCTGGCCGGGCGTGAGTACGGTGGCCGCGTACTTCTTCGACAGCAGGTCGTTGACCCAGCCACCGAAGTTGGCGGCGGCCTTCAGCTTCAGAGTCACACCCACCTTGGCGAGCTGATCCTGCACGGCTTGGAGCATCTTGGTCGTCGAGGGGTCGAACGACCCGTAGTTCACCGGGATGGTCAGCCCGTTCTTGTATCCCGCCGCCTTCAGTAGCTGCTTGGCCTTGGCCGGGTCATAGGGATACGCATCCGCGGACGCGGGGCTGTAGCCGTCGTAGCCGGGCATCGCCGGCTGGGAGAGCGGCTTCCCGTAGTCGCCGTAGACCGCCTTGGTGATCGCGGCTCGGTCGATGGCGAAGTTCAGCGCCTGACGCACCCGCTCGTCGCGCAGTCCCTTGACGACGGTGCCCTCACGGTCCAGGAGGAACAGGCCGGCCCAGGTGGTGGGGCTCTTGATCGTGGTGAGCGACGAGACGTCCGCGACGGTCGGCGCCACGTCCGGGGTGCCGTACATGACGTCGATCTGCCCGGACTTCAGGGCCTGCGCCTGCGAGTTGACGTTCGGCATCACCCGGACGGTGATCTTCTTGAAGTGGATGGCGGACTGGTCGTAGAAGTTCTTGTTCGGAAGGTAGACGTAGTGGTCGCCGGAGACTGACTGCTGGGCGCTGAGGACGTACGGCCCGGCGCCGAAGGTCGTGGAGGCCAACTTCTTCGGGTTCTTCAGCCCCGCGGGGCTGATGATCGCGCCGCCCAGGAACTCGGGTGTGAACAGGGCGCCCATGTCGGGGTACGGCGTCGGGCTGCTGGCCACCAGGGTCGAGTTGTCCGGCGTCGAGAAGGTCAGGGGACGGAAGTAGGACCCGGCGGGTCCGCTGCCCTTCTGGAAATACTTGATCGAGTTGACGACGTCGTCGGCGGTGATCGGCGTGCCGTCGGCGAACTTCGCCCCCTTACGCAGGCTGAGCCGGAACTTGGTGTTCCCGCTGCCCACATAACCCCACTTGTCCGCCAGTCCGGCCGCCAGGGTGCCGTCGGCCTTGCGGCTCAGCAGCGTGGCGTAGGCCGGGTCCGTGTAGTTCAGGCCGGGCCCCACAGCGGCCTGGGCGGGGTCCAGGCTGTTGGGTGCCGAATTCAACGCGATGGTCAGGTCCGCAGGGCCTGCGCTGCCGTTGTCGCCGGTGTTGCTGTTGCCGGCACTGCAGGCGGCGAGCGCGAGCGCGGTCACCACGCCGATCGAGGAGTGGAGGACGGTTCTTCTCTTCATCGAGATCTCCGTTGGGTCGGAAAGTGAAGGCCCGGAGGACGGGGAGGGTGGCACCATCGAGGTGGATGGCCTTGTTGGCGGGTCCGAATGCGCGGAGTTCCAGGAGGGACCCCGCGGATGGTGGCTGATCGGTACGGGGGCGGCAGTTGTCCGCTCCCAGGACCACTCCGTCCCGTATGAGGCAAGAGGACGTCTGCGGCCTGCCGATTCCTTACACGTTTAAGTCGGTGGCCGGTAAACTAACCGTGTCGCCTTCGTTGCGCAAGAGGTGGGCGGAAGGTTGCGACGGCGGAGCCGGTCAGGCGGATACCCGGCCCTCAACACGAAGCGGGCCCTGAACGGGATCAGCGGGGACCTGCTTCCCGTCGAGGGCGTCGACGACGCGGCTGGCCAGGCCCCGTGCGAGGGCGTCGGTGTCACGGACGATCGTGGTGAGCGGTGGCTGTGCCAGCGCCGCACCAGGTATGTCGTCGACGCCGATCACGGCCAGGTCATGCGGGGCCCGCAGCCCCAGGGACCGTAGGGCGACCAGGACAGCCAGGGCGACTTCGTCATTGAAAGCGCAGATCCCGGTCACCGGCGGGTCGGCGGCCAGCCATGCCTTCACCGCTTCCACGGCACCGTCCGGGCCAAAGGGAATCGTGCGAACATCCGGCTCCGGAAGGCCCAGTTCGACGCACACCTTGCGCACACCGTCCAGCCGTGGCTGGGCCAGGACGCCGAGTCGATCCAGGTCCGGGTAGGCGTAGCCGAGCCGTCGGTGTGCGTGGGCCAGGTAGCGGGCCTGCGCCGTTCCGATCGGTTCCTCCGATACGAGCGGAGGCCGGTGCGGACCCCGGATCGAGCCGTGCACCGCCATGACCAGCTCGACTCCCGCTGTCCGCATCGCGTCGGCCTCTGCTTCGGGGAACTCGTCCAGTGCCAGAACCGCTGCTGGTGTCAGGGCTTTCCAAACCTCCCGCATGGGCCGGGCGGAGTGGGTCGATGAGTGCACTAGGAAAGTGAGTTCGTGCTCGGCGAAGGCATTGGTCAGCTGCTGGACGAGTCGTCCGAGGACGTGCTCGATCGGCCAGTCCGGCAGCAGCCCGAGCACGATGTCCGAGCGCCCCTTGCGCAGCGAGCGCGCTGCGGCCGACGGAGCGTAGCCGAGCCGAGCGGCCGCATCCCGCACGCGCTGACGCGTGGCCTCGGGGATCTTCTGGTGGGGTGTGTCGTTGAGGACGAAGCTCACCGTCGCGCGGGAGACCCCGGCCTCGCGCGCGACATCCGCGCTGGTCACGCGTCTCCGTCTGAATGACCCGGTCATGGATCCTCCTCTGACAGTCTTCTGGGACAAACCTCTTGTCACAGCCCGCGGACTGCGGCTACCTTGCCCGCTCAGAGTACCTACACGTTTAAGTTGCGCGAGTAAGTAGCTCAACGTGGCTCTCGCTCCGGGGATGGGCCCGCCCCGTCGGAACCCCACCGTCGCCGGTGCTCGTCGAGGTCAGGCGCAACAGCGGTGCGCCGACCTCCTAACACGTCCCCCGCGCCCGACACGACCCACGAAAGGCAGCCGCGTGATCCGTCATCACGACTTCACCCACAACGGCTTGACACTGCGCTCCACTGTGCATATCCCCGAGGGGCCGGCCGGGACCCGCTGGCCGACCGTGGTGTTCGTGCACGGTTTCACCTCCAACCGGCTCGAACTTCCCAACTTCGTCGCCATGTCCCGGCTGCTGGAAGGTAACGGCATCGCCTCGGTCCGTTTCGACCTCTCGGGCCACGGCGAGAGCGACGGCGACTTCTTCGACGTCACCATCACCGGCGAGATCGCCGAAACCCGGGCAGTGCTCCAATCGGTCCGTGCCTTCGACTTCGTCGACCTCGAGCGGATCGGCCTGGTCGGTATGAGCATGGGAGGGGTGGTCGCCGGGATCGTCGCAGCCGAGGAGTCGGGTATCGGCGCGCTGTGCCTCTGGTCTCCGGCAGCGGTCGCCCCCTTCGAGATCGGCAGGGGCTACTTTAAAGGCCGCAGCCTCGCGGCGGAGATCAAGGAGAAGGGTTACTTCGACGCCGACGGGCACCGGATGAGTCCCGCCTTCGTCGAGGACATCGCCGGCCTTGACGTCTACGGGCGGTCCAGCCGGTACACCGGCCCGGTCCACATCCTGCACGGCGACAAGGACGACATCGCTCCTCTCGAATACCTCCGCCGCTACCTGGACCACTACGACGGCAACGCGGAGCTCCAGGTCGTCGAGGGCGCGGACCACGCCTGGGGCACCGTCCCGCACCGCACCACGTTGCACCAGTCCACCCTGCGATTCCTGCGAAGGCACCTCCAGTCATGACGACGCCGAGCTTCAAGCCGTTCCGTACGACGGACGCCACAACGACGGTCACCGGGCTGTGCACCGCGGACGACTCCGGTCTCGTGGCCACCCCGTATCCCGTCCCCCGGTTGTCGTGGTCGCTGACGAGCGACCGGTCCGGCGTCCTGCAGCACGCCTACGAGATCCAGGTGTCGGCCGACCGTTCCTTCGGCGACGCGACCTCCAGCGGAGCGGTCCGGTCCGACGTGGTGGTCGATCACCCGTGGCCGGCCGAACCGCTGCGCAGCCGCGAGGTCCGTCACTGGCGCGTCCGCGTCCGCACCGAGCGCGGGTGGACGGCATGGAGCGAACCCGCCCGGGTGGAGGCCGCACTGCTCGATGACACGGAGTGGACGGCCTACCCCGTCCATCTCCCCAGTGACCAGGGCCGCCCCTCCCTCGGCCTGGTGCCGCTGTTCCGCCGGGAGTTCGACCTCCCGGCGGAGCCGGTATCCGCGCGCCTGTACGTCACCGCGATGGGCGTCCACCGAACCACGATCAACGGCCGGCGGGTCTCCGACGACCTGCTGGAACCGGGCTGGACCAGCTACCCCAATCGCCTCCTCTACGCCACCTACGACGTCACCCACCTGCTCGTCCCCGGCCGCAACGCCGTCTCCGCCGCGGTCGGCGACGGCTGGTACCGAGGCCACCTCACCTGGCACAAGAACCGCAACGTCTACGGCGACACCTCGGCACTGCTCGCGCAACTCGAAGTCACTCTGGCCGACGGCAGCGCCGTCACGGTGGTCACCGACGAGAACTGGCGGGGCGGTTACGGCGACCTGCGGGCGGCGGACCTGTATGACGGCTGCGAGCGCGACCTCCGTCAGGAACCGCACGGATGGCAGCTGCCGGGCTTTGACGACCACGGCTGGGAGCGGGCCGCCGCACTCGCCCTGCCCACCGGCCTGACCCAGCGGACCCACCCGCCCGTCCGTGTCGTTCAGGTCATCCAGCCCGATCAACGCACACTGCCCGACGGCACCATCGCCGTCGACGCAGGCGAGAACATCACCGGCTGGCTCCGACTCCGCGCAGAGGGCCCGGCCGGAAGCACCGTCACCGTCCGGCATGCGGAAGTCCTCGACGGCGACGGCCGCCTGCTGACCAGCGTCCTGCGCGGCGCCCGTGCCACCGACCAGTACACCCTGGCCAGCGGCACGACGGACCTGGAGCCGAAGTTCACCTTTCACGGCTTCCGCTACGCCGAGATCGAAACCTCACCAGGCGTCACCGTCGAACACGCCGAGGTGGCCGTCGTGGCCAGCGACCTGCGCCGCATCGGCGACTTCCACTGCTCCGACGAGCGCGTGAACACGCTGTTCGCCAACGTCGTGCGCTCCCAGCGCGGCAACTTCCTCGCCGTACCGACCGACTGCCCGCAACGCGACGAACGACTCGGCTGGACCGGCGACATCATGGCCTTCGCACCGACCGCGTGCGCCACGTTCGACAGCCGATCCTTTCTCGACAGCTGGCTCACCGATCTGGGCATCGAGCAGCGCCCGGACGGCGCGGTCCCGATGGTGATTCCCGACGTGGACCTCGGTGAACTGCCGCCGAGCGACCTGCCGTTCGCCGGCTCCGCGGCGGGCTGGGGCGACGCCGCCACCGTCGTACCGGTCGCCCTCTTCGACGCATACGGCCATCGCAGCCTACTCGGCCGCCACTACGCGGCGATGCGCGCGTGGGTCGAGTTCACCGTTGGCTGTCTGGACAAGGACGGGACCTGGAGCGGCAACGCGCAACTCGGTGACTGGCTCGACCCGTCCGCGCCACCGGAGGACCCGTCCCGCGCCACGACCGACTCCGCCTACGTCGCCACCGCCTTCGTCGCCCACAGTGCCCGGCTCCTCGCCGAGGCGGCCCGCGAACTGGGCCACTCCGATGAGGCCGACCGGTACGCGGCCCTGCACCGCCGTACCGCCGAGGCCGCCTGGCGCAAGTGGGGCGACCACGCACGCACCACCCAGACTGGCTGCGCACTCGCCCTCACTTTCGACATCGCACCCGCCGCCGAACGCGCGGCGGTGGGCGAGGCACTCGCAGCCCTGGTGCGCGCGAGCGGCGGGCGCATCGCCACCGGCTTCCTCGGCACGCCCTTCGTGCTGCCCGCCCTCACCGCCACGGGCCACACGGCCGAGGCCTACCAGCTCCTGCTCAACACTGAGTGCCCAGGCTGGCTCTACCAGGTCGCCCGCGGCGCCACCACCATGTGGGAACGGTGGGACGCCATCCGCCCCGACGGCACCATCGACACCGAGAAGGCCGGCACGATGCTGTCCTTCAACCACTACGCCTACGGTGCCGTCGCCACCTGGCTCTACCAGTCCGTCGCCGGACTACGACCAGCGACTCCCGGCTATCGCACTGTTGAGATCGCTCCCCGCCCTGGAGACGGCCTCACCTCGGCCGACGCCTCCATCGTCACTCCCTACGGCAGGGCATCCGTCGCCTGGTCGATCAGCGGCAACACGCTGACCGTGGACGTCTCGCTGCCACCCGGCACGACCGGACGGTTCAGCGCGCCCGAGGGCTGGCGTTGCGCCACCGAAGCCGGCCGACTCGGATCCGGGGGGCACCGCCTGCTCCTTCACTCCGGCTCCTAGCCCCGCACCACCAAGGAACGCGCCCCATGGCAACCAGCCACGACAACTGCACCACTGAGCCGAGCCTCGTCGAGAAGACCGCGCGGCTGTCGGGCCAGGACTTCTAGTCCACCAGGCTTTCCGCAGGAGCGGGGATCTGGGATCCCTTCGCTCGTGCTGAGCGACGGGCCCGCACAGCGCGCGGCGCCCGCCGCCAGCGCCAGGAGGCCGACAATCTCGGCCTGTACAACAGTGAATCGGCGACCTGTTTTCCGCCCGCGGTCGCGCTGGCGTCTAGTTGGGATCCGGACCTGGTCGGCCGGGTGGGAAAGGCGCTCGGCCGTGAGGCGAGGGCGCTGGGCGTGGACGGACTCCTCGGCCCTGGCATCAACACCAAGCGCTCGCCGACCGGATGCGGGTGAGCGCCGATATCGACGAGCACACCCTGCGGGAGATCTACTTCCCGGCGTTCGAGCGGATCGTGAAGCAGGCGCGCCCGGCGACCGTCATGTGCGCCCACAACAAGATCAACGGCACCTACGCCTCCGAGAGCCGATGGCTGCTCACCCAGGTGTTGCGCGATGAGTGGGGCTTCGACGGTCTGTCGGTCTCCGACTGAGGAGCTGTCAGCGATTGCGTCGCCGCGCTGCTGGCCGGGACCGGCCTGGAGATGCCCGGCAACAGTCGCGGCACCGATGCGGAGGTTGCCGCCGCGGTGCGCCGCGGGGAGCTCGACGAGACCGAGGTCGACACAGCTACGTCAACGCCACCCGAGTGTCATGAGTTGGGTGTGATCCCGGTGGGTGCCGGGTGAGGCCCGCCGGGCGGCGAACTCCTGGCACTGGAGAGCGTCGGCGAGGCATGGATTCGCCGCGGTGGAATGGATGGATGGTCCTGCCTATGTGGTGGATGACTGGTTGGCCGTCCACCAGGCGGCGACCTGGGCCAGGGCTCCGAAGGCGGGCTTGGCCAGGGTGTTCTTGATGTGGTACTCCACCGTGCGCGGAGAGAGCGCGAGTGCGGAGGCGATCTGCCGGTTGCTCTTGCCCTGTGCGGCCAGGGCGGCCACTTGGTTCTCTCGCTGGGTACCGTCGATGATGGGCGGACCCAGCAGGGCAGCGTTCGCGTTGGCCTCGGCGAAGGACAGGGTGGCCAGGTCCTTGACCTTGCGTGGGTCGCTGTGCGAGCAATCCCGAGGTGTCGTCGTAGACGGTGCGGTTCTTGTGCCAGGTGAGGTGGCCTCGGTACCAGCCGTCGCCGACCGATTCGGGGACGCCGGCCGACGACCCGCACGTTCCTGTCGGAATCTCCTCCGGCCCTTTGGGCTGAATCGACATCGTCACCCGCCTCACACGACAACGTCGATCTCCACGACCGCAACCAGGCCATGGAGACCGACGTCACGCGAGGGACCGGATTGCCAACAGCGGTTCGCGGTGGGCGTGGTCCCTTGTCGTGGGTCTGTGGGTTAGGGATGGTCGATCACGGTGCGGGAGGCGTTGGCGAGGTCGGTGGGGACTTTGGTGTGTGTTTGGCAGTTGGCGTTGGGGCCGGTGGTTTTGGGGGTGTCGGGGTAGGCGCAGATGGTTCGCTGGACGCCCGCGACGGTGTCGTTCTGGTTGAAGGACTCCGGCGCTTTTCCGTGTTCGGTCCAGGTTTGGAGGGCGTCGAGGAGCTGGGACATGGCGGGGGTTGTGCCGGTGAGGGCTGGGGGTTCGTGGCCGACGTTGGGGAAGTAGAAGGTGCGCACGAAGGAGCGGGTGTTGTGGACGCCGTATCGGTCGAAGAGGCGTTGCTGGTAGTTGTAGGAGCCGAAGGGCACGATGAGGGGGTCGTTGGTGGGGACGTAGTAGAGGATTTTGCCCTTGTTGTGGCGGACGTCGGTCAGGTCGGTGCTGTCGGTCGAGGCGGTTCCGGCGAACTTGCGGTAGGCGGCTTGGAAGGTCTGGGGGAAGTTGTCGGTGGTGAGGTGGGAGCGCCAGTTGTAGGTGGCGTCCTGCTTGAGCCAGTGGCGGAGCCAGGTGTCGATCATCGGGCTCATGTTGTTGCCGCCGGGCAGGAGTGTGGAGAAGGAGGTTCCGCGGGTGATGCCGCCCCACAGGCGGTTGCCGTGTGTGTCGCGGGGGCCGTCCCAGATGAGGTTGACGGCCTTGGCCTCTTGAGGGGTGAGGCTGTTGACGTTTCGGGCGTCGAAGGTGCAGCGGCGGGGTTCTGCGATGACGCCGTCTTTCACGCCGTCCTGGGTGTCGCAGGCGGTGACGGCGGCGGCGTTCGCGGCGTCGCTTTTGGCAGGTGCCAGGCCTTTTGCGCCGAGCAGTTCGTTGACGACGATGGCGGGCCAGGCTTCTGCGACGGGGAAGCGGTTCCAGTTGATGGCGGGGAAGCCGATGAGGAAGCCGTCGTAGAGGTCGCCGTGTTTCTGGGCCATCTGCCAGCCCTGCCGGCCGCCGGTTGATGCGCCGACCCAGTAGTTCCTGCGGGCGTCTTCGCCGTAGTAGGTCTTGGTGAGTTTGAGGGCCCAGGTGGTCTGGGCGTGTTCGCTGCGGTCGATGAAGTCCTTGACCTGTGAGGTCAGGAGTTTGCCGCGTGGGTCGAGGACGAAGCCGCCGCCGATCAGGCCGCAGTCCGGCTGGGCGTTGGTCAGACCGGTCTTGGGGTTGGTGGCGTTGCACCAGGCCTGGTTGTGACCGGTGTCGGTGTTGGAGCCGACTTCGCCGCGCTGCAGTGGGAAGGAGAGGTCGGAGATGATGCCCTGGTAGCCGCCGCCGCCGATGTTGAGGACGCGTCCGTTCCAGGCGCCCGACTCGGTTCCGCCCTTGCCGCCGTCGGCGTCGTTGAGGGGGAGCACGACCCGGATGTTGATCGCGCGCGCGGGTGTCAGGTCGACCTGGCAGTGGGCGGGAACGTCCGGTGTTGCGGAGATGACCTTGGACGTCGCCGACTTGACCTCATGCTTGTTCACCAGACCGGAGGCGAGATCGGAACACGCAGCGCTCCGTGCACTGGCGCTGTGGGGCGCGACCAGCGTCCAGAGGGAGACCGACGCCGCGGCCAGGGTGCCGCTGGCCAGCAGCCAGCGAGACCTTCGGCTCCGGTGGGATCGAGGAGGTGTGGGGTGTGTGGGTTGCTGCATCAGCGGCCTTTCTGAAGGGACTCCAGCGAATGACGGCATCTCAGCCGTCACAGGCGTGGGATGGAACATCGTGTGGCACTCTGTGTCACGGCAGCGGGAATGCTCTTCCGAAGTGGCGGTGACGGGCGCCAGATGGCGCTGCCGAGGAGATGCGAGCCAGCCTGTGAAGTCTGCGCGGCCAGTCCCCGTTGCATTGTTTGGGCTGGGAGGGGTGGGTCAGGAGCCGTGGAGGTAGTGCCGGTGATTGGGCTTCCCAAGCCCAGGCCTCCCGCCGATGGCCTGCCAGCGGGCACCGGCGGCCGACTGCCGCATCACGCAGCCCGCCGGTGGTGGACGCTTCCGTCCGTTAGCCGGTGGCGCCAGGGCCTTCCCCCAGATCATCAACGTCAGGGGTAAAAGTCTTACCGGGTCCCGGAGGCCACGAGCCCGAACCGGCCACTGCAAGGAAGGTGCTTGTGATAGTCGAGCTGCGGCCCGGGGCCCACGCGAACGCACTCCAGGCCGCATCCGGGGATCACGCGAGGTTCTTGGTGAAGAACTCCGACAGCGTGTCGAACGGGATCAGATTCGTCCTGTCGTAGAGGTCCACGTGGCCAGCGTTCGGGACCACGTGGAACTCCTTCGGCTCCGCCGCCAGTTCATAGGCGTCCTCGCTGAAGTAGCGCGAGTGCGCGTGCTCTCCCACGACGAACAGGATGGGGCGTGGCGAGATCGTGTTGATGTGGGTGAGCAGCGGGAAGTTCATGAACGACATCATGCTCGTCATCGTGAACTGGGTGATCGAGTTGGGGTGGTAGCCCCGTGGGGTGGAGTAGAACTCGCCGAACTCGCGGCCGATGGGGTCGGTTGTGTCGTCGAACCCGATCGGCGCTCCACGCGGTGTCAGCACGGGGGCATAGCCCTCGAAGTCCACGTATCGCTGTTGTGCCATCGCGTCGAGCATGCCGTTTCGCGCCTCGTCGGTGAGCGAATCCTGCCAACCCTTCGAGGCAGTCCGGGAGATGTCGTACATGACGACGGTGGCGACCGCCTTGAGACGCCGGTCGACCTGTGCGGCGCTGAGCAGAAATCCGCCGCTGCCGCACATGCCGATCCCGCCGATGCGCTCCCGGTCGACGAAGGGACGTGTGCCGAGGTAGTCCACCGCTGCGCTGAAGTCCTCGACGAAGAGGTCAGGGGAGGCGACATGACGTGGCTCGCCGCCGCTGTAGCCGTTGTACGACGGGTCGAACGTGAGGGCCACGAATCCGCGCAGGGCCAGATTCTGGGCGTAGATGCCGGGCCCCTGCTCCTTGACGCCACCGAACGGTGCGCCGATGACGATCGCCTGGTGCTTCCGTGACTCGTCGAAGTCCTTGAGCCGGTAGAGGTCCGCCGCGATGGTGATCCCGAACCTGTTCTGGTACGACACCGATGTGCGCGTGACGTTCTCGTCGAGCTCGAAGATGTAGTTGTCCGGGGCTGGCATTGTTTTTGTCCTTCTTCCTGTGCGTATAGCCGTGAGGGGCGCTGCTGGCGGACTCCGTGGGCCGGTGTGCCGTGCCGGCTGTCGGCCGAGTGCTCATGCCGTGTGCGCGCCACACAGCCCAGCTAACCGGCTCTGCGCGGTCGCAGGGAGTCTCTGACAAGGGGTGTACTGGCAGTACATCCCTTGTCAGCCTTAGTCGGGCGTACCGTGCAGTAGTGGACCATCGTGAAGAGATCCGCGAGTTCCTGATCTCGCGGCGAGCCAAGATCACACCTCAGCAGGCAGGGCTGCCCGCCGGTAGCAAGCGCCGCGTTCCCGGGCTGCGTCGCAGTGAGGTCGCTGCGCTGGCAGACGTCAGCGTCGAGTACTACGCCAAGGTGGAGCGCGGCAATCTCGCCGGCGTGTCCCCGGGCGTACTTGAGGCGATCGCCCGTGCGCTCCAGCTCGACGACGCCGAACGCGCGCACCTGCTCCACCTGGCCCAGGCAGCCGACGGCTCTGACACCCTGGCACGGCCCCGCCGCCGCGCTGCCAAGCAGTGGACCGCGCACCCGAGCCTGCAGTGGACCCTGGACGCCATCACCGCGGGGCCCGCCTTCGTTGGCAACGGCCGTATGGACCTGCTCGCCATGAACCACCTCGCCCGCGCCTTCTACTGCGATCTGCCCACCGCCGGACAGCGGCCACCGAACCTCGCCCGATACGCTTTCCTCGACCCCGCCGCGCAGCGCTTCTACGCGGACTGGGAGCAGATCGCCGACCAGACCGTCGCCATCCTGCGCGTCCAGGCCGGCCGCGACCCCCACAACCGGGACCTTCACGACCTGGTCGGTGAACTGTCCACCCGTAGCGACGCATTCCGCACCCGCTGGGCCGGCCACAACGTCCACCTGCACGGCACGGGAGCAAAGCGGTACCACCATCCGGTCGTCGGCGACCTCACCCTCTCCTGGGAGGGCCTGGAAATGATCGCCGCACCCGGCCTCGCCCTTACCATCTACACCGCCGAGCCGGGCTCACCCTCCGAGGAAGGGCTGCGTCTACTCTCCTCTTGGGGTGCCACCCAGGAAACCGCCTCCCCGACGCCACCGCCCACGATCGGCTGACGCGCCGCCCCGCTCGGCACCCGGGGCTCGATGCGGGCGCAGCGGCCTTTGCTGGTCACGCTGCCTCGGTTTGCTGTCGGCTGACCTTGCTTGGCATCCTGAATCGGGTTTCCGCGAGCCGTGGAACGTTTCGGGAAGGAATGCAGCTCGGTCTGGACACCTGCCTGGATCAGCCGACGGTTGTAGCTCAGACCTTCGCCGTGCAACGGGTCGAAGTCGCAGACGGAGACATACGAGGGGCCGACTGGTGAGATCTCGGTGTGGGCTGGCGCCTCTGCATTGGGCCGGGGCCGCGTTGGCTTGTCGGTGAGCGCACGCATCGATGGGTTCTCCAGCCAGTCGTCCCTTCTAATATGCCGAGGAACTGGAAGCACGACGCCGGACCACCAAGACGAGGTGAGGGCGCAGATGGGCGAGTCCGTCCTGTCGCGGGCGGTGCGGATCCTTGAGGTGTTCACGCCCGATGAGCTGGCTCTCACCGTCTCCGAGATCTCGCGGCGCTCAGGACTGCATCTGGCGACGGCGTCGCGACTGGTGGCTGAGCTTGTCACGCACGGGTTCCTGGCGCGGGACGCGGACCGCCGGGTGCGGATCGGCGTGCGGCTGTGGGAGCTCGGGACGCGGGCCTCGCCCACCCTGTCGCTGCGGGATACGGCGATGCCGTTCATGGAGGGCCTGCACGACGTGGTGGGGCACCACGTCCAGATCGGTGTGCTGGACGGCGGTGAGGTGCTGTTCCTGGAACGGCTCTCGGCGCCGGGAGCGATCATCAACTACACCCGCATCGCGGGCCGGCTGCCGCTGCACGTGTCCTCCAGCGGTTTGGTGCTGCTCGCCCACGGGCCGGTGGAACTGCAGGAACGCGTCCTGGCCGGGCCGTTGCGCGCCTACACACCGCACACCATCACGTTCCCCGCGGCATTGCGCTCCACCCTGGCCGCCGTCCGGCAGCAGGGCTACGCGTTCTGCCCGGGCTACTTCCACGAGGACGCTCTCGGCATCGCGGCTCCGGTGCGCGACGGGCGGGGCGACGTCATGGCCGCCCTTTCCGTGATCGTGCCCAACGACTCCGGAGCCACTTCCCTCGTGCCCGTGGTGCAGGCGGCCGCGCGGGGCATGTCCCGGGCCCTGGCGGCTCGAGGAGCCCACGGCCTCCCCGGCTGAAGCGCTCGCAATTCGGTCTCTCATTGAATGAGAGTGCCGTCGCACCACCTTCCCGCCCCCGCGCATGCTTCCGGCAACCCCAACGACGGGAGGCGACGACGTGGTCGTAACTCTGGAGATCTCTGCCAAGGAGACCGTGGCCGAGGGTGTAGCCGCGCTGACCCTCGGCCACCCTGCGGGCACACGGCTGCCGGACTGGACACCCGGCTCCCACATCGAACTGGTGCTGCCCGAGGGGACGATCCGGCACTACTCGCTGTGCGGCAACCGGTGGGACGCGTACACGTACCGAATCGCGGTCCTGCGCGAGCCGCAGGGCCGCGGCGGATCGCTGTACGTGCACGATGCACTGCGACCGGGCGCGCGGGTCGGCGTCGGCGGTCCGCGCAACCACTTCCCGCTGGTGCCCTCGGAGAAGTACCTCTTCATCGCTGGCGGAATCGGCATCACGCCGCTGCTGCCGATGGTCCAGCAGGCCGAACTGCTGGGTGTGGACTGGCAGTTGCTCTACGGTGGACGGACGCGGGCGTCCATGGCCTTCACCGAGGAACTGTCGGTTGCCTATGGCGAGCGGGTGCACCTCGTACCGCAGGACGAGTGCGGACTGCTCGATCTCGACGCCTGGTTGGGAACTCCGCGCGCGGACACCAAGGTCTACTGCTGCGGTCCCGGTCCTCTGCTGGCCGCCGTGGAGGCCGCCTGCGCCGACTGGGCACCGTACACCCTGCGCACCG
This sequence comes from Streptomyces europaeiscabiei, assembly GCF_036346855.1. Lineage (NCBI taxonomy): Bacteria > Bacillati > Actinomycetota > Actinomycetes > Kitasatosporales > Streptomycetaceae > Streptomyces > Streptomyces europaeiscabiei. The sequence continues at coordinate 9,266,170 of NZ_CP107841.1, forward strand.
AGCGCTTCAGCGCCGCCGAACAGACCGCCCCGGTGCGCGGCACCCCCTTCGAGGTCGAGTTGCGGCGGACGGGACGCATCGTGACCGTGACCCAGGACGTCTCGGTCCTGGACGCGGTGCGCCGTGCCGGAGTGGACGTGCTCGCCTCCTGTGAGCAGGGCACCTGCGGCACCTGTCTCACCCCGGTCCTTCAGGGTCGACCCGACCACCGCGATTCGATTCTCGCCAACCATGAACGGGCCGCGAACACCTGCATGTTCCCGTGCGTGTCCCGTTCCTGCGACGACCGCCTGGTCCTCGACCTCTGATCCGTCCCTGCCCGAGCCGTGCCCAGGAGCCGTCATGCCCGAAACCGCCGAGCGAGCTGCAATGGTGCCTATCTGTGACGCCGACCCCTTCGCCCCCTCCGTTCTTGAGGAGCCGGAAGGACTCCACCATGTGCTGCGGGCTGCTGGGCCGGTGGTGTACCTGCCCCGGTACGACGTCCACGCCTTGGCCCGCTACGAACAGGTGCACGCCGCCCTGGTGGACTGGCAGCACTTCGAGTCGGGGGCCGGGGTGGGGCTGGCCAACTTCCGCCACGAAGAGCCGTGGCGGCCGCCGAGCCTGCTGCTGGAGGCCGACCCGCCTCGGCACGACGCCCCCCGTCGAGTGCTGCGCGAGATCCTCGCTCCGCCGGAGCTCCGCCGCCTGCGCGAGACATGGCAGGCCGGGGCGGAGGAGATGGTTGACCAAATCCTGAGCGAAGCAACGGAGTTCGACGCCTTCGCACGACTGGCACGAGCGTTTCCGCTGAGGGTCTTTCCCGACGCGGTGGGACTCGGCCCCGACGGCCGGGAGAACCTCCTGCCGTACGGCAACATGGCCTTCAACGCCTTCGGTCCCCGCAACGACCTGGTGGCGGCGGATGTCCATCGGGTGGCCGAGCTGTCGGCATGGGTCAATGCCCAGTGCGCCCGCGAGGCACTTGCCGAGGACGGGTTCGGAGCACGTATCTGGGGCGCGGCCGACCGCGGTGACCTGACGCGCTCCCAGGCGCCATTGGTGGTGCGTTCACTGCTCACCGCCGGCGTCGACACCACGGTGCATGGTCTGGCGGCCTGCCTGTACGCCTTCGCCTCCCACCCCGAGGAGTGGCAACGGCTACGCGAGCGACCGGAGTTGGCGCGGGTCGCCTTCGACGAGGCGGTGCGCTGGCAGTCGCCGGTGCAGACCTTCTTCCGTACCGCCACCACCGGCATGACCATCGCCGGCACCGTCATCCCCGAGGGAACGAAGATTCTCATGTTCCTCGGCGCCGCCAACCGAGACCCCGCCCGCTGGACCGACCCGGACCGCTTCGACCTCACCCGCGATCCCTCCGGGCACGTCGGCTTCGGCATGGGCATCCACCAGTGCGTCGGCCAGCACGTCGCCCGCCTGGAGGCAGAGGCGCTGCTGAGTGCCCTGGCCCGCCGCGTCGAGCGGATCGAGTTCACCGGCACCCCGCGCCGGCACGTCAACAACACCCTGCGCGCCTGGACTTCCCTACCCGTGCGCGTCCACCCCAGCGCCTGAGCCGAGAGGAACCAGAAATGCCGCAGCGCGTACGAGCCGTTGTCGCCCTGGCCAAGGGAGAGCCGCTCACCCTCGAGACGATCGTCGTGCCGGACCCCGGTCCGGGTGAGGCCGTGGTGAAGGTGCAGGCCTGCGGGGTGTGCCACACGGACCTGCACTACCGCGAGGGCGGTATCAACGACGACTTCCCGTTCCTTCTCGGCCATGAGGCCGCCGGAATAGTGGAGTCGGTGGGGGAGGGCGTGACAGAGGTGGAACCGGGCGACTTCGTCGTCCTCAACTGGCGTGCGGTGTGCGGGCAGTGCCGCGCCTGTCGACGCGGCCGTCCCTGGTACTGCTTCGCCACCCACAACGCGACCCAGAAAATGACATTGGCCGACGGCACGGAACTCTCGCCCGCCCTGGGCATCGGGGCCTTCGCCGAGAAGACCCTCGTCGCGGCCGGCCAGTGCACCAAGGTCGACCCGAATGCATCGCCCGCTGCGGCGGGACTGCTGGGCTGCGGTGTGATGGCGGGTCTCGGCGCCGCGCTCAACACCGGCTCCGTCGGCCGCGGAGACTCGGTCGCCGTCATCGGCTGCGGCGGCGTCGGCAACGCCGCCGTGGTCGGCGCCCGGCTGGCGGGCGCGGCGCAGATCATCGCCGTGGACATCGACGACCGTAAGCTGACCACTGCCCGGTCGATGGGAGCCACGCACGCCGTGAACTCCCTCGCGACCGACCCGATCGAGGCCGTCCGTCAACTGACCGGAGGTTTCGGTGCCGACGTCGTCATCGACGCCGTGGGCCGCCCGGAAACGTATCGGCAGGCGTTCTACGCCCGCGACCTGGCCGGGACCGTGGTTCTGGTCGGGGTGCCGACCCCGGACATGAAGATGGAACTGCCACTGCTGGACGTCTTCGGGCGCGGCGGGGCCCTGAAGTCGAGCTGGTACGGCGACTGCCTTCCCTCCCGCGACTTCCCCCAGCTCATCGACCTGTACCTCCAGGGCCGCCTGGACCTGGACGCCTTCGTCACCGAGACCATCGCCCTGGACGACGTCGAGAACGCCTTCGCCCGCATGCACAAGGGCGATGTGCTGCGCTCGGTAGTGGCGTTGTGACCGCCCGCATCCAACGCCTGGTCACCTCGGGCACCTTCAGCCTGGACGGCGGCACCTGGGACGTCGACAACAACGTCTGGATCGTGGGCGACAACGAATTGGTGATCGTCGTCGACGCGGCACACGATGCCCCTGCTATCGCCGACGACGTCGGCGATCGAAGGGTGACGGCCATCGTGTACAGCCACGGCCATGAAGACCACATCGACGCCGCGCCCGCCCTCGCTGAACTGGCCGGGGCGCCGATCCTCCACCTTCCAAGGAGCCACCGTGATCTACCGCAGCCCCCTGTCCGGACTCCACATCCCCAACGCATTCCTCTCGGAGCACGTACTCGCCGGTGCCGCTACACGGGCGGACAAGGCGGCGCTCATCGACGCCTCCACCGGTGAATCCGTCACTTACGCCGAACTCGTGCGAGCAGCCGACAGCGGTGCGGAAGGGCTTGCGGGGACTGGCATCGCGCCGGGCGACGTCGTCGCCGTGATGAGTCACAACCAGCCCCGGTTTGCGGTGGCGGTGCACGCCGTGCTCAGGGCAGGGGCGGTGGTCTCCCCGCTCAACCCGGTGCTGACGGTGGAGGAGATTGTCAAGCAGCTCACCGACTCCCATGCCCGTGCGCTCGTCGTGGCGCAACCGTTCGAGGAGAAGGCCGCCGAGGCCGCGCGGCGGGCCGGAGTGCGGCAGATGTTCGTCATCGGCACCCGCCAGGAACAGGGTTCCTGGGACGTGTTGGTGGCAGGCGCCAAGCCGACTCCTCTGGCGCTCACCGCGAGCCCCGCCGAGGCGCTCGCCGCGCTCCCGTACTCCAGCGGAACAACGGGCATGGCCAAGGGTGTCATGCTGACACACCGCAACCTGGTCGCCAACCTTCAACAGCTGGCACGATGCTGGCAGTTGACTGAGGACGACGTGCTGTGCGGCGCGCTGCCGTTCTTCCACATCTACGGCTTCACTGTCATCCTCAACTCGGCGCTGCTGGCGGGCGCGACCATCGTCACCCTGCCGCGCTTCGGAATGCGGCCCTTCCTCGAGGTCGTTCAGAACTACGGCGTCACCAGGGGGCACCTAGCCCCACCCATGGTCTTGGACCTCGCGCAGGCAGCAGAGGTCGACGAGTACGACCTGTCGTCGATGGGCAAAGCGATCTGCGGGGCCGCCCCGCTGGACGAGGAGTTGGCGGCGCGCGCGGAGAAGCGCGTCGGCTCCGTGATCCGCCAGGGCTACGGGATGACCGAGGCGAGCCCTGGCACCCACTGCGCTGCCGACGAGATATTCGCTGAGACGCCCGCGGGATCGGCCGGGCGGCTACTGCCAGACACTGAAGCACGGCTGGTTGACCCGGTCAGCGGTGAGGACGCGGAGCCCGGCGAGACCGGGGAACTGTGGGTCCGCGGCCCTCAAATAATGGCCGGATATCTGGCCAACCCCGAAGCGACCGCCCAGACTCTCACGGAGGGATGGCTGCGTACCGGCGACATCGCCCGCGTCGACGAGCACGGCAACTTCTTCGTCGTCGACCGGCTCAAGGAGCTGATCAAGTACAAGGGCTATCAGGTCGCGCCCGCCGAGCTCGAGGCCGTACTACTCACCCATCCCGACATCACCGATGCCGCCGTCATCGCGATGCCCCACCCGACGGGCGGCGAGGCGCCCAAGGCCTTCGTCGTGACCGAACGGCCCATCGACGCCCGGGACCTCCTCGACTGGGTGGCCACGCGGGTCGCTCCGTACAAACGCATCAGGGCCGTCGAGTTCATCGACGCCATCCCCAAGTCGCCGGCCGGGAAGATCCTGCGTCGCCGACTCAAAAAATCTTGATCAAGACTCGATCGAACAGAAACAGCGAAGGAAACCAATATGGATCTGACGGGCAAGGTCGCGGTCGTGACCGGCAGCGGTCAGGGCCTCGGGCTGGCGTACGCGTACGCCTCCTCCCTGGCCCGAGCGGGCGCGAGCGTAGTGGTCAACGACATCAACGCCGAGGCGGCCGACAGGGCCGTCAAAACCACCGAGGCCGCCGGCGGGCGGGCCGTCGCCGAGGTGGCGGCGGTCGGCAGCGGAGAGAAGGCCGATGCCCTGGTCGCCCGCGCCCTCGACGCCTCCGGGCGGCTCGACGTCATGGTGACCAACGCCGGGTTGCTGCGCGACAAGGTGCTGTGGAACGTGACGGACGACGACTTCGACTCCGTCATCGATGTCCACCCGCGTGGCACCTGTGCCCGCGCTGCCGTACGGCACTTCCGTACGGTCGGGGAGGGCGGGCGGCTGATCCTGGCCGGCTCACCTGCCGGACAACGTGGCAACTTCGCTCAGCCCAAGCAGGAAGGTAGGGCCGCCCGATGACCGCCGCACTCGACATCGCCTCGCTCACGGCCATCGACGTCCATGTCCACTGCGAGGTCTCCAAGGACGGTCGCCCCTCCCTGCCCCCGGACCTCCTCGCCGCCTCCGAGAAGCACTTCGGGCCGGGCGGCCAGCGCCTGCCGCAACTGGACCAGGTCGCTGCGTACTACCGCGAACGGCGCATGGCCTGCGTCGTGTTCACCGTCGACGCCGAGTCCACCACCGGCTATCCGGCCATCGCCAACGAAGAGGTCGCCGAGGCGGCCGCCGCACACCCGGACGTGCTGATCCCCTTCGCCAGCATCGACCCGGCGAAGGGGCGGACGGGAGTGCAGGCCGCGCGGCGACTGGTCGAGGAGCACCAGGTCCGCGGCTTCAAGTTCCACCCCAACATGCAGGCGTTCTTTTCGAACGACCGGGCGGCCTACCCCCTGTACGAGGCGCTTGAGGAGCTGGGTGTCCCCGCCCTGTTCCACAGCGGCCAGAGCGGCATCGGTGCCGGCCTGCCCGGAGGCGGCGGCATACGCCTGAAGTACTCCAATCCGCTGTACCTCGACGACGTAGCCGCCGACTTCCCGAACCTCAAGATCATCATCGCTCACCCGTCCTTTCCGTGGCAGGACGAGGCGCTCGCCGTCGCCACGCACAAGCCGAACGTGTGGATCGACCTGTCCGGCTGGTCGCCGAAGTACTTTCCGCCGCAGCTCGTCCAGTACGCCAACACGCTGCTCAGCGACAAAGTGCTCTTCGGCTCCGACTTCCCCCTGATCACTCCCGACCGCTGGCTGAAGGACTTCGCCGCGCTGTCCATCAAGGACGAGGTACGGCCGAAGATCCTCAAGGAGAACGCCGCCCGGCTCTTCGGGCTCACCAAGGACTGACTTGTCAGCGAGCCGACGCGCCCATCTCCTGGAACGCGGCGGGGTCTCGCGCGCGGCCGAGTCCGTCGCGTAGCAAGCTGCCTATGTCGACGGCCTTGACACGGTGGTCGGTTGTGGCGGCACACGCGACGCGGCCCGCGCCGGTGCAGACGCCCAGCGTGCCGATACTGCTCGGATCGACATCCCGACGTGTGATCAGGAAATTCCGGCCTGCTGCATACCGCTACTGGGGAAGTGGCATCCGCCCTCGCGTCCTTCTTCGCCTCGTTCGCGCGGCACACGGCTTTCGACAACGTACAGAGGACGGCCCACAGGGTGGGGGAATTGAAGGGGATGTTCTCGGTGACCTGAGCCGGTCTCGGGCCGCGCCAACGACCTGCGACTATCGCGCGGGCCGACAAAAGGGGCAATTCCCCCCTGAGGTCACATCATCCAGGGAGGAAACTGTCCCTCCCCCTGCCCGGGTGAACGGTGGCAGACTCGTGGCCAGAATCAGTACCGTGCCGGATGCGAGTGGGGAGACTTCTCGCGAGATGCCGTGCCGAGTCGAGTTCGAATTCATCGATGGCGGCCCGTGTCGGGAATCCTAAACTTCGGACCCGCATACGCGCATGCCCGGAGCTGCGGTTCCTCTCGGCTCGACAGAGCCCACCAGTCGGTGTGAATGAGATTCGAGACCATCCTGGGATAAAAACGCCCCCCTCACAATGTGGGGATTTCGTGTGAGAGTGACTTGCATGGAGAGCAGCATACATTTGAACGAGCTGGGTGCATTTCTCAAAGCCCGGCGAGCGGAGCTGAGCCCGCGCACGGTAGGGCTGCCGGAGTCGGGAGCGCCGAGGCGCGTGCCAGGTCTTCGGCGGGACGAGGTCGCCCGGCTGGCCGGGCTCAGCAGCCCGTACTATGCGCGCCTGGAGCAGGGGCGGGTAGTGCGGCCGTCGGCGGTGGTACTTGCGACGCTCGTCCGTGTCCTGCACCTGGATGACGAACAGCGGGACTATCTGTTCGAGTTGGCGGGCGAGGTGGGAGTCAAGGTGTGCCGACGCCCGGCACAGAAGGTTCAGCCTCAGGTGCAGCGATTCATCAACGATATCCCGTTCACCCCGGCATTGGTGCTGGGCCGGTACATGGGCATCCTCGCCTGGAACTCGTTGGCCGCCGCCTTGGTCACCGACTTCTCCCGGATTCCAGTCAAGAAGCGGAACTTTGTCCGGCTACTCTTCACCGAGCCCGCTATGAGGGTGCTGTACCCGGACTGGGAGCGTGTCGCCCGCGCGTGCGTCACGCAGTTGTGGCTGGAGGGCGTCAAGTGCCCCGGAGACGCGCAGCTGACCGAGCTGGTGGGTGAACTGTCGCTGGCTGACCCCCACTTCCGCCAATGGTGGGGAGCGAAGCACGCCACGGTGCTGAGCGTGGGAACGAAGACCCTGCGGCATCCGGTCGTCGGGGACGTCACTCTTAACTGGGACAGCTTCACCAGCGTCACCGATGGCGAGCAGCAGTTGGTGATCTGGACTGCCGAACCAGGAACGGCATCTCACGACAACCTGCGTCTTCTCCAGGCCTGGACTGCGCGGCCGTCGGCGGCATGAGCGGCTGCGTGCATCCGAGCGATGCCGGACACCCAACGTGAGACGTCACGGGCTCGGCGAATTGCTGAATGCTACACCTTTCTCGGCTGCGGTCGTTGCCCGATAGTGCCACACCCGCTTTCATCTGTTCGCTGTCGGGCAAACGGGCCAGAGTTCCCTTCGGGGGAAGAATATCCGGGGAGGAAACTCTCCCTCCCATGGGTGATGCCGGTGGTGCAAGACTTCGGGGCGTGACCAACCGCGGTCGCACAGCACGTGCGCATTATGAATACGCGGTGGTGACGAAGTCGTGGGATTCGCCCAGCTCCCTGTCGCCGTGCAGGCCAGGTGCCCCATCCACCGAGTCCGAAGGCCTAAGTATGTCCTCCCCTGAGTTCACTGACCCAGATGTTCCACCCTCCACCGACTCCACCGAGTCCACCGACTCCGAGTCCCTCACCGCGCCGACACGACGCACCTTCATCGCCACCAGTACTGCGGTCGGTGGTGCCGTCGTCGTCGGCGGCGTGATCGGTGGATCCTTGCTTACCGCCGGGGAGGAGGTGGCTGCCGCCGAAGCGCCCCCGTCGAGCCGTGTCTCTCTGACGGTGAACGGCACCCGCCGGACCGTGACGGTGGACAACCGCACCTCGCTGCTGGACCTGTTGCGTGAGCACTTCGATCTGACCGGTTCGAAGAAGGGTTGCAACGCGGGTGCTTGTGGCGCTTGCACGGTGTTGGTCGACGGCCGGCGGGTCAACTCCTGTCTGACGCTGGCCGTGCGGTTGGAGGGTGCCGAGGTCACCACGATCGAGGGCTTGGCCGACGGGGACGAACTGCACCCGTTGCAGAAGGCGTTCATCGAGCAGGACGCGTTCCAGTGCGGTTACTGCACACCGGGCCAGATCATGTCGGGCGTCGGCTGCATCCAGGAGGGCCACACCGACTCGCCGGAGGAGATCCGCGAGTGGATGAGCGGCAACATCTGCCGCTGTGGCTGCTATGTGAAGATCGTGCGCGCGGTCGACCAGACCGCTGGCCGGAAGTAAGGAGCCGCTGACATGCATCCCTTCTCCTTCACGAAGGCCGCGAACACCCGTGAAGCCCTCAACGCCGGCCGGCGCGGCGGCCGTTACATCGCCGGGGGCACCACCCTCGTCGACCTGATGCGAGAGACCGTCGAGCGTCCCGAGACGCTGGTCGACATCTCCGGTCTGCCTCTGGACAAGGTCACCGTCACCGAGCGCGGCGGGCTGCGCATAGGTGCGCTGGTGACCATGGCCGAGACGGCCGCGAACCGGAAGGTGCGCACCACGTACCCGGTCATCTCCGAGGCGCTGGAGCTGAGCGCGTCGGCGCAGCTGCGGAACATGGCTACCATCGGCGGCAACATCATGCAGCGCACCCGGTGTACGTACTTCCGCGATGTGACGGCCGACTGCAACAAGCGTGATCCGGGGTCGGGTTGTGCCGCACTTAACGGCCACAACCGCACGCACGCGATCCTCGGCACCTCCGACTCCTGCGTGGCCACCCACCCCTCCGACGTCGCCGTGGCCTTCGCGGCGCTGGAGGCGACCGTGCACCTGCTCGGCCCGGACGGGGAACGCCGTATCCCCTTCGCTGACTTCCTGCTGCGGCCCGGCACTACTCCGAACCGCGAACAAGCCCTCAAAAAGGGCGAGTTGATCACGGGAGTGGAGATCCCGGCTCTTCCGCGTCCCCTGCGGTCGGGCTATCTGAAGGTGCGCGACCGGCAGTCGTACGAGTTCGCCCTGACGTCGGCGGCTGTCGCCCTGCATGTGCGCGGCGGGGTGATCCGGGAGGCGAAGGTGGCGGCCGGGGGAGTGGGCACGGTGCCGTGGAAGCTGTCCGCAGTCGAGCGGCACCTCATCGGTGAGCGTCCCTCGGGGTCGTTGTGGAAGGCTGCCGCCGCGAAGGCGGTGGCAGGTGCCCGTCCCCTTGACCACAACCGTTTCAAGGTCGAGTTGCTGAAACGGACCGTTGAGCGTCAGTTGCGCATCGTAGGAGGTACGAAGTGAGCCCCCAGCCGCAGGCAGCCGTAGGCGCGCCGCTGTCGAGGGTAGACGGTCGGCTGAAGGTCACGGGTAAGGCGGTGTATGCCGCCGAGCACGACGTTGACGGGGTGGTGCACGCCGTCATCGTCGACGCGAGCATCGGCCGGGGCCGTATCACCTCCATCGACACCGGTGATGCCGAGAATCATCAGGGTGTGCTGCGGGTGCTCCACCATGGCAACGCGCCGAAACTGCCCTACCGCGACAACGCAGGCTCCAACAACCCACCCGGTCGCAGACTGCGGGTGTTCCAGGACGACCGGGTGCTCTTCCACGGTCAGCCGGTCGCCGTCGTGGTCGGCACGACCTTGGAGGCCGCGCAGCACGGGGCGAGTCTGGTCAAGGTCCGCTATGACGCGGAGGAACCCTCGACCGATCTGCACGAGGCCGAGCGGGACGAGCCGACGGATTACGCACGCGGTGACGCGGAAGCGGGCCTGCGCTCCTCGGCCGTACGCCTGGACCTGACCTACCAGTTGGCGCGCAACCACCACAACCCGATGGAGCCGCACGCCACCATCGCCCGCTGGGACGGCAACAAGCTCACTGTCTGGGACAAGACGCAGTGGGTGGTAGGCACACATGACGAGCTCGCTGCCGTGTTCGACCTGCCGGCTGAGGCGGTGCGGGTCATCAACCCGTTCGTCGGGGGCGGCTTCGGCAGCGGGCTGCGCTGCTGGCCGCACACGATCGTCGCCGCGCTGGCCGCGCGGGAGACGAAGCGTCCGGTCAAGCTGGTGCTGAGCCGCAAGCAGATGTACTTCGGCACCGGCTATCGGCCGTCGTACGAGTACCGGCTGCGCCTCGGCAGCGACCGGCGCGGCCGGCTGTCCGCCGCGATCCACGACATCGACGCCGAGACCTCGTCGTACGAGACGTTCACCGAGGCCGTCATGGCGGCGGGGCAGATGATGTACAGCATGCCGAACGTCAGCCAGGCGTACCGGCAGGTTTCCCTGGACGTGAACACCCCGATCTGGATGCGCGGCCCTGGTCTCGCCACGGCGTCGTTCGCCATCGAGTCGGCCATGGACGAGCTCGCGCACGAACTGGGCATCGACCCGATCGAGCTGCGCCGGCGCAACGAACCCAGCGAGGACGAGTCGAACAACCTGCCGTTCTCCACCCGGCGGCTGCGTGAGTGCTACACCGTCGGCGCCCGGGAGTTCGGCTGGAACCGCCGCTCCGCCCGGCCGCGATCAAGGCGCGAGGGCGACTGGCTGATCGGTCTGGGCATGGCCGCCGGTGTCTACGACCCCGGGCGTTTCCCCGCGGAGGCCCGGGCGCGTCTGGATGCCGACGGCACCGCCGTGGTCGAGTCGGCCACCAGTGACATGGGACCGGGCACCTATACCTCCCAGACCCAGGTCGCCGCCGACGCCCTCGGGCTGACCATGCGCACGGTCACCTTCCGGCTCGGCGACTCCCTCTATCCGCCGACCGGCCCGCACGGCGGCTCGGCCACCATGGCCAGCGTCGGCACCGCCGTCGTCGACGCCTGCGACAAGGTCCGCGAGCAGGCGATCAAGCTGGCCGTCGAGGACCGCGAGTCACCGCTGTACGGGGCGGCGGTGAAGGATGTCGTCGTACGCGGTGGTCGGCTGCACGTGCGGGGCAATCCGGCACGGGGCGAGACGTACCAGCGGCTGCTCACCCGCAACGACCGCACCCACCTCCAGGCGGACGGCTCCTACGCCGGGGCGCCGCAACCGGCGCGGCGCTCTTACCACGCCTACAACGCCACGTTCGCCGAGGTCGCCGTGGACGCGACCCTGGGCCTGGTGCGGGTGCGGCGGATGCTCGGGGTGTACGACGCGGGCCGCATCATCAGTCCGAAGCTGGCCGAGAGCCAGGCGTTCGGCGGCATCGTGGGCGGCATCGGCACGGCCCTGCTGGAGCACACCGCCACCGATCACCGCGACGGCCGGATCGTCAACGCCAACCTGGCCGACTATCTCGTCCCGGTCAACGCCGACGTCCCCGAGGTCAGGGCGATCTACCTGGACGGCGAGGACAACGACGGCAACGCCCTGGGGGTGAAGGGGCTCGGCGAGGTCGTCCAGGTGGGTGTGGCGGCCGCGATCGGCAACGCGGTCTTCAATGCCACCGGCCGCCGGGTGCGTGAACTGCCCATCACAGCCGAGGCGTTGCTCTGACCTCAGCACGCCCATCGACCGGTCCGGCAGCAGCTCCACTGTCCGGCTGCCGGGCCAGACAGGGTCGCCGCCGCGCACAGATTCTCCCCCGCAGCGCGGCGGCGACCCGCCCCACGTTCCCCTGGCGAACCACGGAGAAAGACTCATGCTGAACATCGCGGACACACTGCACCGCTGGTGCCGCGAAGCACGCCCCTTCGCCCTGGCCACCGTTGTTGACGTCACCGGCAGCGCTCCTTTGCCGATCGGCACTTCGGTAGCGGTGGACGCCGACGGCAACGCGGTCGGCAGCATCTCCGGCGGCTGCGTCGAGGGCGCGGTCTACGACCTGTGCCGACAGGTCCTGCGCGACGAGGGTCCTGTGCAGCGCGCCTGGTTCGGCTACTCCGACGACGACGCCTTCGCCGTCGGCCTGACCTGCGGCGGCGAACTCGATGTCCTCGTCCGGCGCATCGACCCGGCCACCGAACCGCATCTCGGTGCTGCCCTGGACGACATCGTCCAGGGCAGGCCGACCGCCGTGGCGCAGGTCGTCGACGGCCACCACGACCTGCTGGGCCGCATGGTCTGCGTCCTTGCCGACGGCACCGCCTCCTACGGAACCCTGGACGGAGGGCCGACGGACCGCGCGGTGACCGCACAGGCGGGCGCCCTGCTCCGGTCCGGACGTACCGCGCGCGTCGAGCTGGGCGGAGACGCCGACACCTGCCCGGACCGGCTGTCCGCCCTCGTCCATGTGGCCGCCACCCGCCCCCGCCTGATGATCTTCGGTGCCGTCGACTTCGCCGCCGCGCTCAGCCAGGCTGGCCGCTTCCTCGGGTATCACGTCACCGTGTGCGACGCTCGCCCCGTCTTCGCCACACCGGCACGCTTCCCGGACGCGGACGAGGTCATCGTCGACTGGCCACATCGCTACCTGGAGCGCACGAGCGTGGACGCCCGCACCGCCGTCTGCGTCCTCACCCACGACGCCAAGTTCGACATCCCCCTGCTACGGCTGGCCCTCGATCTGCCCGTCGGCTATGTCGGGGCCATGGGATCGCGGCGCACACACGAACAGCGTCTCCGTCTTTTGCGTGAACAGGGCATGTCCGACGCTCTCGTCGCCCGCCTGCACTCGCCGATTGGCCTCGATCTAGGGGCTCACACACCGGAAGAGACAGCTGTCTCCATCGTGGCGGAGATCATCGCCTCCACCAACCTCGGAAGCGGCCTGCCTCTCTCCCGGCGAACGGGACCGATCCACCGTGTGATGTCCCCGTTGCCAGGCGCGGCCGATACGCTGCCCACGGTCGAAGGGACAGCCGCACGTGCCGGTGTGTGAAGCGGCACGGTCTCGCGGATGATCAATGGTGTGCCGGGGCGGCGACGAGGCCCGGACGGCCCCATCTGAGGCGGTGTTCCCGCAGCCGAACCCGCCGCCCTCCCGGAACCTTGACCGCCTAACAGGCTCGATCCGCAGACGTTTCCGTCCAGCAAGTGCGCCACAAGCACATCTGTGGAGCGACGCTTCGCCCCGGCCAGGGGCCCCATCCCTGTGAGATTGGCTGACATGACTGGCAGTGCACCCCATGAGTTGGGTGACTTCCTCAAACTCCGGCGTGCGGAGCTGACTCCCCGGTCCGTGGGGCTGCCCGACTCGGGAGCGCCGCGTCGAGTCCCCGGCCTGCGCCGGGAGGAAGTGGCTGTGCTGGCCGCGATCAGCACCGACTATTACACACGGGTGGAACAGGGACGCATGCATGTCTCCGAGCCCGTGCTGGAGGCCATCGCCCGAGTGCTGAAGCTCAGTGACGACCAGCGGGAGTACGTCTTCGAACTGGCGGGCAAGGACGCCGGCCGCCCGCACCCGCCCGAGGCTCAGGTCGTCAACCCACAACTGCAGCGGTTGCTCGACGACCTCATGTCCATCCCGGCCATGGTCCTCGGACGCCGGATGGACGTGCTGGCCTGGAACGAAATGGGTGCTGCCCTGGTGGGCGACTTCGGGCGCATCCCGAAAGGGGACCGCAATTACGCGAAGATGATCTTCTCGGACCGCATGAGGGGCCTGTACGCCGATTGGGAGGCCGCGGCCCGCCTCGCTGTCGCACAACTGCGCAGGGAAGCGGCCCGCAACCCCGGCTCGCCGAGACTCGCCGCGCTGGTCGACGAGTTGTCGGAGCGGGACGCGGACTTCCGGCGGTGGTGGGCCGAGCACCTCGTGGCAGCCCGGAAGGTCGGTGCGAAAACGCTGAACCATCCGATCGTCGGCGAACTCACCCTCGAATGGGACACCCTGACGTGCAGCACCGACCCCGATCAGCAACTGACCATCTGGACGCCCGCACCCGACACGGCCACGCACGGCAGGCTGCGCAGCCTTGCGGCTTGGTTGGCTGACGGGCACCCGGCCGCCCCCGGTACGGCGAACTGACGACATCGCGCGCGGGCGAATCCGGTTCGACCCACTCAGGTGACGCCTACTTCGCCGGCGGCGCGGCGCCTTCGAGGCGTGGTCTGGAGGTTTGCCGACGTCCCCGCGAGCGAGACAGCCGGTTCACAGAGGGCGAGTGTTAGGCGGGTGCAGGGAGGCAAGGGTGAGCTCTGGCCCACTCGGGTCGGCGCCGGCGTCCGGCCCTGCAGTCGGCGAAGTACCAGCCGAGCCGGATGGGCACTGCTGCTTCCAGGTCGGCGTCCTCCCGGAACTCTCCCTGGTGGTGGGCGGGTGCGGAGAGCAGGGTTCCCTCCCTGGTTGAGAACATCCAGCGAGGGAACCCTTCCCCGCACAGCCACTTACCCCATGATGCCGTCAGCTGAGGCCGTCGTGGGAGATGGTCTGCACCTCGGCCCGCAGGGCGTGGCTGGCCCGGTATCGCGGGTCGTGGTAGGACGACCAGAGGGCGTCGAGCAGCTCGAGCACCCTGCGCGTGGACCACCGCGCGCTCCAGGCGAACGGACCTATGGGGTAGTTGGTACCCAGGAGCATCGCGAGGTCGATGTCGTCGGGGGTCGCGACCCCGTGGTGGGCCGTCTCCCACGCCTCGTTCGCGATCATCGAGAGAACTCGGGCGACCACGAGCCCCGGGATGTCGGCCATGGGGAAGGCGTGTATGCCGGCGCGATCCAGCAGGGCGACGACGACGTCCGTGAGCGCGGCATCGGCGGAGGCGAGGGCGAGAGCTGTCGCCGTCGAGGGATCCAGGCAGCGATCGAGGAGGAGTACAGGCTCGCTTCGCCGGGCGGCCTCCTCACGTGCGCTCCGGCCGCGAGTGACCATGACGGACCCCAGACTGACGAATTCGATGCGGGGGGTGTCGCTTACCTCCCGGCCGAACTCGAGGCCGCTACGAGTGAGCACGGCCTCCAGTTGGTCGTCCGAACCGTGCAGGACCACTCGCGTGGCGCCCGTCACCGCTTCGGCTTTCACTTCCGCGGCGAGGGGACGTGCTCGCTCGGCATTCTCGCCGTACCCGTAGAAACCCTGGCCGGTCTTGCGACCGAACCGTCCTGCGGCGATGAGTTCGCTCTGGATGAGGGAGGGTGCGAAACGCGGGTCGTAGTGGTACGACGTCCAGACGGACTGTGTCACCGCGAAGTTGACGTCGTTGCCGATGAGGTCCATCAGTTCGAAGGGGCCCATGCGGAATCCGCCGGCAGAGCGCATGAGTTCGTCGATCGTCTCCGGAGTGCACGCACGCTCCTCGACGAGTCGGAGCGACTCCCCGTAGAAGGCCCGGGCGACCCGGTTGACGATGAATCCGGGTACCGAGCGGACGTGGGCAACCGACTTACCCCAGCGTACGGCGAGTTCGGCGACGGTGTCGACGACCTCGTCGGCGGTCTGTAGGCCCCGGACGACCTCGACGAGCCTCATGACGGGGACGGGGTTGAAGAAGTGCATGCCGACCACGCGTGACGGATCCGGCGTTCCGGCGGCGATGGCGGTGACCGACAGCGACGAGGTGTTCGTCGCGAGGACGCACGTCGGTCCGAAGTGTTCTGCGGCGCGCCGCAGAACCGCCTGCTTGATGTCGAGGCGCTCGAGGATGGCCTCGACGACGACTGTGGGTGCGTCCGTCGGTGTCTGGGTGAGGTCGGTGAAGGTACGCAGCCGTGCCTTCACCAGGGTGGGTGCCGCCGGGTCTCTCCGGCTGAGACGTGCCGTGATGTCGGACCTGGCCACCTTCAGCTGCGCCTCGTCCGGGTCGACCAGATGCACCGGGTGACCGGAGGCGAGTGCGACCTGCGCGATCCCCCGGCCCATCGTGCCCGCTCCGATCACGCAGATGTGGGCCAGTGGTTGTGACATGAGGGGCTCCTCGGCGTCGTCCGTGGATCGCCGCCGCCGTAGTGCCGCGCACGATCCCCAAGATCCTTGACATGGTTCCTCGACAGAGTATCGTAATGTCAAACTTTTGCAGGTGTATGAAAAACAGATCAGGGTGTGAGGTGTTCGTCAGGTGAACGCGCCCTGACGCGAACAGTCGCATTCCGTACGGGCCGACTCGTCGAACCAGGAGCTGAGTCCATGAGCTACGAGGACATCACCGTCGCCGTCCATGACGGCGTCGCGGTGATCACGATCAACCGGCCCGACCGGGCCAACAAGCTGAGGTTCGAGACAGCGCGTGAGCTGCTCGCTGCGTTTCAGCACGTGCGGCAGTCGCCCGACATCGACGTGGCGATCCTCACCGGCGCGGGCGAGAAGTTCTTCTGTATCGGGGGAGAGCACGAGGAGCCCACGTCGCTCGACTACTCCAGCGTGATGCCGGTCATCGATCTCTACGAGTTCATCGACGCGATGCCGAAGCCGGTGATCGCGGCGGTCAACGGATACGCCGTCGGCGGGGGGAACGTGCTCCAGGTCGTGTGCGACCTCTCGATCGCCGCCGACCACGCCGTGTTCCGCCAGGTGGGTCCGATGGTCGGCAGCTTCGACGCAGGCTTCGGCACCTGGTACCTCGAGGAGACCATCGGGCGGCGGCGGGCGAAGGAGATGTGGTACCTGAACCGCAAGTACTCCGCGCAGGAAGCCCTGGACATGGGTTTGGTCAACGAGGTGGTGACCGGTCGCCCCGTCCTCGACCGTGCTGTCGAGGTCGCGCAGGACCTGCGCCGACGCGGTCCTTTCGCGCTGGCCGCCCTCAAGACCGCCTTCTCCAGCCGCCACACCGGTGTCGTCGGGCAGGCACGCCTCGCACACGACCTCCTGCTCACCGCCTACCGCAACACCCAGGAGGCGGCCGAGATGTCGGAGTCCTTCGAGGAGCGCCGCGACCCTCGTCGCGAGAGGTTCTACCGATGACGGGGCGCAATGCGGAACTCGACGACTTCCTCGAGGTGCTGACGAAGCGTCTTGTGTCGGTGGAGTGGAGCGACGCCCACGCGATTCGCGCCGCGCTCGCCGCGGCGGATGTCCTCGATCTGGCACAGGAGGCGGCCGAGCTCGACGACGCCGTCGACTGGCTCGTCGCAGCCGTGCGCACGACCGCGCACTTCTCGCCCGCAGCCGCGTTCGCCCTCGCGGGCCGGTTCGCCGCGCAACGTGGTCTCGCCACTACGGACGAGGACGGCTGCGAAGTGCGGGACGTAACCTCTGCGGTCACCAATCCCACCGCACCCGACCCGTGGACGGCCACTGTGCCGACCTTGTTCGCGCCCGGCGCGGTGGTGCTCTTGGACCGCTCCACGGGACGGGCCGTGCTGGCCCGCCGGAACGCTCTGGTGGGGGAGGGGCCCGAGGGAACGCGGCGCAGCGGACTGCGCGAAGCCGCCCTGCGGACGGTCCGGCTCGGTGACACGGTCGTGACGCTGCCGGAGGCTGTCACGAGGCGTACCGCGCGCGACTGGGACCTGTTCACCTCCGCTGTGGGCCTCGGCCTCGCCGAGACAGCGCTGCACACGGCAGAGACGTACGCCGGTGAGCGGCGTCAGTTCGGTTCCGCGATCGGTACCTTCGCGGGTCTGCGCGCGATCCTGGCCGAGATGCGGATCCGTGTCCGCACGGTGGACGCGATGCTCGACGGCGCGGTCGCCGGTGACCTCGACACAGCAGAGCTGCTGGCCCAGGCGGGCAGGACCGCCGTCGACGTCTGCCTGGACGCGATCCAGGTGCACGGGGGCTACGGGTACATCGATGAATACCCCGTGGCCGGTCTGCTGCGCGACGCGGTGAGCCTCCGGGCCCGTGGCGGCGGCCGCCGGACCGTCCTGGCGCAGGTCGCCTCTCGACGCCTCGGCAAGCCCGGGGGCGATACGTGAAGGCTCTCGCACACTCCGCGCCCCTGAATGACCACCCGAGGAAGGAGGCCTCATGAACGCGTCTGCCGGCCCGCTGCACGGGATCACCGTGGTCGACATCTCGTCGTCCTACGCAGCACCGACCACTTCCATGTACCTCGGCGACATGGGAGCGGAGATCATCAAGATCGAGCCCGTGCGTGGAGACGACGCCCGTGGATGGGGGCCACCCTTTCTCAACGGCGAAGCCGCGTGGTTTCTGTCGGTCAACCGCAACAAGAAGAGTTTGTGCCTGGACATACGCGGTGAGCAGGGTCGTGAGGTGCTCTTCCGGCTGCTGGAGACCGCGGACGTGTTCATCGAGAACCTGAATCCGGCCAAGCTCGAGCGGCACGGCCTGGGGCTCGACGCACTGCGTGAACGCTTTCCCCGGCTCGTGATCTGCGCTCTGTCGGGATTCGGGATCGACGGCCCCGATGCCGCGCTCCCGGGATACGACCTGATCGCCCAGGCCCGCTCCGGGATGATGAGCGTCACCGGTGACGCCGGAGTACCGCAGCGCGTCAGCACCGCTCTGTCCGATGTCGCGGCCGGCACCGTCGCCGCGTACGCCATCGCGGCCGCGTTGGTCAGGCAGCAGAGGCACGACATCGGCGAGATCATCGACGTCGCCCTGCTCGAAGCCGACCTCGCCTTCATGTCACCTCGGATCGCCAGCTTCCTCGCGGGCGATCCGGAACCCCGCCCCTGCGGCGGCACCGACTCGGTGGTCGCGATCTACCAGACGTTCCGGACGAGCGACCGCCCCATCGTCGTCGCCGTGGGGAACGACAAGATCTGGCTCCACGCCTGCGCGGCACTGGGCCTGGACGAGCTGGCCCAACGGCCCGACCTGGCCACCAACGCCGGACGTCGCGCGCGCCGGGACGAGGTCGTCGACGCCTTCCAGTCGGTTCTGAGCATGAGGACCTCGCAAGAGGCGCTCAAGGCTCTTCAGGATGTCGGCGTACCGTGTGCGCGGATCAACTCGCTGTCCGAAGTCGTCGACGACCCTCAAGTGGAGGCTCGCGAGGCGATCGTCAGCCAAGAGCATCCGCGTGCGGGCGTCTTCCGGGGCGTCGCGAGCCCGTGGCGTCTCGGTTCGCAGAGGAGTCGGGCGCCCCGCCTGCCGGCGCCGCTCCGGGGCGAGCACGGGCGCGACATCCTTACAAGTGCAGGATTCGACGACGAGCGGATCGCCGATCTCGCGGAGGCGGGTGTCGTATGGGTTCCCTGATCGAGGTGGACGACAACGGGCGGGTGCGGACGATCACCCTGAACCGCCCGGACCGGCTCAATGCCCTGAACACCTCAGTGCTGGACGCGCTGGCCGGGGAGGTCCGGCGGGTCGCTGAGGAGAACAGGGGCATCCGGTGCCTGGTCATCAGAGGGGCAGGCGACCGGGCGTTCAGCGCCGGCGCCGACCTTGAGGAGATTCGCGGCCTCGACGCCGACCAGGCGCAAGCCTTCATCCGGCGGGGCCACCGTGCGATCACCGCGATCGAGCGCTCATCCGTTCCGGTGATCGCCGAGGTCGACGGCTTCGCCCTCGGCGGCGGATTCGAACTCATGCTGGCGTGCCACATGGTGATCGCCTCAGACCGCAGTCAGTTCGGCCTCCCGGAAGCACGGATCGGCTGCATCCCGGGATTCGGGGGCACCCAGCGGCTGCCCAGAACCGTGGGCAAGGCGGCGGCCTTCCACCTGATGCTCACCGGCAGCCGGATCGACGCTGATCGTGCCTGGCAGATCGGTCTGCTGTCAGTCCCGCCGGTTCCCACCGCCGAACTGCCCCGTCAGGTGGAGGAGACGGCGTTTCTGATCGCGTGCGGGAGCCGCACCGGTCTGGCCAACCTACTCGAAGCCGCGCGGCAGAGCACGTCCGGCCCGGCCCTGGAACACGAGGCGGCACTCGCCGCCATTTCGATCGCCTCCGTCGACGGCCAGGAAGGCATCACGTCCTTCGCCGAGCGACGCGAGCCCGTCTTCACCGAGGAGTGACGGAATTGAACACTGTGCCTGAGCACCCACCCTCGGCGGACCGCACCAACGTCCTCTCACTCCTCGATGGCGTCATCGCGCACTCCGTGACCCCGGCCGCAGTGACCGTGGACCGGGACAGTTCCTTCCCTTCGGCGTCCATCCAGGCGCTCGCCCAGGCAGGTCTCGGCGGGCTTCTGATCCCGACATCGCTCGGAGGGCGAGGCACGTCCACGGCGACGTACGCCGAGGCGCTGTCCCGGATCGCGGCCGCCTGTGGATCGACCTCGACGGTCTACATGACCCAGATGCACTGCGCTCACCCGATCCACCTCCAAGGGCGGCCCGACCAGCACGAGGCGTGGATTCCCGCGCTCTGCGAGGGCACGGCCATCGGAGCGATCGCCCTGACCGAGCCCGAGGCGGGATCGGATGTCGCGTCGATGCGTACGACGGCGCGCCGTGACGGCGACTCCTATGTGATCAACGGCGAGAAGACGTTCATCTCCAACGGCGATGTCGCCGACGTCATCGTGCTCTTCGCGACGGTCGATCCGAGTCGCGGCAAGGACGGCATCACGGCCTTCCTCGTCGACACGGAGTACTCGCGGGGTCTTGAGCCCGGCAAGCCGATGAAGAAGCTGGGTCAGAAGGGCGCTTCTACCGTCACGCTCGGATTCCAGGACTGCCGGATCCCGGTGGAAGCGCGACTCGGCGCCGAGGGCGAGGGCTACCCCCTGCTGTTGCGGTCGGTGACGAAGTCGCGTATCAGCGCCGCCGCCCAGGGCGTGGGCTTTGCACAGGGTGCCTTCGACGCGACTGTGCGCTACTGCGCGGAGCGGGATCTTCTGTCTTCCCGCACCCGCAGTGCCCAGGACCTTCAGTTCGAACTGGCCCGCCTGCGGGCGGAGATCGCGGCCGGGCGGTCGATGCTGAGGGACGTCTGCGATCTGGTCGACGCCAGCGACGAGGACCCCACGGCCGAGGTCGCCATGGTCAAGCTGCACTGCACGACCCTGGGCGTGCGAGTCGCCTCGGCCTGCGTCGAACTTCTCGGCGAGGACGGAGATCGCGACGACATCGGTGCGGAGCGCCGACTGCGCGACGGGAAGATCACGGAAATTTACGACGGGACCAACCAAGTCCAGAGCATGCTCGTCGCCCGAGACATCCGTCTCTCGGTAATGCCGTGACCGAGCGCATCGACCGGCGCCGCTGACTCACACGAGTCTTGTCCACGAGGAGAGGTCCATGATGTGGGAGGCCCGTTACGACCGCCTGTTCATCGGAGGGCGGTGGGTTCCGGCACACGGTGAGCATCTGAGGATCGTGTCGCCGTTTACAGAAGAGGTCGTCGCCGAGGTTCCCTCGGCGTCGTCGAGCGACATCGACCGTGCCGTCGCCGCGGCACGTGAGGCGTTCGACAACGGGCCGTGGCCGCGTATGCCCCTGGAGGCGCGCATGGCGGTACTACGGGAACTGCGGCGGCTGCTCGCCGAGCGACAGGAACCGATCGCACAGCTCATCACTGGCGAGATGGGCTGTCCCATCACGCAGTCCCGCGCCATCCAGGCCGCCAATCCGGTTCGGGTGATCGACGCGTGTCTCGATCTCGCGCTGGACTACCCGTTCCGGTCGATCCGTAGGGCAGAGACGGGCAGCGCACTCGTCACCCGGGAACCCGTCGGCGTTGTGGCCGCCGTCGTTCCTTGGAACGTGCCTATGAGCATCAGCGTCCAGAAGGTCGTTCCGGCCGTGCTGGCGGGGTGCACGGTCGTTCTGAAGCCGGCCCCGCAGACGGCGCTCGACGCGTACCTCCTGGGCGAGCTGATCGAGCGGGCCGGGTTCCCGGAGGGCGTGGTCAACATCGTTCCGGCGGAGCGCGAGAGCAGCGAGCACCTCGTCGCGCACCAGGGCGTCGACAAGGTGTCTTTCACCGGATCAACCGCTGCGGGTCGCCGGATCGCGGCGCTGTGCGGTAACGATCTGCGGCGTGTCACGCTGGAGCTGGGTGGAAAGTCGGCCGCCCTCGTTCTGGATGACGCCGACCTTGACCGGACCGTCGAGGCGATGCGCCTCGGGGCGTTCCGCAACAACGGTCAGGTGTGCACTCTGAAAACCAGGGTGCTGGTCTCCGAGGCGCGTCAGACCGAGCTCGTCGAGCGGCTCCGCTCCCTGATCGACTCGATGCCCGTGGGCAGTCCCTACGACGAGGCCACGCAGATCGGGCCGCTGGTCTCCCACCGGCAGCGTGAGACGGTGGAGCACTACATCGCTACCGGTCTCAAGGAGGGCGCGACCCTCGTCACAGGTGGCGGACGTCCAGAGGGTCTTGACCGCGGCTGGTTCGTGGAGCCGACGCTCTTCACCGGTGTGCGGCCGGATATGACGATCGCTCAGGAAGAGATTTTCGGGCCGGTCCTCTCCGTTATGACCTACCGGGACGAAGCCGACGCGGTCGAGATCGCCAACAACTCGCCTTACGGTCTCAGCGGGGCAGTGTTCACGTCGGACTCCCGCCGAGGGCTGGAACTCGCGAGCCGGATCCGTACCGGTGTCGTGGAACTGAATGGGCATCCGGTCGGGCTCAAGGCACCGTTCGGTGGGTTCAAAGCCAGCGGCATCGGCCGCGAGTACGGGCATGAGGGGCTGGACGCCTACACGGAGTTGAAGTCCATCGGACTGCCCCCGGACATGGCGACATCGTTTGCGTAACCGACCGACCGACCGAGCTGGGCCCGGGACAACTCGCACGCTCTGCACCCATCGCCCCTGCTGACCAACGGGTCGCGGTTGTCGGGACGACACCGTAGCCACCGGACTGAGAGGAACAGACCATCAGATGGATCGTCTTGCTCACACCGATGAACTGACCGAGGACCAGCGGGAGATCCTCAAAGTGGTCAGACAGTTCGCCGAAGAGAAGATCATGCCGGTCGCCGCCGAGCTTGAACACAAGGACGAGTACCCGACCGACATAGTCGAGGGACTGAAGGGGCTCGGTGTCTTCGGCCTGATGATCCCAGAGGAGTACGGCGGGCTGGGTGAGTCGCTCCTGACGTACGCGCTGTGTGTGGAAGAGATCGCACGAGGCTGGATGAGTGTCTCAGGTGTGATCAACACCCACTTCATCGTCGCGTACATGCTGATGCAGCACGGCACCGAGGAGCAGAAACGGAAGTACCTCCCGCGGATGGCCACCGGCGAGGTGCGGGGCGCCTTCTCGATGTCGGAGCCAGGGCTCGGCTCCGACGTCTCGGCCGTGGCCACCAAGGCCGACAGGCTTGCCGACGGCTCGTACTCGATCACCGGCCAGAAGATGTGGCTCACCAACGGCGGTTCGTCGAACCTGGTCGCGGTTCTGACGAAAACCGATGAGGGCGCGGCCTCGGTCTACAAGAACATGACCACGTTCCTGGTCGAGAAGCAGCCTGGCTTCGGCGAGACCGCCCAGGGTGTCACCGTCCCGGGAAAGATCGACAAGATGGGTTACAAGGGCATCGACACCACCGAGATGGTCTTTGACGGCCATCGGATCGAGAGCGCCCAGATCCTCGGGGGAGAGCCCGGCCAGGGCTTCTATCAGATGATGGACGGTGTCGAGGTGGGTCGCGTGAACGTCGCAGCGCGCGCGTGCGGCATCGCCGTTCGCGCCTTCGAACTGGGCATCGCGTACGCGCAGCAACGTGAGACGTTCGGAAAGCCGATCGCGCAGCACCAGGCGATCCTGTTCCGCCTGGCGGAGATGGCGACCAAGGTCGAGGCCGCCCACGCGATGATGGTCCGCGCGGCCCGCAAGAAGGACTCCGGCCGACGCAACGACGTCGAGGCCGGCATGGCCAAGATGCTCGCGAGCGAGTATTGCAAGGAAGTGGTCGAGGCGTCGTTCCGCATCCATGGCGGGTACGGCTATTCCAAGGAGTACGAGATCGAGCGGCTCTACCGCGAGGCTGCCTTCATGCTCATCGGCGAGGGTACGTCCGAGATCCAGAAGATGATCATCGGGCGCAGTCTGCTCAAGGAGTACGCGATGTGACCAGCCCAGGGACAGCCGACGCATGTCTCCTCGCCGGTAATCCGGTAGGAAGGCTCTCGATCGGCAGGTTGAAGCACGACATTTTTCGGTATGACAATTTACCGACCCTGGTCATATACTGCGGCTTTGGATCAGGCCTTGTGTACGTCCGAACGTGACGGCGTCGGGCATGTCGACGGTTGGGGAGGCGTGGTATGGCTGAAACGGGGTCTGGGGCGGCGGAGAAGTTCCGGGCGCGACAGGTGACGCGGCCGCGTGATCAGGTGGAGCAGCAGATCAGGGAGGCGATCCTGGAGGGTCGTTTCGCCCAGGGGGAGAAGCTTCCGCCGGAGACGGAGCTGGCGAAGCAGTTCGGGGTGAGCCGTCCGACCGTGCGTGAGGCGTTGGGTGCGCTGGTGAGCGGCGGCCTCATCCGGAAGATTCCGGGCATGGCCGGCGGGAGTTTCGTCAACACGGTCACTCCGGATTCGCTCAGCCGCATGCTGAGTGAGTCGGTGGACACCATTTTGCGCCTGGGTGCCTTGGACATGCTCGAGTTGACCGATGTGCGGCGGGTGTTGGAGGTCCCGGCCGCCCGTCTGGCCGCTCGGCATCGGAGCGAGGAGCAGGTGGGCGAGCTGCGGTCGATCGTGGAGCGGCAGAGGACGACGACCATTGATGATCCGGGGATTCCCGGCTACGACCTGGCGTTCCACACGACTATCGGGCAGGCGTCGGGCAACCGGCTGCTGGCGGCGTTCATCGCCGCGGTGCACGATGCGACGCATCCGGCGCAGTACCTGGACGTGACCGCGGAAGTCGGGAAGCGGACAGTGAAGCAGCACATGGTGATCCTCGCGGCGATCGAGACTGGGGATGAGGACGCGGCCGCGGAGGCGATGCAGTCGCACCTCGACTACGTCCTGCGCTATTCGACCGCCCAGCCCAAGGCATAGTTCCACGCACGGCGACCTGAGTGACTCGTCTGAGTCGGCATCGCTCGTGCACGCACAAAAGCTGGTGTTCATGCGTGTGCCCTCCCAGCCAGCAGGCTGGGAGGGCACACGCATGAACCGCATCAATCGGCGTACCACTCCGCCATGAACTGGCTCTGGTCCGCGTCGGGGCCGAAGCGGTCGATGGCCTCCATGGTGAACTCCTCGACGAGGTGCCCGATCGGGGTGGCGTGCCCGAGGCTTTCCGCCATCTCGTTGGCCAGGTGGAGGTCCTTGAGCATCAACTGGAGCGTGAAGCCCTGCGCCCTGTAGGAGCCGCCGCTGAGGAGCTGGGGGAACGTGTTCTCCGTTGTGTAGTTACGGCTGCTCGACTTGTTGATGACCTCGACCACGGTGTCCTGGTCGATTCCGCACGCCTGCCCGAGACGAACGGCCTCGAGCGCGGCGAAGCGGTTGCAGCTGTTGAGCAGGTTGTTCACGAGCTTCATCGCGTGTCCCGTGCCCGCGGGACCCACGTGGAAGACATCAGGGGTCACGGCCAGCAGCAAGTCCCGGGCCTTGGCGAATGCCTGCTCGGAGCCTCCGACCATCAGGGTGGCCGTGCCGGCCCGGGCCCGTTTGACACCCCCGGCGATCGGCGCGTCGACGAAGTCGACGCCGAGTTCGGTGAGGGCAGAAACGATCTCCCTGTCCGTCGTGGGCGCCCCAGTGGTCGTGTCGATGACCAGAGTTCCCCGCGCGAAGTGCCGGGCGATTCCCTGGTCGCCCAGGAGGAGTTCGAGCACGTTCGCCGGTCCCGGTAGCGAAAGGAAGACGTACCGGCAGCGCTTGGCTGTCTCGTCCGCCGACACGAAGGTGGCGCCCCGGCTCACGAGTTCGTCAGCAGCCTGCCTGTTCAGATCGCTCACGTACAGATCGTGATCCGCCACGAGACGGCTTGCGATGGCCGAACCCATGGCGCCAACGCCGATGAACCCCAGCTTCTCGGACAATGGGTACCTCACTCACCTCACGGCCGATCCGGAGTCGACCAGCTCATGACCGTCGGTCGTGCTTGCGGGGAGGGGACGGGCCGGGTTCCGTGCCGCTTCCCAGGATCATCAGGCCCGCGGGTTGAAGGGGTCCTTGATGGTGTTGCCGGTGTCGATCCAGGCGGACTTGACCTCGGTGTACTCGTTCACGGCATGCATGCCGTTCTCTCGGCCGATGCCGCTCTCCTTGAAGCCGCCGAACGGGGCGACGTAATTGACCTTGCGGTAGTTGTTGATCCACACCGTGCCGGCGCGCAGGCGCTTGATCATCCGGTGCGCCAGCGCGATGTCTCGGGTCCAGACGCCTGCGGCCAGACCGAAACTGGTGTCGTTGGCGATGCGGACGGCGTCGTCCTCGTCACGGAACCGGATCAGTGAGGCCACCGGCCCGAACACTTCCTCCCGGGCGATGCGCATGTCGTTGGTGACCTCGGTGAACACCGTCGGCTCGACGAAGAGCCCCTTCTCCAGGGCGGGATCGTCCGGGCGCTTGCCTCCGGCGGCGAGCACCGCGCCCTCGGCCTTGGCGATGTCGATGTACCGCAGCACCTTGTCGTACTGTGCTCGGCAGGCGACCGTCCCCATTTCGCTCGCCGGGTCGCTCGGATCGCCCAGCCGGATCTGCGAGGCCCGGGTGGCGAGCGCCTTGGCGAAGTCGTCGTAGATGTCGTCGTGGACCAGGACGCGGGACCCCGCCATGCAGGTCTGGCCGGTGGCCGCGAAGATTCCGGCCATCACACCGTTGACGGCGTTGTCCAGATCGGCGTCGGGAAAGACGATGTTCGGTGACTTGCCCCCCAGCTCCAGCGACACACGGGCCAGCCGAGTGGCCGCAGTGGCCGCGATCTGCTTGCCGACCGAGGTCGAACCGGTGAACGAGATCTTGTCCACGCTGGGGTGAGCCACCAAGGCGGCTCCAGTCTCGCCAGCCCCGGTCACCACGTTGACCACACCGTCGGGGAAGCCCGCTTCCTTGATCAGCCGTGCGAACACCAACGTCGAAACCGGTGTCACCTCCGACGGCTTGACCACTACCGTGCATCCGGCCGCCAGCGCCGGCGCGAGCTTGGCCATCAACAGCATCAGCGGGCTGTTCCACGGCGTGATCAGGGCCACGACGCCGATCGGTTCACGCATCGTGAACGCCTGCATGTTCGGCACGCTTGTCGCCAGCGTCTCACCGATCGGGCTCTCGGCCACGCCAGCGAAGAAGTAGCAGTGGTTCGCGAGTGCCTTCGCCTGGTCGGCCACTTCGCGGATCAGCTTGCCGTTCTCGCGTACCTGCACCGTCGCCAGTTCGGTGGCGCTCTGTGTGATCAGGTCACCCAACCGGCGCAACAGGCCGGCACGCGCCAGGGGAGTCGCGCTCGACCACGGACCCTCCTCGAAGGCCCGCCGTGCTGCGGCCACCGCGGCATCCACGTCATCAGTGGTCGCCGTCGGCACCTCCGCCCAGTCCTCACCGTCGAACGGACTGGTGCACCTGAACGTCGAGCCGTCGGCGCTCGCCCGCCACTGACCGTCGATCAGTATCGAGAAGCTCTCGATCGGCATCTAGGACCTTCCTTTCCTGGGTGTGCGCCATGCGGCGCTGGGGTGGGCAGCGGGAGTGGTCCTGCGCGTCAGGGACGCGAGGGAGGAAGAAGCGGCCGTGAGACGGCCGGACCGGTACGAGGACGACTCGGCGAATGGCATGGAACTGCTGCCCACCTCGCGAATCTAGCCCTGGGCCTTCAGTCGGTCAACTGTCAGACAAAGGCAAGTGTGCATGCGATCCTGGCCTGCGGCCGTATTCATTGGGCGGCCCGGGGCTCAAGCCGACCGCCAGAAGTGGGCCTGCGGATTTCGCGGCGGGATCCGGCCGTTGCGGGCGGGGGGATCCGCACAGAGCGGCGCGAGCGTACGGGCGTCGCCCTCTCGCCGTGGCCGCTCGCCCCCAAGCCGAGGAGGTATTTCTCCTTCGCTGACGGTTGGCGCGCGGATCCGGGACGGCCTCCGCGAGTACGGCGCCGCTAAGTCACTACCATGAGAGGTGACGGCATGGCCAGAAATGGGCTGATATGGATGGGTGCACCAACGGCTTCCCGGTACCTCGGCGCAGGACCGGGAAATGTATTGCAGGGGCCTTGTACGGCCACTGCGGTCGTGGATGGCCAGGGCGGCATCTCCTTGTGGAGTCCGGAGGCGGAATCTCTCCTCGGCTATCGGGCGAGAGAGATCTATGGAACGCCTGCGGTGGATCTGCTGATCACCCCGGCGGACCGCGAAGCGGCGCTGGCAGCCGGCCGTAGACGGGGTGGAGCCGGGCAGGGCTGGGACGGTGTGCTGGCCATGAGACACCGAGACGGGCATGTGGTCCGGGTCGCGCTGCGCGTGCGTCCCGTACTAGGGGGTCAGGGGCAGGCCGGCTGGTCGGTCGGCGCCGCCGACGTGCGGCAGGTGGAGCGGTCGGAGTTCGATCAGGCGGTCCTCAAAGCGCTGTTCGAACAGGCCCCGATCTCGATCACCGTTGTGGGCACCGATCTGAAATTTCGCGCGGTCAATGCCGTGGCCATGCGGGATCTGGGCCTGCCAGCCGAGCGGATCATCGGGCGCCGCAACTATGAGGTCGCACCGGAGATCGACTTCCAGATAGCCGAGGAGCGCCTGCGCCGGGTGCGGGACACCGGCGAACCGGAGATCGGTTTCCCGGTGCGCGGTCGACTCCCGTCGGACGTGGAGCGCGAGGGCATGTGGTCCTCCTCATCGTTCCGGCTGACGGACTCGGCCGGCCACGTCCTCGGTATGTGCCAGACGTTCGTCGACGTCACCGAAGGCTATCGGGCCCAGGAGCGGCTGGAACTGCTGACCGAGGCCGGGGCGCGGATGGGCACCACGCTGGATGTGGAGCGCACCGCGCAGGAACTGGCCGACGTGGCCGTTCCCGGGCTGGCGGACTTCGCCGTCGTCGACCTGCTGGAGGCCACGGTGCGCGGGGAGGAGCCGGCTCCCGTGCCCGTGGCCGCGCCGGCGCTGCTTCGCCGGTCGGGAGTCCGATCGGTGCGGCCGGGGAATCCGGAGGCCGCGTATGTCATGAGCGAGAGGGTGACGTTTTCCCCGGGCACACCACAGGCTCGGTGCCTGGTGGGCGGGCGACCGGAACTCATGCGGAAGCTGGACGACGGCGAGCAGTCCACCTTCGATCCGCGCATCGTCGAGAAGATACGTGCGTCCGGCATCCGCTCGGCGATGGTCGTGCCGCTGCGGGCACGCGGGATCACGCTTGGTGTGGCTGTCTTCGCTCGTCACCGCGACTCCCCTCAGTATGATGAGGGGACTCTGGCCCTGGCCGAGGACTTCTGTTCGCGTGCAGCGGTGTGTATCGACAATGCCCGCCGCTACACCCGCGAACACACCACCGCTCTCGCTCTGCAGCGCAGCCTGCTGCCGCGCGAACTGCCTGACTCTCCTGCGGTGGATACCGCCTACCGGTACTTGCCCGCCGCCGACCACGCCAGCGCCGGCGGGGACTGGTTCGATGTCCTGTCCCTGTCCGGTGCCCGGGTCGCCCTGCTGGTCGGCGACGTCACCGGGCACGGCCTGCATGCGGCGGCCATCATGGGGCGCCTGCGCACCGCTGTCCACACCCTGGCGGATCTCGACCTCGACCCCGACGAGGTCCTCGCCCACCTCGACGATCTCGTCGTCCGCCTGGCTGAGGAGGATCCCGACTGTCAGGGCGCCAGCTGTCTGTACGCCGTCTATGACCCGGTCTCCCGCCTGTGCACCTTCGCGCGCGCCGGGCACCCCCCACCCGCCCTGGTACGCCCCGACGGAGCTGTGGAGTTCCTCGATGCCGTCCCGCCGGGCCCGCCGCTCGGCCTGGGCAGCCTGCCTTTCGAAACCGCCGAGTACCAACTCCCTGAGGGCAGTCTGCTCGCGCTGTACACGGACGGTCTCATCCAGGACCCGGGGCGCGACGTCGACGCCGCGCTGGACCGGCTGGCCCGCGTGCTGGCCGGTCCTGGCCGACCGCTGGAGCAGCTGGGTGACGCGGTGATGTCCACCCTCGTCGCCGAACGCCGCTCCGACGACGTGGCCCTGCTCCTCGCCCGCACCCGTGCCCTGCCAGCGGACCGGGTCGCCTCCTTCCAGCTGGCGGCCGACCCGGCCTTGGTGGCCCAGGCTCGATCCCTCGCCACCCGCCAGCTCGCCGAATGGGGCCTGGAACGGCTCGCTCTTACCACCGAACTCATCGTCAGCGAGCTGGTCACCAACGCCATCCGGCATGCACGTGGTCCAATCGCGATGCGTCTCATCCACACCCGAACGCTCATCTGCGAAGTCTCCGACAGCAGCCTCAGTGCCCCGCACCTGCGCCATGCCCGGACCACCGACGAGGGAGGTCGCGGCCTCTTCCTGGTCGCTCAGCTCGCCTCCCGCTGGGGCACCCGCTACACCCACGACGGCAAGACCATCTGGGCCGAACAGCCTCTGCCTCCTGCCGAGACGCCGGGTGCGCGGATGGACGAAGCGGTAGACCTCCGGACGGGCTGATCCGCGGGAAACGTAGAATCGTTCAGCAGGGAGCCGGCTTCGTCTTTGGCGTCGAGCACATGCGGTCCCGGGCCACCGGAGGGGCGTGCCCGGTACGGAACCGAAGGCCCCAGCTTGTGCCCTTTACTGCACCGACCCCACCAGCGTGTGGGGGCTGACTCGGCCGGTCGCCTGTCAGTCGCACGCTCATCGCGACGCCTTTGAGAGTGAGCAACTAGGGACGCCGTTGCGTGCACAGCCAGAAGCGGGCCGACAGCCCGCGTGCCGCGCCGTAGGCCAGGAGGTAGTGAGCAGATCCTGGCGACGGCAGGCGTTCTCTTTTTCTGCTCGCGAATGCCTGAGTGAGGGCCACTCAATACGGCGCGCCACGCCCGCCTGGGCCTCGCCTTCTCGGCGAGCTGGAACCGTTGGGCGCGGTCGGCTGGGGAGGCCTGCCGGGTTCGATGCGCCGCGACCTGCTAAGACGCCAACGCGATTGACTGTGGAAGCACTCGCTTACATCTTGACAGTGGGTTGAATGTCAGACATCTTGTGGGCATGTCCACACAGGTAGCCATCGTCACGGGCGCGGGCCGAGGCCTCGGCCGCGCCGTCGCCCACAGCCTGGCCCGCCGCAAGGTCGCCGTCGTCCTCGCCGGACGTACCCCCGAGCATCTGGCGGAAGTCCGGGAAGCCGTGCTCGACGAGGGCGGCACCGCGCTGGCCGTGCCGACCGATGTCTCCGACGCCGCGTCGGTCCAGGCCCTCTTCGACACCTGCCTGGAGGAGTACGGGCGTCTGGACGTCCTCGTCAACAACGCCGGTGTCACCGCGCAGGTGCAACTCGCCGACATGACCGAGGGCGACTGGGACCGTATCTTCGACATCAACGTGCGCGGCATGTTCTTGTGCAGCCGGGCGGCGGCCCGGCACTTCGTGTCCACGGGTTCCGGTCGAGCGATCAACGTCGCCTCGGTGTTCGGGCTGCTCGGTCGGCCCGGGTTCACCGCCTACGGCGCGTCGAAGGGTGCCGTCATCAACTTCACCCGTGCCGCGGCCGCGGAATGGGCGAAGTTCGGAGCGCAGGTGAACGCTGTGGCGCCGGGCTATTTCGCGACGGACATCAACGCCGAACTGCGTGACGACGAGGCAGCGGTGGCCAAGGTGGTGCGGAGGATCCCCGCCCGACGTATGGGGCGGCCGGAGGAACTCGCCGATCTCGTGACCTACCTGTCCCTCGACGCCCCGGATTTCCTGACGGGGCAGACCATCGCCATCGACGGCGGAGAATCCAGCGTCTGACCACGCCCCAAAGGAGCCGTACCAATGTTCGATGCCGTCATCTGTGAGCCTGTCCGCACCCCGGTCGGGCGCTATGGGGGCGTGTTCAGGGACGTACCGGTCACACACCTCGCCGCCACGGTGGTCAAAGGCCTCGTCGACCGCACCGGCGTCACCGCCGACGCCATCGACGACGTGATCTTCGGTCAGGGCTACGCCAACGGAGAGGCAGCGGCCATCGGCAGGATCGCCGCCCTGGACGCGGGCCTGGACATCACCGTTCCGGGCCTGCAGATCGACAGGCGGTGCGGATCGGGGCTGCAGGCCGTGATCTACGCCTGTATGCAGGTGGCGACCGGCGGCTCGCAACTCGTGCTGGCGGGAGGCGCGGAAAGCATGAGCCAGGCCGAGTACTACATCCCCGGTATGCGATGGAACCAGGGGCGCCAACCCCAGCTGCTCGACCGGCTTGCCCAGCCGCGTGGCAACTCGGGCGGCCGACGCTTCCCCGTGTCCGGCGGGATGATCGAAACCGCTGAGAACCTACGCGCCGAGTACGGCATCAGCCGCACGGAACAGGACGAGTGGGCGGTCCGCTCGCACGCCCGCGCCGTCAGCGCGATGGAGCGTGGCCTCTTCGCCGACGAGACGATCCCGGTCGCGGTGCCCGCTCGCAAGGGAGACGACCTCACGGTCACCGCCGACGAGCACCCTCGGCCGGGGACCACGGTTGAGTCGCTGGCCCGGCTACGGCCGCTGCTCGAGGGCACCATCGACGGGGCGACCGTGACCGCGGGCAACTCCAGTGGCCAGAACGACGCGGCCGCCGTCGCCATAGTGACCACGCCGCAGCGCGCCGAGCAGCTCGGACTGCGTGCATACGCCCGGCTGGTGAGCTGGTCGCTAGCCGGGGTGGAGCCGCACCGTATGGGTATAGGGCCCGTACCCGCGGCGCAGCGAGCGCTCGAACGAGCCGGGCTCCAGTGGTCCGATCTCGACCTGGTCGAGCTCAACGAGGCCTTCGCCGCCCAGGTGCTCGCCTGTCTGCGCGAGTGGAAACTCGGCAGTGACGACCTGGAGCGGGTCAACGTCAACGGTTCGGGCATCTCCCTCGGCCACCCCATCGGCGCCACCGGCGGCCGGATCCTCGCGAACCTGCTGCGGGAACTCGACCGACGCGACGCGCGTTACGGGATGGAGACCATGTGCATCGGCGGCGGCCAGGGGATCGCGGCGATCTTCGAGCGGGTCGCGCGATGAGCCGGCGACGCGTCCTGGTGACCGGGGCCGCCGGATTCCTCGGCTCGCACGTGGTCGAGCAACTCAGCGCCGCCGGCCACTACGACGTGGTGGCCACGGATGTAGTGTGCACCGAGCGGGCTGAAGCACTGGCCGCCCTGAAGCATGTCGAGTTCCTGCCCATGGACCTGCGTGACACCGCGGCACTCGACACGGCCGTCAGCGCGAGCGACACGGTCATCCACCTCGCAGCGGTCCGCACCCAGGCCTCCTCGACGACACCGCGCGCCGCACACGACGTGAACGTGGGCGCGGCATACGACCTGGTGAGCCTGTCGGCCCAGCACGGTGTCGAGCGCCTGGTGCTCGGGTCGACCCACAGCGTCTACGGCCCCTTCGACGACCCTGCCGCGCCCCCGTTCACCGAGGACCAGGCATCGATCCGTCGCGGCCTGAGCATGTACGCGGCGAGTAAACTGGCCGCGGAGGCTTTCGCGGAGGCCTTCGCCCAGGCCGGTGGCGCCCCGTACATCATCCTCCGCTACGGCACGATCTACGGACCACGGGCCAACCGTGACTCCAATGCCGGCATCCTGATCGACATCCTCGACGCGCTCGACCGGGGTGAGCGCCCGTCGGTGCCGTGGCAACGGGACGCCGTGCACGCCCTCGTCCATGTCCACGACGCGGCGCTGGCCACCCTCCGCGCGGTCGAGGTGGTCGGTGTCGAGCGCACGGCGGTCAATGTCGTCGGACCGCCGGTCACGGCGGAGGAGCTCTACACGGAGCTCGTGCGTATCCACGGCGGTGACCCGGGTGCCATCGAGTGGCGTGACGAGCGCACCAGGTATCAGTACGTCAGCGCCGGGAGACTGGCCTCGGTGCTGGGCCTCACCGCGACGACTGACCTGATCAGCGGCCTGCGGGAGTTCGTCGACTGGTACCGCGAAGACGTCAAGGGCGTAGACCGAGCCCAGTGACCGGAACCCAGAGATCGGAAGACGAACCCTGTGACCCGCATCCTGTATCTGAGTCTGTCCAACGCCACGTACTCCTCGAACTACTTCCCGTTCCTGCGCCGGTACATCGATGACTTCGTCTCCGAAGGCACCGAGGTCGAACTGAGGGGGGCCCGGGTCGGACGCATCGACAGCTTCCGGTTCTGGGAGGCCCTCGACTCCGTGTCGATCCTGGATTCCGTGCTGGACGCGGAGCAGTCCGGCTTCGACGCGGTCGCGATCGGGAACATCCTGGACCCCGCGCTGCGCGAGGCCCGCTCCATGGTCGACATCCCCGTGCTCGGCTACGGGGAGACCTCGATGTTGACCGCGTGCCTCATGGGCAGCAAGTTCGCCCTGGTGGGCGTCAACCCCTACTTCGGGGGACGCTTCGAGGAGAACGTCGCCAAGTACGGGCTGCGCGAACGACTGGCCGGCATCGAGTGCATGGACCTCACCCCGCACGAGCTGGACGCCTGCTTCTCGGACGACGAGGGCCGCAAGAGGGCCACCGACTCGTTCCTGGCGGCGGCCCGGGCGACCATGGCCCGCGGGGCCGAGGTCATCATCCCGGCGGGCGGCCGTATCACGGCGTTCCTCAACTCCGTCGGTCTGCGCGAGGTGGATGGCGCGCCCATCCTCGACGGCACTGCGACCCTGCTGGCCATGACCGAGTCGGCGGTACGGATCCGTGCCGCGGCGGGTTCCTTCGTCAGCCGGCGACGCCTGTACGCCAAGGCCCCCACCGACGTGATCGGGGCAGCGGCGGCCGAATACGCCGAGAGTTATGGGCTGCCCGCGCTGGCCCGGCTCGCAGACCCCGCCACCGAGGCCCCGGAGGAGAAGGAATGAGCATGCCCCAGCCCATCGGACCGCCGGTCTACCCCCTGAGCAAGCAGGACACCTTCGTGTCCAACCTCGACCGGCTGAGGGAGACCTCGGACGCCGTGGCGGACGCGTTCCGAGGCCTGCGTCACGCGGCCGACGCGCACGGCACGTTGGACGCGAAGCAGCGCGAACTCTGTCTGCTGACAGGCTTCGCCGTCACCCGCAACGAGGGCGGGTTCCGCGTCCACTGCACCCGCGCCAAGGACGCGGGCGCGACGCTGGAGGAGATCGAGCAGGTCGTCATCCTCATGCTTGGCACAGCCATGGGCCTGGTCCCGGTCGTCGAAGCGCTCAGCTGGGCGCACGACGAGCTGAAGTGACCGGAAACGTTGTCCCACTACCCGCAACGCCCCCTTCGGAAGGCCGAAGGCATCGACAGGAGGACATCATGGCCGACGTCAATCAGCCGAAGAAGGCTCTCGTGGTGGGCGCCGGCTCCGGCATCGGACGGGCCACGGCCCTGCGCTTGGCGGACACGGGCATCATCACCGCCGTAGCCGATCTGAACGCCGAGGCCGTCCAGACGCTGGCGAAGGAGCACTCGAACATCGTCGCCCTGGGTGACAGGCAGTGGGACGCGACCGACCCGGAAGCCTGTGACCGCATGCTCGAGGAAGCCGTCGATGCACTGGGACGCGTCGACCACGTGATCTCCACCGTGGGCTGGACGGCCATCACACCGTTCCTGGAGGAGTCGCCCGACTATTGGCGACGCATCATCGACGTGAACCTGATGTCGAGCATCTACCTCGCGGCGGCGGCGGGAAGGGTGCTGCGTGAGCATGGCGGCAGCATCGTTCTCACCTCGTCCGAGGCGGGCACGGTGGGAACATCGGGTGAAACGGTCTACTCCGCGGCCAAGGCGGGCGTCATCGCGCTGGTCAAGTCACTCGCCCGCGAGTGGGCCCGCCACGGCATCAGGGTCAACGCGGTGGCCCCCGGGATCACCGCAACGCCACTGCTGGAGAGCCAGGGCGGGGACTCACTGCTGTCGAAGATCGTTCGGGGGGTCCCGCTGCGCAGGGCGGGAGAGCCCGAGGAAGTCGCCGCCGCCCTCACCTTCCTCGCGCTCGACGACGCGAGCTACATCACCGGCCAGACCCTGTGCGTGGGCGGCGGTCTGACCATGGGGTCGTAGACCCGGACACACATCACGAGTGCGGCGCGGCCTGCGGCGGCACGTACGGACAACTCCCGATGGTGAGGACACCATGGAACTCGACAGCAAGACGATCATCATCACGGGTGGCTCTCGTGGCATGGGACAGCGCCTCGCGCTCCGGCTTGGCGGCGAAGGCGCCAACGTCGTCGTCAACTACCGGCGCGACGCCGAGGCGGCGGAACAGACCGTCGCCCGTGTCGAGGAAGCCGGCGGCAGAGCCCTGGCCGTGCAGGCCGACATCTCGGACACCGAAGCCGTCGAGGCGCTCGTGGAGACCGTGGCCGACCGATTCGGGAAGATCGACGTCATCGTCGCCAATGCGGCGGCCAGCGCGTTCAAGCCACTGACGCAGATCCACTCCCATCACATAGCCAAGACGATGGGCATCACGGTCCAGGGCTTCCTCGATCTGGCGCGCGCCGGCGCCCAGCACATGCCGCCCGGCGGGAGGATCGTCGCCGTCTCCGGATGGGACAGCTTCCGCGTCCTCCCGGGCCACGGACTCCTCGGCGCCGCCAAGGCGGCCATGGAGACGATCGTGAAGTACTTCGCGATCGAACTGGGCAGCCGCGGCATCACCGCCGTCGGAGTCTGCCCGGGGCCCATCGACACCGATTCCTTCCGGTACTACGCCGGCGAGGCCTGGGAGGACTACGAACGCCACTGGCTGGCCCAGACACCCTCCGGTGCCTACCCCACACCGGAAGAGGTCGCCGAGGTCATGGCGTTTCTCTGTTCCCCGCGCAGCGCGGCCATCAACGGCCAGACGATCGTCGTCGACGGCGGGCTGTCGCTCGCCACGATGCCGATGTCCTTCGGGCAGGGCTGACACCATGACCACCGCAATGAACGTCGCGGCGCAGACGGTCGTCCAGCTCATGAGCCAGATCGAGCGCCGGCCCCGCCACTCCGTTGCAGTCGAGGGATCCGACGGCCGGCACCGGCTCACCGTCGCCAGCCTGACCGAGGCATCGAACCGGCTGGCCAACGCCTTCATCGGCCTCGGGCTGGCCCCTGGCGACCGGGTGGCCTACGTCGCGCAGAACCACGTCGAGTACGTGGTGCTCGAGTTCGCGCTGCTGAAGGCGGGACTGGTCAAGGTCCCGCTCAACCACCGGTTCACGCCGCACGAGCTCCGCCGGTGCATGGAGCTCGCCGACGTCCGCCTTGTGGTCGCGGACGGCCTGGCTGCCGCCGCTGTCGACGAGGTCGTCGACGGTGACGAACTCCTGAAGGTCGTCCTGGGCGAACGGCCGGGCTGGCGTTCATTCGACGCCCTGGCCGCCGCGGGCTCGCCACTGCGGCCACGGGTCCACGTGGGTCCAGACGACCTTTACCACATCAGGTTCAGCTCCGGTTCGACGGGACGGCCCAAGGGCATCGCGATCTCGCACCGCGGGGCACGCGCGGCGATCCTCGGCAACACCTGGGTGATGAGCACGAGTGGACCGACACTCGCTCCCCGAACCCTGCAGGTGGCGCCCCTGGTGTACGCAGGCGGATGGAGCGTCCTGCCCACGCTGCTGTGCGGGGGTACGAACGTGGTCCTTCCGCGGTTCGACGCGGACGAGACACTCCGGGTGATCAAGGACGAGCGGATCGACTGGATGTTCGCCGTTCCCACCATGCTGCGCCGGATCAGCGCTTCCGACGAACTCCCGCTGCTGCGTGAGGCACAGCTCTCCTGCCTGATGCTTGCCGGTGAACCCGCCGCCCTTCCGGCGCTCGAGATTGTCGGCGAACACACGGACGCACTGCTCCAGTGCTGGGGGCAGACGGAGGCACCCGCGTCCACCACCCTGCTCAGTCGGCAGGAGATGAGGACACCCGAGCTGTGGCCCTCCATCGGCCGGCCTGTTCCCGGCGTGGAGTTCTCCCTCCTCGTCGGCGGTGAGGTGATCGAGGAGGTAGCGCCCGGCATTCAGGGAGAGCTGGTGATCCGCACCCCGAGCATCACTACGGCGCTCCTCGGCGCCGAGGCCGAGCACGCCGACCGCCTTCTTTCCGACGGTTGGTGGCGCACCTCGGACCTGGGTCACTTCGACGAGGAGGGCCGCGTCTTCATCGTCGGCCGCGCCAGCGAGACGATCATCACCGGCGGCACCAACATCCAGCCTGTCGAGATCGAACGTGCATTTGAAGAGCACCCCGGAGTGCGTGAGGCCGTCGTGGTGGGCGTTCCCGACGAGCAGTGGGGCGAGACCCCGGCGGCGCTGGTCCACGCGCCCGACCTCGACGCCCTCAAGGCGGAGGAGCTCACGGATTGGGTGCGCGGCAAACTGGCCGGATTCAAGAATCCCCGCCACGTCTACCTCTCGAGCGACCCGATTCCTCGGGCCTCCGGCGAGTCCAAGATCGCTCGCGGTGACATCAAGCGGATGCTCCGCGCGTGGGTGGCGGATCCCACCCACGTCCCTGCCAACGTGACAAAGGTGGTGACCCCTCGTGGATGAGGTCGTGGTCGACGGTGCGGACGTGATCGGTTCGGTGCGGCTGAACCGTCCGGAGCGTGGCAACTCGGTGACGCCGGCCGTCGTTACGGAACTCGGTGACGCCGTCCAGAGGCTGTGCGACACGAACGGGGTCAAAGCGGTCGTGCTGACCGGGACGGGTTCGGTGTTCTGCGCCGGGGCCGACGTCCGGGAGATGTTCGACGTGTACCACGGCGACGGCGCCGACGGCCTGATGGACTACCTCGCCGACGTGTGGATGCCCGCTGTGCAACGCACGGTCCGCCTCATCTGGGGCGCCCCGAAGCCGATCGTCGCCGCGTTCAACGGCGCGGCCACGGCCGGTGGGCTCGACTTCGGTCTGGCCTGTGACGTGCGCGTAGCCGCTTCCACCGCGCGTTTCGCTGAGAGCTACGTCAACCTAGGGATGGTTCCGGTGGCCGGCGGCGCCTACCTGCTGCCCCTGGTGGCGGGCCTGCCAGCCGCCACCGCTCTGCTGGCATCGGGCGCCTTTGTCAACGCCGACCGGGCTCTCGGCCTCGGCATCGTGAACGAGGTGTGCGAGCCCGACGAGCTGGATGCCTGCGCATTGCGGTGGGCGTCGGACATGGCTCACGGGCCCGTCGAGACTTTCGCGCGGGTCAAAGGTATCGCCCGCGGTGCCTCGACACCGGCCTTCGAGACAGCCCTGCGCGACAGCCTCGCCGCGAACATCGCACTGATCGCGCGCCCCGAGGTCAGAGAACGCATCGTTGCCGTCATGGAAAGGTTCAGTCTCGCGACGGCACAGCGCGGTTGATTGCTTCAGGTCATTGGGCAGGCTCGCATGCGCGCCGTGGAAGACGGCGCGCCAGTCAGGGCCCGTGCATGCGGGAGGCGACCTGAGCGCGTAGCTGAGTTGCGGTCGGTGATCGGCTGGCTTGGCGCACTCGGGGGTGAACAGCCGCAGCTCGGCGTACACGGGACTTTCGTATCAGCCTTCCGACACTCCTCGCGCGCGTCGCGCTCCTCGCCGTAACACCGCTGGGGAGCACGCCGCTCAGGGCGCAGCGGCGCAACCGGGACGGGTAAACATGAGTTGCCGGTGAGAAGCTGCCGTCGTTGAAGCATCACCGCTTTTGGCGGTGCGGCCCACGATGCTGATCAGCCGCCGATTGCCGACATGGGTCTGTCGGGCTGGACGAAGGACGGATCGTCCAGCCCGGCTCCTGCCTTCTTGCCCCACATCGCCAGGCGCCAGATCCGGGCGATCTCCTCGTCCGGGGCGCCGGAGCGCAGCGCGGCGCGGAGGTCGGTCTCCTCACGGGCGAACAGGCAGGTGCGGACCTGGCCGTCGGCGGTGAGGCGGGTGCGGTCGCAGGCCGAGCAGAACGGGCGGGTGACGGAGGCGATGACGCCGACGCGGTGCGGACCGCCGTCGACCAGCCAGCGTTCCGCCGGGGCCGAGCCACGCTCGTCCTGGCCCTCGGGGGTCAGCTCGAAACGGGTGCGCAGGGAGGTCAGGATGTCGCCCGCCGTGACCATGCCGTCGCGCTTCCAGCCGTGCTGGGCGTCCAGGGGCATCTGCTCGATGAAGCGCAGCTCGTAGTCGTGTTCCACGGCCCAGGCCAGGAGGTCGGGGGCCTCGTTCTCGTTCAGGCCCGGCATCAGGACCGAGTTGACCTTGACGGGGGTCAGGCCGGCGTCGCGGGCGGCGGCCAGGCCTTCGAGGACGTCCTGGTGGCGGTCGCGGCGGGTGAGGGTCTTGAAGACGTCCGGGCGGATGGTGTCCAGGGAGACGTTCACCCGGTCCAGGCCGGCCGCCTTCAGGGCCGTCGCCGTGCGCTTGAGGCCGATGCCGTTGGTGGTGAGGGACATCTGGGGGCGGGGGGCGAGGGCCGCCACGCGCTCCACGATGCCGACCAGGCCGGGGCGCAGCAGCGGCTCGCCGCCGGTGAAGCGGACCTCCGTGATGCCCAGGGTGCGGACGGCTATGTCGATGAGGCGGACGATCTCGTCGTCGCTGAGCAGGTCGGGCTTGGCCAGCCACTGCAGGCCCTCCTCGGGCATGCAGTACGTGCAGCGCAGATTGCACCGGTCGGTCAGCGAGACCCTCAGGTCGGTGGCCACCCGGCCGTAGGTGTCGATGAGCACGTGCGCCCCCCTCGTCGTACCGAACACAAGGCCCTTGCAGGTCAGAATTGCCGTCTGACAGTGAAGTAATTGCATTGCCGCTTCCCGCGTCGTCACTTCCATGACGTCGGGATGCTGTTGCGCTCGCTGGGCTCAGTGTCCGACGGATGCTGGGCTCGGCAAGCAATCACCGACTGCCCGCCAGCATGCCATCGCGCAAGACTGCGGTGGGAGGGAGTTTCTTGTCCCTGGCTGCGGCGCAGCTCGAGGCGCGCTCAGTTTTCCCTGACGTTTTGTCATTAGGAGGTGCGTTATGGCTCGGGCACGGGCGGGGAGGGCTTCGTGGTCGCGGGCCAGGTGTTAGTGGAGTGTGCTGTGGTCTTGACGGACTCCAGGAGCAGCTGGGCGACGTCGACGACCGTGATGGACTCCTTGGCCTTGCCTTCGTTCTTCTTGCCGTTGACCGAGTCGGTCAGCATGACGAGGCAGAACGGGCAGGCGGTGGAGACGATGTCCGGGTTGAGGGAGAGGGCCTCGTCGACGCGCTCGTTGTTGATGCGCTTGCCGATCCGCTCCTCCATCCACATCCGCGCGCCACCGGCGCCACAGCAGAAGCCGCGCTCCTTGTGGCGGTGCATCTCCTGCTGACGCAGGCCCGGGACGGCGGACATGATCTCGCGCGGGGGCGTGTAGATCTTGTTGTGCCGGCCCAGGTAGCAGGGGTCGTGGTAGGTGATCAGGCCCTCGACCGGGGTCACCGGGATCAGCTTGCCCTCGTCGATGAGGTGCTGGAGCAGCTGGGTGTGGTGGATGACCTCGTAGTCGCCGCCGAGCTGCGGGTACTCGTTGCCGAGGGTGTTGAGGCAGTGCGGGCAGGTGGCGACGATCTTCTTGGCCGACTTGGGCTTCTTCGTCGACTCGTCCTCGTCGTCCTCGCCGAAGGCCATGTTCAGCGCGGCGACGTTCTCCATGCCGAGCTCCTGGAACAGGGGCTCGTTGCCGAGGCGGCGGGCGGAGTCACCGGTGCACTTCTCGTCGCCGCCCATGATGGCGAACTTGACGCCCGCCATGTGGAGCAGCTCCGCGAAGGCCTTGGTGGTCTTCTTGGCCCGGTCCTCCAGCGCGCCGGCGCAGCCGACCCAGTACAGGTACTCGACCTCGGAGAGGTCCTCGATGTCCTTGCCGACGACCGGGACCTCGAACTCGACCTCCTTGAGCCACTCCAGGCGCTGCTTCTTCGCCAGGCCCCAGGGGTTGCCCTTCTTCTCCAGGTTCTTGAGCATCGTGCCCGCCTCGGACGGGAACGCGGACTCGATCATCACCTGGTAGCGGCGCATGTCGACGATGTGGTCGACATGCTCGATGTCGACGGGGCACTGCTCGACACAGGCACCGCAGGTCGTGCAGGACCACAGGACGTCGGGGTCGATGACGCCGTTCTCCTCGACGGTCCCGATCAGCGGCCGCTCGGCCTCGGCGAGGGCGGCTGCGGGCACGTCCTTGAGCTGCTCCTCGGACGCCTTCTCCTCGCCCTCCATGGTCTTGCCGCCACCGGCGAGGAGGTAGGGGGCCTTGGCGTGCGCGTGGTCCCGCAGCGACATGATCAGCAGCTTGGGGGACAGCGGCTTGCCGGTGTTCCAGGCCGGGCACTGCGACTGACAGCGACCGCACTCGGTACAGGTGGAGAAGTCGAGGATGCCCTTCCAGGAGAACTGCTCGACCTGGGACACACCGAAGACGTCGTCGTCACCGGGGTCGG
The DNA here is from genome assembly GCF_036346855.1 of Streptomyces europaeiscabiei. Classification (NCBI taxonomy): domain Bacteria; kingdom Bacillati; phylum Actinomycetota; class Actinomycetes; order Kitasatosporales; family Streptomycetaceae; genus Streptomyces; species Streptomyces europaeiscabiei. The sequence continues at coordinate 9,308,509 of NZ_CP107841.1, forward strand.
TGAAGTCGATCGGCTTGCCGCCGGAGGTCATCGGCTGCAGTCCGCCCAGCGCGGTGGCGCCGTCGGCGTTGCGCTTGAACCAGATGTTCGGGAAGCCGAGGAAACGGTGCCAGGCGACACCCATGTTGGTGTTCAGCGAGACCGTGATCATCCAGATCAGCGAGACGCCGATCTTGATCATCGCGGTGAAGTACACCAGGTTCTGGAGGGTGGAGGGGTCGATGTCCTTGAAGGCGAGGACCAGCGGGTACGAGGCGAAGTACCCGGCCTCGTAGTGGTCCACGTGGTGGATGGCGCCCTCAAGGCCGCGCAGCGTGTAGATCGCGAGGCCGATGGTGAGGATGACGTACTCGACGAAGTACGCCTGCCAGGCCTTGGAGCCCGCGAAACGCGACTTGCGGCCGGCCCGGGAGGGCAGGTTGAGCAGCCGGATGGCGATCAGCACCAGGATGCCGAGGATCGTCATCACACCGATGAACTCGATGTACATCTCGAACGGCAGGAAGCCGCCGATCACCGGCAGCGTCCAGTCCGCCTGGAACAGCTGGCCGTACGCCTGGGCGAGGGTCGGCGGCAGCGTCAGGAAGCCGATCGCGACGAACCAGTGGGCGAAGCCGACGATCCCCCACCGGTTCATCCGGGTGTGGCCGAGGAACTCCTTGGCCAGGGTGATCGAGCGCGCCTTCGGGTCGTCCGTACGGCTGCCCGCCGGTACCGGCTGACCGAGCTTCACGAACCGGTAGATCTGCGCCACGGCTCGGGCGATGAGCGCAACGCCGACCACGGTCAGGACCAGCGACACGATGATCGCGGCGAGTTGCATTGGGGGATCACTTCCTCAGCGTTTCCGGACGGGCTGTCTCGCGCCCGCGAGCGCTGTGTACAGAGTTGGGCGCACGTCTCAGCCCTTGCGGGCGTTGATCTCCTCGGTGAGCTGGGGGACGACGTCGAAGAGGTCGCCGACGACGCCGTAGTCGACGAGGTCGAAGATCGGGGCCTCGGCGTCCTTGTTGACGGCCACGATGGTCTTGGAGGTCTGCATGCCGGCGCGGTGCTGGATGGCGCCGGAGATGCCGTTGGCGATGTACAGCTGCGGGGAGACGGACTTGCCGGTCTGGCCGACCTGGTTGGTGTGCGGGTACCAGCCGGCGTCCACGGCGGCGCGGGAGGCGCCCACGGCCGCGCCGAGGGAGTCGGCGAGGGATTCGATGAGCGCGAAGTTCTCGCTGCCGTTGACGCCGCGGCCGCCGGAGACGACGATCGCGGCCTCGGTCAGCTCCGGACGCCCGGTCGACTCGCGCGGGGTGCGGCCGGTGACCTTGGTGCCGGTGGCCAGCGCGCCGAACGTCACCGCGAGGGCCTCGACCGCACCGGCGGCTGGGGCGGCCTCGACGGCGGCGGAGTTGGGCTTGACGGTGATGACCGGGGTGCCCTTGGCGACCCGGGACTTGGTGGTGAAGGAGGCCGCGAACACCGACTGGGTGGCCACCGGGCCCTCGTCGGACGCTTCGAGGTCGACGGCGTCGGTGATGATGCCGGAACCGATGCGCAGCGCCAGGCGGGCGGCGATCTCCTTGCCCTCGGCGGAGGAGGGGACGAGAACGGCGGCCGGGGACACGGCCTCGTACGCGGCCTGCAGCGCGTCGACCTTGGGGACGACGAGGTAGTCGGCGTACTCGGCGGCGTCGTGCGTGAGGACCTTGACCGCACCGTGCTCGGCGAGGGCGGCGGCCGTGTCGGCGGCACCGGAACCGAGGGCGACGGCGACGGGCTCGCCGATGCGGCGGGCCAGGGTCAGCAGCTCCAGGGTGGGCTTGCGGACGGCGCCGTCCACGTGGTCGACGTAGACGAGAACTTCAGCCATGGGATTGCTCTCCTGCGGATTGCGAAGGCTTGAGGGGAGGGGCGGGCCTCAGCCGGGCCGTGGGCCGCGGCGGGCCGCAGGGGCTAGATGAACTTCTGGCCCGCGAGGAACTCGGCGAGCTGCTTGCCGCCCTCGCCCTCGTCCTTGACGATCGTTCCGGCGGTGCGCGCCGGGCGCTGGGCCGCGGAGTCGACAGCCGTCCAGGCGCCCTCCAGGCCGACCTCTTCGGCCTCGATGTCGAGGTCGGACAGGTCCCAGGACTGCACCGGCTTCTTCTTCGCCGCCATGATGCCCTTGAAGGACGGGTAACGCGCCTCGCCCGACTGGTCGGTGACCGAGACCACGGCCGGCAGGGAGGCCTGAAGCTGCTCGCTCGCGGCGTCGCCGTCACGGCGGCCCTTGACCGTGCCGTCCTCGACGGAGATCTCGGAGAGCAGCGTGACCTGCGGGACACCCAGACGCTCGGCCAGCAGCGCCGGGACGACACCCATCGTGCCGTCGGTGGAGGCCATGCCGGAGATCACCAGGTCGTAGCCGGCCTTCTCGATCGCCTTGGCCAGCACCAGGGAGGTGCCGAGGGCATCGGTGCCGTGCAGGTCGTCGTCCTCGACGTGGATCGCCTTGTCGGCGCCCATCGACAGCGCCTTGCGCAGCGCGTCCTTGGCGTCCTCCGGACCCACGGTCAGCACGGTGATCTCGGCGTCGTCGGCCTCGTCGGCGATCTGCAGCGCCTGCTCCACCGCGTACTCGTCCAGCTCGGAGAGCAGGCCGTCCACGTCGTCACGGTCGACGGTCAGGTCATCGGCGAAGTGCCGGTCGCCAGTGGCGTCGGGCACGTACTTCACAGTGACAACGATCCTCAAGCTCAAGGCATGCCCCTTCATAAACGATCTCTACAGTGGCGTACTTTATTGACAATGCGAGAAGAGTATGACATTTAAATTCTTGTTAGATCAATACTGACTGCTTCCAGGGCACCGGTACGGACCGACGCATCGGCCGTGGCTGGGCGGCCGCACGCCAACGCCCGTGGATGCCTCGACACCTGGCGTGCCGGACGTGAAGGAGGTCGCCGTGCTCATCGGTGTGGTGAAGGAGTCCAAACCGGGCGAGTCGCGGGTCGCGACCACGCCAACGACCGCCGCGCAGCTGCTGAAGCTCGGCTACGAAGTGGTGGTCGAGCCGGGTGCGGGTGCGGCATCGAGCTTTCCCGACGACGCGTACGCCGAGGCGGGCGCCACCATCGGTGATCCCCTGGCGGCCGACATCGTGTTCGGGGTAAACCCGCCGTCGGCGGAACAGCTGGACGGGCTGCGCGAAGGTGCCACGCTCGTCAGCCAGTTGGGGCTGGCGGGGAAGCCCGACCGAGTGGAGGACCTGGCCGGCCGGCCGATCACCGTGCTCGCCATGGACGCCGTACCGCGAATCTCGCGTGCCCAGTCGCTGGACGTGCTGTCCTCGATGGCCAACATCGCCGGCTACCGAGCCGTGGTCGAGGCGGCCCATGCGTTCGGCCGGTTCTTCACCGGCCAGGTCACGGCCGCGGGCAAGGTACCTCCGGCCAAGGTGCTGGTCGCCGGTGCCGGTGTCGCCGGCCTCGCGGCGATCGGCGCCGCCGGCAGTCTGGGCGCGGTGGTGCGTGCCACCGACCCGCGACCGGAGGTGGCCGACCAGGTCAGGTCACTCGGGGGCGAGTACCTGGCGATCGAGTCCCCCGAGGCGGCGGTCAGCGCGACCGGATACGCCAGAGAGATGGGGGACGGCTACAAGGCGCGTGAGGTAGAGCTGTACGCCACGCAGTGTCAGGACGTCGACATCGTCATCACCACCGCCCTCATCCCAGGGAGGCCGGCGCCGCGACTGATCACCGCCGAGATGGTGGCCGACATGAAGCCGGGCAGCGTGATCGTGGACATGGCCGCGTCCAACGGCGGCAACGTGGCGGGCTCCGTCGCGGGTCACAAGGTGGTCACCGACAACGGGGTGACCATCATCGGCTACACCGACCTCGCGGGCCGGCTTCCCGCCCAGGCCTCCCAGCTGTATGGCACCAACCTGGTCAACCTCATGAAGCTGCTGACGCCGGACAAGGACGGCACGCTGGTGCTGGACTTCGACGATGTCGTGCAGCGTTCGATGACCGTGGTACGTAAGGGGGAGCTGACCTGGCCTCCGCCGCCGGTGCAGGTGTCGGTGACTCCGACGGCGGCGCCTGCGGCGACGCCGGTTCGGGACGAGAGCGCGGCTCCGCGAGTCATCTCCCCCGCCAAGCGGTTCACGGCGGTCGCGGCGGTCGGCGCACTGCTGTTCGTGACGGCCGCGCTGTCGCCGCGCGCACTCCAGGGCCATCTGACCGTCTTCGCTCTCGCGATCGTGGTCGGCTACTACGTGATCGGGCATGTGCACCATGCCCTGCACACTCCGCTGATGTCGGTGACCAACGCGATCTCCGGCGTCATCGTGGTCGGGGCGCTGCTGCAGATCGGCCACGGGGACACGGCGATCACGGCCGTCTCGTCCGTCGCGATCCTGCTCGCCGCCATCAACATATTCGGTGGGTTCGCCGTCACCCGGCGCATGCTCGCCATGTTCTCCAGGAGCTGACTCCGCATGGCTGTCGACACCGCCGCACAGGCGGCATACATCGTCTCGGCACTGCTGTTCATCCTGGCCCTGGCGGGCCTGTCGAGACACGAAACCGCCAAGGCCGGCAATACCTTCGGCATCGTCGGCATGACGGTGGCGCTGATCGCGACGGTCGCGCTGGCCATCGACCAGGACCTGGAGAACTCTGGCCTCGGCCTGCTGATCGGCGCCACCGCCGTCGGTGCCCTCATCGGGCTCCGACGGGCCAAGGCGGTGGAGATGACCGGTATGCCGGAGCTGATCGCGCTCCTGCACAGCTTTGTTGGGCTGGCCGCGGTCATGGTCGGCTGGAACGGATACCTCCACGTCGAGGCGGACCTCGACGGCAGCGGAGCGCAGGCGCTGCGCGTCACGGACACACTGGGCATTCACCATGCCGAGGTGTTCGTCGGCGTGTTCATCGGCGCGGTGACGTTCACCGGTTCCGTCGTGGCCTTCCTCAAGCTGTCCGCACGGATGAAGTCCGCGCCGCTGACGCTTCCCGGCAAGAACGCCCTCAACGTCGGCGCCCTCCTTGCGTTCGCCGTGCTGACCACCTGGTTCGTGATCGAGCCGAGTTTCTGGCTTCTGGTGGCGGTCACCGCGATCGCATTGCTGCTCGGGTGGCACCTGGTGGCCTCGATCGGCGGCGGTGACATGCCGGTCGTGGTGTCCATGCTGAACAGCTACTCCGGCTGGGCCGCGGCCGCGTCGGGTTTCCTCCTGGAGAACGACCTGCTGATCATCACGGGTGCCTTGGTCGGTTCCTCCGGCGCGTACCTGTCCTACATCATGTGTAAGGCGATGAACCGGTCCTTCATCTCCGTGATCGCCGGTGGCTTCGGGATCGAGGCGGGACCGGGCGGTGACCAGGACTACGGCGAGCACCGCGAGATCGGTGCCGAAGGCGTCGCAGAGATGCTCACCGGCGCCGACTCAGTGATCATCACCCCCGGCTACGGTATGGCGGTCGCGCAGGCGCAGCACGGTGTGGCCGAACTGACCCGCATCTTGAGGGAGAAGGGCAAGGACGTCCGCTTCGGGATTCATCCGGTCGCCGGGCGGCTCCCCGGCCACATGAATGTGTTGCTGGCCGAGGCCAGAGTGCCCTACGACATCGTGCTGGAGATGGACGAGATCAACGACGACTTCGACGGCACGTCGGTGGTGCTCGTCATTGGCGCCAACGACACTGTCAACCCGTCGGCGATGGACGACCCCGGCAGCCCGATCGCCGGTATGCCGGTACTGCGGGTCTGGGATGCCGACAACGTCGTGGTCTTCAAGCGGTCCATGGCCTCCGGTTACGCCGGCGTGCAGAACCCGCTGTTCTTCCGGGAGAACTCGGCGATGCTGTTCGGCGACGCCAAGGAGCGTGTCGAGGACATCCTCCGCGCACTCTGACGCCGTTTCGGTCGGCCGCTGACGCGGCCTCATCTGATATCCATCACGCTGCCTTTCCCGAAATCCCCTCAACCCGCACCGGGCCGCCAGGGCCGGTCTCGACAGAGCCGAGGTGCGCAGGCTGGGCGCCGCCCTCGTGTTTGGCAAGGAACTCTTCCTCCAAGAAACCCCAGTTACCGGTAGTACTCCAGTGTGGTTTCGTGATCTGCCCAGTGGGTTCGCTGGTGGTCCGTGGCTGCGCCGGGCTGTGGCCTGGTGGCGTCTGCCCCAGTTTGACCAGTGCAGAGCCTGGCCGCAGCCATGGCCGGTGAGTTGCGGGCGGCGCCGAGCAGGTGGCGGATTTCCGGGACGGCGGCCAGCGTGATCGGATCGCGGCTGTGGACCAGGTGGTGCGTGCTGGCGGGCCGCTCGGGGGCTGCGTCGGAGGCGCGGGCAGTCAGAAGGCCAAGGCGAGCATGGCGAGGGTGATGTGCGGGTGCCATGAGGTCGCCGGTCACCCACGGTGCCCGTATTCCGGCGTCCAGCGCGGCGGCGATCATCTTCCAGGCCAGGCGGGGTTTGGTCTGGAACCGCACCTCGTCGGGTATCCCCGCCGCGTGTGCCCGGCGTCAGCGCACCAGGAGCGCTCGGGCAAGTAGGGTCTGCGGTCGATCAGCGTCCGCCCCCGGCTAGTGGCATAGGCGAGGTGTGTTCACGACGTCCCGGAGATCACAGGTTCTGGGGACTCCCGTCGCCGGCCAGCTCACTCTGTCCCGTTTTTCCAGGCAGTGATCATCGGCTCGATCAACGCACACTGCCCCGACATTGAGCTTTCGCCGCCCCGAGGCGCATGCTGGCTGTATACGGCTCACCGTTGAGGCCCCTGAGTTGCATGGCTAAGGCCTCCTGCGGTGGGAGGGAATAGGACCATGGACTCCGATACTGCTGGCGGCTACACCGCCTCAGCCATCATCGATGGCCGGGGAACCGTGACGGGCTGGAGTGCAGAGGCCCGTCGGCTGTTGGGTTACACGGCCGCAGAAGTTGTGGGACAGGCCGCCGGTCTCCTGCTTGCGGAAGACCTGTCTGAATCATTGCTGCGTTCCCTGGCGGACCGGGTCCCAGGGGCGGATCAGGCCAGGTGGCACGGGACGGTCCGGCTGCGACACCGGGACGGTCACAGTGTGGAGGCCAGGTTGCTGGCGCATCACCGGCTGTCCGAGGGCCAAACGGAGAGCGACTGGCTGGTCATGTCGCCTGTCATGGGCAAGGCCAGTCCTGAAGGTGACGTCGCTCTGCTGGAGCGGACTCTCGCCCAGCAGTCCTGCGCCATTGCGATCTACGGCAGTAACCAGCGCATGCGGCTGGCGAATGTCGAAATGGAAAGGGCTTTCGGTCTCACACAGGCAGAGATGTGTGGGCTGCGCATGTCGGAGATCGTTCCCCACCCTGATATGGAGGCTACCGACAAAGCCATCCGTGAGGTGCTGGAGACTGGCAGGCCACAGCATCGGGAGAATGTCGTCCGTACGCCGGGCCAGGGCCGCCACCACCAGGCATGGGCGGTCTCCCTCGCCCCGGTGAAAGACGCCGGCGGCGCGGTGGACGCCGTGTGTGTCAGTGCGCACGATGAGACGCAGCAGTACTGGGCGCGGAAGCGGCTCCAGTTGCTCAACGAGGCGAGCGCGAGTATCGGCAGCACCCTGGACATGGTGCGCACCGCACAGGAACTCGTCGACGTCGCCGTTCGAGGGCTCGCGGACTTCGTCAGTGTCGACATACTCACCCCGCGTCACGGTGACTGCGGACCGCCCTACCCGTTGCGGACGATCGCGCCTGTCGCGCTCCGTCATCTCGCCCATGCGTCGGTCACCGAGAGCTGCCCTGAGATTCCCTTCGCGGTGGACGACCTGAGGACATATTCGCAGGGGTCACCCCAGGCCGAATGCCTGGGGACCGGGCGCACCGTCTTGCGCCCGATGACGGAGTCGGACTCCCCCGGCAGCCCATCTGCGGATCATGACACAGCGGACGGTGAGGCACGGCGATCGGCGTTCCACTTGTTGGTGGTTCCGATGCGCGCACGCGGGGAGACCCTGGGGGCGGCCGTCTTCGGCCGCCGCCAGCTTCAGGAGGCGTTCGACCCCGACGACCTGCTGCTCGCCGAGGAGATCACGGCCCGCGCCGGGCTCTGCATCGACAACGCCCGTCGCTACACCCGTGAGCGGAGCACGGCTCTCACCCTGCAGCGCAGTCTTCTGCCTCGACGGCTGCCACGGCAGGCGGCGGTCGAGGTCGCGTCCCGTTACCTTCCCGCCGACCCCCGGGCCGGCGTGGGCGGCGACTGGTTCGACGTCATCCCGCTCTCCGGAGCGCGGGTGGCGCTGGTGGTCGGCGACGTGGTCGGCCACGGCATCCAGGCATCCGCCACTATGGGCCGCCTGCGTACCGCGGTGCGAACCCTGGCTGACGTGGATCTCCCACCTGACGAACTGCTGACCCACCTCGACGACCTTGTCACTCGCCTCGCCGACGAGGATGCCGACGGGGAGTACGACCCTGATGCCGATCCGGACATCGTCGGCGCCACCTGTCTCTACGCGGTCTACGACCCGGTCTCCCGCCGTTGCACCCTGGCGCGCGCGGGGCATCCACTGCCCTTCGTGGTCACTCCCGGGGGAACTGTCGGCCTCCTCGACCTCCCGGCAGGTCCACCGCTGGGCCTGGGCGGCCTGCCCTTCGAATCGGCCGAGGTGGAACTGGACGAGGGCAGCCTGTTGGTCCTCTACACCGACGGACTCGTCGAGGCTCGGGACCGCGACATCGACCAAGGACTCGACATGCTGCGTCAGGCGCTCACCTGGCCTGCACGGTCCCTGGACGAGGCATGCGACACGGTGCTCGAAGTCCTGTTGCCCGATCGCCCTCAGGACGACATCGCCCTGCTGATCGCCCACCCCAACGCCCTGGACGCCGGACAGGTCGCCACCTGGGACATACCGGCCGATCCCGCAGCCGTGGCCCAGGCCCGCAAGAACGTCTCCGCTCAAGTTGCTGAATGGGGACTCGAAGAGGCTCTCTTCGCCACCGAGTTGGTGGTCAGCGAGCTGGTCACCAACGCCATCCGGTACGGCGAACCGCCTATCCAGTTGCGTCTGATCCATGACCGCACGCTGATCTGCGAAGTCACCGACGCAAGCAATACAGCCCCTCACCTGCGCCGTGCCCGGGTCTTCGACGAGGGTGGCCGCGGGCTCCTTCTCGTGGCCCAGCTCACTCAGGGCTGGGGCACCCGCCAGTCGTCCACCGGAAAGACCATCTGGGCCGAGCAGGCGCTGCCGGATGCGGCGCCGAATCCTGGCCCGTTCGTTGGGGACGCGCAGGAGGAGCTCCCTTCGTCAGGAAACGGCGCCGTCTCAGCCTGTTCGGGGCCATGAATCCGCCCTTGGCCTGCCGCCGGTCCAGCCCTGTCCCCCTCCGACAGGGCCCGCAGCGGGTGATCGACGCCCGGCGTCGATGGAGTGGGGCGGTGCCGCAAGCCTGATCGGAGAGCATGCCAAGGGTCGCACCGGCTTCCGGGGGAGCCTGCTGTCGAGTGCCCTCTTACCGGTCTCGTCAACTACACCTGGGGCGCCGAGTCGCAGGTGGGCGGAACAAGAGGTCGCGGTAGTCCCGCGAGGAGAAGCTCGTACATGCCCCGTTGACAGGCGGGTGGATGCGGGGCCGGTAGCAGCACATCGCGGTGATCGAGACCCGTCGCCGGACTCTCACGAGGGAAGTCTCCCCGCGCCACAACCCGGCCTCGCCCTCAGGCGACGTAGGCCACGAGGGGTTTCCCAGCCGTGCGCGGCGGGGCCATTAGCGCGTCTTCTCCCAGCCGAACGAACCCTTCATCACTTCTTGTTCCCGCTCTTCTTGCTGCTGGGGACTCGGGAGACGGGCTTCATCATCGCCGCAGTGACGTACGGAACCGCCGGGGAGCGGCCGTGTCCTGGGCGGGAACCTATGCGGTGCCAGTGTCGGAGGGAAGGTTCCGGAGGCAGGCGGTCACCCTCAGTAAGCGCCTGCCTCCGGCTCGCACCACCGCGCCTGGCGTTCCGTGCCTCGCGGTGCGGGGCGAGGCACGGAATCCAGTGGATCAGGGCGCGGGGTGGGAGTCGTGGGTCTGGCCCAGAAGCCGTCTGGCTCTCTCCAGGACGGGCTTGTCGACCATCCGGCCGTCGACCGCGGTGACGGAGTCCCCTGCGGCGACGACGGTGCGCGCCCACTCCAACTCCGCCTCCGACGGGGCGAATCCGCGGCCGACCGCCTCGACCTGGGCCGGGTGGATGCAGAGTTTCCCGGTGAAGCCCAGGCTGCGCCCGTGCATGACGTCCTTGTGCAGGACCTCGGCGTCCCTCACCGTGGTGGTGACCCCGTCGACCGGTGGGCAGATGCCGGCTGCGGCGGAGGCCGAGACGAGCTTGGAGCGTGCGTACGTGAGGGCGGTGTGGTCGTCCCAGGCGATACCGAGCTGTCCGGCGAGGTCGACGTTGCCGAAGGCCGCACGGGCGACGCCCACCGTGGCGCACACCTCCCACGCCCGCTCCACACCGGCCGCTGTCTCGATGAGCGGAACGAGCTCACAGCGTCCGGCGACCCGGGCGGCGACTTCCGTGAGTACGGCCGGATCCTCTGCCTTGGGCACCATGACCGGGCAGCCGTGGCGGGCCGCCTCCGCCAGATCGGACTGGAACCACGGGGTTCCCGGCGGGTTGATCCGGACGACCGCGTCGTTCCCCTGTGCGAGCCAGTCGGCGGCGCTGGCACGGGCCTGTGCCTTGTCCTCAGACGCGACGGCATCTTCGAGGTCGATGATGACCAGGTCCGCACCGGAGGCTGCGGCCTTGGGAAAGCGGTCCGGGCGGTGCCCGGGGACGAAGAGCCAGCTACGAGCCGACGAGATGTACCTGCTGCCGTGGATCATGCGAACGTCACCTCGGCGGTGGCATGTCGGGCCTCTCGGCCAGAGGCGATACGCAGCTCCGTCCGGCCGTTCGCCAGGGTGCCGGCGGCGAGAAGGCGCTCGCCCGCGAAGGCCGGGCTCCGCAGGCGATAAGACACGGACCGCACCTGGCGGGTCGGGGCGTTGCGGTGGACGAGATCCATCATGAGCAGCACTAGAAGAGGGCCGTGGACGACCAGCCCCGGATAGCCCTCCACGTCCCGGGCGTAGGGCGCGTCGTAGTGGATACGGTGGGCATTGGAGGTGAGCGCGCTGAAGCGGAACAGCAGGGGCGGGTCCGGCCTCAGCGAGAGCTGCCACGCGTCGTCGGCCTGGGGTTCCGCCGACGTTTCGAGCGCCGGGGGCGCGCTCCGGGTGGGGCCGCGTCCGGACCGGTAAACAATGTCCTGCTCCTCGACGAGACAGGTCCGGCCCCCCTGCCGGTACTCGTTGCGCTGGGTCACGAAGAGCAGTTCGCCGGTTCTGCCGTGCTTGACCTCGACACTGTGTACGCTGCTGACCCGCTCGGCCCGCTCTCCGAGACGCAGGGGTTCGGAGACGGTGCAGCGCCCTCCGGCGAACATCCGCTGCCGGTCGGGGACGGGGGGCAGGAAATGGCCGTGAGCCGGGTGGCCGTCGGGCCCGAGATCGCACTGGGCGGGCCAGTCCAAGAAGTAGAGCCAGTGCCATAGCGCCGGGAGAGGAGCCCCGGAGCCTGCGACCGGTTCGGGTCCGTCGAGCAACGCCGCCAGCGCCGCGACGGGTCCTGGGAGCAGCGGGTCCACGCAGGTGGCCGAGCCCGGCTTCCATGACTCCACGTGCGCTTGCAGGGGACTCGTACTGAGCTGCATCGGTCCGTCCTTGGGAGCGGTGGGGTGGACGCGGGCGCTGCGCCGCTGAAGGGCCCGGCCCGTCGGCTGACGACCTTGACATAGTTGTAAGACAATTACATGATTGTCAATAGAGGCGCGCTTATGGACGCACGGTGACAACGCCCGCCCGGCGTGGAAGCAGGGGTTGATTCCTCTTGGCCGGTTTCCCTCTGGTCCTGGGTGTGCAGCGGTTCTTGCGGCCGTGGAAGCACCCGCAGTGCGCCGTTCCGCAGAAGGGAATCACGTTGACGCCATCACCCCAGCCGCTCGGCGGTCTGCGCATCATCGAAGGCGCTTCCTTCGTGGCCGGCCCATCGGCCGGCCTGGCTCTCGCCCAGCTCGGGGCGGATGTCATCCGGGTCGACCCTCCGGGCGGTGGAAGCGATTTCCTTCGTTGGCCGCTCTCCTCCACCGGGGACAGCCTGTTCTGGGCCGGCCTCAACAAGGGCAAGCGGTCCGTGACGATCGACCACCGCACTGAGCAGGGACGGGAACTGCTGCTCGCCCTCGCCACGGCGCCCGGACGCGGGGCGGGGATCTTCCTGGACAACATGGTCGGCCGACACCGGCTGACGTACGACGAACTGCGTGCTCGGCGCGAGGACGTCATCCATGTGCACCTCCAGGGCAGGAGTGACGGATCCCCGGCCGTCGACTACACGATCAACGCGGAAGTGGGAGTACCGCAGATGACCGGTCCCCAGGGCGTGGAACAGCCGGTCAATCACGTACTGCCCGCCTGGGATCTGCTGTCCGGAATGGTCGTGGCCTCGGGAATCCTGGCAGCTGTCCTCCATCGTGAGCGTGAGGGTCAGGGAGCTCAGATCGAACTCGCCCTGGCGGACGTGGCGTTGGCAGGCGTCGGCAACATGGGATGGCTGGCGGAAGCGGAGATGAGGGGTGGTCCGCGAGTCCGCCAGGGAAATCACATGTACGGCTCCTTCGGCGTGGACTTCGAGACCTTGGACGGCCGTCGGCTGATGGTGGTCGCCCTGACAGAGGGGCAATGGCGCGCGCTGCGTGACGTTACCGAGACGGGTGCGGTCTTCGCCGCGCTGGAGCAGGTCCTGGGCGCGGACCTGAGCCAGGAGGGCGACAGGTATCGGCTGCGTGAGACGATCGCCGCCGTACTGAGGCCATGGTTCGCCCAGCGGGACTTCGGCGCGGTGCGCGAACTGCTCGAGCGCGCGAAGGTCCTGTGGAGTCCGTACCTGGACATGGCCGAAGCGGCTCGCGCCGCACGCGCTGACGAGACGTCGGTGGCGGCGGAGATGGACCAACCTGGGATCGGCCCTCTGCTGGCCACCGGCCGACCGCTGCGGTGGGCCGGCACCGGGGCGGCTCCCGTGCCGGCGCCACGTCTCGGCGAACACACCGAGGACGTGCTGTCCGACCTCCTCGGCCTCTCGAGCGAGGAGATCGGCCGACTGCGGGACGAGGGTGTCGTCCGTGTAGGCGGCGACGGCAGCCGGCGAAGTCGACGGCCGTCCAGCCCGGAGCTTCCCCCAGGCGCGCCGCGACGGCCCAGTCTGCCCGCGCGGGCGTGACCTCCCCGGAACTCGCTCTCCGGTGGCGACGCGGGTTGGCGTTGCTGGGCCACGCCGCCCGGCAGGTCCCCTCTGGTGCGTGCCGGTAGAAGGGCGGGCCTTTGTGGTCTTCCGTCGGCCTTGATCGACATATCTACAGCGACGGGTTACGGACTGGCATGGTGGACGGAGGGTCTGCGACGGTCGTGTCTGGGGCGCCTTCCTGAGTGCTCGGCTGGATCGCCCCCCGTCGGGGCTGTGTATACGACCACGCCGCACCGGTGTCGCCAACCGGCCGCACCTGCCCTCGACGCGATCTTGTGCAGCAGCATCGCCGGCGCCCGCAACTGGCCGGCCGCTCCGCTGGTCACAGATCCCCCCGTGGTCGTCAGCCGCTGTTCGGACGGCCCGTGGCGGTGGGCACTCCCGTGACAGCCGGGAGCGATGCGGCGGTCGGCGATGACGTCGAGGCAGACGCGCCCATCACGAGGTGGCAACGACCCGAATGTCGCTGCCAGGGCTCTTGACGGACAGTTGTTAGGCAGCTTTGAATGCAGTCTGACATTAGCTCGCTTGGTAGAAGTCGCGCCAGGCGCTCTGCAATGAGGCGGTGTGCTGATGAAGGTAACGCGCTGGGATCTGCCGAGGGTGGCCGTGGACGCCCCCTCTGCCGATGCCGCGGCTGTGGCTGCGGCTGAGCGTGCGGGCCGGCTCACAGACCTGAAATATCGCTGGCCCGCTCGCTACCGGGCCAGCTGGGCCGCGTTCCTGATGCTCGCCGCGGTGGTGCTCTTCGCGGCGCCGCGGACGCTCAGTAGCGCGTCGCTCGAAATGGTCACCGCACTCGCCGGTGTGCTGGCGATCGCCGCGATAGGGCAGATGCTGATCATCATGCTGGGATCGATCGATCTGTCGGTCTCGGCCATTATGTCCGTAGCGGCCGGCATGATCGTGCACTATGGCGGCCCAGGGGCGAGCGTGCCGACGGTGATCGCCTTCGCGTTGGTGGTCCCGGTCGTGTTCAGTGTGGTCAACGGAGTGCTCATCGCCGTTTTCCGGCTCAACGCACTGATCGTCACTCTGGCGACGTTCGGCATGATCTCCGGTGGGATCACGCTGTGGACGAGCGTGTCGCTGTCCGTTTCGGGGCAGGCGCCACAGTCCCTCCAGGAGATCGCGCAGAAGACGTTCTTCGGCGTCAATGCCGGCTTCCTGTTCGCGCTGGTCGTGGCCGTGATACTCACCGCGGTCCTGACCAAGACCCGTTTCGGTCGCCGTATCGCGGCCGTCGGCGCCAATCGGCGGTCGGCGCGCGCACTCGGAATCCGGGTCACCGCGGTCGAACTGTCGACGTACGCCCTCGCCGGGCTGCTCTACGGCATCGCGGGCGTGCTGCTGGCCGGGTACATAGGGACGCCGGACGTCTACGCGGGCGCGCCGTACCAAATGGCTACGATCACGGCGGCGGGCATCGCGGGCGTGATCTTCACCGGAGGACCGGCGAGCGTCGCCAGCGTCGTGATCGCCGCAATCTTCCTCCAGTTTCTCGACCAGGCGCTCTCCATCATGGGCCTTTCGGCCGGAGCGCGCGTGGTGATCCAAGGACTTGCCCTCGTGGTCGCCGTCGCTGCCATCACCCTTGGCCAGTACGGCGCCTCGAGCTTCAGGCGTGGCTTCAAGAAGGCCGGACGCCCCGTTGCCGGCGGCTGACCCCAAGCAGTGTCATCCGCGCATCTCCGTTACCTGCCATGCCGATAGGAGCACATCAATGACGATGGGCAAGCAGGCCTGCGTGCGTAGTCGTAAGACCCGCCAAAGGCTCACCATCACCACAGTCGCCGCGATACTCGCGCTGACCGCCTGTTCCAGCACGACAGCGAGCAACTCCGCGAACAACGCGGGCTCGGCGGACGCGTCCGCAGGGTCCTCCGCGCCGGTCGACGAGAAGGCAGTCGCCACGACCGTCAAGCGCATGTTCCTGAAGGACATTCCGCTGGAAACCATGGACCCGGTGGTCCAGGAGGCCATGAAGACGGCCGCCGTCAAGTTCACGCCGAAGATGGAGTCCAAGCTCCAGGAGTGTCTGACGAAGAACGTCTGTGAGACCGGCACAGGCTCGCTCACGATCGGCTTCCCCAACGACAACATCAATCCGTGGCGCCAGACCTTCCGCGCCGAACTCACCGCCCAGGCGATCTCCTCGGGTCAGGTCTCGAGGGTCATCTACAGCCTGGGGTCCGATGTCGCCAGCTACCTGGCGAACTTCAAGAGCATGATCGCCCAGCGGCCCGACATCATCGTGATGGACACGATCTGGGGAGCCGCCGTGCTGCCCGTGGTGCAGCAGGCCAAGGCGGCCGGCATCACCGTCGTTCAGGTGGAGACACCGGTTCCGGACGCGGTCGCGAAGGCGGTGGACGTCTACGCGCCCGCCGACCTCTGCGGTGCCTACACCGACGGTGCGAAGCAAGTGGCCCAGATGGTCGGCAAGCCCGGCAGCTACGGTCTCTACACCGGTGTTCCCGGCAACGCCAGCGCGGCCGCATGGCAGCCGTGCCTCCAGAAGGGCCTGAAGGACGCGGGCTGGCGCAAGTCGATCGAGGGATTCACCCAGTGGACACCTCAGGGCATGACGCAGGCGGGTAACTCCCTGTACGCCTCCGGCAGGGACCCGGAGGCGGTGGCCTACGACTACACCCTGGAATACTTCATGGCCCCGTACCTCAAGGCCGACCGTACGCCGCCGATTCTGATGTCGGACGTCGTGAACTACGCCTTCCTCAAGCAGTTCAAGCAGGCGCAGGAGGACGGCGTCAAGGCAACCGCGTTCGTCGCCAACAGCCGTGTGTGGTACGGCCGCATCGGTGTCACCGCCGGAATCATGGCCAAGCAGGGCCAGAAGGTCGACCACGAGGTGTCGATTCCGTACCCGATGGTCGACATCAGCGAGGTGATGCCGACCTACGACCCGGCGATGCCAGCGAACGCACCGGTGCCCACCCTCTTCAATGCCAAGCAGGCGGCCGCGGTTCTTGCGGCAGGTTCGTGATTCCTGAACGACCTGGTGGTTCTGGCCGGACCGGGCCTCGCCCGGTCCGGCCAGAACCGAAGCATCGAATCAGCCAGCGGAGGAATCCTTGATGGAGAAGATCATGCCGCGTACAGACGATCTCGCCGAGGACAGGACCCCCGGCACCACGGACGGGGAGCGCAGCGTTCCCGCTGTCACCCTCACCGGGGTCACGAAGTCGTTTCCCGGCGTTCGCGCATTGTCCGACGTCGACTTCGACTGCCGGCCGGGCGAGGTCCACGCCCTGGTCGGCGAGAACGGCTCCGGGAAGTCGACCCTGATCAAGATCGCGTCGGGTGTCCTGGGCGCGGACGAGGGCACCGTCCTCATCGGCGGCGAGGAACTCGGTGCCGGCGGTGTGCAGCGGGCCCGGCGCCTGGGGCTCATCACCGCCTACCAAGACACTTCACTGGTTCCCGAGCTGAGCGTGGCCGACAACATCACCCTCAGCTTCAACGCCGTCGGCGAGTCGCGGCCGCCCGACCTGGACCAGATGCTCGCCCGGTTCAACCTACCGTTCAGGCCCACGGACCTGGTCTCCGCTCTCGGCCCGGGCGCCCGCCAGTTGCTCGAAGTGGCGAGAGCGATGGCCCACCGCCCCCGCGTGCTGATGCTCGACGAGCCCACCGCCGCGCTCGACATGCGTCTGGCGGAACAGCTCAGCGACCTCATCAAGCAGGCCCGCGACGAGGGCACCGCCATCGTGTACGTGAGCCACCGACTGGCCGAGGTCAAGCGCCTCGCCGACCGTGTTACGGTGCTGCGCGACGGCGTCATCCAGGGTACGCACGCTTCGCGGGACTGGAACGTCGACGAGATCGTCGAGCTCATGGTCGGCGCGCCGACCGAACTCGAGTTCCCCACGCGTACACCGCCGTCTTCGTCGCCCGTCCGGCTGGATGTCCAAGAGCTCTCCGGTCACGGGTTCGGGCCGGTGTCGATCAACGTGCGTGCGGGCGAGATCGTCGGTGTCGCCGGGGCCGAGGGCAACGGCCAGCGAGCGCTGCTGCGCGGCATCATCGGCATCGACCGGACCGGCGGATCGAGCAGCGTCGATGACAAGAAGCTGCGCCGTGTCACGCCGGCGACCGCGCTCGACGCCGGCATCAGCTTCCAGAGCGGCGACCGGGCGGCCGAATCGGTCTTCGAGTCAATGTCGGTCATGGACAACGCCACGATCCAGCTGGGCCCCGATGCAGGGCCGGCCGGGTTGTCGCTCAGTCGACGGTTGCTGCCTGCCTTCCGGCAGGCGAAACGTGATCTGGGCATCGTCGCGGCGTCGCCGTATCAACCCGTCAGCGGGTTGTCGGGCGGCAACCAGCAGAAGTCCGTGCTCGCCAGGCCCGCGCTGCGTCAGCCGAAGGTGCTCATCGTCGACGAGCCCACGCAGGGCGTCGACGCGCGGGCCCGTATGGACATCTACCGCGTCCTCGCATCCGCTGCCGACGAGGGCATCGCGGTCCTTGTGAACTCCTCCGACTCGGCTGAACTCGCGGGGCTCTGCGACCGCGTGTACGTCATGTCGCGCGGACGGGTCGTCGAGGAGCTCAGTGCGCCGACGACCGAGACCGAGATCGTGCGTGGCTTCGTCAGCGCGACCGATGTGGCCGAAGAACAGGGCCCCGCTCTGATCCAGGGGCAGGGACTGCTGCGCCGACTGGTTGGCCGTGTGTCCGCGCACCTGCCCATCGCCATCCTGCTGCTGCTGATCACCATGGTCGCGCTCTACACCGGCACGCAGTCCGACGTGTTCTGGACGAAGACGAACCTGGCGAACCTGCTGATCCTCACGTTGCCGCTGGCCTTCGTCGCGATCGGTCAACAGTTCGTGATGTTCACCGGCCTGCTCGACATCTCCATCGGTTCGACGATGAGCCTGACGGTCGTCCTGGTCTCCATGACATTGCCCGACCTCGGGATGTCATCGGTTCTCTCCACGCTGGGCCTGCTGACAGTGGAAGTCCTGGCAATCGGCCTGTTCAACGTCCTACTGATCGAAGTTCTCAAAGTGACACCGATCGTCGCGACGGTGGCGACCATGGGCATCGTTCAGGGCATCGCGATCGTCCTGCGTCCGCAACCGGAGGGCGCGATCGCCCCGGAACTCGTCACACTCGTCGCTCAGGGCATTGGCTTTGTTCCGGCCGCGTTCATCATGCTGGTGGTCATCGCGGTCGCCACGGAGTTCTGGCTCCGTCGAAGCCGCGGAGGGCTCGCCCTGCGCGCTGTGGGATTCCACGGCGAATCCGCTCGTCGCGTGGGGACACGCGTCGTCCGGGTACGCGTGCTCAGCCTGATCCTCTGCGCCCTCGGCGCCGTAATCGGTGGCGTCTTCCTCGCCAGCCAGACCGGCTTGGGGTCGAACGCGGTCGGCGCCGGTTACACCCTTCCCTGCTTCGCCGCCGTGTTCCTCGGCGGAGCGGTGCTCAGTGGTGGCCGCGGCTCGTTCATCGGTGCCATGCTCGGGGCGCTGTTCCTGGGCCTGCTGAACAACGTCACACCGCTGCTGCACATCCCGGATGCCTGGCAGCAGATCCTTTACGGGGGCATTCTGCTGGTGGCCGTCGGGGCCTACGCGTCGCTCGAGCGTGCCCGTAACCGCGGCATCCGCACAGCCTGACAACCCATTGCGCTCGCACTGGAGCACAACGTGCACTGGAGAACAACGGTGACCTACGAGATCAACACGCTGATCCCCGGGCGGACCTTCGTGGAGGCGCCCCGCTGGCACGAGAACCGGGTCTGGTTCTCCGAGCTGCACACATGCAGCGTCATGTCGGCCAGGGGAGACGGCTCCGACCTTCGCGTCGAGGCGATCGTTCCCGCACAGCCGTCCGGACTGGCCTGGCTGCCGGACGGCAGACTGCTCGTGGCGTCGATGCAAGATCGCACGTTGTTGCGTCGCGAGGCCGACGGCAGCATGGCGGTGCACGCGGACCTGAGCGGTCATGTCAACGGCTTCTGCAACGAAGTCATCGTCGACCGGCACGGCCGGGCCTATGTCGGCGACTTCGGGTTCGACCTGGACAACCGGGCCCCGATGGCGCCGGGCTCCCTCCACCGGATCGACCCGGACGGCCGGATCACCGAGGTCGCCACCGACCTCTGGTTCCCGAACGGCTGCGTACTCACCGAAGACAACGTCTTCATCGTCAACGAAACCTTCGGGAACCGCATCTCCGCCTTCGACCTGACCGACGACGGGCGGCTCGTCAATCACCGGGTATGGGCCGAGTTCGGTCCACTGCCCAGCACGACGGAGTTCGCCGAGGCCCAGGCGGAGTTCCTCGTGTGCCCTGACGGCATGTGCGTCGATGCCGAGGGTGCGCTGTGGATCGCCGACCTCGGTTCCGAGAAACTCCTGCGCCTGCGTGAAGGGGGCGAGGTGATCGATGAGATTGTGCCCGGCATGATGCCCTTCTCGTCCGTCATCGGAGGAGAAGACGGCCACACCATGTTCATCTGCGCCGCGCCCGACTTCGACCAGGAGGAACGTCGGATCACGACCGAGGCGAGGATCCTGACGACGCGCGTGTCGGTGGGGATGGCAACGGGGAAGATGGAGCCGGCCGGCTGAAGTCAGGTAGTTCGCGTCGTGCTGCGTCGCCCCGCACCAGGCGACGGGTCCGGGCGTGTGTCGAAAGTGGATCTTGTCCGTGAGGGGTCTTGATTCGTGGTGCATACAGATCTCACCGACGAACAATGGGCGCAGTGCTGGAGTCGCTGTTGCCGAACGGACGGAAGCCCGGTCGGCCACCGATATGACGTCGGCGACAGCTGATCGATCCGACCAGGCTATTGCCGAGAGTGCCAGGTCGGTCACTGAAGGTGCCCTGAACGCACCTCCCAAGGCAGGGACTCACCGATCCTGGGAGGAAATTGACCCCTCTTCGCTGGGCGTTCGTTGAGGTTCACTGGCTGCGGCACACCCCAAGCCCTCGCAAAGGATCGACTCGGTATGCACTTCATCAACATCGCCGCACCCGTGGCTCGCACCGGCGCCCGTCGCATCAGGCTGGCGACAGCGTCTCTGGTCTCCGCAGCGATGCTCACCTTGTTCTCGGCGGGTGCCGCGCAGGCGCACCACGGGTTCGACGACTTCGACACCGATCGCCTCTACTACATCTCGGGTACCGTCTCCCAGGTCCGCTGGGGCGAGCCGCACTCCTACTTCAACGTGACCATCGACAGCGATCTCCCCGCTGACACCCCCGAGCGCGATCTGCCCGAGGGACTGCGGGACGCCGCCGACAGCGACCCGATCAATGCCGCACCGTCCTACAGCGGGTCTCAGGACGAGCTGGAGGTCACCATCGCGCCACCGAGCTTCACGGGCATGTGGGGCCTGGACCGCGAGCTCGAAGACGGCGAGCGGATCGAAGCCGTCGGTTACGTCGGCAGGAGTCACACCGACGAGTTCCGTCCGGTCGTGTTCTGGTACGAAGAGGGGAAGCCTGTCAATCAGGTGCTCAACGAGGAACTCCCGGCGAGGCCGCTGCCGGTCCCGTATCCGGAAGGCGACGCACCTGCCGCCGACGCCGACCAGGATTCCCCGTCGGCCGCAGCGGACTCCGAGGGCACGTCACCGACCGTGGTGTGGGCCACGCTCGGTGGCGTACTGGTCGCCGTTATCGCAGGTGGAGTCTTCTACCTGCGACGACGCTCGCCCCGAGAGTGACGGCGCCAGTCATGGACAACATCTTCTCCTGGCTGGAGGACAACTGGTTCTCCGAGGCCGTCCGTGGCACGGCCTACCTGTACCCGATGCTCGAAAGCGTCCACATCATCGGCATCGCCCTCCTCATAGGGCCGGCCGCGGCATTCGATCTCCGGCTGCTGGGGCTCGGCCGGCGGACTCTGCGGGTGACGACCGCGGCCGACTACCTGCTCCGCATGTCACATCTCGGCTTCGTGATCGCGGCAGTCACCGGCGTGGTCATGTTCCTGCCCGGCGCGAGCCTCATCGCCGACCGTGGCAGTGCTCCGTGGAAGCTCGGCCTCATCCTGCTCGCAGGTCTGAACATCCTGATCTTCCATCGGCGGACCTACCGCGGCGTGGCCGACTGGGACATGGACCAGCCGACGCCTGTCGCCGCCCGGGTCGCCGCGGTCGTCTCCCTCACGTCGTGGTCGGGCGTCACGATCGCGGGGAGGCTCCTGGCCTACACCTGACCGCCATAGCGGACGGAGCCGCCAGGAAGCATGGATTGATTCGACATGCGCTTCGTCCAGGATCGGCGCGATGGCGCCTTACAGCCTTGGGAGCGATTGAGTTCGGGGCGTGCTGGCCTGGCGGGTCGGCTGGTGGGTGATCAGCAGGCGGCCTGCCGGGCGAGCACCAGCTCAGTGCTCGCCTTGCGGCGGGTCGCCCGCCGGGCGGAGCGGTCAGAGACCAGGGTGGCGATCGCGAGGTGAGTCTCGGCGTAGGTCTCGCGGCGGCCGGTGAACCGCTGCAGGGGCCGCCACTGCTTCTACTCGGCATTGGTGTGCTCCACACAGATCCGCGCGGAGGACTGGCGGCGTCGCTGCTCGCGCCAGGCGTGGTGCTCGCCCAGCGGCGCGTCGTCCTTCGGCTTCTTCGGCGGGGCACTGACCTGGCCGGGGAACTCGTTGGCCAGGCCCCGGTAGCCCTCGTCGACTACAGCCTTGACCTTGGGGTGCCGGAGGAACTGCTCGGCGATGCCCTCGGTGCGCACGGCGGTCTGGTCGTGCATGCGGCCCGGCCGGACCACGCCGCTGAACAGGGTGCGATCCTGCGGGTCACTGAAGGTGGTGGTCTTGATGGTGTTCTGCTTCTTCTTGCCGGAGACGAACGCCTTGCGGCCGGAGCGGTGGGCGCGGGGGCGGCGGACCTGCACTTCGGTGCCGTCGATGCGCAGGTCAACGCCCTCCGTGCCGGCGTAGGCGAACAGGTCCTCCAGCGTGCGCAGCCGCACCCCCGGCCGGTCCGGGACGGCGAAGCCGCGGGCCGCCAGCAGCGGGCGGACCTCGCGAATCGCTCCGGAGACGGTGGAGCGGTCCACTGCGTACAACTCGGCTAGAGCGGCGTGCGGGATCCCAAGCCGCAGGTGGACCAGCGTGACCAGAAGTCGGTCGACGAAGACCAGGCGCTGCTTGGGCCCGGCGTCGGCCGCCCGTCTCCGGTCTCCGCCACGCCGCTCGTGTAGCGCCGACTCCCGCGCGGCCTGCCATCGGGGCGCGAGTTCTTTGAGCAACTCGCCGAAGTGTGCGCGCGGGACCCCGGACAGGGCAGGATGGGAACAGGCCGCACGGGCCCAGGTAGGCCTCACAACTTACCCAACTCGTAAGGCCGTTCTCATGTCACGGGCCAGTGCCACAGCACTCTTGATCGTTTACTGAGTGGAGCCTAGTAGGACTCCGTTAGGTCTGTCTCGATCTTGATGTTCTGTATGTCCTGCTGGGCAGGGGCTGTTGGCAGGTGGTGCAGATGCCGGTCCAGCACCTCAGGACGTCTTGGAGGGCGTCGAGGGTCTGGTAGAGAGTGAGCCCGGCGCGGGTGCTTTTGGGGCCAGACGTTGTTCGGTGAGGAAGGCATGGGCTGCGGTCACGAGGGTGATGTGGTGGTGCCAGCCGGGCCAGGACCGGCCTTCGAAGTGGTCCAGGCCCAGGCCGTGCTTGAGTTCGCGGTAGTCGTGCTCGATGCGCCAGCGGATCTTGGCCAGACGGACCAGATCGACGACAGGGGTGTCGGCCGGCAGGTTGGACAGCCAGTAGTCGGTGGGAGCCTTGGCCTCTTCGGGCCACTCGATCAGTAGCCAGCAGTCGGGCAGGATGCCGTCCCACCAGCCCTGCTCGGCTGAGGCGGCGGCCCGGATCGGACGCTCGACGGCGTTGCCGGCAGGACGGACGCGCACGGCAGCGAAGCGGGAACGTAACTCGCCGCGTGAGCCCTGCCGCCAGGTGAGGGAGGTGAATGCTTCCTGTCCAAGATCGGTGGCAAGGGCTGTCACCGAGGGTGCGGGCCGGCGGTAACGGGGCTGGGGCCAGCAGCCGACGGGGCCGGGCCTTGACCCGGAATCTTGGACACGGGCTATGCGGCTGGGGCCAGGGTAGTTGATGTCGTGTCGAGTGCTGTCTCGTAGGCGATGGGACTGCGTTGTCCGAGGCTGGAGTGGCGGCGTCGGGTGTTGTAGCGGTGCAGCCAATGGAACAGGTCGAGGCGGGCTTCGCGTTCGTCGGCCCAGGCATTGCGGCCCTGGAGCGTCTCCCGCTTGCAGGTCGCGTTGAAGGACTCGGCGAGCGCGTTGTCCGCCGAGCTGCCGACGGCGCTCATGCTCTGGATCACGCCGGCCCGGTGGCAGGCGTCGGCGAACGCCCGGCTCGTGTACTGCTTGGACTCAATCGGTCGTCGCAACACCGGCTTTCTGGACCGATATTAGGTGCTCTTCGAGGGCCTCGGCGGGTGTCTTCCATCCGAGGGTTTTGCGGGGCCTGTTGTTGAGCGTGAGAGCTACGGCTTCCAGCTCGTCGACACCCCATCGCGACAGGTCGGTTCCCTTCGGAAAGTACTGGCGCAGCAGGCCGTTGGTGTTCTCGTTCGTGCCGCGTTGCCAGGGGCTGTGCGGGTCCGCGAAGTAGACCTGCAGCCCGATGTCGAGGCGGAGTTGGGCATGCTGGGCCAGCTCCTTGCCGCGGTCCCAGGTCAGCGAGCGGCGCAGGTGCTCGGGCAGCGTGGTGATCGTCGCGGAGATCGCGTCTTTCACGGCCTCGGCGCCGCGGCCGGCGAGGGCCGGGCCGTTCTTCACTCGTGGCTGCACGCCGTAGCCGTCCATCGGCGGCAGATGCAGCAGCATGGTGAACCGTGTCGTGCGCTCCACGAGGGTGCCGATCGCGGACCGGCCGGTGCCGATGATGAGATCGCCCTCCCAGTGTCCCGGCACCGCGCGGTCCTCAGCCTCAGCGGGCCGTTGACTGATCATCACCTCGGAAGTGACGTGCCCTGCGGCGCGCTGCCGCGAGCGTGCCCGCGGAACCCTCAGCGCACGGCCGGTACGCAGGCAGGCGACCAGCTCGCGCTCCAGGGCCCCCCTCCCCTCGATGAACAGGGCCTGATAGATCGCCTCGTGCGAGATCCGCATGGAGTCATCATCGGGGAACTCGGCCTTCAGCCGGTTCGCGATCTGCTCCGGACTCCACGACAGCGCCCAGCGGCGATCCTGCCGGTGAGGTTTGTTCCGTCCCTTCCACGGCGGAATCTGCGGCCCCTGAACGACTGTCCCGTCCGGGATCTGGACGGCGCCGGACAGCCGGTCCTGGACGTATTCGCGCAGCCGACCGTTCTGGACCAGCTTCGCCGTCTTCGGCCGCCGGCCCCGACGCTCGGCGTGCCACTGCGCCACCGAGGCCCGGTACTCCAAGCGGTACGTCCGCGTGGACGCGTTGCGCCGCACCTCCCGTGAGACCGTCGAAGGCGAACGCCCCAGGCGCCGCGCGATCTCCCGCACCCCAACGTCCTGAGCACGCCACAGCGCGATCTCTTCTCGCTCCGCGAACGACAGATAACGGCCCGACACTTTCAGGGCAAGGCACGGTCTCACCCCGCCAGCATGGCGAAACCAGCGAGTCCCCACGGCCGGAGAGATCCCGATCTCAGCCGCCGCGTCCTCCGAACTCAGCCCCCGCGCGATCGCCTGCCAGAACCGGACACGATCCTCACGCCACGCGACCGTCGGCCGGCCCGGCGAGGGCATCTGCCCGCGATACAACCGAACAGCCTGCTGCCGCTTCCCCACACCCACCAGCAACACCTCCAATGACGAGGTGTTGCAACGACCACTTGAATCCGCCCTGGGAACCGTGGTCGGTGTGCATGACGGCGCCGGCGAGGCTGCCGCGGCACCGCTCGGCGGCGGCCAGGGCGTCGATGACCAGTCCGGCGCGCATGTGGCCGGCGATCGCCCAGCCGGCCAGGCGCCGGGAGGCGAGGTCGATGACCGTGGCCAGATACAGGAACTTCCCGCCGGTCAGCGGGAGATAGGTGATGTCGCCGACGTACTTCGTGTTCACCACCGCGGCGGTGAAGTCGCGGCCGATGAGGTCGGATGCCTTCGCGGCAGCCGGGTCCGCGATGGTGGTGCGGTGCTTCCTGCGCAGCCGCAGTCCGGCGATTCCGATGGCCTGCATGACGCGGGCGACACGCTTGTGATTGATCCGCTCGCCGTCCTCGCGGAGCTCGGCGGTGATCCTCGGAACGCCGTAGGTGCCGTCCGAGCTGTGGTGGACCGTGCGTATCCGCGCGGCGAGTTGGGCGTCGGCTGCCCGGCGCGCCGCCCGCGCGGCCGCGGCGTTGCGCCAGTAGTAGAAGCTCGATCGGGCGACGTTGAGGATGGTGCACAGCCGCTTCACGCCGAAGCGGCGCTGGTGGTCGGCGACGAACTGGAAGCGGTTCACCAGCGCGTCTCCCCGGCGAAATACTTGGCCGCCTTGCGCAGGATCTCGCGTTCCTCCTCCAGCTCGCGGACCTTCTTGCGCAGGGCCGCGTTCTCCGCCTCCAGCGGCGTAGGCGGCTCCGCCGGTGCCTCTGCCCGACGCCCTCGGGGCCGGTTTGCCCCGGCCGCCCGTACCCAGTTCCGGAGCGTCTCCGGGTTGACTCCCAGATCGGCGGCGACCTGCCTGATCGTCGCTCCAGGGCGCGATTGATACAGCGCGACCGCGTCCGCTTTGAACTCGGCGGGGTAGTGCTTCATGACCACGAGATGTCCGTTCTCAGATCCTCAGGATCCAGTGTCTCGTGTGTCCAAGATCAAGGGTCAAGGCCCGACCTAACGGAGTCCTACTAGGCTCCTGTGCCCATGGAGATGGGGGAAGCGGACCGCGGGCGGCGGGCATGGCGCGACGGGCTGGTCAGGCGTCGTGCAGCCGTGGCTCTGCTGGCCGGGGCGGCGGGGCTGGTCGTTCTAGGCACGGTGTTCGTCGTACTGCCGGGTGTGGTGGTCGATCACGATCTCGCCGGGGCGAGCGTCGCCGCACAGGATCGGCTGAAGGCGGTGAACGATGTCCGTACGACGCTTCTGCAGGTGGTCGGCGGCCTGGTCGTGCTCTTCGGCGCGTACGCCACCTGGCGGCAACTGCGGGTGAGTCAGGACGGTTTGCGCGCCACCCAGGAGGGCTACGTCACCGACCGATTCAGCCGGGCCGTCGACCAGCTCGGCAGCGACAAGCTGGATGTGCGCATCGGCGGGTTGCACGCGCTGTGGCGGATCGCCGAGCAGTCCGCCCGCGACCGGGAGGCCATCATCTCCATCCAGGCCGCGTATCTGCGTACGCACCTGCCCTGGCCACCCGCCGGGCCGGAATCACCGGCGGCAGACGTGCCCATCAACGACATCGCACCCCTGGAGACTCGCGCCGCCGACGCCCAGGTGGCGCTGACCGCGCTCGGCGTGCTGTGCCGGCACCGGGAGCAGTCCTGGGTCAATCTCAGCATCACCGACTTGCGCCGGGCCGACTGCGACGGACTCTGGTTCCCCGAGGTCAACTTCGACCGCGCTTGCCTGGAGGCCGCGGGCCTCTACCACGCCAATCTGACCCAGGCGTCCCTGGTCTCGGTCAACCTGCGGCACGCCGACCTCACGACTGCGATTCTCCGCCGGGCTCGCTGCATTCTGGCCGACCTACGGGGCGCGAAGCTGGTCGAAACCGACTTGCGTGACGCCGACTTCACTGAGACCGACCTGCGCGAGGCGAACCTGCGCAAGGCCGTCGCCCACGGCGCGGTCTTCCAACGCGCCGATCTCCGCATGGCCGACTTGCGCGGCACCGACTTGAGCACCGCCAACCTTGTCGAAGCACGCCTGACCGGCGCCGTGGCCAGCGAGCACACCCGCTGGCCCGCCGACTTCGACCACACGGCCGCCGGAGTCGTCGACACCGATGACCCCGGCCCCGAGCCCTCGCCCCTACTCCAGCCCCCGGGGATGACGTGGCAGGCGCCACCGCTGCGGTCCACTCCCTGACCAAGACACGCCGGTCAAGACAGTGGCGACCGCGATCCGCCTGACGGCACCACTCCTCCTCAGCGGCGTCCTGATCGCGCAGGGGCCCAGACCGCCAGGCAGATCCGGGGCTGGTATCGCTCCCAAGGTCGTTAGCCTCGGTGGTCATCGCTCTGACTGCGCGACGTAGTGACCTGCGGCGCCGCCTGGGACACAGAGGCCCGGCGTGAGCCAACGGTGTCGGTGAGCCGGACGTTGCTCGTCGAGACGCTGGAGCGCGGCCTCGTCATCGCCGGACGCGAGTGGTCTGCCTGGCTCGCAGCCATCAAGGCCCGCAGTGACAGATGCGACGGCGAGGACGTGTCCAGCGTGCGTTCTCCGTCGGCGGGCATCGAATGGCTGGTCACAATCATTCGTTGATGGCCGCGACGAGGACGCCGTAAGACGTGCTCAAAACGGTGGGGTCCGTGAGGTCGCGCGTCGGCTTGCCGGTCGTCGTCGACGATCTTGCGGGAGCTTCGCCGGAACGCCTCAAGGTGCACCCACCACCTGGAGTATCGGGCGTGCATCACGCAGTGGCATGCGAAGCGGCGGGCCCAGCGACCGAAGACGGCGAAGTTGACCGTGAACGAGCTGCTGTGTGGGTACGTGCAGGACAGACCGACCGGGGTGATCAGAGCACCGGACGGGAAGCTGGTGCCAAGCCCGGTGACGCAGGAGTGGACTAACGACCTCGTGCACGGTTGGCCGTGGCACGTCGAGGTGTGTGGCGTTGTCGGTGTTCAGGCTCGAAGGCCGTGATCGAGGGTGGCGGTCTGCTGGTGTGAGAGCAGTCCGGCGACGGCTTGGACGATGTCGCTCATGTGCTCGCGTCGGCCAAGGTGTCGGGTCAGATCCCGCCAGTTCTTGAGGTGCGCGATGTGCCGTGCTCGACGCGGATCCGGCGTGAGGAGTGCGCTTTGCGCGCGAGTTCGTGCCGTTCCTCGTACCAGGCGGGAGCGTTCTTCTTGAACTTGCGATGCGGGGGCGTCACCACCCGCCCGCCGGTCTGCGCTCCCATGCCCTGGTAGCCGGCATCCGCGAGGATCTCCATGAACGGGCCGTCGGCCAGGAGCTGGACCAGGCCCAGCTGCCGGGCCTGGGTGATGTCTGCGCAACTGCCTGGCTGGACTGGGCTGCAGAACAGCATGCGCCCCTCAGCGTCCGTGAGGACCATGGCCTTCACGGCGTTCTGCCTGGTCTTTCCAGAGACGAACTTGTCCCGGTCCTTGCGGCCTGCAGCTGGGCGTCGCACGCGGATCTCTGTGCCGTCGATGATGCCGGTCCGGCCGTCGACGCCCAGGTGCTCGACGACCTCGGCGAGGGTACGTAGCCGGACGTCCGGTGCGATGGTGCAGCCCCGCTGCGCGAGCAGGGGCCGCACCTCGCCGATGGCACGGGTGATGGTGGAGCGGTCCACGCCGAACCAGCAGGCCAGCACATCATGAGTGGTGCCATGGCGCAGACTCACCAGCGTGGCCAGCAGCCGGTCGACGAAGACGAACTGGTGCTTCGCACCGGCTCCTACCGCCCGTTTCCGCGGCCGTGCCGTCAGGCGCGCCTGATGCTGCTCGTGCCATAACGGCCCTATCTCGGCAATCAGTTCAGCGATCACAACCGGCGACAGCCCGGTGACCCGGTACTCCGCCACGATCAACTCACGCGCCCCAGCCCCCATCATGCACAGCTCAACGAGCCACCCGGGCACCGGGCCACGGCCAACCGTGCACGAGGTCGTTAGCCGCGACAAGCCCCGCCGACAGGGCCGGCGGTGGGCTCTCGACCTGGGCGACGTCGTGGAGTCCACAACAGATCGCGAACCGGTCGCTGCTGGACTTCTCCGATGATGAGTCCATGTGTATCTCGCGCGACGACCGATTTCGTCCGGGCTGCGCTGCGCATCGGTGACAGCTGTTTTGTGCGCATGGTTGGCGATCCACCGGCCCTCGCGCCGCTTCCTGCAGCTCCAGAACTGAGGAATTGGCCATCACCGATGGGGAGATGCGTGATGTTGCCGAAGCACCGAGTGTTCGGCTCGGCGGTGGTGAAGTCCCGCCGCAGCAGGTCGGGCAAAGGGGTCGCTTCCGGCTCGGGGGCCGCGGTGCGGACCTTCTTGCGCAGGTGCACGCCCTGACGGCCGCCCCGGCTCATCACCCGCTTGTGGTTGACGTTGAGTCCGGGACCATGAGGGTGAAGAGTCGCTCGAGGGAGGGCTGCTCCTCGAGACTCCAGATGCACTGCAACAGCTCTTCCGCACGGTCTTCGCCGAGGCGCGGCTCGACCTGGCCGAGGAACTTTGCGGAGATCTCGTCGTCGGTCATAGGGTTTCGTGGGTGCCCCTTGGGATTCTCACCCAAGAGAGTCAGCGCCCGTCCGTCCTTGAGCGCCACCTCGAACCGACACGCCATCTGCCAGGGGAAGCTCGCTGTGTACGCCGGGTCTTCGATCAGCTGGATCGTGTTCGTGACGTCCAACAGACTGGGGTCGAGGTAACGCTCTGCCTCGAACGTCGCCTCCGTGATCGCGCCGTCCACCAGTGCTGCGGCGATGAGATATGGGCCACTGTGGTCGGCGGTTTCCCGGTTCGAGGGGCGCCACAGGGCCGGTTCTGCCTCACGTGACACGACTGACTTGCGTTCCATGTAGACCCTCATCGTCGCGATGTCACGTGGGTCGACTGTCTTGCGCATCTCCAGCGCAAGCTGAACCGGCAGCTGCATCTCGTAGCGCAACGGCAAGTGCTTGAAGTATGTGTTCTCCACACGGAAGGGGCGCTGAGGGCTGCCGAACTGCCCGAGCGAGAACTCGTGGTCGAGCTGCCGCATGAATCCACGAGCACCTTCGAACGCCATCTCAGGCCCCGTGATCCCTGCTTCAGCGAGTACGGCCGCGAAGAGTCCGTTGCGACTACCGTTCGGGCCGGCCAGACCCTTCCAGTTGGAAATTGACCCCACCCGGGTCTCGTACAAACAGATGTTGGGGACCACGGCGAGCCGGATCGCGTTCGCCGTCTGCGCCCGCGAGAGTCCGAGAAGCCTGGCTGCGGCCGCCGAGGTTGCGATGCTGTGAAAGAGAGGATGGTCCCAGCCATTGCCGCGGAGTACGACCTCATCGACGAGCTGCCCACAAACCTCGTACGCGATGACGATACCCAGCAAGGTTTCCGATCCGCTCGCACCGGCGACCTCAGCAGCTGAGAGAATCCCCCCGAGATTGTCACTGGGATGGGGCCCTGTGTCCCCATGAGCGTTCGTCTTCTCGGTGCCGAAGTAGTCGTCGTTGAAGTCCAGGCACCGGGTGGCCGACCCATTGACGAATGCGGCCATGTCAGGTGTCGTCTGGATCGTGGTGCCCCAGAGCGTGGCGGGGCGAGAGCTGGTGGCTGTCGACGCGACCGCCCGAAGGGCGCTGATTACGTCGGTCTCCTGAGCGCCGAGGGCACAGCCCACGGCATCGACAAGGCATCGCTTCGCGGCCCTGAGAGCGACGTCGCCGACTTGGTCGTGAACCACCTCCGTTGCGAAGGAGGTCAACCCGCGTACGACGTTGTCAGCGATATCGGTCTGAGTGGGACCAGCCTTCATCTGGAGCACCTCGTGATGTTGCGGGTTCGGTGTCGGATTGCGTCCCGGCAAGCCTGACTGGCTCGGTAGCGTTTTACAAACTAGGCCAGCAGTAACAGCACTGCAAGAGTCTGACCTTTAGCACTGAGGTGACGTTATGCCTCGCGACGCCACCGTCCACCCAGCCCTTGCGGTGCCCGTCGATGAGCGACGCAAGCTGCTCCGCCTTTCGTGGCATCCGGTGGTCCTGTTCGTTCATCCCCTCCCTTGCTTCCCAGGCATGGGAGTCGTGGACGCGTGACCATTGCCTGCCGCGTAGTTCGGGAGCCGTGGCACAGTGGCGCGTCCACCGAGGTATGCGATGCGCCCTCTGCTGCTGAGGAAGCGGGCTCCTCACGCGAGACGCCGACTGATCTCAACAACGTCGGCAACGGATTCCAGGTTCTTGATCAGCTCGATGACGGCCTCGACCTGTTCAGGCGGAGGAGGGTGTGCCGCAGCGGCAGCGCAGTCCCGGAACTTCCCTGACAGGTCATCCCATGTGGTGGGTCTTTCCGGACTTCCTGGGTAGCCGGCCCCGTCCTTGGCGAAAGTTCGGCCGTCTGTGGTCGTCATCTCGACGCGCCCCGGAGGCAGTTCGAGCTTCCAGTCGAGGGAACTGTCCTCGACGGGGACGACCTTGGCGGCCACAGCGCGGACTCGCCGGTCGCGGACTCCCTCCTCGGTGAAATGCGCGAGCCTGACCGACCCATGGACGGCTGCCAGCGCAACGAGGTACGGGAGGCTGAACTTTGCGTCGACAAGTGTCTGTGGCGCCCTTCGGGTGTCCAGAGGGGTGCACATGAGGTTGTGGTAGTCCCCCACGAAGACGCGAATCTCCTCGATGGCTTCTGGCTCCAGGTCGTGTTCCGTCATGAGCTCGATCGTCGCGTGAATATGGCTGTGCGATGTTCCGACCGAGGGCCAGAGTTTGTACAAGGTGCCTGCGCCTCGGTAGTCGCTACCGAGTTCGGCCAGCATCAGGTCGCGGTCGTACTGACCAGCGAAGAAGGTGTTGAAGACGCCGACCGGGCCTTCGAACAGCCGGTCAACGCCGGTTAGGCCCTTTTCGGCCAGCAGCGCGGCCGTGACGGCGCCTCGCGCCGAGAATCCCGCATAGAGCGCTCTGAGGTCGCTGCCCGTGCCGGCGATGACTTCCATGACCCCGGCGGACTGCTGACTTGCGATGCCTAGCGCATGCTGGAGGGCGGAGCCAGACAGACCCAGCACGCGGGACGCCGCGGCAGTCGCGGCGTAGATGCCGAGAACGCTGGAGAGGTTCCAGTCCTTGCGCCATCCGACGTGGCACCGCAGGCGGGCGAAGATGTCCTGTCCGGCCGCGACGGCAGCGATCAGGTCGGCGCCGGTCACCGAGCCCTTGCGCTCAGACACAGCCATGGCGGTAGGCACCACCGAACTCGCGGCATGCTGACCCCAGGGCGTCTGGTCGTCGAAGTCCAGACAGTGAGCCAAGCCGCCGTTGGCGAAAGCGGCGTTCACCGCCGGGACCCGCAGACCGAGCCCCCATACGGATGCTTCGCCCCGGCCGCCGTCCCCCTTCACCAAGGCGAGTAGGGCTTGGGCCGCCGGTTCCGCACCACTCGCTGCGAGGGTGACGCCCAGAGTGTCGAGGATGCTCATCTTCGCCGCCTCGATCGCAGGGCCGTCCAAAGCCTCGATGGTGACGGTCGCTGCCATCGCTGCGAAGTGGTGAGAGACGTCTCGTTCGGTTCCGGGCATGGCGCACCTCGTTCCTTGAGAGTGCAAGACACTTTACGATGTGTCTATAGTCTGACAGTATCCCGGGTGTGACCATTGTGGCGCCTACTGAAGGTGCAATGCCTCAGGCAGGAGGGCGACTATGAGCGTGAACTTCGCAAACAAGGTGGCTTTCGTCACCGGAGCGTCGAGCGGCATTGGGCGCGCCACCGCGCTGGCCTTCGCGCGCGCCGGTGCCTCGGTGGCAGCGGTCGACATCGACGAGGAGGGGGCGGCGGAAACCGTTCGCCAGATTGAGAAGGGCGGCGGAACCGCAATCGCGCTCACCTGCGACGTGACCTCCGAGGCGGCGGTCTCGGGAGCGGTCCAAGCGACCCTCGACAGCTTCGGCCGACTCGACGCGGCATTCAACAACGCCGGGATCGAGCAGCCTGTCGCACCCCTGGCCGAGATCGGCGAGACCGACCTCGACCACTTGATCGCGGTCAACCTCAAGGGCGTCTTCCTGTGCATGCAGAGCCAGGTGCCCGCGATGCTCGCCGGAGGTGGAGGCACCATCGTCAACACCGCCTCAGGCGCCGGCGTGGTCGGTATCGCGGGCCAGGCCGTCTATTGCGCGACCAAGTTCGGGGTGGTCGGCATGACCAAGGCGGCGGCTCTCGACTACGCCGCGCTCGGCGTGCGGATCAACGCCGTGTGCCCCGGGATCATCCAGACCCCGATGATGGACCGTTTCACCGGGGGTACCGACGAGGGCCGTGCCCGGGTTGTGGCACAAGAACCAATCGGCCGGATGGGGTCCCCCGAAGAGATCGCCGACGCGGTCCTGTGGTTGTCGTCGGATGCGTCGTCTTTCGTCGTGGGCCACGCCATGGTCGTGGACGGCGGGCAGACGGTTTGACGCCGTCCAGCCCGAGAGCGGTCCGGACTTGAACGAGAGGGAGATGCGGATGGCCAGGATCGGCTTCATCGGAGTGGGCGCGATGGGTTCCTCGATCGCCAGTCGGCTGGTGAACGGTCACGACCTCCTGGTCAGTGACCACAATCCTGCTGCTGCCGCGGAACTGGAGACTCAGGGTGCCCGGTTCGCGACACCTGAAGAGATCGCTGAGAAGTGCCGGACCATCTTCCTCTGCCTTCCCGGCCCTCCCCAGGTGAAGGATCTGCTGCTGGGCCCCAAGGGCCTGGCGTTCAGCCTCGCCGCGGAAACGATCATCATCGACACCACTACGGGCACCCCCGTCACCGACTCGGAGCTGGTGGCAACGCTCTCGGAACGGCGGGTGACCTACGTCGACGCCCCGATCGCCGGTGGCGTGAGAAGGGCGCGCGAAGGAACTGCCACGCTCATGGTTGGTGCTGACCCCGAAGTGTTTGCAGGGATACAGGACCTGCTTCATGAAGTGACGACCGAGGTTGTCAATGTCGGCCCGGTCGGGTCGGGTCACGCGATGAAACTCGTCAACAACCTGCTCAACGCGTGCAACCGCTTTGCCGCGTTGGAGACCATTCGTCTGGGAGTCGCGGCAGGGATGAGGCAAGAGGTCGTCGTCGACGTCCTCAACAAGTCGAGTGGCCGGAACTACGCCACGGAGTACACGTTTCCGCAGTTGCTCTCAGGAGACGCGTACAAGCCGCAGGGATTCACCCTCCACCTCATGCTCAAGGACATCCGCCTGGCGAACGAGCTTGCGGAGACCCTCGGCCACACGACTCCGATCGGCAACCTGGTGCAGGAGTTCACGCAGCAGGCGATCGAACGTTTCGGCCCCACCACTGACCAGAGCCAGATGATGGCCGAATGGTATGACGCATGACCGACCCGGGACGTACGAGCGCGATGGCCCCCGACACCATGCTGATCGACGGCGAATGGCGTCAAGCCTCCGACCGGGGAACCTTCGAGTCCGTCAATCCTGTGACGGGGCAGGCCTGGGCTACCTGCCCACGTGCCACGAAGCAGGACGTGGACGACGCGGTCGCCGCAGCGCGCCGTGCCTTCGAGGACGGACCTTGGTCGACTTCCACCCCTCTCGAGCGAGCGCGCCTTCTTCGCAGACTCGGCGACCTTGTCGCCGAGCATTCCGAGGAGCTCGCCCTGCTCCAGGTACAGGAGAACGGCAAGCTATGGCGTGAGGTCGCGGATCAGGCCAAGGCACAGGCCAACGCCTGCTACTTCTTCGCGGGGCTTGCGGAGCATCCGATCGGCCATACCCTCGCCGTGAGCAATCCCCACATGCAGGCCTTCACGCTTCGCGAGCCGGTAGGTGTTGTGGCTGCGATCACCCCGTGGAACAGCCCCATCGCCCAGTTGATCGCCAAGCTCGCTCCCGCCCTGGCGGCCGGCTGCACTATGGTCGCCAAGCCTTCGGAGATCACGCCCATCTCCACGCTGTATCTCGCCCGGCTGATCGACAAAGCGGGATTCCCCCCTGGTGTCGTGAACGTCGTCACGGGCAGCGGTGAAGCGGGGCGCCACTTGGTGGAGCACCCACACGTCGACCACATCTCGTTCACGGGGTCCACCGCCGTGGGGAAGCAGATCGCGGCAACTGCCGGCTCCCGTATGGCGAGGGTGTCCTTGGAGCTGGGCGGCAAGTCCCCCAACATCGTCTTCCCGGACGCTGACCTTCCCAACGCCGTCAACGGAGTCATGGCGGGGATCTTCGCGGCAACCGGGCAGACCTGCATGGCGGGATCGCGAGTGCTCGTTCACCACGACATCTACGACGAGTTCGCCGACGCACTTGCACAGCGGGCCTCGGAGATCAAGATTGGCGATCCGATGGACCCCGCGAGTGAGATGGGCACCGTCGCGTGCCGGTCGCAGTACGACAAGGTTTTCGGTTACGTGGACATCGCTGTGCGAGAAGGCGCACGCCTTGTCGCCGGTGGGAAACGTCCCGACGCCCCTTCACTCAGCCGTGGCCTGTTCATTGAGCCGACCGTGTTCACGGAGGTCACGAACAACATGCGCATCGCATGTGAGGAGGTTTTCGGCCCGGTCGCGGCACTGATTCGGTTCCGGGACGAGGACGAGGCTGTGAAGATCGCCAACGACACCTCTTACGGCCTGGCCGCCGGTGTCTGGACGAATGACGTGTCGCGGGCTCATCGACTGATCCGACGGCTCCGGGCCGGCACGGTCTGGGTCAACAACTACCGCAAGGTCAATTATGTTGCCCCGTTCGGCGGCTTCAAGGAGTCGGGCGTTGGGCGCGAGAACGGCGTCGACGCGATTCACGAGTACACCGAAGTGAAGACCGCGTGGATCACTACGGGGGGAACAATCAAGGACCCGTTCAACCCACGCGCCTGACGAAGGGGCGTACCCACTCAGGGACGTGGTCACGACGCATCGAAGCGGACGGAAACAGGAGTCACTGTGGATCTGAGCCTGAAAGGCAAGACAGCCCTGATCTCGGGAGCCAGCGCGGGCATTGGTCGAGAGACCGCGAAGACACTGGCCCGCGAGGGAGTACAGACGATCGTGGTCGCCCGGCGAGCCCCTGAGCTCGAGGCGTTGGCAGACGAGATTCGAGGGGCGGGTGATCCGGCCCCCGTGCTGATCATTGACGACCTCCTCGATGACGGGGCCTTTGACCGGGTCACAGCGAGACTCATAAACGACTTCGGCGGTATCGACATCGTCGTCAACAACCTGGGGCAGGCTCGGCCGTTCGACCTGGAGACCACCGAGGAGGAATGGAGCGAAGCGTTCCGTCTGAACTTCGCGACCCCGAGAAGGCTCACCACGCCTTTCGTCGCGGGCATGAGGGAACGGGGGTTCGGGCGAATCGTCAATCTCACCGCGACATCGGAGCCGCAGCATGTGAGTGGTTCACTCACATCGAAGGCGGCCGTGCTCATGTGGGCGAAGGGCCTTTCCCGCCTGGTGGCAAAGGACGGCGTGACCGTCAACTGCGTCTCGCCCGGTTACCTGCTGACCGACCAGATCAAGAACAACTTCATCCCTCAGTTCGTCCCTACCGAGAAGGATCAGCGGGACTGGCTCGAGCGGGAGATCCCAACCGGGCGCTTCGGAGATCCCGCCGACGCGGCCACCCTCATCACTTTCCTGTGCTCTCCGCTGGCCGGGTACATCACAGGACAGCGGATCTATGTCGACGGTGGATGGAACCGGCACGTGTGACCGACATGGGGGCCCTGCCCTGCGAACAGAGCTCCGGTGTTGTCGTGTGAGGCCCGGCGCGTGGCGGCCTTGCCACCTCGGTGGCGCCCGGGATCAAGGCTAGGTACGTGCTTCCAAGGCCATGCAGTACGCCCCGCGACCGTGGTAGATCGTGCCTGCCGGCACATCGGCGCTGTGGCGGACTGCCCTTGACAATTCCGTGAGCAACCGAGGCTGTACCGATGAGGTCCCGCCCTGATGGAGCTGCCGGCCGGGGTGTCTCGCCCGTGAGATCCACGCGGCGTACGGCACGAGGCCGTCCAGTCGGTGAGCACTGCCGAGTGTGTCCAGGTCGCTGTCCATTGCGGTGATGTACTCGGCGCCCAGCCTGGCTCCATGCAGGGGAGGCTGTGGGTTACCTCAGCCGTGGGACGTTTGCGAACCTCGTCTTGATGAGGCCGTCCAACTTGGCGAGGGCCATTACACCTTCGCGTGGCGGCCATCATGGCAGCGGCGAGTTGCCCGCCCCGTGGCGCACTGTGCTGGGTGGCTAGGGCGATGTGAGCGAATGCGGCGGCGCCCTTCGGCTGGATCACGGTCGGCGTGTGGCAGCCGCCAAAGGCATCAACGGACCCCCTTTTTTTCGGCTAGCTTCAGTGACCGCTCAACGCAAGGAAGATCTCGCCAGGTGTTGGGCCGGGAGGCGATTGAACTGCCGTGTGCGGTCGAGACCAGGTGCAACCGTCTCGGGGTCACAGGGCGCAAGTTGGGGGCGATCTCGTCACTGGGCTGCAACGGTCCCAGGTGCTGGCGGACGCAGGCGTGGCCGATCCCAGTGTCATGCCGCGCCTGGTGAGTCACTGACAACAGCGTTCACCCTTCCTAGGCGGCTTCGACTGCGGGGGCGCGGATCACCGGCTCGTGCCAGCATGAGGGAACGCTTGCCAAGCAAGGAACAGCATGACTATTGTCTGACTGAAGCGCAGCGTGCAAAATCTCTAACCGAGGGCGGAAACGAACCTATCGATCGCGGCGCATCTTTAGGAGCGGCATGCAAGGGATCGTATTTCGAGGCGAGCGCAAGCTTGAACTGGTGACTTTTCCGGACCCGACACCGGGACCCAATGAAGTCGTCGTCCGGACTGAGGCGTCGGGCATGTGTGGGTCTGATCTGCATATCTACCGCGGATCCAGGGGTGGGACGCACGGCAAGATCGCCGGCCATGAACCCGCCGGCGTGATCGTCGATGTGGGCTCGGAGGTTCCCGGAAGCTGGCTCGGCCGCTCGGTTATGGTTCACCACTACTTCGGCTGCGGCAAGTGCGACCAGTGCAACGCCGGTTGGACTCAGATGTGCCGCAACGGAGCTGTGGCCATGGGGAACACCGCACACGGATCGCACGCCGACCTGGTCAAGGTGCCGTTCGGTGCGATCCTGCCCATGCCTGATGGTTTGTCGTACCTGGCGGCTGCGGCCATCAGCTGCGGCACGGGAACGGCCTGGGGAGCGCTCAAGCGCCTGAATCTGACTGGCGACGACACCATCGCAATCTTCGGCCAGGGCCCGGTCGGACTGGCCGGCACCCAGCTCGCCGTCGCCATGGGTGCCCGTGTGGTCGCCCTCGACATCTCGCCCGCCCGCCTGAAGCGGGCGCACGAGTTCGGTGCGTGGCGGACGATCAACCCCGCGCAGGTGGAGTCGGTCGCCGACGCCGTCCGCGATGTCACCGGCGGCCGTGGCGTCTCGAAGAGCTTGGAGACCTCAGGCGCGTCATCCGCCGCGCAAGCCGCGCTGCACGTGTTGGACCTGTGGGGTGCCGCCTGCTGGGTCGGAGTCGGTTCGACCATCCGGTTCGACCTCACCGAGCACCTGTACAAGCAGATCACCGCGACGACTTCGTGGACGATGTCCATCCCGGCGATGGAGGCCTGCGCCAACTTCGTCGTCGAGCGGGGCGTCAATGTCGATGAGCTCTTCACTGAGCGCTGGAAGCTCACTGATTACGCGGACGCCTATGAGATGTTCGACAAGCAGACGTCGGGCAAGGGCGCCTTTATCCCGTAGTAACCCCACAACGAGAACGGCCAATGACCGGTTGCGCTGATCAACGATTTTCGGCGGCGACTCCGGAGGCGCTTGTGTGGTGTCGGCCTCTTTCCCCATCAGCAGGTGACAATGTGGTCGACGCAGCGCGCGAGCGGTAGTAGCGGCGCAGAATGCGTTGCCGTGGTGGATCAGGCATAGCTGACCCATATCGAGGTAACTGCATCGCTATCAATCAGTGCAGCTTCCACATTCGTTCGGACTATGTAACCAGAGCCGCGTCAGTCGACGTGATGTACAGAAAAGGAAAAGAGAATGGAAGGTCGCGTGCCCGAACTCTCCGGGAAGAATGTCCTCATCACTGGCGCCCTCGGCACAATTGGGCAGGCGCTGGTCGCCCGCTATGCCGAAGAGGGTGCCAACATAATCGCGCTGGATCGGCCGGACGCGCCCGATCCGCAAAAGGTACTGGACGGCATTGCTCAGGGCGTGCGCTATTTCGGCTGCGATCTGAACGACTTGGCTGGGCTGGAGGCCAATGCGGCAGCGCTGGTCGACGATGTCGGCGGAATCGACGTGCTGGTCAACAATGCAGCGCTGGTCATCTTCAAGCAGCACGATGAGTTCACCATCCAGGAATACGAGGACCAGGTTCGGGTGAACTCGTCTGCCGCCTTCGTCCTGTCACGTGTCTGCTCCAAGCAGATGAAGATGAAGCGCTACGGGAAGATCGTCAATATCACCTCGTTGACCCTGACAGGTCGATGGGACGGCTATGTGCCGTACATCGCCTCCAAGGGGGCCATGTACGGCCTGATCAAAGGGCTCGCCCGCGAGCTCGGCGAATACCTGATCAACGTGAACGGCATCTCGCCTGGCGCCGTCGTCTCGGAGGCTGAATTCCGGGACCGAGGTGAAAAGCGCGAAGAGTACCACCAGTGGATCCTCCAGAATCAAAGTATCAAGCGCCGAATCGAGGCCGTTGACATCGCCAACGCAGCCGTATTCCTGTCGACTTCGGTGTCGGACCTGATCTCTGGCCAGAACATTCAGGTCGACGGCGGTTGGTAGTCGGCCGAGAGAGGGCTGGCGACCGCGCATCCTCCAGCCGTTCCGGAGGTGTTGTCGAGCTAGCCAGCAGAGTCCTGCGGGAGTAGTGGATCGCACCCACCGCGAGAGGGGCCACTGACCTCGACATTTGTGACGGCTCGCCGGTTCAACTGGCGGGCCGTTTCGGTGTGTTCGGAGGTCGATGGGCAAGTTGAGGGGCCCGTCTGTCGCGTCGGATGGGCGCCAAGTTCCGCGGCCCCGGCAGGGTGATGCTGCTCGCAGGGACGGGGGAGCGCTGGTCGGGCGGGGTTCGGGAAGGCGGGCGGCTGACCCTGGTCGTTCATGATCACACAGTCCAGGGTCAGTGGGCTGTGAGACGGAGGATGCGACGGCGTCCGGTGATGACGAGTTGGGTGGCAGGTGTGGGCAGCCGGCGCCGCTCGGAGCATCGTCGCAGGCGGAGCCGGCTGGGGCCCCCGCAGACGGGCGGGGCCGGCCAGTCGGAATCGGCGTCCAGGTGGGCCGTGGTCGACGTCGACGCCCTACCCCAATGGCGTGGTCTTGACCATTGCCCTTTCCTGATACTTTGCCCATCTTTAGGCTGCTCTTTGCAGGGATTGAAACATCCAGGGAGAGGACTATCCCTTCCGGAGGTGGAGTGGGTGATGCGATTCTTTCAATGTGACCGAGCAGTGAATTCCTACCCGGGGAATTACTGAACCGCCACTGCGTTGCGGTAGGTATCCCGCGACTTGGGTAATCGGGCAATCGGTGAATCACAACCGCAATCTGGGATCTCTGTCGAATCCGGACGGTTCGCGCGGGGGTCGCATACATGTTCACGAACGGCGGGGATCTAACTGCTCCCCGCTGGCATCATCTGTGAGGAGGCTGAGGAGATCGACGAATCATGATGACAAAACTCAGGATCCCGCGGCTCGGGCTAACGCTTGCGCTTGCGCTCCTGGTATCCGTGCCTTTGTTCGTTCAGGCCAGCGCGACTGAGCGCGGTACGGGTTCCCTCGTTGGCGTGTGGCGTATGACATCTTTGGAAGTCGGCACCGAGGGAAACCTCCAACCTGTGCCCTACTCCGGCCAGATCGTTTTCACCAAGACCGACACCATGTCGGTGCAGGCGATGAACCCCGACGCCAATGTTCCGGACACGCCATACACGAAGAACGGGTACGAAGCCTTCTACGGGACCTTCGCCATCAACAAAGCCGCCAGGACGTTCGGTGTGACCGTCGAGTCATCATTGGCGCGTGACCTCATCGGGCAGAGACTGACGCGCGCGTTCCGAGTATCGGGCAGGACTCTCGTCCTGACGCCGCCGAATCCGGCAGAAGGTTGGCGCGCCACCTATAAGCGCGTCTGATCGGACAGGATCCGCTCACCCGCCACGATTGTTCATGAGTCCCCGTCAGTTCCTGACGGGGACTCTGTGGTGTCTGGGCGGCCAGTGGAGTTGATGTCCGGGGGGCGGTATCCGGACTACCAAGGAACTGGCAACGTCCAAGAGTCGCCGCATGTGATTTGGCGGCACCAGCCGACGTAGCGACGGACTGGTACTGCTCCAGTCGGCAACTCGTTTCTTTCGCGGCCTGAAAGCACTCCTCAGTGCGCCACTGGTGAGACACCCCAAGACGGTTCGAACTTGGCGGAGTTGGCGATAATCCAGGTAGATGCCCTGCTGCGCCTGGTCGCGCTGGTCGATCGGCTGCGGGGTCGAGGAGATGCGGCAGGGGGTGCGGAGCGGTGTCCGACCCCGACGACTGCCCCCCTTGACACCGGTCTGGGCAAGTCTGCCGGTCGAGCAGAGGATCGTGGCGGTGCGTCTGCTGGCGGCCTGGGCGGCTCGGGCAGCGACGGCTCGCAGTCGACGGGAGGACCACGATGACCGCGACATTCCCGCCGCCGTGGGGCCGGTCCCAGGACAAGATCCGCGCTGAGGCGCTTGACCGGGCCGCGGTGGTGTACGTCCGTCAATCCACCCGTCAGCAGGTCGCTGAGCACGGCGAATCGACGCGGCTGCAGTACGCACTGGTCGAACGGGCGGTCGCGCTCGGCTGGGCCCGCTCGCGCGTCGAGGTGATCGATGACGACCTGGGGCATTCCGCGGCGGCGGCCGAGACGCGGCCCGGCTTCGCGAAGCTGGTGACCGAGGTGACGATGGGCCGGGTCGGTCTGGTGCTGGGGGTGGAGATGTCCCGGCTGGCCCGCACCGGCCGCGACTGGCACCAGTTGATCGAGTTGTGCTCGCTGTCCGGTGCACTGCTGGCCGACCCCGATGGCGTCTACGACCCCTCGTACTACAACGACAGGCTGTTGCTGGGGCTGAAAGGGACGATGTCGGAGGCGGAACTGTATCTGATCCGGCAGCGGATGCAGGGCGGGAAGATGGCCAAGGCCGAACGCGGTGAACTGGCCATCCGCCCTCCGATCGGCTACTGGCGCCGCCCGTCGGGGGAAGTGGTGTTCGAGCCCGACGAGCAGGCCAGGACGCTGGTGCACCTGGTCTTCGACACGTTCGCGAGAATCGGCACCCTCAACGGCGTCCTGCGCTACCTGGTCGCCCACGACCTGCAGCTGCCGGTGCGCTCTGCATCAGGGGCGGACAAGGGCGAGTTGACCTGGCGCCGTCCCAGCCGCGAGACGCTGCAGAACATGCTGCACAACCCGATCTACGCGGGATACTACGCCTACGGGCGCCGGCAGAGTGATGTCCGGCGCCGCAAGCCGGGACGGCCCTCGACCGGGCGGGTGGTGACCGCAATGGACTCCTGGCACGTGCTGCTGCCGGACCGGATGCCCGCCTATATCAGCGCCGAGCAGTACGCCGCGAACCTGCGCCGCCTTGAGGCCAACCGGAACACGGCCGCCGCCCCCGGCGCCCCACGCGGCGGATCGGCGCTGCTGGCCGGGCTGCTGCACTGCGGCCTCTGCGGCGGGCACAAGATGACCTCCCACTACCACCGGCGCGGACCGCACCCGCTCACCCACCGGTATGCCTGCGCGTTCTACCCGGTCAACTACGGCACCGGACAGCCATGCCAGACCATCACCGGCCCGGCGCTGGACGCCCACGTAGTCGACCAGGTCCTGGCCGCGGTGCGGCCGGCTGCCGTGGAAGTGTCGCTCAAGGCCGCCGAGCAGGCCGAGGCCGAGCGAGCGGTGCTGGAGACGCTGTGGCGCCAGCGGGTGGAGCGGGCCAGGCTCGCCGCCGAGCGAGCGGCCCGGCAATACCGCCTGGCCGAACCGGAAAACCGCCTGGTCATACGGCAGCTGGAGAAAGACTGGGAGACCGCGCTGGCCGAGCAGGCCCGGCTGGAGGCCGACTATCAACGATTCACCGAGACCCGTCCGGCAGCCTTGAGCGCCGCCGAGCGGGACGCCGTCCACGCCCTGGCAGCCGATCTTCCCCGACTGTGGGCCGA
This sequence comes from Streptomyces europaeiscabiei, assembly GCF_036346855.1. NCBI lineage: Bacteria > Bacillati > Actinomycetota > Actinomycetes > Kitasatosporales > Streptomycetaceae > Streptomyces > Streptomyces europaeiscabiei. The sequence continues at coordinate 9,351,811 of NZ_CP107841.1, forward strand.
TCCACAGGTCACGACGACCGAACGCAAGGAGCTCCTGCGCACGCTGATCGAGAGGATCACCACCGTCGCGGTGGTCGGCCGCAGCGAGCTCGTCGACGTCACGATCACCTGGGCCGGAGGATTCGAGACCCACAGCCGGGCGGTGCGACCGGTCCTGCGCTACGACCAACTGTCGTACTTCCCGCACCTGCTGCAGCGGCTGACCGATCTGGCCGGTCAGGGGATGAACGTCGGCCAGATCACCGCACGGCTCAACACCGAAGGGCTGAGGCCGCCCAAACGCACCACCCGCTTCACCACCGAGCAGGTCGGCAACCTGTTGATCCGCCACGACATCCGCGTCCCCGGGCACCGCCGCACCCCCGCCCCGGACCTGCCTACGCACCAGTGGACCGTCAAGACGCTCGCGGCAGAGCTCGACCTGCCCATCAACACCGTCTACTCCTGGATCTACCGCGGCTGGATCACCTCGGAAAGGCGCCCCGGCCTGCGATTCCGGATCATCCGAGCGGATGCCGCAGAGATCCAGCGCCTCCGCGCACTGCGCGACCTGCCCCGCGGCCATCACACAAAAACCCGCTGGCAGGCACCCGTCCCACCCCAACCCCACAACAACACCGAGAGGCAAGAGCCATGAAAAACCATCCCGATATGGGGAGCACTACGGGTGGCACACCTCGGTCGCCCATCTGGGGCTGGCTATCCAGACCTGTTCGCAAACGTCCACCTCCGTGGGGCGAAGGCGAGGTAATAGGCAACCTCCTCGCGCGGGCCGGGCGACGACGGGCCAGCACCCAACGGCGATGTTATGGAAGTGGCAGCCCGCCTCGCGGAGTCTGGGCTGGTCAGCTGTGACGCTCGTTTGACGCTGCGACTGTCTAACGCTACTAACGCAGCTCGGGGAAAGTGCCTGTGACCTGCATGTTCTCTGGGTCTTTCGCAAGCCGACGTCTTCTCGATGACTCACCACGTGGAGTGCACGCCTGGGCCTGTGGCGATCGGGATGCGGCCAAGGCGCTGGTCCGGTCCGCGCTGGAGAGCATGCGGGACTTCGACGAGTACGCGATGGTCGGGCGGATGCTGGTACTGCTCGCCTGGGCCACCGGCTGCGCCGGCGATCACGGGCGGGCGGCCCGGCTGCTGGGCGCTACCGGCGCCCTGTGGAGCAAGGCCACCTCTCAGCGTTCGGCCCGCAGGTGGCCGAGGGCCACAGACGCTGCGAGAGTGCGGCCGCCGGCGCCATGGGGCAGAGGAGGTCCAGGTCAGTGCCGGGGACCTGCCACCGGCGAGGAAGGGGAGGCAGGTGGAACAGGGACGGTGGTGGTGCGAGAGGTGGTGCGCTGCGGTCGCTGCGGACTGGTCTGACGGGTTCCGGTTCCGTGGGCGAGTTCTTGGGCGAGGTCGGCGAGGAGGCCGGCCGGGGTGTAGACGGAGGCGCCAATGGCCCAGGTGGGGTGGTCGATGCTGAGGCCCGCCCAGATGGTCCATGTGTCGAGGGGAGTGTGGGGTGCCTGGGCGGCGAAGGCGTCGAATTGGACGCCGGCATCCTCCTGATGGGTCTGCCAGCGCAGCCAGCGTCCGTCCACGGTGTGCGTCCACCCTGCTGCGGTGAGGGGGCGGGTTGCCTCGGTGACGGTCTTGTCGATGGCGGGGGTGTCAAGGGCTGTCTCCCAGGCGTCTCCGGAGGCGAGAACCGTGAGCAGGGTGTTCAGGACGGGGGCAGGTGTGGCGGCGGTGATGGTCATGTGCCACATGCGGTCGCTGACCGGTGTTTCGTAGGCGGCGATGGTCCACTTCGGGTCACGGGACCGGGCGTCGTGGTCGAAGAGGATGCGCAGGGTGAGTGATTCGTGGTTGGCGATGGTGGTGTTGTCGTCCCAGGTGCGGTACTTCTCCCAGTCGTTGTTCTCCGTGAGGAAGCCGTTGAGCAGGGCTTCGTGGTCGTCAGGGTCGGCTTCGTAGGAGGGGACCCTCTCGACGTGCGAGGCGGCGGGGGTTTGCGCCGTGTCGGGTGAACGGGGGCTGGTGCGTGCCTGGGCGGTCTGCTGTTCGATGTCGGTCATGGGTGCGGGTCCGGGGCGTACGGCGTCGCCGTGAAGGCGTTGGAAGGAGGCGAGGGCCTGGGCGGGGGATTCGAGTCTGTCGGCGATGGAGCGCAGGTGGTTCTCGCCGTGCAGGGCGACCGTCCCTCCGTCGAGGTAGGTGCCGATGGCGACGGTGGTCCAGCTGTCGTGGGCATGGGCGTGGATGATGAGCCGGCCGTGGCGGATGTCGTCGTAGATGGTCTGGGTTGCGTTGGAGACCTCCCGTACTTCGGCTCGGGTCAGCCAGTGCATGGGGTAGTTCGCCCAGGTCCATTCCTCGTCGATGGTTTCGCGTAGCCGGGGTGTGATCTCGGTGGTGATGCCTTCGGCGTGCAGGGCGTGGGTGGCCTGGTGGGCCCAGTAGGGCTCTTCGTGGTCGATCCGGGCCAGGACCATGGTGTGGTCGTCGAGGTTCTCGAAGCCGCGGGCGGCCAGGATGGCCTGGGCGGCGCGGTGGTGGGTGCCGGTGAGGGTGGCGGTCACGGCGCTGGTGTGGGCGAGGTGGGTGTCGAAGCGGACGTGGGCGTCGATCGAGTGGTCGGACATGGAGGTGGGGCTCGATTCGGGTTCGGTCTCGGATGTGGGTTGGCCGGGTCCGGTGATTGAGGTCATCGGTGGGTGCGTGCGGAGGTGAAGGCCGGCCGGTGAGGCGGACCTGCCCGGGGGGCCGGGGCTGGGCGTGCCGGGGGCCGGGTGGTGGGCGATGGGGCTGGAGTGGTGGCGCGGTTCCAGCGGGTGCGCAGGGAGTTGAGCTCGGCCAGGGCGCGGCGGCTGCCGGTGATGAGCTGGTGGGGGGTGTTCGCGGGGTCGTCGGTGTAGGCGGTGATCCGGTCGGCAACCGCGCGGGTGCGGGCGAGGAGGGCGCGCCGGAGGATTCTCTCGCCCCAGTACTCGGGGGAGCCGGCGGGTGTGGAGACCAGGGCCATCAGGTCTTTGGGGGTGAGGGAGTCGGTGAGCAGCCCGCGGTGCTGGGCCTCGCCGAGGACGGTGACCGGGTCGACCATGTCGCCGCGGTGGACCAGCGCCGTGATGGACTGCCAGAGCGCGGCGTGCAGCGGTAGCAGGAAGTCCGCCTCGGTCAGCCACCGCATCTGCTGGACCTCTGCCGGATAGGCGGTGGCGGTCGCCAGGAGGAGGCGCTCTTCGTCGAGGTCTTCCTTGCCGGCCTGCCGTGGGACATCCGGGGGGAGTGCCGTGCGGGGGAAGGAGCCGGGGTGCGGGGCGAACTGTGCGGCGAGGGAATCCAGGACGCGGCCGATGTCGTCGGCCAGGCCGAGCGTCGCGGCTACCGGGTTGGGCAGGCCCGGGTCGGTTGCGGTGGACGCGAGGCGCTCGGCGTGCCCGCGCAGAATCCGGCGGGCGTTGTCGGCGCGGATCATCCTGGCGTATGCCGCAGTGTGCTTGGGCTGCGGGCAGAACTGGATGAGGGCGTGGAGGTAGGAGGCGCTCAGGCCGCGAGCGTGAGGACGGGCGTGGTCCAGCACCGCGTTGAGCCAGGCGGTGTCCTTGGCGTGGGCGGCGGGAGCGTGCGGATCGCGGTGAACAACGCGGCGTGGGTGTGGCTGTCGAAGTGGTGGGCGATCAGCGGCTCGGTGTCGGCCAGCCGCGCGGGCTCGAGGAGGAGGGCGCCGAGGAGGGCCTGCTCGGCGTAGTGCACGGGCTTCGGCGCCGGGACGTGGTCGAGGCCGTCGTCGTCATGGGGATCGGGGGTGTGGGGCATCAGGCGGTGAGGGTGAAGTCAGCAGGGTTGAAGGGCTTGTTGAGGTGCGGGGCGAGCAGGTGTGCGGCCAGGCGCGGGGGGACGGCGTTGCCGATCTGTGAGAACATCTGGCCCTTGTTGCCTTGCCACGGATAGTCGGCTGGGAAGCTCTGCAGCACGCCCGCTTCCCGGGCGGTGATCTTGATCGGCTCCGGTGCCGACCCCGCTGCCTCGACGGTGGGTTCGGCGACCCAGGTGCACTCGTTGGCTCGGTGGCCGAAGAAGAGCGTGCCGGCGGGTTCGTCGGATCGGCGGATGGTGGCGTTGGTCTGGTTGTTGCTGCGAAGCGACCACGACCAGCGGTGCGCCTCGGCAGTGGACGTGGGGGCTGGAGGGTCTGCGGGGCGGTTGTCGCGGGCGCCGTGCCGGGCGGTCCAGCCGGAGCCCTCTCGCCGGGAGGCCAGGACGATGTCGGAGTCGGGGCGGGGTGCCCAGGTGCCGCGGGCGCGTGCGTCGGTGAGGGTCTTGCGGGAGCCGGAGGGGAAGGGCTCTGGGCCTCCGCCTGGTCCGCCGCCCGCGCACACAGTGGGCACGGGCCGGTCGGTGGCGCCCCAGCCCAGAGCCTCCGCCATGGACACCCAGCGGGCGCGGCCGGGCCCGAACAGGCTTTCCGGCTCGGCCAGTTGTGCATGCGTGGGAGGTGGGGGCTCGGCGGTCCGTACCCGCGAAGCGAGCAAGATCGCCCTCCGCCTGGTCTGCGGGACACCGTAGTCGGCGGCGTTGAGAATGCCGACCCACACCGAGAAGCCCCAAGCGCGCAGGATGGCCGCGTACTGCTTCCACAACGGCAGAACGTCGGGGACCTCTTCCATGGCCACCCATTCGGGCTCGCCCACGGTGTTCAGGGCGTGCAGGTAGCGCATGGGCTCGGCCGCAAGGAGAGAGCGTTCGTCCGCGCACGCGCCGAGCAGCTGCTCGCGGGTGTCGCGTCCGGCCGCAAGGTCGGCCACGGCCTGGTGGACGAGCGGCTGGTCGACCAGACCGAGGCGCTTGCCCGCCATGCTCCATGCCTGACACGGAGGGGAGGCAATCAGCCCGAGGATCCGGCCGGAGAAGATCCACGTCGGATCGCGGGCGACATCGGTCCGGATCGTCAACTGCCCTGCCATGGCCCGGGTCTTGCAGGCCCACTCGTCCCACTCCAGGCCGATGTCCCGCGCGCCGAGGACGGTGAGCGCGTGGCTCCAGCCGCCGGGCCCGGCGAACAGATCGAGGATGATCCTCCTCACGAGGCCAGTCCGAAGTCGTCCTGCACCGGCTCGTGCTCGGAGGCTCCGCGGCAGGCCCAGGGAGAGCAGCCGTCGACCACGCCGTTCTCCAGCTCCTCCACCGTGGCGGCACCATCGTCGAGTTCCTGCTTGCGCGCAGCCCACTCCGCGGCGGTGACGTGATCGATGGGGGCCTGGTCGAGCGGGACACGGGAGCGGTGCAGGAACGCCTGGCCCAGCAGCCGGTTCCCGGAGGCGTTCGCGCGGGCGTTGCCCTGGCGGATGTCTGCGTCGAACGCGACCACGTCCGCCCATTCCTCCGGACTGCTGTCCCGGATATTCCTCCACTGTGCGTTTCCATAAAATGGACAGGTTGTTGAGAATCGAGACAGGAGCGTGACCTTTCGGTGAGTGAGGGGGCGGGGACGCCTGGAGGCGGCCCATCGAGGGGCGTTGCGGCGGTCTTGGCCTGGCCCGTAGGGTGCTCTGATGTCTTTGCTGAACCTGCGTCACGCGGTCCGTGCGGTCGTTCTGGATGGGGAGGACCGCATCCTGCTGTGCCGGTTCGTGCTTCCGGAGAGGGTGGTTTGGGCAGCTCCCGGAGGAGGGATCGAGGCTGGCGAGTCACCTCAGGAAGCGCTGCGCCGCGAGCTGCATGAGGAGATCGGGTTCGTGATCGACCGTTCACCGCAGCATGTGTGGCATCGGAGGGTCGTCGGGCCCGGCTATGTGAGCGGGTATGACGGCGCGATTGAGGACTACTTCCTCATCCGCACTGCTGCCTTCCAGCCGGACGGTGCGCTGTCGAGTGACGAGTTGGCTGCTGAAAACATCACGGGTTTCCGCTGGTGGCAGCTGTCAGAGATCGCCGATTACCAAGGGTCGGACCTCTTTGGGCCGCGTGATCTTGCAGGTCCACTAGCCGGTTTGATCAAGGACGGAGTCCCCGATCAGCCACTGGAGCTTGGTCTGTAAGTCTGGTCGGCCGTTGGCGACTGCGCTGGTGTCAGCGGTGAGGCTGTTCGGCGCGGCTTGTTGAATTTCGGGGGCGTCATTCGGCGTCTTCTTGCGCTGGGCGGGACACGGTGTTCATCAGCTGGGTCAGAGGAATGAAGCTGCCCGTGGTGCCGAGTTCCCCGGGTGTGGGGCCAGCTGGCGTGGGGGTGTCGGCAAGTCGCTCGGCCAGGGCAGTGACCGCTTCGCGGTCTCCTTCAAGGGCTTCGCGTTCGTCGTCGGTCAGGTCGAGCCGTTCGAGCATCTGGTTGATGCCGTCCTTGACGGCCAGAAGCTGGCCCTGCGCGGACTGCTTGGGGACGTAGAACGGACAGCGCGCGCCTGCCATTCGGTGGGGGCATTTGGCGAAGAAGTCGTAGCTGCAGTAGCCCTCACCCAGGTCGTAGTACTTCCATGGCTGTTCGCCGCCCGCGGCGGCTCCGGTGAGGATGGACTCGCGGTCGATGAGGACCTGGATGGTGCGGACGTTGCGGGCGAAGTAGTCGGCCTTCTTGTAGGCGGCGGTGAGGGTGCGCTGCAGGATCGCCGCGTAGTAGCGGGTGCTGGCGGGGTGTTTGTGGCCGAGCCATTGCTGCAGGTCGTTGAGGGTCAACGGTTCGCGGGCGTTGAGGAGTTGGGTGGCGATGGTGGCACGGGCTCGGTGGCTGGTCAGCGCGCCATGGGAGTCGGTCTGCGGGACGCCGGACTTGCGGCAGAGGACGGGGATGATGTTGTGGTTGAGGTAGTCCTTGCCGACGAGCTGGCCGCGGTGGCAGAACAGGTGTGGTCGCTTCTGCCCGGTCTTGCGGTCGATCAGGTCGGGCTGGGGCGGCCGGATGAGTTTCCAGGCGTCGATGAGCTGGCCGACGATCGGGTCGACCGGCTTGTTGAACGGCCGGGAGGTCTTGTTCTGCGGGATGTGCAGCAGGCAGATGGTGAAGGGCTCGCCGGTGGTGTCGTCGGTGGCCTGGTCCCAGGTGACGCAGTCCAGTTCGAGCCGGCGGATCTCGTCGACGCGGCAGCCGCCGAACAGCCAGACGCCGACCATCGCCCGGACCATCTCGACGGGATAGTAGGTGGCCTTCCAGCCGGCTTCGCGGGCCCGGCCGGAGCCGTAGGGCTTGAGGTCCTCGGCGTTCAGGGTCAGCCCGGCGGCCATGAGCTTGGCCCATGACGCATCGTCGATGATCCTGGGGTTCGGTCCCATCTGGGCGCGCAGGGACAGCGGCATGCTCATCACACGGCGCGGATCGAAGCGCGGCTTGATCCATTCCCATTCGGTGAGGTCGCAGAAGAACCCGCGGATGCTGTCGATCCGCGCCGCCCGGCCGCCGGGGGAGATGGGCTGGCCGAAGCGGCTGCGGTTGCGGTTGTGGCCGGCCCACTGACCGACGGTGGCCTGCATGGTGTCGGCGACGTACTCGGCCGCCATGTCCCTGGTCCACTGATCCGGTGCGATGACGTCGGCGTGCTTTTCCGCGGCCCAGCGTCCGGCGATGAGGGTGACGGAGAACATGGAGCGGATGGTGCCGGGCTCGTGCGTGGAGAACTTCCGCCAGCGCAGGGCCCATTCGGCCCATTCCGGCGGGACGGTGGAGAGCATGTCCGAGCGGGGACCGGCCTTGTTCTCGTTGCTGTGCAGCGGGGCGGGGATGATGCCCTTGCCCGCGAGCACCCGGGAAAGCTTGATCAGGCCGCGGCGACGGCTGTTGAGGCCGGCAACTTTGTCGTACTCGGCCACCAGTTGGCGCACCAGAGTGTCGGTGAGGTCTTCCAGGTGAGGGCTTCCGGCGCTGAGGAGGGCGTCGAGGACCGCGTTGCCGACCTGCCACTCCAGCAGGTGCGGGGAGGTCTGCCAGGAACTCAGCGTCTGCTCGACCTCGTGCAGTGCGGGCCCGGTCGCTCCGGGGCCGAAGACCATATCCGCGAGCCTGTGCATCTGGTTAATACCGGCGGTGTGATGCAGGCGGTGATGCCCGCCGAGGAGATGCCCGAGGGCTGCGATGCGCAGACGGGCCGGCCCGGCCGCGGCGGACACCTCCGCCCAGGTGGCTTCGTCCCACGACTGGTAGGAGAGGCCAGAGGCTCGTACTGCGTCGAGTACCCGGTTGCGTGCGGCGCGGCCGGTCTTGCGGGGCCATTCGCGTACGGGTTCGTCGACCGGGCGCATCAGCTCGAACAGGGCTTCACGTGCAATCTTGCCGGTGGGGGCTTGGCCGGTGTCGGCGGGGTTCATGGCTCCTCCAGCAGTGAGGCGAGCAGTCGCTCGCGGTCGGCGTGGATGGTGGTGTTCGCGCGGTAGAAACGGGCGGCCAGTTCACGGCCGGACAGGTGGATGTAGCGCATCGTGGTCGCCAGATCGCGGTGGCCGGCGTACTGGGCGATCTGGTCAAGGGTCCAGTCGGCGCGGGCCAGGTCGGTCAGCCGTAGATGCCGGAAGGTGTGGGTGGACAGCCGGGCGGCCCCGGCATTTCGGGCGATGTGCTCGACGGTCTTCGACCAGATGGAAGGTCCCAGCGGCGCACCGTAGTTGCGGTTCGACACCGACCGGAACAGCGGCCCGTCGATCCGGCCGAACAGTGTGCGACGTTCGCGGAGATAGGCCACGAACAGCTGCGACGAGGTCCTGCCGAACGCCACCTCCCGGGCCCTCTGAGACTTGGTGGTCTCTGCCCGCAGGTGGATGAGACGGTGTGCGGGCTCGAAGTCTTCGACATCGAGTTGGGCGAGCTCTTCGCGGCGCAGGGCACCGTCGTAGGCGAGCGTGACCATCAGCCGGTTGCGCAGCGATTCCGCTGCACAGGCAGCCAGGATCCGTTGCCAGACCTCCTCGGCGGGGATCCACGGGGCTTGCTCGATGTGCCGTACCAAGCCCTGACGGGGTCTTCGGCCACCGCGTCCGGCCTGCCCCCGGCGGACCGGGTTCTGCTCGCGCCGGCCGTCTTCCACCAGGTATTCGTAGAAGGACCGGACCGCGACCAGTCGCTGTTGGATGGTCGCGTTCGCCAGGCCCGTCTCGGCCTGGCGTGACCCTTTCGACGCGTGTCTGACGGCTCGGGGCCGGTCCAACATGTTCCTGATCCAGGCGGCGACGGTGTCCGCGCGGGCCATCAGCGGGTCTGTTGCTTCCGCGGCGCGGAACCGCAGGTGGTCCTCGACCGCACGCCCGTATGCGTCGATCGTGTTGGGTGCTCGACCGATGTTCGCGGTGAACTGCAGCCACCGGCGGGCCAGTTGATGCTCTGCAACAGTGGGGAACTTGCCCCACGGTATCGGGGCCATGACTGCAGGCTAGTACTCCAGCAGTACTTCGTGGCTTGACCTGGGGAAACGTCGAGCGGTGGGAGTGTAGCGGGCGGGAAGTCGTCACGGACGGCTTCTGCCCGCACGCCCCTCGAAGGAGTGCCCCCGACGTCGGTAGTGGCAGCGGCGGGCCACCGCTTGGCGTCGTCGGCGCCAGTGCGACCAGCTCAGCACGTGAGTGAGGGTGTGAAGGTCTCGGGGTGTGTGAGCTGCCAGGAGTCGCCGCACTTCTGCCACGGTGAGCTCGATGACCACGGCATCCTCACCGGTGGATCCCCTTTTTCGGCTGCTCGCGCGCTCATCGCAACGAGGAAGGTGTGGGCGAGCATGGCCAGGGTGATGTGCCGGTACCAGCCGACGTAGCGGCGGACTTCGTACTCGTCCAGGCCGCACTCGTTCTTCGCTGCCTGGAAACACTCTTCGATCGCCCACCGGGCGCCGGCAACGCGCACCAGTTCGTCCACGCCGACATCCAGCGGTGCGTAGCCGAGGTAGTAGGCGATCTCGTCCGGCCGGCTCAAGCTGCGCCGTGCCAGCGCCCACCGTCGACGGATCAACACGCCGTCCTGGTGGTCGTACTCGGACACTGGGCGCAACTGGACGGCTGCCCAGTCGTATTCGCGCTGTCCCTTCGCGCCCGCGCCGCAGGAACGGCGTTCCCATGCCTGGTCGGGGGCCTGCTCGAAGGCCTTGTCGATGCGTGGGCCGGCCAGGGAGAACTGGGACTTGGGGACGGCGAGGACGTAGCCGACGCCGGATGTTTCCAGCATCCGGCGGAAGCGGTTGTCCTGTCCGTAGGCGGCGTCCGCCGTGACCCAGGCGACCGGCAGCGGCGAGGCCAGCGCCCTGCGGACGATCGTCGCCGCGAGGGTGTTCTTGGTGGCGAACTCCCGCTCGTCGGGGACCTTGGCGGCGCGGCAGCGGTCACGGTCGTCCGTCCAGGACTTGGGCAGGTAGAGCTCGCGGTCCACCAGGGCGCGGCCGGCTGTGCTGGTGTAGGCGGCGAAGACGCCGATCTGGCAGTTCTCGGTGCGGCCGGCGGTGCCGGAGTACTGCCTTTGGACTCCGGCGGATGTAGTGCCCTTCTTCAGGAACCCGGTGTCGTCGATGATCAGTACACCGTCGGGGCGGCCGAGGTGTTCGGCGACGTAGGTCTGCAGGTCGTCGCGGATGTCGTCGGGGTTCCAGCGGGCTCGGGAGAGCAGGTGCTGCAGTCCGTCCGGGGTGGCGTGGCCGGCGTGTTCGGCAAGTTGCCAGCTGTTTTTTCGGGCCACCGGGGCGAGCAGTGCGCGCACGTAGTCCCGCATGCGGCGGCGTGGTTCGACACGGCCGAAGTGGCGCCCGATGGTGGTGAAGAGGTGGTCCAGGTCGCGGTCCCAGGTCTCGGCTGCCTGTTCGGTGATCACGACCCGAGGCTTCCCAGGCCCGGGGCGACCTTGCCATCGGGGGCACTCCTTCGAGGGGCGTGCGGGCAGAAGCCGTCCGTGACGACTTCCCGCCCGCTACACTCCCACCGCTCGACGTTTCCCCAGGTCAAGCCACGAAGTACTGCTGGAGTACTAGTACTCCAGCCGTAGATCGTGATCTTGCGGGTCCGAGCCGGTCTGGGAGCGAGTGCGGCCACCGTTGATCATCAGTGTGTGAAGACAGAAGATCAGTCGGTGGCCGCAGGTCACAGCATAGATCCTGCACGTTGGCAGAACATGTTCGAGGCCCTGATGGGCCGAATCGCTGGACGGTTCGGGCGGGTGGAACCGCGGCGCCGGGCACGGGAGTTCGTCCTTGGCCTGTTGTCGGACCTACCGCGCAAGAACTGCTGGACGCTCGCCGAGCATGCCGGGGACGCGACACCGGACGGCTTGCAGCATCTGCTGTCCAGGGCGAAGTGGGACGCCGACGCGGTCCGTGACGACCTCCGCGGTTTCGTCATCGAGCAACTGCAGGACGACGACGCGGTGTTGGTCGTCGATGAGACCGGCGATCTCAAGAAGGGCACCGCCACGGTCGGGGTCCAGCGCCAGTACACCGGCACCGCCGGACGCATCGAGAACAGCCAGGTCGCCGTCTACCTCGCCTACTCCACCCCGCGCGGCCATGCGGCGATCGACCGGGAACTCTATGTCCCGCGCTCCTGGACCCAGGACGCGTCCCGCTGCCAGGCCGCCGGGATACCCGACACCGTGCGCTTCGCCACGAAACCCGCACTCGCCGCCCGCATGATCGGCCGTGCCATGGATGCCGGCATCCTCGTATCCTGGGTGGCCGGCGACGAGGTCTACGGGAGCAACCCGCACCTGCGGGCCGCGCTGGAGCAACGGCAGCTCGGCTACGTCCTGGCCATCGCCTGCGACCACCAGATCACCACCCGCGCAGGCAGAATCCGCGCCGACGCACTGGCCAAGAGGCTCCCGAAACGGGCCTGGCAGAAGCTTTCCGTCGGGGCCGGAGCCAAGGGGCATCGCTACTACGACTGGGCCCTGGCCGATACCGCCGACGAGAGGCCCGGCCACCACCATCTGCTCGTCCGCCGCAACCGCAGCAGCGGTGAACTCGCCTTCTACCGCTGCTACTCGGCGGCCCAAGTGCCCCTGTCCACCTTGGTGAAGGTGGCCGGACGCAGATGGACGGTCGAAGAGATCTTCCAGTCCAGCAAGGGTCTGGCCGGACTGGACGAGCATCAAGTCAGACGCTGGACGTCCTGGCACCGATGGGTCACCCTCGCGATGCTGGCCCATGCCTTTCTCGCGGCAGCCACCGCCCACGAACGCGCTGACACACCGGCTCCGGACGGACTGATCCCGCTGACCTGCAACGAGATCCAGCACCTGTTCAGCACACTCGTCACCCAGCCCATCCACCCAGCCACACATAGGCTTCGCTGGTCCGCATGGCGACGACGCCACCAGGCCCGATCCCGGGCCAGCCATTACCGGCGCCGAACGGCTGTGAGGTGACGATCCCGATCTGCTGCACGGGCGGCCGGGGACGCCATGGAGTTGGCTGTCATGGTTGACGATCCTAGGCTCGGCAACCATGACAGTTCTGATCATGGTGTGGGGAGCATCTCCCGGAGTGGGCAAGTCGACGCTGTGCGCCGGGCTGTCTCGGTGGCTGGCTGATACGGGACTGCGGGTGGACCACTTCCGCGAGGAGGAGATCTTGACCCGACCGCAGTTCGCCGCGGTGGCCGAGGAGTTCAAGGCGACAGGCACGGTCGAGCCGGGGACACTGATCGCGGCGGCGGCGAGGTTCGTCGATGCGGTTGTGGCGAGCGGCGATGACGTGGTGATTGCGGACGCGCTGATGCCGTTCGTGCCGACGCTGCTGGCCATGGGGCACGGCGAAGAGACGATCGACGCCTTCATGACCGACCTCACCGAGGTTCTCGCACGGGTTCGGCCGGTCATGGTCTTTCTCGATGGGAACGCCGAGTTCGCGTTGCCCCGAGCTGCGACGCGGGAAGGCGAGCAGTGGCTGGACTGGTACGTCGGGAAACTCGCCAGCTACGACGTAAGTCCTCCAGTGGCCGACGTCGCTTCGGCGGTGACGTACCTGCGGCATGAGCGTGCAGTGACACTTGGCGCAGTCCGTCGGAAGGACTGGGATCTCGTTGTGATCGAACGAGCTGACGAGCGGCACCCGGATGAGGTACTGCGGGTCGCGCAACGGGGCCTGAGGCCATGGCTCGGATGGACTGCCACACACGGATAGGACGGGCTCGACAATGGGACTCGGCCGACCGACGCCACGACCGTAACGATCTACGGCTGGAGTACTAGTACTCCAGCAGTACTTCGTGGCTTGACCTGGGGAAACGTCGAGCGGTGGGAGTGTAGCGGGCGGGAAGTCGTCACGGACGGCTTCTGCCCGCACGCCCCTCGAAGGAGTGCCCCCGACGTCGGTAGTGGCAGCGGCGGGCCACCGCTTGGCGTCGTCGGCGCCAGTGCGACCAGCTCAGCACGTGAGTGAGGGTGTGAAGGTCTCGGGGTGTGTGAGCTGCCAGGAGTCGCCGCACTTCTGCCACGGTGAGCTCGATGACCACGGCATCCTCACCGGTGGATCCCCTTTTTCGGCTGCTCGCGCGCTCATCGCAACGAGGAAGGTGTGGGCGAGCATGGCCAGGGTGATGTGCCGGTACCAGCCGACGTAGCGGCGGACTTCGTACTCGTCCAGGCCGCACTCGTTCTTCGCTGCCTGGAAACACTCTTCGATCGCCCACCGGGCGCCGGCAACGCGCACCAGTTCGTCCACGCCGACATCCAGCGGTGCGTAGCCGAGGTAGTAGGCGATCTCGTCCGGCCGGCTCAAGCTGCGCCGTGCCAGCGCCCACCGTCGACGGATCAACACGCCGTCCTGGTGGTCGTACTCGGACACTGGGCGCAACTGGACGGCTGCCCAGTCGTATTCGCGCTGTCCCTTCGCGCCCGCGCCGCAGGAACGGCGTTCCCATGCCTGGTCGGGGGCCTGCTCGAAGGCCTTGTCGATGCGTGGGCCGGCCAGGGAGAACTGGGACTTGGGGACGGCGAGGACGTAGCCGACGCCGGATGTTTCCAGCATCCGGCGGAAGCGGTTGTCCTGTCCGTAGGCGGCGTCCGCCGTGACCCAGGCGACCGGCAGCGGCGAGGCCAGCGCCCTGCGGACGATCGTCGCCGCGAGGGTGTTCTTGGTGGCGAACTCCCGCTCGTCGGGGACCTTGGCGGCGCGGCAGCGGTCACGGTCGTCCGTCCAGGACTTGGGCAGGTAGAGCTCGCGGTCCACCAGGGCGCGGCCGGCTGTGCTGGTGTAGGCGGCGAAGACGCCGATCTGGCAGTTCTCGGTGCGGCCGGCGGTGCCGGAGTACTGCCTTTGGACTCCGGCGGATGTAGTGCCCTTCTTCAGGAACCCGGTGTCGTCGATGATCAGTACACCGTCGGGGCGGCCGAGGTGTTCGGCGACGTAGGTCTGCAGGTCGTCGCGGATGTCGTCGGGGTTCCAGCGGGCTCGGGAGAGCAGGTGCTGCAGTCCGTCCGGGGTGGCGTGGCCGGCGTGTTCGGCAAGTTGCCAGCTGTTTTTTCGGGCCACCGGGGCGAGCAGTGCGCGCACGTAGTCCCGCATGCGGCGGCGTGGTTCGACACGGCCGAAGTGGCGCCCGATGGTGGTGAAGAGGTGGTCCAGGTCGCGGTCCCAGGTCTCGGCTGCCTGTTCGGTGATCACGACCCGAGGCTTCCCAGGCCCGGGGCGACCTTGCCATCGGGGGCACTCCTTCGAGGGGCGTGCGGGCAGAAGCCGTCCGTGACGACTTCCCGCCCGCTACACTCCCACCGCTCGACGTTTCCCCAGGTCAAGCCACGAAGTACTGCTGGAGTACTAGACCCGCTCGATTCCACATAAGGCAACCGAGGCAGCTCGATTTCGGAGTGTCGGCCAAGCCGATAGAGGTCAAATAGCGGATGCAGTCTGCACGTGACCAGCCGAGGTCTATGAGTGGATGCCGGTTGCGCATGCACTTGACGTCGGAGTCCTTGGCCCGGTGGAATTCATCCGTCGAGATGTCGACCCACTGTTCGACGAATATGTCCTTGGGGATGCGCTGGGGGTAGGAGTATCCGAGAAGTTCTCGGACCTTCTTCTTGATCGGTTTTATTTTATATTCCCCGGTGCACTGGCGCCTGGTCATGCCCTGTTTTCCGTCCTGGTTGAGGATGTACAGCGGCATGGATGCGAAGCGGTGCTCGGGATCTAGGGCGTCCTCTCGAATGTTTCCCGCGGTGACGCGCAGAACGGGTATGCCTGCAGGGACGGCGATTTCCTGTTCGAGGCGGTCGAGGTGGGAATAGACGGCTTTGGGTTCCCAGCCGGTGTCGGCGAAAATGGCGTAGTCGACCTTGGGGAGGATGCCTTCGGCGGACAGGGCGAGCATGGTGCTGGATTGAATTCCGGCGCCTAGTGAAATCGAATGGAAAGCGGGGAGCTTGGAAATGACTGGTCCTGGGGGTGATGGGGCTGGCCCGGTTCGGCGGCGAGGCGGGCGATGCGGGCGCTGATGAGGGCGGCGTGGCGGATGGGCAAGGCGTGTGTGGTGCGGGGGAGGACGTCCAGTGCGGCGGCGGGAGGTGGGCGGCCAGCTGCTTGGTGTGGGCGGCGGGGATGTGCCGGTCGTCGGCTCCCGCCATGAGCAGCAGCCGGTCGCCGAGCTGGCTCAGGACGGTGAGGTCGCGCGGCTTGTAGTCGCGCAGGGACTGCCACAGGGCGGCGAGATCACCGGTCGCGGTGTGGCGGACGCCGTGGCGGCACGGCGGTGGCCTGTCGGCCGACCGGTTGGGGCGTGGGGCGAGGCGGTGGGGGTGCGTGGCGGGCAGCCGTCGGCGCAGGAGATCCACCGCGCGAGGTGTGTGGGCGCAGGTCAGGGCAGCGAGGCTGCGTCCGGCGGCCAACAGCCAGGCGCACGGGCCGCGGCCGGGCAGCACCGTCGCACCCCGTGCGGTGGGAGACAGCAGTACCATGCCCCGTACGCGGGTCAGGTGTTGGGGGTGCAGGGCGGTGAGTTCCTGCAGGACCAGGGTGCCCAGGGAGTGGCCGGCGAGCACGAGCGGTCCGGTGGGGGCGAGGCGGGTCAGGATCTGGTGCGGGTCGTCGGCGAGTTGTTCGACCGTCAGCGGTGCCTGGCCTCGGGAGGTGTGGCCGTGCGCGCGCTGGTCGTAGCGCAGGACGCCCAGGCCCAGACCGGTCAGGTGCCGGGTGTGCAGACGCCACAAGTCGGCGGTGACGGACGCGCCGTGCACGAGGACGACCGTCGCGCCGTCGCGACGCGGGCGCACAGGCGTATCGCGGTAGACGGACAGGGGTGTGCCGTCCGCGGCGGAGACGGACAACACCCCCGTGACAGAAGGCGGATGGGACATGGGCGTGGACTCCGGAGGGTGGGATCGCTGGAGGGGCAGCCGTGCGCTGGGGCGGCGGAGACAGCTGTTGGCCACCGCACTGCGCTTGTCGCTGTGAGTGGGGTGTAGGCAGGTACCGGGGCCCCGAGACTCCGAGAGGGCCGGGCGTTCAGCCCCGTACCGCTGGCCTTTGGGCGTCGAGACGATTAGGGGTGGCGTGCCCAGGGGCGGCGTAGCAGCGGGCGAGGCGGCGATGGCTGGAGCTTGGTCTTGCGCCGGTACCGATGAGGGCAAAGATCCGTCGGCACGCGGCTGGTCGCTGAAGGCGTCGTGCGTGTAGTTCCAGCCGTACATGTGGATCAACGGACCGAGCACGTCGCCGATCCGGTCCAGTCCGCCGCCGGCCAGGTGGCGCGGGGAGGCCAGGACGCGGTCCGTCGGGGTGAAGCTCACCGTCTGCGGCCCGCTCCCTGCTTCGTTGCAGGAGGCGTCACGGCCGCTGCTCGGGCGGCAACCGTGGTGGGCTTGTGCTGGGCGAGGGCACGCCGGCCTTCGGCGGTGACGTCGAGGCGCTGGCCCTGGTGCAGGGGTGTCGTGGTGTCCACCTCGACGAGTCCTCGCTTGATCAGGGCGTTGAGGGTGGCGACGTTCACGGTGGCCCGGTCCTTGTCGATGGCCTTGAGCACGCCGTGCCGGCTGATTACGTAACGGATGCCGCCTCCTGCGGACAGCCGGGCGAGGACGGCGTACTGGCTGGCCGTGATCTCCGGCACGGGTGTCGCCTGCTGCTGTTCGGCGTGCTGTTTCAGGTCCCGGGAGATACCACTGGCGAGGTAGCAGCAGCCGGTGTGAGCCAGGTCGAGCTGGTGGGCGGCGTCCGCGAGGTGCTCCGCCATGGCGGGGACGGCCTCCGCGTGCCGTGCCGTGCGCACGGCTGCTTCATCGGCCGGCGGGCCGGGGAACGCGGCGCCCTCCAGAGGGTTGGCCTCCAGCGCGCCGGCCAAGTCGGATGCGGCGATACTGGCGGCGAAGACGACGGAGGCGAGCGCTTCCAGGGACGGGCGGCTGCCGGGTACGGCGGCGTACTGGCTGCCGTCGAGGGCGGCCAGGCGTTCCATGGCCCGTTGGACCAGCTCGTTCGTGGACAGGATCTTCGACGCGAGCTGCTGCCGGGCGTCGGTGCCGGGTGAGAGGGTGAGTGAGCGGACTTCGCTGTGCAAGTCCTCGAAAGCGCTGCCGAGTTGCCGCAGTTGGGCGATCTCGGCTTGCAGGTCGATCTGGTCAATGGTGCTGCTCCGGGTGAGGGCCGGGGGCTTGGTGGTCAGCGGCTGCGTCGGTGGGCCTGGTCCGGGGAGAGTGTCACGGGCGTAGCTGGACGGCGGGCGGGCGCGGGCGGGATGTCCTGGAGGGTCGGGATCCCGAGGTCGACGCGCACGCTGGCGCCGAGCGTGTAGAGGTGGGATTCGGCATAGACCACCGCACCCAGGGCGTCGGATTCACCGAACTCGGAAGGGACACGATTCGGCGAGGTGAAGGGGTACGACGGGGATCCGCTGCCGGCCCCCGAGCTGCCGCCGACACCTCAGACACCTCTGAAACCACGGGGAAGGTCCCGTTGACCTGCGGAAATCGCTGACGCGTTGGTGATGGGTGGGTGAGCTGTCCTGTGGTGCCACCTCCCGCGCTCCGACCGATCGCGGGAGGGGCAGCGCTGGCCGCAGGCCCGCAGTGGAGGGCTGGGTGAGTCCACAGTCCGGCCGTGTGTGGGCAGCTGTGGCAGGGCGCTGTATGCCCTCGTTGGCCAGACCTGGGGTGAAATGAGGCAGGCGGGCGGGGGTCGGCGGAGGACCGGCCCACGTGCGCGGGGTGCGGCCGGGCCGTCGGCCATGCCCGGCCCGCACCTCAGCCCTGTCGTTCTCCCGCGCGCACCAAGCCGGTCTCGTACGCGATGACGACCAGCTGAGCCCGGTCGCGGGCGCCGAGCTTGGCCATGGCCCGGTTGGCGTGGGTCTTGACGGTGACCGGGGTGACGAAGAGGCGTTCGGCGATCTCGTCGTTGGCCAGGCCGGAGCCCACCAGGGTCAGCACTTCCTGTTCCCGGGGAGTCAGAGTGGCCAGCCTGCGGGGGTCGACGAGGTCACCGGGGGAGGGCTGGGTGAGAACCCGGGCGATGAGGCCCCTGGTGGCTGCCGGGGAGAGCAACGCCTCGCCGGAGGCCACGAGCCGGACGGCGTCGAGAAGCTGCGCCGGTTCGACCCCCTTGCCCAGGAAGCCGCCGGCGCCGGCCCGGAGGGCCTCTACGACGAGGTCGTCCTCCTCGAAGGTGGTCAGGACGAGGACCTTGACTCCAGCCAGGTCCTCGTCCTGAGCGATCAGCCGGGTGGCCTCGATGCCGTCCAGTTCGGGCATCCGGATGTCCATGACCACGACGTCGGCACGCTCGGACCGGGCCAGCCGCACCGCCTCCCGCCCGTTGGAGGCCTCCCCGACGACCTCCATGTCCGGCTGTGCGTCGATGAGGAGCCGGAACGTGCCCCGGAGCAGGGCCTGGTCGTCGGCGAGCAGGACGCGAATGGCCATGGGTGATCTTTTCTCACGTGAGGTCAGACAGTGGTGGGGGCGAGCGCGAGCGGCAGGTCGGCGACGACCTGGAAGCCCCCCTCGGGCCGCGGCCCAGCGATCACGGTACCGCCGATGGCGGTGGCCCGTTCGCGCATCCCGATCAGCCCGTGGCCGGTTCCCGCGCCCTTGGGCACGCCCGGCCGTCCGTCGTCGGTGACGGTGATCCGGAGCGAGTGCATCCCGTAGTCCAGCACCACCGCGGTCCGGGTCGCGGAGGCGTGCTTGTGCGTGTTGGTGAGTGCTTCCTGGATGATCCGGTAGGCGGTCAGCTCGGTCGCGGGTGCCACTGGCGACGGATCGCCGGCGCGGGCCACCGACACGGGCATGCCGCTCGCCCGGAACCCGCTGACCAGGGCGTCGAGATCGGCCAGGGTCGCGATGGGGGCACGAGAGCCGGGCGCGTCGTCGGGCTGACGCAGCAGACCGACGGTGGCGCGCAGTTCGTCGAGCGCGGCGCGGCTGTTGTCCTTGATGTGGGCCAGTGCCGCGTAGGCCTGTTCCGGGTTGGCGCGCATGAGGTGGTGGGCCACCCCCGCCTGGGCGTTGACCAGGGTGATGTGGTGGGCCACCACGTCGTGCAGGTCGCGCGCGATGCGCACGCGTTCCTCGGTGACCCGGCGCCGGGCCTCTTCCTCCCGCGTGCGTTCGGCGTGTTCCACGCGTTCCCTGGCCGCCGCGAGGTTCTGGCGGCGGTTGAGGACGGTACGGCCGAGCGCGGTGGCCGCGATCGCGAGGTCGAACCGCAGCAGGCCGGGACCCCCTGTCACGGACTGCGCGTGGGTCGCGGCGTAGACACCGGTGATCGCCACGGCCGCCACGGAGCCGACGATCCAAGCGGTGCGCCGGCTGCCGTGGAGGGCGAGGGCGTACAGGGCGACGAAAACCGCCGCCGGGGTCGGCGAGATGTGCGAGGCGACGGCCATGAGTGTGAGGTCGCCGGCCAGGGTGAAGAGGGCGACGCCCAGGGGCCAGAGACTCCGGAAGGCCAGCGGCACGCACGACAGCGCCGTCCACACCACCTCGTCCCACCGCGGCTCATGCCAGTGGGACGGGCCGACGGCGGTCGCCGCCGCGGCGATCACGATCAGCGGAACGGCGGGCAGCGCGTCTCTGATCCGGTCATGACGAGCCAGCCACTGTCGCCACACCATGGGCAGTTCCATTTCCTCACTCTATGAAGCGCGGGCCGGCGGAATCCGGGGCCATCCCGTTTTCCGTCGGCCCGTGCGGGAAATCGGTCCGTCGTGCCGACCGTCAGTCGGCCAGGTCGGCGGTCTCCCGCTCCGGCACCGCGTGCAGCGGCTGCGCCGGCTGGTCGGCAGGGCCTTCCACGGACACGTTGGGCAGCGCCCTGTCCAGACTGCGGGGCAGCCACCAGTTCGCCTTCCCGCACAGGTGCATGAGGGCGGGGACGACCATCATGCGGATCAGCAGGGCGTCCGCGGCGACCGCCACCGCGAGGCTGACCCCGAACTCGGAGATCACTCGCATGCCGCCGAACACGAAGGAGCCGAAGACGCAGACCATGATGGTGGCGGCCACGGCGATGACCTTGCCGGTCTCGGCCTGCCCGACCCGGACCGCGCGGTGACTGTCACCGGTGTGGGACCACTCCTCGCGCATCCGGCTGACGAGGAAGACCTGGTAGTCCATGGACAGGCCGAACATGATGCCGACGACCAGGATCGGCACGAACGACTCGATCGGTCCGCCGGCGCCGAGTCCGAGCAGTCCGGCGCCGAACCCGTACTGGAAGACGACCACGATCGCGCCGAACGCCACTCCGATGCTGAGGATGTTGAGCACGGCGCCGACCGCCGGGATGAGCAGGCTGCGGAAGGCAACGGTCAGCAGCAGGAAGCCGAGCGCGGCGATCACCAGCACGAAGACGGGCAGCTTGCCCATCAGGACCGACGCGAAGTCGTCGTTGCTCGCGGTGACACCGCCCACGTAGACCTTCATCGACGTGCCCTGCTCGGCCTCGGGGATCACGTCGTCACGCAGGTGGTGGATCAGGTCGGAGGTGGCTTCCGACTGCGGGGAGGTCGTCGGGACGACGGAGACCACCCCGACGGTCTGCCCGTCCTTCATGGGCACGGCGTCGGCACTGGCGACACCGTCGACCTTTCCGAGCGCGGTGACCAGCTTCGCCTCGGCCGCCTTGTCGGCGGCGGTGGGTGCCTGGACGGCCAGGACGAGCGGGCCGTTGAAGCCGGGGCCGAAGCCGTCGGCGATCATCTCGTACGCCTGACGGTTCGTCGAGGACGTGGGCAGGTTGCCGTCGTCGGACGCGCCGAGGCGCAGGGAGAGCGTCGGGAACGCGAGCGCCGTCAACACGGCCAGGGCGACGAGACCCAGAGTCCCGGGCCTGGCCTGCACCCGCTCGGCCCACCGGCCCCACACGCCGGTGCGGCCCGAAGAGCGCGGCTGTGTCCAGGCGGCCATCTCGCGGCGCTCCTTGCGGCTGAGGACGCGCGGACCGATCATCCCGAGCAGCGCAGGCAGCAGGGTGATGGCGGCCAGGACGGTCAGCACCACGGTGACGGCGGCGCCGATCGCCATGCCGTTGATGATGCCGACGTTCAGGGTGAGCATGCCGAGCAGCGCGACGACGACGGTGAGCCCGGCGAAGACCACGGCCCGCCCGGAGGTGTCGAGAGACTTGGCGACCGCCTCGGTGACGCTCATACCGGCCATCAGGTTGGCGCGGTGCCGGTTGACGATGAACAGCGCGTAGTCGATGCCCACGCCCAGGCCGATCAGCGAGCCGAGGGTCAGCGTCGTGTCGGAGAGGATGATGACGTGGCTGAGCAGCATCACCGTGACCGCTGAGGTGCCGACGCCGATGACGGCCGTGATGATGGGCAGCGCCGCCACCCAGACCGCCCGGAAGACGAACAGCAGCACGATGAAGGCGAGGACGATGCCCATGGCGTCGGCGACCGCGTTCGGCTCCGGGTTGACGGTGAACGCCTGCCCGTTGAGGGCGATGTGCAGGCTCCCCGTCTCCGGTTCGGTGGCGAGTGCCTTCACGTGGTCGATCTGGGCGTCCGAGACGTCCTGGTCGAACGCGACCGTCGCGTAGGCCGTCCTGCCGTCCTTGCTGATCTGTCCCTTGCCGACGGGTGTGTAGGGGCTGGTCACCGCGGCGACGCCCGGCGCGTCGGCAATGCCCTTGAGCCTGCCGGTCATCGCCTTCTCGGCGGCGGGCTCGGTGACCTCGCCGCCGTTCAGCTGCCAGACCACACGGCCGCTCTTGCCCGCGGCGCTGTCGGAGGCCTGCTGCAGCAAGGCCGTGGCCTTGGCCGAGTCGGTGTCCTGTGAGGTCGGGCTGTTGCCGAAGGCGCTGCCGGTGGCGCCGACCCCGGCTCCCAGGGCGAGCAACAGGCCCACCCAGACCAGGACGACGGCGAGCCGGTGCCTATGACACCAGCGGGCGAGAGGGGACATCGACGTGCCTTTCCAGAAATGCCATGCGACGGAGCCGGTGATCACGGCCCACCCTCACGCTCGCAGTTCTCCGGCCTCTCGTCATTGGCCGTTCGCAGACACTTGCGCCTACTGCGATCGCAGCAGACGCGGTGGCGAAGAACGGGGTGCCCCCTGTGGGCGGAGCGGAAACCGCTGGTCCAGACGTGATGAGCAGGCCTGAGGCGCGAGCCGAGGCGGTGAGATCGTCGACACCGGGAGCCGCCGGGCAGGCGACCGCCACGCCCCTACACCCCAAGGCCGTTGTCGGTTGCCGCGCCCGTCCCCGACCCGGTGGCACAGCGCGAGCACCGGGAGGGGCGGCGCGGGCTCCTGGCGCGTGAGCGGGCGGAACAGGGCGCGGCTCAACGCGCCGACCACTGCAGCGACCCGGGACAGTTCGGCTCATGAGCAGGGACATCGGTGACGACTGACGCATCCTGCGGACATCTCCGCGAGGTGCCCGGCGCGGGTATCCCCAGCCAGGACGGCGCCTGCCTTGCCCGCCGCCATGTCGCTGCCGCGGCAGTCCCACACCTCGCCCCCTCGAACCGGGCTACCGGCGCGTGCTCGTGGCGCCCAGTAGCCGCACGGCGGGCGATCACGGAACCGAACAACTGGGCGTCTCGTTGGAGTGGCCAATCATGCCGACCGGGTTCCGTACCGAACCGGCATGGTGTCAGTTTCACCATGCGCGCGTCCGGGGCGGGGCAACGGACCTGTGGGCGAGCCTCCGGTCCGGACGCGGCAGTACTCCCTGAGCCGATGGCTCCCGCGAGACGGCCTGCCTCACATCGAGTTCAACGGCCCTGCCCGGCTTCCGTCGGGACGGGGTCCGCGCTCTCCCGCAACTCGCCGAGCATGCGCGCCTGCTCGGCCTGGTAGCGCTCAATGGCCGCGAGTTTGACGCCTTCGTATCCACGGACCGCATCGGCCAGTTCCGCGAGCCGGAGAACCTCGGCCAGGTTCTCCTCGTTCAGGAGCGCGAGCGCGGTCCTGATCGACTCCCGGTACTCGGCGACGAGATCACGCTCGATGCGTCGCATGTGCTGGAGTCCGAACACGTCGAGGCGGGTTCCTCGAACGCGCCGCAGCCCATGCAGCAGTCTGAGGACCGGGCGGAACCAGCTTCCGAGAGCGACCTTCCTTTTCATGCCCAGGGCTCGCAGGACGGGCGGATGCAGGCGGTAGGAGCGTCGGCTCGCGCTTCCGAATGCCGCGGTGATGTGGTCGTTCACGGCTGGGTCAATGGCGAGTCGTGCGACCTCGTACTCGTCCTTGTACGCCATGAGCTTGTGGAGACAGCGGGCGACAGCCTCGGTCAACTCGGTCGAGCCGTCGGCGGCAGTGCGCTCCGTGGCCGCCACCGTCTGGACGAAGTCGACGTAGGCGCGGGCGTAGCGCCTGTCCTGGTAGTCGATGAGGTCGGCCACACGCACGGTGAGGAGGCGATGCAGCTCCGATTCCTCATCATCGGCGACCAACGCCACGAGCTCGGTGGTCCCGGCGGGCAGCCGCGGTTCCACGTCCGGGAGCGTCGGGTCGGCAAGCGCGGCACTCAGCGCCTCGGGGTCGGCGACCGCCTGGCGGCCTCGCCGGAAGGCCTGCACGTTGCAGTCGACGGCGACTGCGTTCAGGGTGATGGCCTCTTCGATCGCCGAAGCCGACATCGGCAGCAGCCCGGTCTGGTAAGCGGCACCCACCAGGAGCATGTTGGCGTACTGCTCGTCGTCGAAGAGCTGTGTGGCCAGCGGGCCGGAGTCCAGAGCGATGAGCCGGCGCGTTGCGTCGTGGACGGCATGACGTACGACATCGGGAGCCGGGAAGCCGACGGTCGTGTCGACCACCATCTGCCCGGTGGGTATCTCGGTCGTGGTCATGACGGCGACGGTGCGATCCGCGGAGGCGACGGAGAGGTACTTCGGGTCGGTCGCGACGAGCGGATCGCACGCGAGGTAGAGGTCGCACTGCCCCTCGGCGATTTTGGCGCCCTGTTCGACGACATCCTCAGTGATCTTGATGTCGGAGACGACCGCGCCGCCCTTCTGGGCCAGTCCGGTCTGGTCGAGGCTGCGGGCGTGGCGGCCGTCGATGACGGCCGCGGTCGCCAGCACCTGCGAGATGGTGATGATGCCGGTTCCCCCGATACCGGTGATCCGCATGCCGAAGGAGTCGGCGCCGGCCGTGCGGGCCGGCTCGGCGATGTCGGCGGCCCCCAGGGCGGGAAGGCCGGCGTGGTTCGGCTTGCCGACGGGCGTGATGGTCATGAACGCCGGACAGTCGCCGTCGAGACACGAATAGTCCAGGTTGCACGAGGACTGGTCGATCCTGGTCTTGCGGCCGAACTCGGTCGAGACCGGGTGTACCGACAGACAGTTCGACTTGCGGCCGCAGTCACCGCAGCCCTCGCAGATGCGCTCGTTGATCCACACTCGCGTCGTCGGCGCCTCGGCCTTGCCGCGCCGACGCGCACGCCGTTTCTCGGCGGCGCATTCCTGGTCATGGATGAGGACCGTGACACCGGCAGTGGCCTTCAGTTCCGCCAGCGCTCCCTCGATCTCGCCCCGGTCCAGAACCTTCACCGACTTCGGAAGCCGGGCCCGCGGGATGCGGGCCCTGTCCTCTGTCGTGATGACCACTTTGGCGACGCCTTCGTGCAGCAGCATGGCGGCGAGCCGGTCGACCGGCAGGGCACCGACGGCGTCCTGGCCGCCGGTCATGGCGACCGTTCCGTTGTAGAGCAGCTTGAACGTGACGTTCACTCCCGCGGCGATCGCTGCCCGGACGGCCAGACTGCCCGAATGCATGAAGGTGCCGTCACCGATGTTCTGCACGAAATGGTCGGCGTCGACGAACGGCTCCAATCCGATCCACTGAGCACCTTCCCCGCCCATCTGGGTCATGCCGACGACCGGGCCGACCTGTTCGGGATCCATGAACACGACCATGGAGTGGCAGCCGATCCCAGCGCCGACCGGTGAGTCCCCGCCGGAGGTGGTCGAGGTGTTGTGCGGACACCCCGAGCAGTAGTACGGGCTGCGAGCCAGAAGCGGCAGTGCCAACGTCGTACGCGCTCTGGGCCGCTGACGCCATGCGCGGGCGGCTTCGATGCCGAGCGGAGCGAGCACCCTGGACAGTCCGGTGGCGATGCTGTCCACGTCGAGCTCTCCAGAGCGACTGAACAGCGATCGCCCGCCCTCGTCCTGTTTGCCGTGGACGACCGGGGCGTTGGCGCGGCCGTAGAGGATTTCCTTGACGGCGGTTTCGAGGAACGGCCGTTTCTCCTCGACGACGACCAGCTGGTCGAGACCGTCCGCGAACTCGATGACGGCGTCGCGTTCGAGGGGGAAGACCATGCCGAGCTTGAGGATCCTGATGCCGTACCGTGCGAGGTCCGTGTCGGTGAGGCCGATGATGCGGAGGCCCTCGCGGACGTCGAGGTAGGTCTTGCCGGATGCCAGGATGCCGATTGTGTCCGACGGCCCGCGCTGGACCAAGCGGTTGAGGCGGTTGAGGCGGGCGTACGCCACGGCACGAGGGAGGCGGATGTCGTGCAGGCTGCGTTCGAGTGCCATGAGGTTGGCACCCAGGAGCATGGAGCTCGGCTTGTGCGGGCTGGGGCTCCCGTCGCCCTCGGTGCCCGTGATCCGATCGCGTGCCACGACGGCCGTGGACGCTGAGTCCGCCACGGCGGTGGTGATCTTCAGGCCCGACCACAGGCCGCTGAACCGGGAGAGGAACTGCGCGTGGAGCCCGAAGTCGAGAATGTCCTGGGCATCGGCCGGGTACAGCGTCGGGATCGCCAGGTCCGCGAGCGTCGCCTCGCTGGCACACGGCACGCTGGACGACTTGGCTCCCGGGTCGTCGCCGACCAGCGCGACGGCACCGCCGGAAGGGCCGGTTCCCACCAGGTTCGCGTGGCGGAGGGCGTCGGAGGCGCGATCGAGGCCGGGGGACTTGCCGTACCAGATGCCCACGACGCCGTCGCACCGCGAAGCGCCGACCTGGCCGGCCAACTGGCTGCCCATGACGGCGGTCGCGGCGAGCTCCTCGTTCAGCCCCGGTTTGTGGACGATGTCGTGCTCGTGCAACAACGCCCCGCGTCGGCCCAACTCGATGTCGTAGCCGGCGAGTGGCGATCCCTCGTATCCCGAGACGAATGTCGCGGTATGCAGTCCGTTCGTGTTGTCACGCCGGGAGCGGTCCAGCAGAACGCGGACGAGAGCCTGGATCCCGGAGAGGTGCACGACGCCTTCCTCGCGGCGGTAGCGGTCATCCAGACGGAAGCGACGGCCGCCCGGGTGCTCGGCCTCGGTGATGGATGCAGTCATCGTCCTCTTCCTCACTACAATCTGGGGCCGCTGAAGGTCCCGCCCGTCTGCGCGTGCGGAGAGACGGCTTCCTCGCGGTCAGGCTGGTTCGCCCAGCCGAGCAGTCGCCCAGCCGAGCAGTGCGCCGCGGAACGCCGATACCAGTCGGCGCGTGATCTGAGCGGGCGGCAGCGAGAGCGTGTCACGCAGGTCGAAGATCTCCCGAGGGTCGAAGAGGACGTTCCACAGGAAGGCGGCCTCGTCCTCGACGCCGACGAGCTCGCCCACCCCGAGAATCGCCACGAGTTCGCGGACGGGGCGGGCGAGGGCCTCCGCCTGGCCTTCCAAGTACGGCTCCTGGGCCTTGTATCGCGCGAGGAACCCTTCCGAGGACCGGCGGTGCACCAGCGCCGCGCCTTCGGCGAGGATGAGGTCCACCCAGAAGCCGCAGACACTCTCGAGCAGGGCCAGACCGTTGCTCGACTGCTCGAGACTGTGATCGCGGAACTTGCTCACGATGTCCCGTCGGTAGGCGCTGAGGGCGTCGTCCGCGGACTCGAAGTGCCGGTAAGCCGTCGCGACCGACACATCCGCCTGCCGAGCGATGTCGGCGAGACTGATCGGCTGCTCGCAACGCTCGAAAAGCTCTGCGGCGGCCTGGATCAGCTTGGCGTTGTTCAACCGCTGATCCCTGCGCATGCGCGCCCTCTTCATGTACGCGGCTCATTTCGTGGGCGCTTGCTTGGCCTGCGTGCGCATGCCCTGCTCGGATTCCGCGATCCGCGCCAGCTCGGCGGCGATGTCGTGCGCCTTCTTCAGGGGCACTGCGACGATGCCGTCGGCGTCGGCCACCATCACGTCACCGGGGTTGATGACGACACCGCCGATGGCGACGGGCGTCCCGACGGCTCCTGGGCCGTGTTTCCACGGCCCTGCCGGCGTGACCGAACGCGACCACACGGGGAATTGCTGCTGCCGGATCTCGTCGCGGTCCCTGACCGCTCCGTCGACGATCGCTCCCACGGCACCTCGCGAGGAGAAGTACTGGGTGAGGATGTCGCCCATAACGGCCCGGCCCGGGTAAGCGAATCCGTTGATGACGAGGAAGTCGCCGGGTTCGATGTGCGCGACGGCGTCGATCACGGCCAGATCGTCTCCGGCGACCGTCAGCACCGTCAGGGCGCTGCCCACGGCACGGCAGCCGTCCCAGAGGGGTGTGATGCCACCGTCGGGCATGCCGAGGCGCCCGAGTGCGTCTCCGATGTTCGCGACCGAGTGCCGCTGGAACTGCGCGAGCAACTCCCCGTCAGGACGCTGCCACTTCGGGCCGACCTCGATGTTGGGCGAGCCGGCCGATGTCGGCGCGTAGGTCATTTCTGTCCTTCCTCTGTCACGTGATGAGTGGGTGCCCGTACGACGTCGATCTCGACGGAGGCGTCCGGGAGTCCGTGCGCCCGGGCGGTGACGGTGATCCGTCCCGTTTCCCCGGTGGCCCGGACGATCGCCAGGGCATGTCCCTTGAACGACGTGGCGGCATCGTCGAGGAAGCTCTCCTCGGTGGCAGGGGCTCCCGTACCGAATCCTTGAAGGACCCCGGGACCGTCGACCTGGATCGTGATGTTCGTGTCCCGGTTCGGGTTGAGCACACCGTGGTCGTCGATCAGGGTGACGTCGATGTGGACCAACCGCTGCGGATCGGCGCCGAGTTCGGTGCGGTCCGTCTCCAGGCTCAGGCGCGTGGGTTCGCCGGCGGTGCGCAGCGCCGAGCGTCCCACTTCCGCTCCGTCGCGGTACGCCACGACTTCCAGGACGCCGGGCTCGTAGGGCACGTCGGCTTCGGCGACGAAGTTCCGCTCGGTGCCGACGGGCACGGTCGCGACGGTGGTGCCGTTGAGCCGGAACTCGACCTCCTCGGCCGCCGCGTAGGCCTCGACATGGAGCGGCGAGCCGACGGGAACGTCGAAGGTCCAGCTGGGGGAGACATCGGTCCAGGTCCACGCCCTGGGCTTGATGACATAGCCGTCCTCGCGGGGGCGTCGCACGGCGAGGTAGGGCGTCTGCGTGAGCCCGTAGACGATCTCGCGGTAGTACGAGATCGGGTGACGCTGCCCGATGATGTCGATGTCCCCGCACTCGGCGGTGAGCCACGGGTAGGGGGCGCGGTGTACCTGCTGGTCCTCGGGATAGACGTGGCGGCCGGTTCCGACCTCGCCGAGGAAGTCCCATGCGGTCCAGGTGAAGTCGCCGATGACGTGGGAGTTCTCGGTGACGAGCTGCCACAGCCGGTCGATCTTCGTCGGGAACGTCTCCGAGCCCACGACCACGCGGTTGGGGTATGCCTCCTTGTCCAGCACGTATCGGCTCTCGCCGTAGTTGAGCCCCACGACGTCGAGAACGGAGGCGGGTTCGGCGAGTCGTTCTCCGACGACCGGCGAGGCCATGAGGGCGTCGATCAGATGTGTCACCTGGCCCAGGTAGTCGTTCAGGCCCCGGACAGGGGCGGCGTCCTGACCCAGTTCGGCCTTCAGCGCGGGGATCTTGTCGCGGGCGATGTACATGCCCTGGAGGGCGTGGGTGACCAGGCGGGTGGAATCCTGCTCGCGTACCCGGTCGGCGATGCGGCGGCCCAGGCGCGTGCCGTGCGGGGTTCCGGCCTCGATGATCTCGTTGCCGATCGAGTACATGATCACGCTGGGGTGGTTGAAGTCCTTCGCCACGAGCGAGTCGACGTCGCGTTCCCACCACTGCGGGAATCTGCGCGAGTAGTCGTCACCGGACTTCGCGACCGTCCACACGTCGAACAGCTCGTCCATGACGAGCATGCCGAGACGGTCGCACGCGTCGAGGAGGGCAATGCTCATCGGGTTGTGCGCGGAGCGTACGGCGTTGAAGCCCGCGGCCTTCAGCATCCGCACCCGCCGCTCGGCGGCGTCGGCGAAGTCGGCGGCGCCGAGGATGCCGTTGTCGTGGTGGATCGCACCGCCGCGGAGCTTGACGATCTCGCCGTTGATCCGCAGGCCGCGGATCGGGTCGGCGGTGACGGTGCGGACACCGAAGTGCGTGGAAGCCTCGTCGAGCGGGCCGCTGTCGTCAAAGAGGCGCACGGACGCGTGGTAGAGGTGGGGCGACTCGACGCTCCACAGCGACGGCCGTTGGACGTACGTCCGCTGATGGGTGGTGATCTTTTCGCCCGCCAGGAGTGTGACCCGGGCCAGGTCGGACGCCGCGACCTCGCCCCCGGCGTCCAGGATCTCTAGAAGCACTTCGACGATACGAGTGGAGACGTCCTCGTTGACGATCTCGGTCGCCGCCACCACGGTGGCGAGATCGGCGTCGATGTCCGGTGTGGTGAGTCGCAGTCCGGTCGGGGTGACGTGGACGAGGTCGCCGACGAGGACGCTGACGGGACGGTGGAGGCCGCCCCCCGAGTACCAGCGGGAGTCCTGGTGTGCCTGTGCGTCCACCCGGACGGTGTTGGCCCTGCCGTAGTGCAGGAAGGGGTCCGCGCTGATGTGGAAGCGGGAGTATCCGCCCGCCCACTGACCGGCGAGAGCACCGTTGATGTAGACCATCGCGTCGCGGTAGACACCTTCGAACTCGAAGGTGACTCGCTTCGTCGCCCATTCCTCCGGAACGTCGAACTGCTTCTCGTAGGTCCACTTTCCGTCGCGGAAGTAGCCCGTCTGCGGTCCACCGGAGTTCTCCGCGGACCGCCCTCCCCCCAGCATGGCGTCGTGCGGCAGGGTGACTTCTTCCTCACCGGCACCGGCGACCACGATCGCCTCGTGAACGGACACGAGAGGACCGAAGCGCCACGCGTCGTTGAACGGGATGCGGATCATTGAACTTCCTTGCTCGATCGTTCTAGAGGGTCGCGGCCGTGGGGTCCCAGTTCTCGTCCAGGGGGGCCGGCGATGCCACGGTGGATTCGAGGGTCAGCGGTGTCCCGGCCCGTGCCGCCTCCTCGATGGCGAGAAGCACGTCGAGAACGTGGCAGGCGAGAGCGCCGGAGGCGCGTTCCGGTACGTCGTCGCGTATCGAGCGAGCGAGGTCCAGCACTCCCACTCCCCGGCCCCACGTGGACCCGACAGCGGGTACGTCCTCCGGTTCCGCATGGAGAGGGACGAACCTGCCCGTTCCGGCGAAGCGGTTGGGGTCGGGGACCTCGAGTGAGGCTTCCGTGCCGTGCAGTTCGAGGAGGTCGCGGCGGATCCCCGAATCGAAGCTCGTGACGAGGGTCGCCCGAGCGCCGGAGACGAACTCGAGCAGTGCCATGTGCTGACTCGGTACGCGCACGTCGAACTCGGTCCCTGCGCCCGCGCCGACGAGAACCTGCCTGACCGCTCGTGCGGTGGAGGAAACCGAGCTCACGCGCCGGACGGCACCCAAGGTCTGCACGAGCGCGGTGACGTGGTACGGCCCCATGTCCAGCAGCGGGCCGGCTCCCTGGTCGTAGTAGAAGGCGGGATTCGGGTGGGTGCCTTCCGGCCCCGGGGACTGCATGATCGCCAGCGCGCTCCTCGGTTCGCCGATGCGGCCCGCGAGGACCGCTCGTTGTGCCGTTTGCAGGGCACCACCGAGGAACGTGTCGGGTGCGCAGGCCACGCGAAGTCCTCTCCGACCGGCCTTGTCCAGCAGCGACCGTGCTTCGCGGCGGCTGATGGCGAGGGGCTTCTCGCTCCAGACGTGCTTGCCGCTCGCGAGGATCCGGGCCGACACGTCGAAGTGGGCGGAGGGGACGGTGAGGTTCAGCACGATCTCGATGTCGTCGTGGGCCAGGAGCTCGTGGACGAGCAGGGGCCGCAACCCGAACTCGCGCGCACGAGCACGGGCGCGCTCCTGGTCGAGGTCCGCTATCGCGACCACGTTCAGATCAGGGAACCGCGTCAGGTTCTCGAGGTAGTGGCTGCTGATGACGCCGGCGCCGATGACGCCGACCCCCACTCGCTTGGAGTTCACCGGTCGACCTCCACCAGATGACGCAGGCTCTGCTGCACGGCTTCGAACGGGTCGCCCGCGTAGTCGTCCAGTTCCACGATGCGGACCGCGTCCGGTGCGGCCTTCAGGATGTCCGCCACCGGCATCGCACCCTGGCCGACCGGCTGCTGCTCCAGGAGGGTTGTGGTGTAGGGGCCGTCCTTGAGGTGAAGGAACCTGACGCGCGCCCCGAGCCGGGAGATCAACTCCACGGCGGAAGCGCCACCGACCTCGGCCCAGAAGGTGTCGAGTTCCAGGACGACGTCCTCGTCCAGCGCCTCCGCGAAGACTTCGAGGCCGGTCCTGCCGCCGAAGTCCTGACGGACCTCGTGGTCGTGGTTGTGGTACCCGATGGTGACGCCCTCATCCCGGGCAAGCCTCGCGACGGCGTTCAGACTCGCGGCCGCCGCTTCGATCTCCGCCCGCGTGGTCCAGCGCCGAGCGATGATGTGCGGTTCGATGAGCGTGCCGATTCCGAACTCTGCTGCCACGCGGACAGCCGCGGAAGCGTTTCCGTCGACAAGGCGCGCGTGTGCGCTGAGCGGGCACAGAGATGTCTCGGCCAGCGCACGCCGGTACGCGTTGCGGTACTGCTCGAACCTCCACAGCTCCACGTTCTCGAATCCCATCGCGGCAACACGCGCGAGTGTCCCCGGGAGATCGGTCTCGATGGCGTTGCGCAGCGTATGGAGCTGCACCGAGTACAGGTGCTCCGTCATCCGCGTTCTCCCTGGTCCAGTGCGAGTTCTCCCGCATGAGCCGTTGCCACCGTCTCGGCTAGGACGGCGAGCGCCTGGTCCACCGGTTCGACCGAAGAGGGCAGGTTGAGGAAGCCGTGCAGTACGCCGGGCACCGTGACATGCCGCACAGGTACGCCCGACTTCACGAGTGCGGCCGCGAATGCATCGCTGCTGGCGCGCAGATCGTCGTACTCGGCGTCGAGTACCAGGGTGGGGCAGAGTCCGTCCAGGACGGCGCCCGCGGGGAAGGCGTAGCCGTGCGGATCCGGCGTGCCGCCCAGGTAGTGGGCCGTCATCTCCGCCACGTCCCCCGGCAGGATCCGGACCATGCGCGGCAACGGCGCGAACGCCTCGGCCAGCGGCGGCGCGAGGGGCGGCGAGACGGAGTGCATGGTCGCATAGGCCAGTACCAGGGTGGCGGGCAGCCAGTTGTCGTCGTCCCGCAGGCGGAGTGCGGCTCCCGCGGCGAGGTTCGCCCCCGCGCTCGCGCCGCCGACGGTGAGCCGCGCCGGTTCGATGCCGAGCACCGCGGCGTTCTCGCGCACCCATCGGACGCCCGCCACGACGTCGTCGTGCGGCACCGGATACGTCACGCCGTCGACCGCGAGCCGGTAGTCCACGCTCACGACCACGGCGTCGGCCCTGGCGCAGACCTCGCGGGCGGTCCAGTCGGCCTCGTGCATGTCGAGATCGCCGAAGACCCATCCGCCGCCGTGCACCCAGACCAGGCCAGGGCGAGGCCGCTGCGGTGCTGACGGCGGCCGGTAGACACGAACCGTTATCGGGCCGTGCGGGCCGGGAACGCTCTCGTCGCTGGTGACGACGGAGGGCAGTGCCGGTGCCGCCTTCCAGGTCCGGTATTCCTGCAGGCGCGGTTGCACAGCCGGATCGGCGAGTGCCTCGCGCCAGGACGGGAGGTCCTCGATCAGGCTGAGCCGGGCGGAGATGCTGGGATGCAGGGCCATCAGGTCAGGTCTCCAGGGGTGAGGGGAAGCGGGTTGCGCGCGCGTAGGCGGGAGGCGGCGGGGGACGTCCGCTCAGCCGCGTGGCCGGCCGGAATGCCCGGCGGGCAGGCCTACTTCACGCTCCCGGCGGCCAGTCCGGAGCGCCAGAACCGCTGCAGGACGAGAAACGCGACGATCAAGGGGATCACCGAGAGGAACGCGCCGGTGATGGTGATGTTGTAGGGGATGCCTTGGTTCACCCCTTCCCTCCAGTTGGCCAGCCCGACGGTGACCGGCTGAAGTTCGTCGCTGTTGAGCATGAGCAGGGGCAGCAGGTAGTTGTTCCAGATGCTGACGAACTGGAACAGGAAGATGGTGACCAGTGCGGGGGACATGATCGGCATGGCGACCCGCCAGAAGATCCGGGCCTCGCCGGCACCGTCCAGTCGCGCGGCTTCGATCAGTTCGTCCGGTACCGACGCTCCGGCGTAGATGCGCGACAGGTAGACCCCGAACGGGCTGACGATGCTGGGCAGGAAGACGGCCCAGTAGGTGTTGACGAGGTGGACCTGGCTGAACATCAGGTACAGGGGCAGCGCGAACATGACGTCCGGGATCAGGACGGCTCCGAGAATGACGTTGAAGGTCAGGTCGCGACCGCGGAAGGCGTACTTGGCCAGCGCGTACCCGGCCATGGCCGACAGCGTCGTGCTCACCGCGGCGCCGCCGATGCTGTAGAGGGCGCTGTTCAGCAGCCAGCGGGCGAAGATGCCGTCCTGTTCGTGGAAGACGTCACGGATGTTGGTCCACAGGTCGAAGTGGGAGAACCACAGCCCGTTCGTGGTGAACAGGTAGCCCTTGTTCTTCGTCGCGGTGACCAGCAGCCACCAGACCGGGATGAGCGTGTACAGGGCGAAGAGCGCCATGACCGCGAACACGCCCACCCGGCCGGTCAGCGATGACGTACGCGGTCGCCCGGGAGGCCCGGCGGCGGCACGTGCTGCTGAGGGAGTGACGGTCGTCATGCGAAGGTGCCCTTCCGCTGGGTGAACTTGAGGAAGCCGAACGACAGCACGAAGGTCAGCAGGGCGAGAATGACCGACTGGGTGGCCGCGTAGTGGTAGTTGTTGATGTCCGCCGACTGCTGTGTGGCCAGGATCGGCGTGTAGGTCGGGGAGACGGTCGGGGCGACCTGACTCAGCACCGCGGGCTCGTTGAACAGCTGGGCGGTGCCGATGATGGAGAACACCGTGGTGAGGATCAGCGCCGGCCGTACCGCGGGAATCTTCACGTGCCAGGCGACCCGCCACCCGGAACAGCCGTCCATCACAGCGGCTTCGGTGAGTTCGCCGGGGATCGCCTGCAGGGCCGAGTAGATGATCAGCATGTTGAAGCCGGTCCAGGCCCACGTCATCATGTTGCCGATCGAGCCGAGCACGAGGTCGTCGGACAGGAAGTTCACTTCGAGCCCGACGTGCCGCAGGGCAGCGGTGAACGGGCTGACGCTCGGTGCGTACAGGAACGACCACATGATCGCGGCGATCACGCCCGGCAGCGCGTAGGGCAGGAAGTAGATCTGCCGGAAGACCTTCTTGAACACGGCGCCACGCGAGTCCAGCAGCAGCGCCAGAAGGAGCGCCAGACCCAGCATCACCGGCACCTGCACGATGCCGAGCATGAACACCCGCAGGAACGACGACATGAACCGGCTGTCGTGCAGAGCCGTCACGTAGTTGTCGAACCCGGCGAAGACAGTCGTCGACGGTCCCAGTCCGAGGCCGCTGCGGTTCGTCCTGAAGAAGCTCTGGTACACCGCGTAGCCGATCGGTGCCAGCAACATCGCCGTGAACAACAGCCCGAACGGTGCCAGGAAGAGCACCGCGGAACGAGTCTGGCCACGGCTGGGGGACAGCTTCGCTGCCGAGCCGGCGATGGGGTGGGCGAGAGCGTCGCCAGGCGTTCTTGTCGCCATGCCTGCTCCTTGCTCGTGAAGTGGTCCCGTGAAGTGGGGGACCGGCTGGTCATTGGTGCTGGTCGGGCTGGTCGTCGCCCTGCGGGGGCGGTGGTGGCACGGGCGAGGACGGTCCCCCCGCATGTCGGGGGCGAGGGCGTGAAGCCGCGGCGCCGACGCCCGGCAGGTCAGGAATGCCGCCGGGCGCCCGCCGTCGTTCTCCGTGCGCGTCACTTCCCGACGCTCAGCCCCTGGCTCTTCATGGTCGCGACGGTGCTGTCCTGGACGGAGGTCACGGTCTGCGGGATGGTGCCCTGCCCGGCTCCGGCCTTCTTGAGCCCGTCCTTCATGTCGGACTGAACCTGGCTCATCGTCGGGCCCCACACCCAGCCCGTGCTCGTGTTCGCGGCCGCTGTCTTGAACACGTCGTAGATGTTCTGTCCGCCGAAGTACTTCGACGGCTGGTCCACGGCAGGCAGCTGCTGTCCGCTCGTAGCGGCCGGGTAGATGCCCGTGTTCTTGATCAGACTGGTGACGCTGTCGCTGTCGGTGCTCAACCAGGTCGCGAACTCCGTGGCTTCCTTCGGGTGTTCGCAGCCCTTGAGTACGACGGTCGCCGAGCCTCCGCGGTTACCGGCCGCCTTCTGCCCGGCGGACCACTGGGGCATGGGCGCCACGGCCCACTTGCCGGACAGCTCGGGCAGGTTCTTGGAGATCAGCGGAGCCGCCCACACGGCGCTGACGAGCGACAGCAGCTGCCCGTCCTGCACCTTCTTGAACCAGGCCGTGTCC
This sequence comes from Streptomyces europaeiscabiei, assembly GCF_036346855.1. Taxonomy (NCBI): domain Bacteria; kingdom Bacillati; phylum Actinomycetota; class Actinomycetes; order Kitasatosporales; family Streptomycetaceae; genus Streptomyces; species Streptomyces europaeiscabiei. The sequence continues at coordinate 9,387,822 of NZ_CP107841.1, forward strand.
AGCATCGGGTCACTGGTGACCAGCTTCTTGTCCAGCAGGCCCTGCCAGTACTGCGCGACCTTGCTCGTCTGCGGGTTGTCGATGGTCACCTGCCACCGGTCGTTCGCGGTACCGAACCACTTGCCTCCGGCCTGCCAGGTCAGCGCCCCCAGGTCATAGGCGTCCTGCGGCGTGGTCGTCAGGTAGGCCGAGGGGTTGGCTCTGTGCACCTTCTCCGCGGCCGCGGCGAAATCGTCCCAGGTCTTCGGTGGCGAGATCTTGTACTTCTTGAACAGGTCGGTGCGGTAGTACATCGCCATGGGCCCGGTGTCGACCGGGACCCCGAACACCATGTCGCCGACGCTGGACATCTGCCAGGTCCACGGCACGAACTTGTCCTTGCTGGCATCGGCGTACTCGTGGATGTCCTCCAACGCGCCGGTGGCGATGAAGTTCGACAGGGTGTCGTAGCCCACCTGTCCGAGACAGGGTGCGTTGCCGGCCTTCACCGCGTTCTGCATCTTGGCGTAGCCGCCGATGCTGCCCGCCGGGATCTGGCTGTACTTGACCTTGATGTCGGGGTGGGACTTGTTCCACAGCGCCACGGACTTGTCGAGGCCGACCGCCGCCCCCCAGAACTCCACCGTCACCGGCTTGCCGCCGGAACCCGAACCGCCCGAGTCGCCGGAACCGCTACAGGCGCTGAGCGTGACGAGCGAGGCAACGGTCAACATGACCCCAGCCCCCTTCACCCACCGTGAAGCCATGGGAACTCCTTCCGTCGGCCGTCCGCCTTGCGGAGCCTGCCGGTTGATCTGCGAGCGGCGTGTCGCGCACGGAGTCGTTGAGAGCTTCCCGTCATCGGGGACTCATCCCTACGAACACTGCCGAACGGCTTGCGATTGGGGTTTGACTTGAGGTGTGCGCCAGCCCTTGTTGGCTCGTCTGGCCTACGTGAGGCGCCGGCCCTGCGGAGCAGCGTCCGAGGCTCGGAGTGCTTGCGTTCGAACCGAGCGGCTCACTCTGAAGTGCGAAGCGAATCTCAGTTGCGTCGACTATGGGGCCGGGTGTGCTGCCTGTCAACGCTTCTCGTCGACTTTTGGTAAAGGGCTTGGCTCTTCGCTGAAAGGGTTGCTGGGCAGCACTGACTTCGGGACCTCTGTGACGCACTCGAGATCTCCGGGGTCTGTGTGTATGCGTGCTGTCGGCCGAGCCGATATGTGATCGAAATCGAGGGGCAGTGCTAAAGCGCGTTGATGACGTGCGTAAAGCGGCGCAGACCCTCTTCGAGTGCAGCCTCGTCCGTGGCGAAGGACAGGCGTACGTGTCCCTCGCCCGACGGGCCGAATTCGGACCCGGCGCGTACGAGCACGCCTCCGTCGGCGAGCCGTTGCACGAGTTCGACGGAGGACAGGGTGCTGTCGATATGGGGGAATGCGTAGAACGCTCCGAGAGGCCGGACGACGCTCACCGCATCGAGACCGTCCAGGTGCTGCATGACCAGATCTCGGCGGCGCTGGAAGCGCGCCGAGAGTACGTGCAGATCCTTGTCGGGAATACGTAGCGCCTCGACGGCTGCGTCCTGGACGAAGGTGTTCAGGGGCCCGTTGATCGTCCGGTGAACGAGGTTGATCTTTTCGGCGACAGTGGCGGCGGCGCAGATGAAACCGATGCGCCAGCCGGTCATCGAATACGACTTGGAGAACGTGCCGGAGATCACCACCCGGTCCCGCACGGAGATCAGTTCAGATGCCGAGGTGAACGCGATCTCATCGAAGACGATGTCGCTGTATGCCTCGTCCGACAGGAGGTAGAGGTCGGGGTGATCGCGGAGAATGGCGCCGACTCCTTCGATATCGGCCTCGGAGAACACCATTCCGGTGGGGTTCACGGGATTGCACACGATGAGCATGCGGGCTCCCGGTGCGGCCGCCGCGAGTCTGTGCAGGTCGATCGAGCCGTCAGGTCGAGTGGAGATCCACTCGACCTTGGCTCCTGCCATGGCCGCATGGTCCGCGTACAGGGAGTAGGTCGGTTCGGGGAGCAGTACTCGATCGCCCGGGTTCAGCAGAGCGAGGACGGTGGCTGCGAGGCCGGCGCTGCCTCCGTGCGTGACGACGACATTCGCCGGGTCGACCCCGAGGCCCCGGAAGCGCGCCAGGTGGGAGGCGATCTCCTGCCGGAGATCCGGCGACCCTGTGATCTGCGAGTAACGAGTGCGACCGGCGCGCAGCGCCCGGACGGCAGCCTCCACCACTGGCTGCGGCGTATCGCTGTCTGGTTCACCCATGGCCAGAGAGACGGCGCCCGGCACCGCACCGCCCAGTGTTTTGGGCCGCCTCGACGCTGCTCTGATGCGTTCCGGGAGGGAACTGGCCGGTCGGGAGGGGGAGGCGCTCATCCGATCTCCAGGGGATCACGATGGATATAAAGTGAGAGAACGTTCTCACATTGTGGTGAGCGCTTCAAGGATGGGGACGCGGCTGTATCGGCCGGAGGCAGGTGGTTGCACATGCCCGAGCGGGTGCGCGGTGGGCGCGCCGTGGTCCGGTGGGCATGCCTGAAGCCCACCGCAGACGCCGTGGGTGGTTGGTTCCCGGTGTGAGCTACGGCCCCCGCGGGGAGCCGCCCCTCACCGGCTGCCGATCGTGCGCCTCAGGCGCCGGCCCAGCCCTGGAGAGCCCCGTAGTAGGCCGCAGTCAAACGGCGGATCGCTTCTTCCTCCGGGAGCCCGGTGCCGATCAGGTCCAGGATCTCGCGCGGATCGAACATGGCGTTGTACAGGAACAACGCGTGATCAAAATGATCGTCCGGCACGTCCAGGTGCCGCATCACACTGCGAATGGGGCGCTCCCAGGCGTCCCGGACCGGGGTGATCACCTCGTCGTTGTCGCGCAGGCGGGTGAGGAACCCCGTGCGCGATCGGATCTGGACCATGGCGGGGCCGTAGCTGCGGACCAGACGAGACCATTCCCGCACCACGTCCTCGAACAGGGCCGGGCCGGTCTTGGGGCAGTCGTGGCTGTAGTTGCGCAGCTGGACGATCACGCCGAGCAGATAGGCCTTGAGGAGCTCCTCGATCGACGGGAAGTACCGGTAGGCCGTGGCCAGCGACAGGTTGGCCCGCTCCGCGATGACCGCCATGGTCATCGCGGAGGGCTCGGTCCTGAGCGCTTCTCCCACGGCCTCCAGGAGCTTGCGCCGGTTGCGGACCGCGTCGCGGCGCATGCCGCGCCCAGCACCCTGTTCCTCATTCTTGACCGTCAGGGGGAGCCTCCCGGGATGCCTCATCGCAGAGAGGTGTCTCACCTCTGGGCAAGACGATAGTGACGTCCGTCCGAGTCGCTCAAGCGGCGGGGCCTCGCCCGGTGCCGGGAGGTGCATGAATGGCACTGCTGATATTCCCCGGTGCCCCCCGGGGCCTCTGACCCGGAGGGCTGGGCGAGCGGATCTCAACGCGGGACGATCGTCACCTCGACCCGGTTGAAGCGGGAGCTGTCACCCCTGGTGTGGAACGGCACGTCGTCAGGGCTGGGGCCCGTACTCGACGCCCCGGCCTGCGGCGAGTACTGCTGGTGCGGGTTGCAGGGGCCCGGTGCGGCACGTTCGCGAGGACCTTCGGCCTGGTGTCGACCTTCAGGCGTCCGCGACCGCGCAACTCGGTGAAGATCCGGTCAGGGCGCACGAATGCCTCCACGCAGGTCGAGGATCTTCTGTCGCAGCTCCGCGGTCTTCGCGTAGGGCCCCCGAGAGCCGCGGGCCCCGCTGTTCCTGTCTTCGCCTGCTGTGTCACGGGTCGAGCACAGAGCAGAACCTCGCCCTGACTCAATGTGCCAACGTGGCTTCTGTTCCAGCATGGCGAGGCGGCGAGGTCGCCGTCCGGACGACCTCCTAGTAGGTGACCACCGCGCGGAAGCGGACGGCGCCCTCGGCGACCTTGTCGACCACCGTGGCCACCTCCTCCTTCGGGAACGTCTCGACCATGGGGGTGACCTTTCCCGCGGCGGCGAGGTCGAGGGCCTCCCGGAGGTACTGCGGCCCGTTGTGGGTGGAACCGATCACCTGCATTCGCGTGCCGATGAACGGAAGGCCCCGGCCGGCGGGCGGGACGGTGAAGGGGGCGGTGGGGTCGATGCCCGACAGGACCAGTCGCCCGCCGGGCCGCAGGCCCGTCAGCGCCTCCGCCGCGGCCGGATACGACTTGCCGGTCGCCAAGATGACGTCGGCGCCACCCGCTGCGCGCAATTCGGCGCCGTTCGCCACGACCTCGTCCGCGCCCAGCCGCCGTACCACGTCGTGTTTGTCCGCCGAGCTTGTCATCGCGATCGTCTCGAGGCCGCAGGCGTGCGCGAACTGCACCGCCAGATGGCCCACCGCGCCGATGCCTAGCACGGCGACCCGCTCGTGCGGCTGAGGATCCCCGGCGCGCAGGGCGGACCAGCCCGTGTAGCCCGCGCACAGCATGGGCGCGGCCAACTCGAAGGGGAGCCCGTCGGGCAGGAGTACGGTCTCGTCGGCGCCCACGACCATGTACTCGGCATGTCCGCCCTGCACGCTGAAACCGGTCGTGGTGGGTGCCGCGCACGCGAAGGCGGCCTGCCCGGTCACCGGCAGACCCGCACGGCAGTAGTCGCACCGTCCGCAGGCGGCCCGTACCCAGTGGGTTCCCACCCGGTCACCGACGCGGCGCGTGGTGACCCCCGGCCCGACCGCGACGACCTCGCCCGCCGGCTCGTGTCCGGTGATCGCCGGGTCGACCGAGGGGAACCGGATCGCCCCGGTGGTGGCCAGGACGTCGTTGACGCATACGCCGGAGGCGCGCACCCGCATCAGCACCTCGCCGGGCCCCGGCTGTGGAGTAGGCACCTCGCGCAGTTCCCACCTGCCGTTGACCTCGGGTATCACGGCTGCCTTCACGAAGTTCACCTTTCTTGTGCGACGGAGGAAGGGAGGGCGCGGATGTCGGCGACCACCGACGGCGCAGGAGGTACCCGCGCGTCACGACAGGGTCACAGCGTGCCGACGTCGGTGCGACGGCGGTCCTCCTTCATGGGCAGGGAGGTGACGGTGGCGCGGAGTTCGCGCTGGGCGGTGCCGGGGTTCCCCCACAGCACCGTCACCTCGGTGCCCGGTGCCGCCAGGTCGCGATCGATGACGCAGAGGGAGATGGTGCGGCGCAGGTGCGTGCTGTACGTGCGGGAGGTCGAGACGCCTACCGGGTGTCCGTCGACCAGCACCTGGTCGAGGCTGGCGCCGATCTTGCGCGGCATCTCCATGGGATCGGGCAACGGGCCGTCGCCGAACTGGGAGGCGAACAGGGCGATCACGTCCTCGTTGTTCCAGTGCAGGCCTGCCAGGTGGCGCGCCGGACCGCCTTCGGCCGCCTCCGCGGCCAGCGCGTCGCGTCCGATGAAGTCGTGGGAGGTGAGAGCTCCGCGACGGCCCCAGCCGAGCTCACCGGGACGGCGGAAGTACTCCGTCACGTCGGTCGGGACGAAACTGCCGTCCGGCATCCCGCGGGGAAAGAGCTTGGGTGCCCCCGGCGTGATGATCGACGAAGGCAGGTAGTCGATGCCGACGGTCGCGATGCCCGCCTCGATGTGGGCCACGAGTTGGGAGCGCATCCCCAGTTGGCGGATGCCGTGCTCGGTCCCGGCCTCGACGACCGCCGTCCAGATCGCGTTGGCGTCGTCGGCGGACCCGTGCAGTTCGTACCCCAGCTCTCCGGAGATCCCCGAGCGCAGAATCCGCACGGGGATACCGCTGATACTGGTCATGCGGCTCCGGTTGAAGCCGATGTCCCGCAGGCTCTCGCCGGTCGCGGCTTCGAGTGCGAACAGCGACGTCGGACCCTGGATCTCGAAGATGAACAGCTCAGGGCTGATCACCTCGCTCTTGGCGTCCCAGCCGCCCTGGTCGATCTGCCAGGCGGTCCAGTCGACGCCGCCGCCGCTGTAGACGAACTCCTCCTCGGCCACCCGGTACAGCAGGCCCTCGGAGGCGATGTGGCCGCGTTCGTCGAGCTGGACGTGATGCTTGATCTGGCCGGGCTCGAAGCGTGACAGGTTGTTCATGCCGATGCGGGTGAGCGCGGTCAGGGCCTCGCTCCCGCGGACGCGGAGCTTGCCGATGGCCGACCAGTCGCCGATATAGCACGACCGCACATGGGCCAGGCTCTCCTCGCCCCAGTTGGTGTACTCGTAGGGGATGAAAACGGGCGTCCACCGGAAGAGCAGACCCTTGACGTTCGCCTCGTCCTGCGCGGCGGCCGCCGGGCTGAACACCGCCGGCCGCTCCACGTCGAAGGGGCGGTCGGCCAGTTCCAGCAAAGCCTGGTAGCGGGCGCGCTGCCGATCGGTCAGATGCTCCATGGAATTCCTCCGCGGTGATGGTGGTGCGGCATCTCTGACCCGGAGGTGTTTCGCCGGGAAGCCGTCATTTCGCCGAGCCGCATACGCACGAGACAAATGGACGGGGTGGTCTGGGCCGCTGATTCGGCAGGCGACGAACATACGCCGCCCTGGTCACGCGGTCACGTCGTCACGTCGCCGACTTCCAGACCCTTCAGCTGCTCCAGGTAGAACGCCATCCATTCCATGGAGAAGCCGCCGTTCAGCCGGAGGGCGAAGTTGTAGAGCAGGAAGGGGTGGACACCGAGCTGGAACAACTCGCGGAGGTCGGTCCTGGCCAGCGCCTCCCGCTCCTGATCGGTCAGGTCGCGGCCGGCGAGGACGGCCTCCGGGGCTCCCTTGAGCTGCTTCGCCAGGTCGCCGTCGGCGGCGACCTCCCACAGCACCCGGTTGGTGGCGTACCGGCTCATGGGGCCACCACCTCCGATACGGGGACGGACCCATGGTCACCCCAGGCCAGGAAACCGGTCGGCGGGGCGAAGGTGCAGGCGACCTTCTCGGCGTAGTCCGGGGTGGCTCCCCCCACAGCGCCGAGTGCGAAGAGGAAGTCGAGGAATCCCGGGGTGCCGCTGCCGATCGCCGCGAGCGACTCGTAGGTGGTCTCCTTGATCAGCGACGCCGTGTCACCGGCGGTGATCTGCGCCCATACCCGCTTGTCCCACGCCGTCTCCGGCTCGGTCTGGAACCGTGCCATGGCCGGGTTCCCGATCGCGTTGGACAGGTGGCCGCTGGCGATGATCGCCACCCGCAGGTCGGCCGGGTGCGCCTCCACCATCTCGACGATGGCGGCGCCGAGGTCGTAGAAGCGACGTCCGGTGGCCACCGGGGGAGCCATCACGTTGGTGAAGATCGGAACGACCGGTAGGTCCTGCTCGGGCCTGAGGAAGCTCAACGGGACGGTGAACCCGTGGTCGAGCAGGAAGTCATCGCTGTAGGAGAAGTCGATCCCGCGCTGGAGGCCGCCGCGCAGCAGGTGCCGCGCGATGTCCCCTTCCAGGGCGGTGTCGTAGGGGCCGATACCGAACAGCTCCTGCTCGTGCGGGAACGGGCCACGCGCCCGGACCGCCTTGCCGATAAGGAAGGTCGGCATGTTGTCGTAGAACCACTGGTTGAAGTGGTCCCCGGAGACCACCACCAGCACGTCGGGCCGCGCTGCGGCGAGCCGCGCGCGCAGTTCCGCGAAATGGGCCACTGATCGCTGCAGCGGCTCGGGAGCCGCCGACCCGCCGGCGGCAACGCCGGGGAGCAGCGGGTCGTGGGGAGTGCACAGCACTTGGACGACGCTGGCCATCGATCACCTTTCACCATGGAACCCTCCAGGCAGACCGGCCCTACAGAGGGGATCTCCACATTCGGTGGTAACAGCGTGAGCGGTGCGAGGTCGTTGTGGAATAGCGGAACCTGTATGCGCACTATCCACGGAGCGAATGGTCCGACGACGTTCGTCGTGTGGCGTTCCGTTCCCCGGAGCAGTGCCACCAGCATGGGAGGGGGCGCCAGATCCTTGTATTCCGCCCCGCGGTGCGAGCCGTCCCGAAGCGCAGACACGGCGTGCGCTCGGGTATTCAACTGGTCCATGCCTGCGATATGAAACCGGGTATTGGACGCGGCTCGGGCTACCCACAAGATGGTTCTGCACCACGGGAGTTCGGGGTTTCCACAGCGGAGCCGCCGGGCTTCCCGGTGCTCACCGACGCTCGTTGGCATTCGGCCCGGACGTCTCTCATCGCCCTGCACCGATCTCCTCAACCTGCCCTGACGCACCCGGGAGTCCTGCCTTGTCCAGCATCCAGAACGCGCTCATCGTCGGCGGGGGCATCGCCGGCCTGACCGCCGCGACGGCCCTGTCCCGTACCGGAATCTCCTGCGACGTCGTCGACCTGGCGGACGGTCCGGCCGGGGCCGCCATCTCACTGCTCAACCGGGCCGTCGACGGTCTCGCCGAGATCGGAGTCCTGGATCAGTGCCTGGACGAGGGGCTGGCGGTGTCCCCGCAGGACATCTTCGCCTACTTCGACGCGGCGGGGAAACCGGTGTCCACGCCGCCCATGCCTCCCGCACCGACGTCCGCTCTGCCGCACGGCATCCTCATCTACCGGCCGGCCCTGGCGAACATCCTCAGGCGAGCCGCGGAGGGGGCCGGCGCGAGCGTGCGCAACGGTGTGGGTCTCGCCGGGCTGCGGCAGACGGAGGACTCCGTCACCGCCACCCTCACCGACGGGTCGGAGCGGGCGTACGACCTGGTCATCGGCGCGGACGGCATCCGGTCGACGACGCGTTCGCTCATTCTGGGGGACCAGGTGACCCCGGCCTACTCCGGCCTCACGATGTTCCGATGGGTCGCCGACGGGGTGCCGGACGTCGGCCCGATCGGGCACTACGAGTCGGAGCACCTCTGCGTGACCCGGCGGCAGCGGGACGGCGGCCTCTACCTCGCGACCGGCCGCGAATTCCCGGAGCGCCCGCGGATCGATGCGGCACAGGCCAGGCAGATCGTCCGGGAGAACCTCCGCTCGTTCACCGCGCCGCTGATGCGCGCGCTGGAGGAGCGGCTCACGGACGACACGAGGATCATCGTCAACGACTACGACTGGCTGCTCGTGTCCGAGCCCTGGTCCCGGGGCCGGGTCCTGCTGATCGGCGACGCCGCGCACGCCACCACTGCCCACCTCGGCGCGGGCGGGGGCATGGCGATCGAGGACGGAGTGGTCCTCGGTCAGGAGTGCGCGGCCGGAGGCCCGCACCAGGACGTGTTCAAGCGCTTCATGACACGGCGCTTCGAGCGGGCTCGTCTGGTCGTGCAGACCAGCGTCGAACTGGACCGCATGCAGCAGCGGGGCGAGCCGATCGCCGCCCAGAACAAGGTGCGGGGGCGGGCGATGGAGGCTCTGTCCAGCCCCTACTGAGCGCCCCGTGCCCAGGCGCGTGCGGACCGCAGGCCCACGCGGGCCGGCGAGCATGGCGACGCACGACCGCCGGACCGGGCGTCGCCCCTGACGGACGGCGCCCGGTCCGGTGCGCTCATCGAGGCGCGCCTGCGCGCTCACCGGACTTCGACCCCCGTCGAAGCACCACGCTCACGTCACCGCCCGCTCACGAGCCGGAGGCCGGGGACGATCCGGTCAGGAAGCCCTCGTCGTCCCGGTACGGCTCCAGTTCGTCGGCGGTGACCAGCCATGGGCCCGGGGTGCCGGCGAAGTCCTGCCCTCGGCCGGGCCCAGGCCGACCCTCAGCTCCCGGCGCTGCAGGTCGCGCGCGGACCAGTCGTTGAGCACCGTGCAGCCGAAGACGGCATCACGGGCCTGCTCCGGAATCGGCGACCCGCCGCGCCTGCCGACGACTGCGGCGACCTCGAGCGCGAAGTCGAGCAACTCCGAGCCGGGCGGGACGGCGACGTCGTCACGGGCGCCGACGAGCGCGTAGGGGTTGGCGAAGCAGAAGGTGGGTGCCTCGTGCCACTCCGGCATCACTCCGCCGTCGGTCATGCTCCGTACCATCCCCCGTACGAGGTCGAGACTGCCCTTCCCCCGGGAGGGCGTGCAGCCCTACCTCGGAGGGGACACCCGAAGACGTCCTGCCCTGGGACTCCCAGGTCGTGAACTTTCATCGACCCGGACCGGCGAGGTGGAGGGGCGGCGGAGCGAGCGTGTTCGACGGACGTCGGTCGACGATGACGTCGTGCACCACGGGCACGATGGGCTCCTTGCCCGTCATTTGACGGCGAGGGGGTTGACCGGTGCGCCGACGGCGCCGGTCACGGGCAGGGGGGCGGCCACGAGAAGGAACTCGTAGACGCCGTCGGCGGCGCAGTCGACGGCCAGGGTGTCGAGGTCCCACAGCTCCCCGATGAACAGGCCGATGTGCGGGATGGCGACCTGATGCAGCGGCTGGAAGGCGACATCGAACTCGTTCGGGCGCACCTCGAAGCCCCAGGTGTCGGTGGCGATCCCGGCGATCTCGGAGGAGTGCAGCCAGTCGGCCGTGGCGAACGACAGACCGGGGGCGGGACCGCCCGCGTAATCGCCCCAGCCGTCGCCCGCGGCGATGCCGCGCCGGGCCCGGGTGAGCTGGCCGGTGCGCACCAGCAGCAGGTCGCCGCGCCCGACCCGGGCGGTCTCACCTTGCGCGGCGATGGTCGCATCGAGGTGTTCGGCGGTGATGGCGAAGCCGTCCGGCAGTTCGCCCTCGGCTCCGATCGTCCTGCCGACGTCGAGCAGCACGCCCCGGCCGGCGATCCTGTCGGCCACGGTCTCGATGCCGGTGAGCCTGTCTCCCTCGCCGGTCACCACCTGTGAGGCGCGGCGTCCGTTGTAGGCCGTGCCGTGGTCGAAGATGTGGCCGAGGCCGTCCCACTGGGTGGAGGCCTGCAGCGGCATGAACACCACGTCGTCCGCGCCGCCGAGCCCGTGCGGGAACTCGGCCGGGCCGAACTCGGCGTCCAGGCCGGAAGAGAGCATGGTGTGCACCGGGTTGGTGCGCCGCCGCCACCCCTTCTGCGGACCTTCCGCGTCGAAGCGCTGGGCCAGCGAGAAGCTCACGCCGCGGCGGGCCAGCCCCGCTCCCTGTGCCCGTTTGGCCTCGTCGAGGAAGTTCAGCGTGCCGAGGACGTCATCGGCGCCCCAGCGGCCCCAGTTGGAGACGCGCGCGGCCGCGGCGGCGATGGCCCCTTCGGGATCGGAGCGGTCGAACGTGGTCACAGGTCTTCCTCCGTGGAGTTCCGATCAGGGATCGGCGGCAAAATCATCGGGACTTCGTCATGGGTGCGGTTCCCACCGCGGGATCGGACCGAGGAGGCGGGCGGCGTTGCCACCGCGGGATGGCGTCGGGAGTAGGCGTTCAGCCGCTCGCCGAGGGTGCAGCCCAGGGGTGGATGAACACGGCCGTGCCCAGTTCCTCGGCGGCGGCCCAGAAGTCGGCCGGCGACGGGTCGTCGAGTTCCCGGCCCGGGCCGGCGGAGGTCGTGATCTGTACTTCCCGCGTACCGAGATCGCGGACCGCTGTCACCCGCTGGCCGACGGCCAGGTCGGAGTACCGCAGCGTCACGGCTCCGATCGGAAGCAGCCGAGCCGGTTCCTTCGCGCACCACGCGGCGACGCCCTCGTTGCCCACCGCGACGATGCGGGTGGCCGCTTCCGGTCGGCCCACGCACGCGGCAGCGGTACTGCGCTGACCGCCTGCACCTGCACCTGCACCTGCACGCGCGCGGCGTCCATCGCGGCCAGCCGCAGGTCGAGGTCGACCAGCTTGGGCCCGGGCTCGGCCATCTGCTTCAGGTTCACCGCCAGGGACGCCCGGCCGAGGGTGGCCGCGTCGGTCTCCCGCCGGTCGTACTCGGTCGGCCGGCCGTACTCAGTCGGTCGGGAAACGGCCGAAGTGGGGCTTGCGGCCCTGCAAGTCCTCGGCGACGCAGCGGTTGCGCTGCCGTCCGAGGTAGGTGATCTCACTGTCGATGACGTCGCCGTCGTGCAGGAAGCGACCGTGGTGCTTGCCGTTCCCGGGCGGAGAGCCCATGAAGACGATGTCCCCGGGGGTCAGCCGGACGTGCTCGGAGGCGTACGCCACGAACTGCGCCGGGTCGAAGATCATGTCGCCGGTCGGCCAGTCCTGCATGACCTGGCCGTTGACCTTCAGTGTGGTCCGGATGGTGTCGTCGAGAGTGAAGAACTGTGCGGGCACGACGAACGGCCCCGCCGGCTTGAACGTCGGCTGGTGCTTGCCCATCCAGTCGAAGCCCCACGGGATGTCGGTGCGGCGGAACTGGTCGACCGTGCCGAGGTCGTTGACGATCGTGTAGCCGGCGATCAGCGCTGTCGCCTCGTCCGGGGTGAGGAACCGACCGGAGCCGCCGACGACGACCCCGAGTTCGAGCTCCCAGTCGGGCTCGTCGCCCAGGGCCGGCAGCACGACGTCGTCGGTCGCCCCCACGAGCGAGGAGTGCATCCCGACCCAGGCGAAGGGAATCCCCTCTCGCGACCGGCGCTCCATGAACGCGAGATTGCGCTGGAAGAACTCCTCGTCGGTCTCGCCCGGCCGACGGTTGTGCTGGTTGAAGGCGTTCTTCGTCAGCATCTGCGCCGAATGCGTCTTGTAGTTGGCGCCGGCGCCCAGCAGGTTGGGATGGCTGAGCGGCGGCAGCGAACGCAGCTCCGCCAAGGGCCGGGTCGGTCGGGAGGAGTCGGTCCAGACCTCCTCGAGGAACTGGAAATTCCTGGTCCAGTCGGCGAAGACCTCGTGCAGATCGTGGAACCGGTCGGACAGGTCGGTGACCAGGCCGTCGGCGGTCACGAGGGCCGGGAAGGCACGTGTCTCGCCGGCGAAGGTACCGAGCGCGAAGGTTCCCGCGCGCAGCCCGGTCGCCGGGTCGATCGGATGTTCCGGAGCGCGCGTGACAGGGGTGGTCTCATTCATGGGTCACGTTTCCGTTTCGGTGACACTGGGTCGTGCGGGAGGCACGACACCTGGACGGCGGAAAGTCATGGATCACCTTTCGCCCTGGGCCTGGCCGACCGTTCCGGCGGACGACGAGGAGCCCGGACGACGGGCCGGCGGGAGGATGATCTGATTGTGACCCGGGCCACGAGGCCTGGGATATGCTCAGCCTTGTATGCGACCCATCGACGGAACGGATGCTCAGGCATCGACCGGCCGGTGCGGGTCGTTCGGCGAAGGTTGCCGAGCCGCACCGCTGTGCTGGTGGGATCGCCGGACCGCGCCTGGAACAGAAGCCGGGGGAGGACACCGCGGTGACGTACAACTCGACTCCAAGCCCACCGGCAGGTGGCCGCACCTCAGAGCCGTCAGCCCGGATACTGCGCAACCAGGACGTGGCGACCCTGCCCGTCCTGCGTGCCCTGCTGGTCGAGCGCAACGTCACCCGGGCCGGCGAGTCCGTCGGCCTGAGCCAGCCCGCCACCAGCGCGGTGCTGGCCCGCCTTCGTCGCCGGTTCGGCGACCAGCTGCTGATCCGGGTGGGCCGGGACTACGAGCTCACGCCGCTGGCCGCCGGCCTGCTGTCACGGATCGAGTCGGCCACCGAGGCGCTGGAGCGCGTGTTCGGCGACGACTTCGACCCCGCGACGACCAACCGGCAGTTCTCCCTCGCGCTCTCCGACTACACCGTCGCCATCCTGTTCGAGGAACTCAACCGGATTCTCGCCGAGGAGGCCCCCGGGGCCGGACTCGTCCTTCGCCCCCTCACCACCAGCTCCCACCTCGACGCCGACGCCCTGATCCGGCACACCGACGGGGTGGTCCTGCCGCATGAGCTGGTGCAGGGCTATCCCGGTCGGCTCCTGCTGCGCGACCGCTGGGTGTGCGTCGTGGCCGACAGCAACACGGCGATCGGCAGCGAGCCGACCCTCGCCGAACTTGCCGTCCTGCCGTGGGTGAGCCAGTTCACCCACTCCGATCCGGCCAGCTTCCCGGCGCTGCGCCACTTGCGGTCGAACGGCATGGAGCCGCACGTGGAGGTGGTGACCGACAGCTTCCTCTCGGTCCCGTTCCTGCTCGCCGGCAGCAACCGTGTCGCCTTCCTCCAGGAGAGACTCGCGCGACGCCTGGCACCCGTGGCGCCCGTGCGGATCGTGCCCAGCCCGGTGGACATCGGGCCGCTCAACCTGTCGCTGCGATGGCACCCGACCGTGAGCGACGATCCCGGCCACCGATGGTTCCGTGACGCGCTGGGGCGTGCGGCGGAACGCGTCGCCTAGCTGTATTGCCCTGTGAGGTCGGGGACGCGGCTGGCGGGTGGCCGACCTTTCAAGCGCGGAGTTTCCGCGGTGGTGATTGTTGGTGTGCGGCCAGTCGGGGAACGCCGCGCGTCGCCGTCCACCGCTCCTCGCGGCGCACCAGCGCCGTGGCGCAGGGGCTCTCACCTCCACGCACCTCGTCACCGCCTCACGGTGCACGTGGACCGAGGCGTGGACCCGGCCCGGCGGCCGGGGGTCCGGTCGACGACCCAGCAGGAGGACGTCGGTGGCCCGCCATCCGTGCCGTGGATTGGTGGCATACCAGTTCGACCATTCCGCATCGGTGCGGCTGTTGTCACTATCGACGATGTCGGCGGGACGAGCAGGCACCGAAAGCCCGGCTCCTCGTCGCAGACGCACTCCACCCCCTGTCGCCCGGCCGAGAGTCGGACGGCAGCCGCCCCAGGAGACGACGACGATGGTGGTATCCGATGGGACCCCTGTGCCTTCCGCGCAGGCCGCCGCTGACGCAAGCCGAGCACAACGACCGCGCAGCCGCTTTTCGCCGCGCAGCCGGCCCGCCGGGGCGGCCGCTGGGACCTGGACCGCCCGGCGACCTTCAGCCCGCCCCCGGAGGGGGCCTGCACCGGACCGGGGGCGACAGCTACGACGCCGACACCGTCCGGGCCGCCCCGACGGCCGCCTCCGCCGGGCACGGGATGCGGAACCACCCCGGCGAGCCGCCGCCGCGGACCGCCGTCAGCCGCATGAGTGAGAGAGGCGTATCGGCCGAGGAAGTCGTGGCCGTGCAGGTCGACGCCACGGGACCGGCACAGTACCCCGGGGGTGCGGAACAGGTCGCTGATGCCGTCGATGGGGATGAAGCCGCCTCCCGGCCTCGTCGCCGGGAACAGCGCTCACGTCGCTGTTCGCCGCTCCGTCCGGCGATGGACCGACGCGTGGAGCGCTTGCCCGCCGTGAGCCGTTCGGACCGTTCGTCGTGCCGGCGCCCTTCACCGACCGCGACGCCGTACGCATCGTCCTGCAGGTCATCGGACAGGTGATGCAGGAGCGGCCGCAGCCGACGCGGTCCTCGACGTCCCCCGGCTGATCCCCCACTCCCGCGAGCGGGTGCGGCTGCGGCCCGGGACCTCGTCCTCGACGAGGATCCCCGGCCGGGAAACGGCGCCCACCAAGGCGGCCGTCTCCTCTCTGCCGGCGACCTCGTCGACAGCTCCTTCACCGGCCCGGCCCGCCGGCGCAACCGCCGCGTGAACGAGGACCTCGGCGGCCGGCGACCCGTCATCGTGCTCGCCCCGAGCATGTGAGGCCCCGGCGGTGCCCTCTCCGCGCGCGTCGGCGCGACGCACTGCCCGACATCTCGCAGCAGTGACCCGGCGCCCCCGCCGACCACAACCCAGGAGGCACCCCATGACCGACCAACCGCACCTCGAGACCCTGCAGCAGCGCATCGACCGCAGCGGAGGCGCGCTGGCGATGCTGCGGACCAATCCCGCCACGCACTACCCGTTCACCTACGCCCAGGAGTACACGACCTGGCACAACGAGCAGTGGGCCTGGAAGAACGCTTGCGTCCTGTTCGACCAGTCCCACCACATGACCGAGGTGCACGTCACCGGGCCCGACGTGAAGCGCTTGATCAGCGACACCGGCGTCAACAGCCCGGCGACCCTCGGCCGTGACCGTGCCAAGCAGTTCGTCGCCGTCGGGCCGGACGGGCGTTACATCGGCGACTGCATCCTGTTCGGCCTCGAGGAGGACCACCTGAGCTTGGTCGGTGTACCCCAGGCGGCCAACTGGGTGCAGTTCCAAGCTCAACAGGGCGACTACGACGTCGAGTTCAGCGTGGACCCGGCGTCGGTCCACAACCCGCTGGGCCGTCGACAGCACTACCGGTACCAGCTCAACGGCCCTCGCACCCAGGAGATCCTGGAACGCGCCGTCGGCGGCCCGATCGACCGCATCCCGTTCTTCCGCATGGGCTCCTTCGAGATCGCGGGGACCCCGGTTCGCGCCCTGAACCACACGATGGCGGGCGTGCCGGGCGAGGAGTACACCGGCCTGGAGCTCTTCGGCCCGGTGGAGCACGGCCCCCGCGTCCTGGAGACGCTGTTGTACGCCGGCGCGCAGAGCGGCCTGCGCCAGGGCGGGGCCGTGTCCTACCTGTCCTCGACGGTCGAGTCCGGGTGGATCCCCGCAGTCCCGGCCGCCGTCTACAGCTCCCCGGAGACGGCCGCCTACCGGCAGCACCTGCCCGGTTTCGGCATGGAGGGCATGATCACCATCGAGGGCAGCTACGTCTCGGACGACATCCAGGACTACTACTTCTACCCCTGGGAGCTGGGCTACGGCTCCATCGTCAAGCTCGACCACGACTTCGTCGGCCGCACCGCACTCGAGCAGGCCGCGCAGGGACCCAAGCGTCTCAAGCGCTGGCTGGAGTGGGACACCGACGACGTCATGGAGGTGGTCCGGGCCGGCTTCTTCGGAGACGGTCCCCGGCCCAAACTGCTCAGCCTGCCCAACCTCAACCCCGCCACGATCTACCTGGACAGCGTGATGCAGGGCGATCGCCTCGTGGGCCTGTCCACGTGGGGTGGCTACACCGTCAACGTCGGGCGCGTGGTGACCATCGCCATCCTCGACGAGTCCCTGACCGACGGCGACCGCGTCGAGGTCCTGTGGGGCGAGCCCGACGGCGGAACCGGCCGGCCGCTCGGCGAACCCCACCACATACAGACCACCATCCGGGCCACGGTACGGACCCGGCCGCCGGCTCAGCACTGACGTGCCGGACCACTCGACCCACCCATCCGAGAGGCCGACCGTGAACCGACTCCCCTCCCAGCACGACGTGATCGTGCGCGCTGACCTCGTCCGGGCCGTGAGGGGTCTCGGCTACGAGGTCATCCCGTTCGCCAGGACCGAGCAGGCGGTCCGCGACCATGTCCCGACCGACGTCCCGCTCACCGTGACCGCCTCACCGGCCAAGGGGCAGGACGCGACCATCGACCTGGCCGTCGCGCTCGCGGGCCACGGTTATGCCGTGTCACCGCACCTGTCCGCCCGGCAAGTGAGGGACCACCAGCACTTGGCCGGGCTCGTCGGCAGGTGCCGCGACGCCGGTATCACCGGCGTGTTCGTGGTCGGAGGCGACCGTACCGCCGCGACGACGGCGTTCCCCGACGCTCTGGCACTGCTCCGGGCGGTGCACGAGCTGGACCACGGCTTCACCGACATCGGGATCGGCGGTCATCCCGAGGGCCATCCGGACGTCTCGGAGCAGGTGCTGATGCAGGCGCTGGCGGACAAGGCGCCGTTGGCCACGCACATCACGACACAGATCGTCTTCGATCCCCGAGCCATCCTGGCGTGGATCCTCCGGGTTCGCGCCCACGGCATCGACCTGCCGGTCCACGTCGGCCTCCCCGGTGCCGTCCACCGGCAGAAGCTGTTGCGCGTCGCAGGCGGACTTGGCCTCGGGGAGTCGGCGAAGTTCCTGAAGAAGCAGCAGACCCTGCTCCGGCGCTTCTTCCTCCCCGGCGGCTACCGGCCGGACGCCTTGCTCGCGGGGCTCGCGCCCCATCTCGGGGAGGCCGACGACACCGTCGCCGGGTTCCACGTCTTCACCTTCAACGATCTCGCGCCGACCGAGGCGTGGCGCCGGCGCCTTCTGTCGAACCTGACATGACCGGCGCCACGCGCAGCACCGTGCCGGCGCGTACCCACCCCGCCCATCCCACCGGAGTCGCCATGTCCGCAGCCACCACGTCCGAACGAACCGCGTCCGCGCCCACCACGTCCACGGGGAGCACTTCGCGTGAGGGCGGGATCCCCGACGACCGAGCCGACCACGGGCGTCTGCTGATCCAGTGCCCCGACCGGCCGGGCGTGGTCTCGGCGGTGAGCACGTTCCTCGCCGAGGCCGGCGCGAACATCACAAGCCTGGACCAGTTCTCGACGACCGCGGTCGACGGCACCTTTTTCCAGCGCACCGGGTTCCACCTCCCCGGCCTGTCCGCGGCCCGGGACGAATTGGACCGTGCGTTCGAAACCGGCGTCGCTCAGCGCTGGGGCATGACTCACCGCCTCACCGAGGCCGCCCGGCCCAAACGGGTGGCCATCATGGTGTCCAAGACCGACCACTGCGTGCTCGACCTGCTCTGGCGTCACCGTCGCGGCCAACTGGACATGAATGTGGTCATGGTCGTGTCCAACCACCCCGACCTCGCCGACGAGGTCCGGCCCTTCGGGGTGCCTTACATCCATGTCCCCGCCTCGCGGGACAACCGCGCCGAAGCCGAGAGCCGCATCCTCGACCTGCTGCGCGGCAACGTCGACCTCGTCGTGCTGGCGCGGTACATGCAGATCATCACGCCCTCCTTCCTCGAAGCGGTCGGCTGTCCGCTGATCAACATCCACCACAGCTTCCTGCCCGCCTTCATCGGGGCCGGCCCGTACCAGAAGGCCAAGGACCGCGGCGTGAAGCTGGTCGGTGCGACCGCCCACTACGTCACCGCCGATCTGGACGAGGGCCCGATCATCGACCAGGACGTCGTCCGGGTCGACCACCGGCACACCACCGCCGACCTCGTACGCCTCGGCGCCGACGTCGAGCGCGCCGTTCTCTCGCGCGCCGTGCGCGCGCACCTGGAGGACCGGCTCGCCGTCCACGGCAACTCCACCATCGTCTTCTGAACCGTCTTCCAAGGGACTACCGTGACCGCGCAGCTCATCGACGGCACCACCGTCGCCCGGCAGGTTCGTTCCGACGTCGCCTCCGGCGTCGCCGCACTCATGGACGCCGGGGGGAACGCACCCGGCCTGGCCACCGTCCTCATAGGCGACGACCCGGCGAGCGGGGTGTACGTCCGGAACAAGCGCCGCGCCTGCACCGCGGCCGGCATGACCGACCTGCACCGCCATCTTCCAGCCGAGACGACCCAGGATGACGCTGCCGCGCTCATCGACGAACTGGCGGCCGACCCGGCGGTCTCCGGGATCCTCCTGCAGTTGCCGACACCGGCCCACCTGGACGCCGCCGCCCTGCTCGCGCGCATCCCGGCGCACAAGGACGTCGACGGCCTGACCTCGGTGAACGCCGGACTGCTCGCCCAAGGCAGCCCCGGCCTGCGACCCTGCACTCCCTCGGGGGTGATGGCCCTGCTCGACGCCCACAGGATTCCTCTGGAGGGTGCCGAAGCCGTCGTCGTCGGCCGCAGCACCTTGGTCGGGAAGCCGATGGGCCAACTGCTGCTGGAGAGGAACGCGACCGTCACGATCTGCCACTCCCGCACCCGCGACCTGGCCGGTGTGTGCCGCCGCGCCGACGTCCTGGTCGTGGCGGCCGGGATTCCGGGTCTCATCGGCATCGACGCGGTCAAGCCCGGTGCCACCGTGATCGACGTCGGCATCCACCGCTCCCCGGCGGGTCTGCGCGGGGACGTGGACACCGACGCCGTCGTCGGCACCGCGGCCTTCGTCACCCCCGTCCCCGGTGGCGTGGGCCCGATGACCATCGCCATGCTCCTGGCCAACACACTCATCGCCGCGCGAGCACAGCAGGCGGATCGGTGTGGCCCTCCTGGGGCCGGCTCTCTCCGCGGCCGGCGAGCGGTCGTCCTCGGCGACGGCGCCGGCACGACGCCGTGACGAGAGATGGCGCGACAGGACGGCCCCGGCCACGAGACGGGCCGTGGGGGCACCGCCGACGGTGCCACCGTTCTCGCCGCGTACGATCACCGGTACTTCGGCCGGTGGCCGCCGCCACCAGGCGCCAGGTCGACGCCGGTCACCTCGGGAGCGGGCCCTCGCGCGGTTGCCCGCAGTACCGAGGGGCGTAGCCGGCTCTGGGCGGGGCACGCGGCTGGGGACGAGTTGGAACTCCGCCCCTGGGACGTACGGGTGCTCGCCGAAGGCACGGCCGTCACCCTGGGTGAGGCGACGGCGCCCCGACACCCGATGCCTGACGGCCCGGTCCTCGCCTCTTCGGCCCAGCCGCGGGTCGACATGGACCTCGGGTCCCGATCCGAATCCGATGGGAGCGACGCGACGACATCCACGAGGCCTTCCTCGGACTCGCTGTTCGCCTGATCAGGCGTTGGCACGTTCGTGGGCATGGCCAGGGCCGTTTGGCCAGGGCCGGTTGGCCAAGTCGCGAAGACCATCGGCGCCATGTCGGGGCACCGCCCGCCCTGTTGCCCGAGCGGTGCCCCGACACGTTCCGGTCAGACGCGGCGGCGGGTGAAGCGCTGGTTGGGGTTGCCGCTGTAGGTGTACTGGGCGATGCGGGCGCCGTCGGCGGTCGAGTACTGCCAGACATCCATCGCCAGGCCGGACTCCCGGTTGACGAGGCTGATCACACCGCCACCGTGATCGACCACGCGCCACTGCTGGCTGGTGGCGCCGGTGTCGGCCTGCTGGACGATGTCCGCGCCGGTCGCGGTGCCCGTGGGCTGGAGGAACAGGCCACTGTGCAGTGCCTTGACGCGAACGTGGCCGTCGCCGGCGTCGACGAACTCGAATTGCTGGTTGGGGCGACCGCTGGTGGTCCGCTGGACGAGTGGTGCCCCGGCGGCGGTGGAGGCCCCGTTGATCTCGGTGGCCCTGCCGCTGTGCTGGGCCAGCAGGGTGTAGAGGCCGGGGCCGCCGGGGGAGTTGCCGAGCTGCGCTTCCCACCTGGTGTTGGACCCGGACGCGTCGGCCGGGAGGCGGTCCCGTGCGGCGGTGTCGCCATACATGGTCCAGCGGGCCCAGTCGACGACGGTCCTCGGGAAGCGCTGGTCGCTCCAGAAGCTGGTGTGGCTGCCGCCGACGAAGGTGAGGAACGCCTTGGGCCAGGTGATCTCCGAGTACGCCTGCCGGGCCGAGGAGTACTGCGTGGTCGAGTCCCGGTCGCCGTGGACGAACAGGACCTTGGCCGAGACCGAGCTGGACGGGTTGCCCATGTCCACGCAGGACTGGGGGTTGGCGGAGATGATCCGGCTGTCGGGCCAGGAGGTCAGCAGCCCGTGGGTGACCATGCCGCCCAGGGAATGGCCCGAGACGCCGACGCCGATGCCGGTGTTGATGTGCCCGGCCAGCGGTCCGCTCGCGTTGAGCGCGAGGGTGTTGGTGAGGATCTGCGAGACGTCCTTGGAGGTGTTGCCGTTGTTGACGTCGGTGAAGTTGTGGTTGAAGTGCGGGGCGGGGACGACGAAGCCCGCCGAGGCCAGGGCACGGATGATGAACAGGGAGTTCTGCGGGCTGCTTCCGTAGCCGTGGGTCATGTTGTAGACGGGGAAGACCCCGCTTGCGACCGGGGCGTCCGTCACCGGGCTGCCGCCGGCGGTGCCGGTGGCCGGGTAGTAGACGTAGGTGGTGCACGGGCGGCTGCCGCGGGTCCAGTTGTACCGGCGCACGCCGACCGCGAACGGCGTGGTCGGCGCGGTGTCCAGAGGCCCGGCGGCGGCCGGTGCCTGTCCTGCGCCGAGCAGGGACAGGCCCACGCCCGCCGCTCCGGCCGCGCTCATGCTGAGGAAGGTCCGTCGTCGCAGGGTCATGGTGACTCCTTGGGTACGGGGATGGGTGGGAGGGTTCGGTGTTCGGCTGGGCGGCAGGAGCGGCGTTTGGTCGGCCGGGCGCACCGGAGGCAGGGATGAAGTCGCCGGTGCCGTCGTGGTCCAGGCGGTACGACGTCGATGACGTCGGCTATGAGGTGGTCGCGTCGTGTTCGCCGTGTCCGGGCATGACGTCGATGACCGCCGTGACCGGTCCTGCGCCGGTCGTCCCGGTGACTGTCACCTCACCTGGCTTCTCGGTCGAGCCGGGTGGCAACGGCTGCCAGCGGACGGGGACATGGGTGATCTCGTTGTCGGCGGTGGTGAGCATGCGGATGGAGGAGGGCAGCTTCGGGGCGGCTCCCACCACGGTGGCGGTGTGGACGGTGTCCTGGAGGATGTGCTTGGCGCGGCTGGCGTTGAAGACGTTGACGGACGCGTGCGGCTCCCATGTGTTCGCCAGTCCGGGCACGGCCCGGAACATCGGCTGGTAGCCCGCCGGCTCCCACACCAGCGCTCCTGAACCTCGGTTGTCGACCACGTCGTTGGCGGCCTGGAACACCCTCCGGAGCGCGTCCGCCTGCCCCTGAACGGTCCGCGGGTAGGGCGAGTTGGGCAACGGCGAGCCGTCGCCGCCCGACGCGGGGTAGGCGGTTTCGGCGATGTCGATCTCGTAGCCGGGGTACGCGGTCGCCATGGTGTTCAGGTTGAGATCCAGTGCCTCGGGCGTACCGTGCCATTCCGGGTAGTACGAGATGGCCAGCACATCGGGGTTCTGACCCTTCGCCTTCACCCGGGTGAGGAACTGGTGCCAGAACTCCATGGTCTTGGCGAGCTTGTCCCTGTCGACGATCACGTGTATCTCGACCTTGGACGTCGGTGACGCGTCACGGACCGCCTTGATCCCGGCCGCGGCCAGGGTGGTGAACCGGTCCCACGACTGGTCGTAGAGCTGACGCTCCACCGGGTCGGCCGACCGCCAGTACTTCCACAGCAGGCCACCGCCGGGCTGGGACTGGTAGACATCGGCCTGGTCGACGAAGTACGGCGGATTCGTCGTGCCGATGCCTGCCGCCTCGCTGCCGTACATGAAGCCATTGATGATCTCGTTGCCGACGGCCACCTTCTCCGGTGTGGTGCCCTGCCGGATCAACCGTTTCAGATAGTCGGCGGTGAAGTCGTACACCGCATCGGACAGGTCCGCGAACTCCAGCTCGGCCCAGGCGCGTGGTTTTGGCTGCTTGCTCGGGTCCGCCCACGAGTCCGCGTAGTGGAAGTCGATCCCCAGGCCCATGCCCCGCTGCTTGATCCACTTGGCGGAGACCAGTGAGCGCTCCGGGCCCTGGCGCGGTACCGGCGTCGGTCGGCCGGTGCTCTCGCTGCGCGGCTCGTTGAATATCCGCAGCCGGCTGTACTCGATGCCACGGTCCTTGGCCACGTCGAGCAGGTGTGGCCCGGCGCCGCGGTTCCCGGCCAAGGGGTCGACCCAGTACTGCCGGTCCTGGACGTCGTCCATCCAGGACAGATCGGCGCCGAGGGTGAGGCCCTCGCGCAGGTAGTTGAAGACCTGGAGTTCGCTGACACCTGCCCGGGTCCGGCCCGGCCCACCTGTGAAGGTCAGCCGGACGAACCGTGTTGCCGGCCGGGTGAACAGGTGCACCTCCCCTCGCGACACGGCTCGGTTGTGGGACCTGTCGGCGATGGTCTTCCACCGGCGACCGTCGGACGAGGCCTCGACGACGTACCGGTGGGCCATGCCACGGTCCGGGAAGAGCACCTTGACCTTGCGCAGGTTGTCGTAGGTTCCACCGAGGTCGACGGTGAGCCACTGACGGGCGTCGGCACGGTCCGGATGCCAGGACGTCGCCGGGTCGCCGTCGGTGGCCAGACGGGCGCCGGACGAGCCGGTGGCGGCCGTCGCCGAGGCCCAGGGCTTGGCGGCGATATTGCTTTCGATCGGCTTGATGTCCGCGGTTCCGAAGGTCGCGTGGGCCGGCTCGGGCACCATGAGTAGATTCGCGGACACCATGGTGACCAACGTCGTCGTGACCGCGATGGCGCGGGGGAGACGCGTTCTGCTCATGTCCTTCTCCTGACGATGTCACGTAGGGGCGGCATGGGCTGTTCCGTACGCTCCGCCGGTCGCTAAGACCGGCAGAGCACGGAAGGTCAGTCAGCCGACATCGAGGTAGTCGACGTTGGGCAGTCCGGCTGCCGTGGTCGGATCCCACCGGATGGTGTTGCTGCCGGCGTTCAGCGAGACGGTGACGGTCTTGGTCGTCCACGTCGTCCACGCACCGGTGGACTCGAACGACACCGTCCCCACCGTGGATCCGTTGACGACCAGGTTCGCCGGCCTCGCACCGCTGGTGGCGCCGTTGGCGAACCGGATCCCCAGGGTCGCCGTACGGGCGGTCGCGGAGTTCACGGTGAACTCCGCGAAGGCCCCCGCTGCGGCATTGCCGTTGCAGAACCCGCTACCGGAATAGCCCGCTTGGTTCGAGTCGATCGTGCCCCGGCACTGCGCCGGAGCGGTCTCTGCCTCGTGACGCCCCGGAGGCGCTGGTGTGCCGGCCAAGGTCTTGACGAGTGAGAGCTGGTCGACGGTGACGCCGCCCGAACCCGACGCCCGCACGGTGACGGTGGCGGCTCCGCCGGGCAGCTCGATGCCGGTGAGCTCGCGTTTGACCCAGCCGCTCGACGACGGGATGCCGAGGGTGCGTGGGCTGCCGTCGGCGCCGGTGATCACGACCTGTCCGGCGCTACCCCGAGCGTGCAGGGACAGGGTGTAGGTGCCTGCGGGCACCGACTCGATCCGCTGCTCGACGCCGCCGCTGTTGCTCACCTGGAGGGCGAAGCGAGACCCGTTCACACCACCGTTGACGTTGGTCACCGAACCGCCGAGGTTCCGCCATCCCCGAACGCTGGAGACGATGACGCGGTCGGCCTGGATGTCGGGGTTGAGGAGGTAGTTGTTCGCCGGTCCGGCACGCCACTCCCCGGTCGTGGCGTTGAACTGCCACTGGCTCACCGAGTGGAACTGCGGCCTCGCGCCGGTCTTGGTCACCGGCATCCACTGGTTGTACCCGATGCCGTTCCAGGCGAAGTCGGCCCAGCGGTCGCCGGCGAAGATCACCGTGTTCTGCTTGGTGCCCTTGACCGTCACGAAGAACCCGGTCTGCGTCACGTGGCTGTAGTCCATCTCGGTGCCGGCGAGTGTGTACTCGCTGGTGTAGGCCCCCTGGATGTTGCTGCTGGTCGACTCCAGGACGTGCGCGACCGAACTGTTCCAGCCGTGCAGGTCCGACGCCGCGTGGTAGTACTTGCCGTCGAGTTTGAACATGGCGTTGCCCTCGCGGCCGGAGGAGTTCTGACCGATCTGCACGCCGGGCTCCGCCCGCAGCGAGTCCGACTCCCTGAGCTTGCTGACGAAGGCGCGCCCGCGGCCTTCCCGGTTGGAGAAGATCAGGTAGTCCTTGCCGTCGTCGTCGGTGAAGACGGTCTGATCTCCGGTGCCGGTCGTGGGGGAATTGGTGATCTGGGTCTGGAAGTAGCCGTGGTCGAAGGTGTCGGTGGGAGAGTCGCCCTGGAGGAACAGGACCCCGTGCCCGCCTCCGACATAAGCCTGGGTGGCGAGCACGTACTTTCCGGTGTTCTCGTTGTACGCGGCCCCGAGGCGCCCGACCCACCCTGCCTGACCGAGGGTGGCGCCGTTCTGGATCGTGGTCGAGCGCGTCGCGACCCGGTTCTCGAACTTCCAGTTCACCAGGTCCTTGGACGAGTACACGGGGATCGAGACGAAGCTGACGTTCCCGTCGTACTTCCTCGTCGGATTGGCCCGGTAGAGCTCGGCGCCGCTGTAGTGCACGCCGTACCAGTAGTAGGTGTCACCGAACTTGAAGACCCCGCCACCCTGCGAATAAATGGGGTTGCCGCTGGTGTCGTTCCAGAAGGTGTTGTTCGTGATGGTCTGGAACGTGCCTTCGTCGGCGGCCTTCAGATCGGCGGCGGCGGTCATCAGCGCCGTCTTCGCGTCGGCGACGTCCGACGTGGTGGCCGAAGTGTCGTCGGCGACCTCGGCCGCGGCGGTCAACGCCTTGGCGAAGGGCTTCCAGGAGTCAGCCGTGTACTTCGCCGGAGTGCGCGTCCGGTAGTCGGACACCAGGTACTCGAGGCCGCGATCCACCACCGGCCCAGCAGTCGCCCCCTGGTCCTGGAGCTCCGTTGCCTGTCTCTGCGGCGCGGGTGTCTCCGCCGCGGCGGTGCTCGCCGAGAGTGGTGCCGATAACGCGACGGACAACAGCGCGGCGGCAGCCAACTTCCAGTACTTCGTGACGACATGCGATCTCTGCTTCACGGGGTCACCTTCCATCGTTCTCAAAGGCGCCGAGATCCGGCGCACTTCCGCTGAAGGGCAGTCCCACGTCCGTGCCCTTGTCGATCAGGGCACTGTTCGCCGCGAGACGGAGGTGGGGCAGCACGGGCAGGGTCCCGTCGGTCCGGCGGGGCGCGTCCCAGCCGGACGTCGACACACTGCGGAACTGGGAGTCCGACAGGGGGACGCCGAGGTTCCAGGAGTTGTACGCGGCGTTCGTGCCGCTCATGTTCGACGTCGCCGTTGCGGTGTAGGCGATGTTGTTGCGCAGGTTGCCCCGGCCGACGGCGGCGCCGCGCGAGTCGATTCCCAGCATGTTGAAGTTGGGGTGGTTTCCGTAGCCGGTGTTGTTGAAGAAGTCGTTGGCCACCGGGTGGTGGTTGGCGTAGAAGCCGGCCGCCTTGTTGAGGAACGCCACCGAGGAGCGGACGGTGTGCTTGGGCGCGTTGGCCTCGTAGTCGCCCCCGTAGCCGCCGGACTTGAAGCCGGCTCCGTTGCCGGAGGGCGTCGTCGTCCCCGGCACGTACCCGTTGCGCCAGGCCCACGAGTTCTCGATGATCACGGGCGAGTAGGTGGAGATGAGGTCGAACCCGTCATCGGCGTTCCACCACGCGCGGCAACCCCGGAACACGTTCGCGGGGCGGCCGGCCGGCGTGTAGTGCGAACCGAACCCGTCGGCGTTCTCGCCGGGCCCGTCGACGCTGCGCGGGTCGTAGTTGTCGTGCGCGTCCGAGTTGAGGACGAGGTTGCCGGCTCCGCCGCTGATGAACAGGCCGGTGCCCATGTGGTGGTGGGTGTTGATCTGCTCGAAGACGTCGTTGCTGCCGGAGACCCAGATCCCCCAGGACTCGGCGTTGCGGTTGTTGTTCTGGGGAACGCCCTTGACTTCCAGTCCTTTGAGGTGGATCCAGTTGCCGGTGACGTCGAAGCCCTTGATGCGGCAGTTGTCCGTCATCCGCGAGAAGTCGAAGACCGGTTTCTCGCCCGGCTGGGCCCAGTACCGGATCGGGTTGCCCGAGCTGCCGCTCTTGTTGAGGGTGATCGCGTCGACCTTGGCGGTCTGACTCGAACAGGTACTGTTCGCGCGGGTGTAGGCGTAGGTGCCGCCCCGGAAGTAGACCGTGTCGCCCGCCGTGGCTACGGCCTGTGCACGGGCGATCGATGCCCACGGAGCGGCCTGCGTACCTGCTGCTCCGTTGTTTCCGTTCGGGGCGACGTAGTAGGTGTTTCCGGCCGCCGCGGTGCTCGCGGACGCCGAGCCGGGGGTCATGGCGACGGAACTCGCCGTGACCACCGAGAGCAGGAGGGCAGGGGTGCCGAACTTCGCGGTTCTCACAGCGTCATCTCCCGAGTCAGGTGCGTGTTTCTTCAGCTTCATGGCGCCGGCGGCCAGGCGACGATGGAGTGGCGCGAGCCGATCAGGAAGATCCCGATCAGTGGGATCACCGGCATGAGCGCGGTCGATGAGCCTCACAGTTGATGATGGAGAACACTGTGATCAGGAGGAACATCGTCCGGCCGACGGCCGCGACGTAGCCGAACCCGCCCTGATCTCCCGGGTCGTGGCCGAACGTACATCGCGAACAACCGGTCCGGTCGAACGGGGCTGCGTGCTTCAGCAGGCTCGGCACTGCCGCCGACATGCCGCCGACACGCCGCACTCGCCGCCCACGAGCGGCGGTGCGGACCTCATGGCCCACAGGACGAAGTGGCCGCGTGACTCCGTGGCGGTGGGCCTCCGGCATGCCCCGGCTGTCGATTTCGGATATCCACGCGAACGCGGCGACTGGAACACGGCACGCACGTCGTGTCCACAACACCGCGCCGATGCCAAACTCCATCTCCCCGCTGTGCAGTTGGGCGCTGACGCCCCACTCGCACGCCGGTCCGGAACCACCGCAACTGTCGAGCGGACCAGTCGTGACTCACCCATGGAGAGTCCTTCTGTCACCACCGATGCGGATCTCGCCTCGCCGGTCGTACCCTCGCCCCGGCCCCGGCCTCTGCCTTCGTCGCACGCCGCGGCCCGGTCGGAGTCGAGCCGCTGGCGCACGCCATCGTCAGACGGGGACGACTGCGACCTCGGGCTGCGGCCCGCCGTCATCGAGGCCACCCGCGAACCGACCGGCCCCGGTTCGCGCCCACTGCCGCGTGCTACCTGAGATACGCGGCGAGCGGGAGGTTCTGGCGGCGCACATCAGCGGCGACGAGCCCTGCGACCCGCTGGGCGCCGTAGGTGTCGAAGTGGGTGTGGTCGTTGCAGAAGAAGGTGCCCAGGGGACCACTGCCTCCGTAGTCGCCGTTGTTCGGGCAGAAGCGCAGACTGTTGTAGAGCGAGACGCTGAGCGTCTGCAGGTCGATGACGGGCGCCCTGGTGGCGGATCCGGCGGCGAAGGTCTCGCCCACGAAGCCGCGGTTCTTGGTCGCCGTGGCGCCGGAGCAGGTGATGGCGGCCACCGGGGTGAGCAGCACCGGGTGCGCGCCCCGGGCCAGGGCGGCCTGCGCCATCGTGGTCATCAGCTGCTGGTACCGGGCCGGGCCGACGTGCCGGGGGCAGGTCGAGGAGGAGTCGTTGATGCCGAACTGGATGAACAGGTAGTCACCTGCCTTCATTCCGGTGCTCGAGTTCAGCATCGCTTGCCAGCGGGACGAGTACGTGGTGGAGGTGAGGCGGCACTCACCGTCCGAGCCCTTGGTGCTGCTCACGTTCCCCTCGTACAGCCAGGTCTGGATGCTGCGGCCTCCGACGGCCTGGTTCTTGACGGTCACGTCGCTGTTGAACAGGGCGTCGAACTGGCTGCCCCAGCCGACCGGACAACGGCCGGAACTCGGGTTGGCCATGGTGGAGTCGCCGGCCAGCCACACGGTGACCGGCGCGGCGGCCGCCCGTGCGGCCGGGGCCTGGGAGGCACTGGTGCAGTTCGTGGCGACGCGGTCCGCCGCGGATGCGGCGCTGACACCGAGGCTCGACAAGGCGATCACGAGCGCGGTCGTGATGAGAATCCGTAAGTTCCTCAACGGGTCCCTCCTTGGGACGGGCGCCGGGCGTCGGTCAGCGCAGGTACGCGGCCAGGGGCAGGCGCTGCTCGCGGATGCTCCGGAGCACCAGCCCGCCCATCTGGCTCGCGCCGTACTGCGAGAAGTGGGTGTTGTCCGTGACACCGTCGACGGATGAGCGCAGGAAGAGCTGTGCGGAGGCGGACGGGCCGAGGGACTCGACCAGCGTCCTGCTCTTGGTGGTGAGATCGATCACCGGCACGTTCTGCGCCGTGCCGACAGAGCGCATCTCGGCGGGCAGGTTCACGCCGACGCCGTTGACGTGCAGTGCTGTGGGCGTGAGCCGGTTGCCGTCGAACAGCCGGCGGACCGGCGGCGTCACCAGGACGGGGACGCCGCCCTTCGCACGGACCTGCGTGATCATGGAGGTGAGATTGCTCCGGAAGGCTGACGCGCTGGTCTGTTTGTCGTTGTGGCCGAACTGGATGAAGACCGCGTCGTTCGCCCTGATCTTGGGCAGCAACGCCGGGAAGAGCGCCGAGTTCCTCAGGAAACTGCCCGAACTCTCCCCCGAATCGGCATAGTTGGCGACGGATGCACCGGGGCCCACCGCCGGTGTGATCATCTGGCCCCAGCCCGTGTACGGGGCCACGGGCTGGTCGCACACGGTCGAATCACCGGCCAGGTAGGCGACCAGCGGTCGGCTCGCCGGTTTCACTGAGACGGCCGACACCTGCGGGGCGGCCCCCGCGAACCGGATGTCCAGACCGGGGTTTCCGGTGCCGCCCTGGCCGGTCGGCTGCCCTTCCAACTGCCGCACGTCGACCGTGAACGAGTACGTGGTGGCGGCACCGGCCGCCGTCTTCGTCGCCGGAAGCATCAGGCGCCGGGCCTCCACCCACATGTCGGTCTCGGCGGCGGCGGCACCACCGAGGGAGACCGTCACGTCGTAGGTGCCGGGTGAGACCGCGTAGTGACACTTGATCGGCGCAGTGCCGGAACAACCGGCCGGCAGCGCCCGTGTGGTGGCACTGGTATGCCCCGCACCGGTGCCGACCAGCGTCGCAAGGGTCAGCAGACCGACCACTCCCAGCCTGGGCCCGTGCCCTTCGAAATAAGATGTCATGTTCATTACAATCACCAATCCCCATTCCTGACCGGAGAGTTGCCCGGGTGAGGTCCATGGCCCGTCGCTCAGGCCTGGGTGAAGCCGTTCATGATCGCTGTGGGCCGTTTGCTGGAGGAGTCCCAGGCCCCATGTTGTAGCCGGTGAACGGGGACATGCACTCCGGCTCCCAGTAGAAGATGCCCTGCCCGCCGTTGGTCTTGAGGGCCTTGATGTAGGCGACCAGCGAGGCCTGGGTGGCGGAGACCCGGTCCACCCGGCCACCGAACTCGCTCTGCAGGAACGGTTTGCCGTAGGCGTCGGAGATCTTCTTCATGTTCGCCACGATCCCGGGGGCGAGGTCGGCACTGCCGTAGGACGAGAACACCGACATGTCCCACTTGCCGCCGCTCGCGGCGAAGCGGCTGAAGAACGTCGTCATCACGTCGTACTTCTGCGGCTGGGCCAGGTGGATGCACACCGTCGAGTTCGGTGACACCGCCTTGACCTGGTCGTATGCGGCGTTGAGTAGCCCCGTCATCTGCGCCCCGTTGGAGACGCTGCCGACCGGGCGGCAGATTCCGCTGTTGATCTCGTTGCCGATCTGCACCCAGGTGGGGAGCACGTCGTTGTTCCTCATGACCGCCATGGTCTGGTTCACGTACGTGCCCAGCGCGGTGCGCATCTGGCTGTAGCTCATGTTCCGCCAGGCCGCGGGCGGGTTCTGCACGCCGACGGAGTTCCAGGTGTCGCCGAACATGTAGTCGAGCATGATCGACATGCCGGCGGCCTTGACCCGCTTGGCGAAGGCGGCGACCTCGTTGATGCCGCAGTGCCCGTTGGCCGGGTCGTTCGACGGGTTGACGAAGGTGCGCAGCCGTACGGCGGTGATGCCGTAGCCCTTGAGGATCGTCAGCAGATCCTGGGTCTGCCCGCTCGCGTTCTTCCAGGAGTGGCCGCGCGCCTCCATCTGAGGTGCCCAGCTGATGTCGACGCCCTTGACGAAACTCGCCGCGGCCTCGGCAGGTGTCTCGAGTTCGGCGAACGCGACCGCGGTGGCGAGCGCTCCGGCGGTGGCGGTGGTGGCCTTGAGCAGTGTTCGCCGGCTGATGCGCCCGGCAACTGGTGTGGGGGGTTGCGGGGACATGGTGGGTCCTTTGCTTCCGCCGGCCGCGAGTGAGCCGTCACGGTCGGCGGAGAGGGAGGGGTGAGAAGGAGATTTCGAGGAGCGAGGCGGACGGGTTGAGCAACTGACTCTCGGACGAGGGGAGTTGGTGTGATCGCATGCGATCCGGCCGATGCGTCTCCCGTGGTGGGGTGACAACTACGGCAGGAGTGCGTGCGCGTGGCAGCTGTCGAAGGGGGCGGCCTGGGCGTGCCAGGGACGCTCCATGAGGTCGGACCTGTGAGCGATCACAGGGAGTGTGCCGATGGAAGTGCGCAATCGCATCACAACGAACTTGACGTACATCACGCAGCTTCTCGATCGGGCACGAAGCTGTCAACCATTGCACAGCAATTCATGGAAGAAGCAGTGTGATCCTGTGGACGGGCGCTCGCGGTGTCTCGGTCGTGAGCTGTCTGGAACGGTGGAAGTCGGCCCAGTTCAAGTGCCCATTCGAAGGAATGCGGCTCCGGGGGCGAGGCTGCGCGCGGGACATCTCGTCGGCTCGCATCCGAACATGCTCGAACAGAAGGGGTCAACGGAATGCTTGACGGGCTATCACCGAATTTCTACCCTCGCAGCGACTGGGAACGTTCCCATACCGGTGGTGAGACCGCCGTCTCCGCGATCTTCATACCATCCCCCACATCGGAGGTCATCGTGACCGACCCGCACCGGCATCCGCGCACCGCAGCGCTCCCCAGGCGATTCCCACGCCGGTCGAGCAAGCGGCTGTTCCGCGGCCTGACGGCCGCCACCGCACTGGCCCTCTCCGCACTCACCGGACTGCCGCAGACCGCGCACGCCGCGACCGCGCGGCAGGTGGAACGCCTGGATCGGGGCCTGACCAGCGTCCACACCGGCAGCGGGAACCTGGTGTCGTGGCGGTGGCTGGCCACTGACCCGAACGATGTTGCCTTCAACGTCTACCGTGGCGGCACCAGGCTCAATTCCTCGCCGCTGACCACCTCGACGAACTACGTGGACGCCGGCGCCCCGGACTCGGCCGACTACACGGTGCGCGCGGTGGTGAACGGCGTCGAGCAGGCGCCGTCCGAGCACGCGCTCCAGTTCCGCACCGGGTACAAGGACGTGCCGATCTCCCCGCCGCCCGGGGGCACTTCACCGGGCAACTCGCCGTACACCTACGAGGCCAACGACGCCTCCGTGGGCGACCTCGACGGCGACGGCACCCTGGACATCGTTCTGAAGTGGCAGCCGACGAACGCCAAGGACAACTCCCAGTCCGGCTACACCGGCAACACGGTCGTCGACGGCATCAGGCTCGACGGCACCCGCCTGTGGCGGATCGACCTGGGCCGCAACATCCGCTCCGGCGCGCACTACACACAGTTCCAGGTGTACGACTACGACGGCGACGGCCGGGCCGAGATCGCCATGAAGACCGCCGACGGCACCAAGGACGGAACCGGCGCGGTCATCGGCAGTTCCTCGGCAGACCACCGCAACTCCTCGGGCTATGTGCTGTCCGGCCCCGAGTACCTGACGATGTTCAACGGGCAGACGGGCAAGGCGATGCAGTCCGTCGACTACGTCCCGGCCCGAGGCACGGTGTCGTCCTGGGGGGACTCCTACGGCAACCGCGTGGACCGGTTCCTGGCGGGCACGGCCTACCTGGACGGCTCACGCCCCTCGGTGATCATGGCTCGTGGCTACTACACCCGTGCGGTGATCGCGGCCTGGGACTGGCGGAACGGACAGTTCACCCGCCGGTGGACCTTCGACTCCAACGCCAACAGCGGCTACGCCGGCCAGGGCAACCACCAGTTGTCGGTCGCGGACGTGGACGGGGACGGCAAGGACGAGGTCGTCTACGGCGCGATGGCCGTCGACGACAACGGCAACGGCCTGTGGACGACGCGGAACGGCCACGGGGACGCGATGCACGTGGGCGACCTCGACCCGTCCCGGCCGGGTCTGGAGGAGTTCAAGGTCGACGAGGACGGCTCCAAGCCGTCCTCCTGGATGGCGGACGCGAGGACCGGCCAGATCCTCTGGTCCACCCCGGCCGGCGGTGACAACGGCCGGGGTGTGTCCGGTGACATCTGGTCCGGCAGCGCGGGCGCCGAGTCGTGGTCGTCGCTCGTGAGCGGCGTCCGCAATCCCAAGGGCGCGGTGGTCGCCGGCCGCAAGCCCGGGTCCAGCAACTTCCTCGCGTGGTGGGACGGCGACACCACGCGCGAACTCCTCGACGGCACCCACATCGACAAGTACGGCACCTCCGGTGACACCCGCCTGCTCACCGGCTCCGGGGTCCACTCCAACAACGGCACCAAGTCGACGCCGTCCTTGTCCGGCGACATCCTCGGCGACTGGCGCGAGGAGGTCATCTGGCCGACGTCCAGCAACACGGCCCTGCGGATCTACTCCACGCCGCACCAGACCACTACGCGGATCACGACCCTCCTCCACGACACCCAGTACCGCACGGCCCTGGCCTGGCAGAACACTGCCTACAACCAGCCCCCGCACCCCAGCTTCTTCATCGGCGCCAGCATGCCCACGCCACCCCGCCCCACCGTCGCGGCGCCGAACGGCCGCTGAGCCGGACAGCCGACTCCCCTGATGCTCGAGCGAGTTCAAGCATCAGGGGAGAGGTGTTCGTCGTCCGCCTCACCGGCAGGGTCAGGACGTACGGACCGTGAAGCAAGGACTGCTCACCCGCAGCAGTCGTCCGCGCATCGGCCAACGTGATCCCTCATCGTCGCGCCGCCTTTCTGTCGTCCACTCGGCAGTCACCGCACCAGCGCAGACACCGATTTGCTCGCGGGGTGGGCCGAGGCACCGCTGCCCGTCGGCATCGAGCAGCGGTGCATCTCACTTCCCGGGCATCGGCTCCCCGACTTCGGCACCTCGCGACACCGCACGCCGCTCGGCCCGTCCCCGTGGCACAGGTGACCGACGGGACACGGCACCTTCTCGGCCGCACCTGGTAGGCACCCGTCGCCGGGAGGCGGTCCCGCTACGCGCCGGACGGAAGGCCGGAGCCGGGGACGCTGCTGCCGACGCCGGTCATGATGGCGTTGATGATGCCCTGCTGGGTGACCGTGAGGGAGCGCCGGTTGAACAGCCCGAACCCGTACCGATCGGTGGCACCGTTGTCCCAGTAGACGGGGGCCGCGCCGTATTTCTTGGCGGTGGCCGTGACGGCCCGAGCGAAGTCCGCGCGGTACCTGTTGTTCGACGAATCGAAGGATGACTTGTCGATGGCACCGTATTCGCCCAGCACGACCGGATACCCCTTGGTGACGAACACGTCGCGCATCGTCTTGAGCTGCGCGTCCAGGTAGTCCTCCTGTCCCCAGGTCGACGTCCTCGATGGGTTGGTCGCCGCCCGGCCCCATTGAGTGATGGTGCCGCTTTCCTCTCCGGCGAAGTCCCACGGGCTGTAGTGGTGAACGGAGATCATGATCCGTCGCTCATTTGCGGGAATGGAGGGGGAGCGGTACTGGTCGGACGGAAGCGCGAATCCGTAGTTCCCCGCGGTGTAATCGATGTTCGTGTTCCATCCGGTCACGAGCAGCCACCTCGAACTGTTGTTTCCACCCGTTTTCCGCACGGTGTCCACGAAGATCTGGTTATAGCTGTTGATGTTCGAGTAGCACGGTTGGGTCGGGCGGCCGTACTGCCCGTCGAACTCCTCGTTCATGGACTCCAGGATCAGGCGCTGGTCGTAGTTCTTGAACCTGTTCGCGATCTGCTGCCAAGCTTTCTCGTACTTGGCTTTGATCGTCGCCTGGGAGGGTGAATCGCAGATCAGCCAGGAGCCGTTGACGGTCTTGTACCCGTCGCCGTGCATGTTGATCAGCACATGCAGGCCCCTGTTGTAGGCGTAGTTGACGACTTCCTGGACTCTGTTCAGCCAGGAGGCGTTGATCGTGTAATTCGGGCCGGCCCCTATGTATCCCAGGTAGGAGACCGGGATCCGGATCGTCCTGAACCCTGCCGCCCTCACCTTGTCGATGAGGGCCTGCGTGACCGTCGGCTGGCCCCACGCTGTTTCGCTGGGGATTCCGTTGGTGGTGGCTTCGAGTTGGTTCCCCAGATTCCACCCCGCGCCCATGTCGGCCACGATCTGCGAAGCGCTCGACTGTGCCACGGTGTCGGCCGATGCCTGATGCGCCGCGCCGTACACGGATGCGGCAACTGCCAACAGGACGGCAAGGAAAACGATTCTGATCTTCCCTGCTAGTGAAACCATGAGCTTTCCTTTCTTTGCGTCCTCGGGGGTGTCGGGCCCCCAAGTGGATCTGTCTGCACGAGTGGGAGCGGCCGGAGCCGCCCGCTGTCCGGGCGGTGTGTCCACGTCGGCCGGGAAACGAACACAGCCGATGGCGCGACGGCTGGCCTTGCGGGCGTGGTGGGCGGCCACGCACCCCGCACGGCCCGGATGCGCGGCGATCACGGCGGACGCGCGCACCCCCGGCCGTGCGTGGTTGCTCCTCAGCTCAGGGCGGATTCCCAGGTGGTCGTACGGGAGGTGGCGTCGGCGCGAAGGCGGTCGCGGCTCCAGGCGTACTGGCGCACGCCGGCCGCGAACCGCAGGGTCGGAGCTCCCGCCCGCGCGGTGGCTTCTGCCTGGCCCGAGCCGAGCAGGGACATGCCCACGCCCGCGGCTCCGGCCGTGCTCAGGGTCAGGAAACTGCGCCGTTGCATGGTCATGAAGACTCCTGGTGTGGGGGGTGTGCGGAGCGCTGCTCGGTCAGGAGCCGGGAAGAGGCGTCGGTGATGCCGCGGCGGTGAGACTGACCTGGATGGTGGGGGGGGAAGTGGTCGTGGAGGTGATCAGGCAGGCGCATCGCGCACGGTGCAGGACGTTCCGCTCGTGCCGGTGCCGGTGCCGGTGCCGGTGGCGGTCATCGGGGTGGTGTGGCCTCGCCGGCAGAGACGCGGCGAGTCGCTGAACACCGCCCGTACCGTGACGCATGGAGGGAGCAGCCCTTCGCACCCACCTGCCCGCCCGTCTGATGGGGAGGTGTTGATTCTGCGGAAGTGGCGTAGGGGTGCCTCTCCTTCCACTCGTCGTGTGCCGCACCTCTGGGAGCGTTCCCACATGTCTTGCAACAGGTACATTCCCGATCGGGTGCCGATCTGTCAATCATTGGCGCCCAACTCTGTTGTCTTCGACGCGCATTCGACAGATCGCAGGCGCAGGAGGCACGGTGTGACGTCTTCGGAGCCGTCCGATCACATCGCGGCGGCCCGCCGTCAGCCGTAGCCGATACCCGCACTCATGCCGGCGATCGTATGGGCCCTGATGTCGGGGTGCGGTCCCTGCGCGAATCGGGTCACTACGGAGCGGACATGGTCCTGGGCCGGCTGGAGCAGTCCGTCGTACACCGCGACGCACACTTCCCGCGCCCGCGACCGGGGCCAGCCGGGCGGCAGCAGCCCGACGGGGAGCAGCGGGTCCAGGATGGGGAAGTGCCGGTAGGCGTGCATGACCTCGGTCCGGGCGCGCACCGCGTCGGCACCGGTGACGCGGTCGGTGCTGATGAGCGGAAGCAGGCCGCTCCAACGGTCGATGAAAGCCCGGTAGTGCTCGGCGATGCCGGGCAGGTCCCACGCCTCGACCGGATTGCGGTCGACCTCCGTGTCCAGTTCCTCCTGCCGCGCGCGGAACACGGTAACCGCTCCCCGCGCCAGGTCGGCCACCTCGATCCGCCCCTTGGGGGTCAGGGGATGCGGCGACACCCAGAGCGCGTCGTACAGCGGCGCGAATCCGCGCCAGCGCAGCGCGGTGCGCAGTGCGCGCCGCCGCGTGCTCTCCTGCTCCGGGACGGAGAAGGCGATCAGTGTCCACCGACCGTCCCATGAGTCGGGTTGGGTGGTGAAGGTGGCGATCGAGCTGGCGCCGCTCCATAGATCGACGGCGGCCTGCGACGTCAGTCGGTAGGAGCTGTACCGCCCGCGCCGGCTGCCCTCCAGCACCCCACGGCGCATCAGCCTGCTGATCGTCGTGCGGGCGGCGCCCGCGGTCACCTGGAACTCTCCGAGCAGTGCCACGATCGCCGCCGACGGCAACCACGCCCGGACGGGGAACGTGTAGTCGGCGATCAATGTCACCGTGAGTCCCTGCGGCGATACGCCGCTCTGCCAACCGGGCGACCGCACGGGGCCGGCGGCGCCGTCACCCTCGTCGGAGAAGATCTCCTCGAGGTGGGACAGGTTCGGCAAGATCGGCTCCGGCGCGGTGGACAGGATCGGCACCACTTTAACCGTTGGGAGATCGTCGGGTGGGGCTCCGCCGGAATCGGCCCACCCGGCGGGACCGCCGCGCACCGGTGAAGTGAAGGTGCCCGGACGGTGCCCAGGTGAGCCACACCGGCGTACTCCGAGGGGTGGCAGCGAACCGTCATCCTGACCCGACGATGACCTGGCGGCGCAGGAAGAGGTTCATGGCCGCTCATGGCCGGGCACCGTCCGGCCGTGCTGGTTGATCACGCCGGGAGTCCGTCCGGAGGGCGGAGGCGACGGAGTGCTACGGCCTCAGCGAAGCCGGCCATGGATGGGAAAGGGGTGGCATCGCATGGCCGGCGGGAGCATCCGTCACCGCCGGGTGAGAGTGGACGGCGCCCCGGCGGACGGGTCACCCTCGTCGCTCAGGCTCAGGGTGTCTCGGCCGGTCTTCGTGACGACGTAGACATTGCCGCGGGGACAGCCCACTTCGGCCGAGGGGTCGGTGGGTTGGCTGGTGACAGCCGTGAGGACCATTGAAGCCTTGCGTACTTCCCGCAACTTCAGGGTCTCGGTGCATCCCAGCTCGAGTTTGGTGTTCACTTCGGTCACGTTGCTGACTTGCTTGCCCGCCCCCTCACCCTGTTGTGCCGGGTGGAGAGTCAAAGTGACGGTGAACCGGTTGGTCCGGGGCTTACTGAAACTGTCAGGGGTGGGATTGCCCGGCCCGGTACCGACCCATGTACCTGCCCAGGCCGCGGGAAGCGATGTGGCCGAAGGCGTTCCGCCGGACCCGTCATCGCCGGAGGAATGCTGCACGACGAACGTGCCTGCCGTCGCCATCAAGGCCGCGGCCGTGGTCCCGGCCACCACCCGGCCGGTACGGCTTGACAGCCACCGTCGCACGGCGTCGGAAGGCGGCAGGACGGCGGTCCCCGCGTCGGCCGGGGCCGGGCCGTCTTCGGGCTCACGTGACACAGCCGGCACAGATGGCGATCGCACTGTCGTGGAGACCAACGTGTCCGCCTCCTCCTCGCGCACGGCGAGATCCTTCTCCAGCGCCTCGGGCAGCAGCTGCGGCCAGGTACCGCACCGGCCGCCCAGACGTTCCAGCAGAACGCTCACATCGGCGGGCGTGGGCCGCTGCTCGGGGTTCTTGGCCAGACAGGACCGCAGGAACGGGATCAGGGCCGCCGGAACGCCGTCGAGGTTCGGCTCCTGATGCACGATGCGGTAGAGCAGCACCGCAGGCGAGAACTCCTCGTTGGGGCGGGAAAACGGGCCCCGGCCCGTTGCCGCGTACACCAGCACCGAAGCCAGCGAGAACACATCACCAGGCGCACCCGATTCCCCGGCGCTCGCCTGCTCCGGCGCCAGGTAGCCGGGGGTACCGATCACACCGCCGGTCCTCGTATGACGCGTGTCCTCCCTCGCGCGCGCGATCCCGAAGTCGATGAGCAACGGACTGCGGCGGCCCAGCAGCACATTGGACGGCTTGACATCCCGGTGGGCCAGCCCGGCCCCGTGTACCGCTCCCAGCGCCCCGAAA
The DNA here is from genome assembly GCF_036346855.1 of Streptomyces europaeiscabiei. Lineage (NCBI taxonomy): Bacteria > Bacillati > Actinomycetota > Actinomycetes > Kitasatosporales > Streptomycetaceae > Streptomyces > Streptomyces europaeiscabiei. The sequence continues at coordinate 9,426,847 of NZ_CP107841.1, forward strand.
AGCTCGGCCGCCAGTGCCCGGACGTTCTGCTCGGGCAGCGGGCCGTACTGTCGCACCCACTCCGCCAGGGACGGCGCGGCCACGTACTCGGTGGCGAGCCACTGCGGGCGTTGCCCCACCGGGCTGTAGTCCACCACCGCAGGCGTCCAGGGGGAGCGCACCTGGTCGCTGTTGCGGATCTCCCGCGCGAACCGCTCCTCGAACCCCGGCTCCCGTCCGAGCTCGGCGCGCACCGTCTTCAGCGCCAGCGGACGACCCGACACCGTCCGGGACAGGTACACCCGCCCCATGCCACCTTCACCGAGCCGCGCCAGCAGGGGATAACCCCCCACAGCCCCCGGATCGGACTCGTCCAGCAATTTCACGCCCCGCGCCCTCTCCTCCGTGCACTGCCGATCAGGTTCGGCCCCCGGAACCGGCACAACCGAGCACCGCATCCGTGGCGTCCGCGCCAGGCATCACCGTTTACACCCACAACACACTATTCTCAGCGAAACTCCTGGCAGCCCGAGCCCCCCTCACCGGCCGAAAGGCCAAGTGGACGGTCTGGAGGGAAGATCCGGGCCGGGGAGGTGCCCGGGCAGGGTGGACGGTCTTCCAGCGAATGTGCCGGAAGTCACGGCGGACGCGGGCGGGGACGAGTCCACCCGGGAAATCGGCCTTGCACCAGGCTCGTGAATGTCACCCACTCGGGCCCGACCCGGCGACCTGGGCCGCGTCGCGAACCGTGTGCGCAGGCGCGGAGGCGGACGCACGACGTCTGGAAGAGCTACGGCCGGTGCGGGCCCCGGGGAACCGAGGAAGTGCACCGCACAGCTCCACGCGAACTCGTCCACGGCCACCTCGTCCGGTTCGAGGAGAGCGGGTTCGGAGCAGCGTCAGGGCGCCGGCCGCCCCACGGTTCGTCGAGCAGGAGCCGGGACGTTGCGATGTCAGCCGGGGTGGCGACGAAGGCGTGCACTCCCTGGTGAGGGGGAGTGCACGCCGGGGGTTGCACAGCGGGCGAGGTCGGATCACTCCGTCGCGAAGCGTCCTGAAGAGGATTCCGTGGATTCTGCGGCACGTGCGGACGGCGTGTCCGACCGTGTGAGCACCCGGCGTACCGCGTCGGCGAGTGCGGGAGCCGCGTTCGCGTCGGCATCGGCGATCCCGACGCCGTAGCGGAACCGCACGGTCGCGCCGTCCTCGACGGTCAGCTCCTCGCTGAAGAACGGTGCCGGGTTGAGGCAGGCGAACTCCTCGGTCCGGGCGAACCACTGCGGCGGGTGACTCGGGTTGGCCGCGTCGTCGACCATGAGCACGAGCGACTGCGCGTCCGTCTCGTCGTGGCGGCCCGCGAAGCCCATCCACTCCATGCGCTGCCCGCGGACCTCGTCGCCACCCAGGCCCTTCTCGGTCACGAACTGTCCGCCGGTGAACGACCGAGGGCCACGCCAGAACAGGCCGCCGTAGCCGGCGTTCTCCCGTCCCTTGGTGGTCGGGGAGCCCATGGCGACGTCCGTTCCGGAGACGTTGGTCATCTGCGTCTCGAAAGTCAATGCCCAGGCGTGCGGGGAGATCAGGCTCGCCCGCAGCGTCCGGCGCTCGGTGAAGAACAGCGTGCCGGACTGGGTGGTCCAGTCCAGGTCGTGGGCGAACGTCGCCGTTCCGTCGGCCCTGTCCAGGTCGACGACCCGGCGGTGGCCCTGGGTTCCGTTGTTCTGCAGTTGGACGTAGAAGCGTCCGTGGACGTACGTGGGACCGCCCCAGAAGTTCTCCTCGCCCACGTGGGGCAGGGACCACGCGATGCCCTTGTGCCACACGTGGTCGTGGGGACGGAACAGGCTGACCACCTTGCCGGCCCGGGTGCGCAGGGGGTGGATGTAGGGCTTGGGAGATTCCAGTTGGACGGTGTCCGGCCGGTACACGTAGCGGAACAGCTCGGTGCCGCCGTCGCGGACCGTGACCGAGGTACCCAGGTCGTGGCGGATCTCAAGAGCGTTCATACGAGGGCCTCCTTGACCCGTGCCCACGGCACGGCGCCGCCGTCCATGCTGAGCGCGAACGGGTCGTCGTCGGTCAGTTCGCCCGCTGCGACGCGGACACCGCGGAAGGCGGAGGCGTACGTCGCCGCCGCGAACTCCAGCGTGCGGCGCGCCTCTTGCAGGCAGACGCCGGGTTCCTGTCCGGCCTCCCAGGCGTCGAACACGGCCTCGATCTGGAGCCTGTGGCCGCTCGTGATGTCCGGCTCGGCACCGTCGGTCCAGAGGTCCGAGAGACCCTCGTGGCCGGGGGCCGGGGTGAACCGCCAGTGTTCCTCGCGGTAGCCGTAGAGGTGTTCGAGTTCGACCGTGGCGTATTCGAAGTCGAAGCGCAGGCGCGAGGTCTCCCGGGGGGACAGCAGGGAGTTGACCACCGTGGCGAGGGCTCCGCTGTCGAATCGGACGGCGGCGATCGAGACGTCCTCGGTGTCCGTGGGGCGGGCCTGGCGCTCGGCGAGTGCGGCGATCTGGGACCAGGGGCCGAGGACCGACAGCAAGAGGTCGAACTGGTGGATGCCGTGTCCCATCGTGGGGCCGCCGCCCTCGACGTCCCAGCGTCCCCGCCACGGCACCTCGAAGTACGCGTCGGGCCGGTACCAGAGGGTCTCGCAGGTGGCGACCAGTGGCCGGCCCAGTGCGCCGGATCGGGCCAGCCGGCGCAGGCGTACCGCCGCGGCGCCGTAGCGGTGCTGGAAGACGGTCAGGACCTTGGAGCCGGTCTGTTCCTGCACCGCGGCCAGTCGGTCCATCTCACGCAGGCTGAGTGCCGTCGGCTTCTCCACCAGGGCGGTGACGCCGGCCAGCATCACCATGGATGCCAGCGGTACGTGGGTCTGCGGGGGCGTACAGATGTGTACGAGATCGAGGTCCTCGCTCTCCAGCAGAGCCTGCGGGTCGTCGAAGACGTGCGGCACGGAGAACCGGTCGGCGAACTCGGCGGCACGGCCGGTGTCGAGGTCGGCGACGGCGACCAGCCGGGCGCGTTCGGAGAGTTCGGTGAGGGCTTCGGCATGAGCGTGGGCGATACCGCCGGTGCCGATGATGGCCACGCGGTACGGCGGCCGGGGGCTGGGCATGGGTGTTTTCTCTCTCTTGGTTCCTGACCCACGTCTCGTGGGGCTGCCGGGGGCCGTGGGCAGCGGCGACGGCCCCCGGAAGGAGGTCACTTGGCCGCGTCGATCTCGCCCTGCAGCTCCTTGACGAAGGCCTTCGCGGCGGCTTCCGGCGAGGTCTTCTTGAAGTAGACCTCCTGGCTGTAGCGCTGCAGCTCCGGTTCGATGCCGCTTCCGCCGTTGGGGGTCACGACCGGCGACTCGCCCGGGGTCACGGCGTTCATGTAGTCGGCCGCCGCCTTGTCGGTCCCGGCCAGAGTCGGCTGGAGGTGCTTCAGCATCGCCTTGTTGGCGGGGATGCCGCGCTCCGTCTTGAGGATGTCGGCGGCCTTGGGGTCGTTGAGCATGAAGTTGATGAACGCGGCCGCCTCGGCCGGGTGGGTGCTCTGGCTGGAGACCGCCCAGTACATGGAGGGCTTGAAGAAGTTCGCCTTGGTGTCGCCGGCCCGAGGCATCTGCAGCAGTCGCACATGGGCGCCCGCGGCCTGCTGGATGGCGGTGATCTGGGTGTTGTAGGCCCCCATCATGGCCGCCTTGCCGGTGGCGAAGCTGCCGGCGGTGACACCCGCGGTCAGGTCCTCGACCATCGTCGACGTAGTGACGCTGGCCTTGGAGGAGAGCAGATCCAGACCGTACTTCCACATGCCGGCGAGCGTCTCGGGCTTCAGGGAGACGTTGCCGTCCTTGTCGAAGAGGTTCTCACCGTGCTGACGAGCCCAGTACTTGACATCGCCGGCGGAGAAGCCCGGCGCGCCGGCCGCACCGTGGATCTTGCCGCCGCTCTTGTCCGTCAGCTCCTCGGCGATCTTGGCGTAGTCGTCCCACGTCCACGTCTTGTCGTCGGGAACCTTCACGCCGTACTTCTTGAACAGGTCGGTGTTCACGAGGACGGACATGACGCCGACGCCGACGGGAAGCGCGTACTGCGTTCCGTCGATCTGTCCGGTGGCGAGGGCCTGGTCGTCGAACTGCGAGGTGCTGAGGATCTTCTTGGCCTTGCCGAGGTCGTACAGCGCTCCGCGGTCGGCGTACGAGGCGAGATACAGCTCGTCCATCTGGACGACGTCGGGGGAGTCCTTGGCCGCGGTCGTCGTGGCGAGCGCGTCCCAGTAGCCGTTCCAGTCCTTGTACTGGCCCTTGACCGTGATGTTGGGGTACTTCTTCTCGAACGCCTTGATGACCTCGTCGGTGAGCTGGGCGCGGGCGTCCGCACCCCACCAGGTGGCACGGATGGTGACCGGCTTGTCGCCGAGCTCGGGAGCGGACCCGCTGCTGCCGCCGCTGCAAGCGGTCAGCACGAGCGAGAGTGAGGCGACCGCCCCGATCGCGACGCGTCTGAAGGGGCTGGGGTTCATGTGGTTCTCCTGTGACTGATAAGTGGGTCGGATCGGTGGCTGCGGTGCTCCCGAACGGCCATGACTCGGGCGCCTCCGCGTGTCCGGCAGTAGCCCCCGCGGTTACTTGCCGCCGGTGGTCGCGATGCCTCGCAGCAGGAAGCGCTGCCCTGCGAGGAAGACGAGGAAGACGGGAACGAGCGACACCACGCTCATGGCGAACACCGAGCCCCAGTCCGTCGCGCTCTGCTGGTCCACGAAGGTGCGCAGCGCGAGAGGTGTGGTGTACATGTCCGGGTCGGTCAGGTAAATGAGCTGGGTGTAGAAGTCGTTCCAGGTCCAGATGAAGGTGAAGATCGCGGTGGTCGCCAGGGCCGGGACCATCAGCGGCAGGATGACGTGGAAGAAGATCCGCGCGTGCCCGGCGCCGTCGATCCGGGCCGCCTCGTCGATCTCGCGCGGGATGCCACGGATGAACTGCACCATGAGGAAGATGAAGAAGGCGTCGGTCGCCAGGAACTTCGGCACGATCAGGGGCAGGAACGTGTTGACCCAGCCGAGCTCCGAGTAGAGGACGTACTGGGGCACGATGATCACGTGGATCGGCAGCATGATGGTGACGAGCATGATGGCGAACAGCATGCGTTTCGCCCGGAATTCCAGCCTGGCGAACGCGTACGCGGCCAGGGAGCAGGCGAGGAGGTTCCCGAGGATCGCGCCGGTGACGACGATCGCCGAGTTGATCATGTAATGACTGAACGGTTGGGAGAAGGCGTTCCAGCCGTTGCTGTAGTTCTCGAAGCGCGGGTGCGTCAGGGCGAGTCCCGCACTGCGGAAGATCTCACTGTTGGGACGCAGCGAGCTGACCACCATCCACAGGACGGGGTACAGCATCGTGAGGGCGCAGAGGGCCAACAGACAGTGCTTGAGAGGGGCGCGCACGGCGCGCCTGACCCGGCGTATCGCGTGCGGGCGAGGGGCGGACAGCGAGGGGGGTACGGCTTCGGTGCGGTCAGTCATCGTAGAACACCCAGTACTTTGAGGCCCAGAAGTTGACGGCGGTGAAGGCCGCGACGATGAGGAGCAGGACCCACGCGAGCGCGGACGCGTACCCCATGTCGAAGTGGCCGAACCCGCGCTGGTACAGGTACAGCGAGAAGAAGAGGGTGGAGTCGGCGGGCCCTCCGGTACCGCCGGATACCACGAAGGCCTGGGTGAAGGTCTGGAAGGCGTGGATGATCTGCAGCACCAGGTTGAAGAAGATGATGGGTGTCAGCAGCGGAATGGTGATGCTGCGGAACTGGCGCCAGCGCTTCGCGCCGTCGACGGACGCCGCCTCGTAGAGGGAGGTCGGAATCTGCCGCAGCCCGGCGAGGAAGATCACCATGGGTGAGCCGAAGGTCCAGACGTTCAGGACGACGAGGGTCGACAGCGCCGTTCCCGGCTCCGAGATCCAGCCCTGCCCCTGGACACCGACGAGGGCCAGGGCCTCGTTGACAAGGCCGTTGGTCCCGAACATCGCGCGCCACAGCACGGCGATCGCCACGCTGCCGCCGATCAGTGACGGCAGATAGAAGACGGAGCGGTAGAAGGCAAGACCCCGTACTCCCTTGTCCAGCACCAGGGCGAGCCCGAGGGCCATCGCCAGCTGCAACGGGACGGAGACGAGGACGTAGCTGAACGTCACTTCGAGCGACTTGTGCAGACGCTCGTCATCGAGCATGCGCGTCCAGTTCTCGACTCCGTTGAACTGAGGCGGCTGCAACAGGTTGTACTTGGTGAAGCTGAGGTAGAGCGAGGCCAGCATCGGGCCGAGAGTGATCCCGAAGAGCCCGACGAACCATGGCAGTAGGAAGAAGAACGCCGCCTTGTTCTGCTGTCGCGCGCCCTGTTGGGACCCGCGCAGCCGGCGTAGTTCGTTGATGGAGCTCACGGCACTGCTCCCTTGAGCGGCGGCATCGGCACACAGTGGTGCGGGCCCGTCCCGGGCCACGCTTCACGCAAAAAGTGATCGTTCACTTTGTGGGTTGCGAGGACAATAGTGAACGATCACTTTTTGCGTCAAGAGTGTGTAGTCTCTGACTTCACCAAACGTTGGCGAAAGGTGGGGGAAGCGGATGGACGGCGCTGACACGGAGCGACGACGGCCTACGATCACCGATGTGGCGCGACTCGCCGGAGTGTCACCCCAGACGGTGTCGCGGTATCTGCGGTTCAACGGCGGGCTGAAGCCCGCGACCCTGGAACGCGTGGAGAAGGCCATACGGGAACTGGACTACCGTCCCAACCTGGTGGCGCGGTCGATGCGCACGCGGAAGACCGGCCGACTGGCGATCCTCATGCCCGCCATGGCCTTCAACCCCTCACGCATGCTGGCAGGTGCCAGCGCGACTGCGCAGGCCGCGGGGTTCTTCGTGGACGTCGTGAGCGCCGGGGGCGGCGTACGCGCGAGGAGTGACCGCCTGCTGGAGCTCGCCGATTCGGGACAGTACGAGGGCATCCTCTCCCTCGCCCCCGTGCTTCCCGCCGTGGAGAGCAAACTGCACCAGAGGACGGCCGTGGTGATCTCGGCCGACTTCGACGACGAGATGCGCGGCATCGGGCAACTGGCCGACGCCACGCCCCTGGTGCGGATGATCGAGCACTTGGCGGCGCTCGGTCACTCCCGGTTCCTCCACGTGGCGGGTGACGCGCAGTTCGCCTCCGCAAGAGCGCGCAAGCAGAGCTATCTGGAGACCGTCGAACGCCTCGGGGTCGAGTCCGTCGGCGTCTTCGACGGAGACTGGTCGGGAGAGTCCGGCATCGAGGCGATACGGTCGCTTCCGAGCCATGCGCGGCCGACCGCGGTGATCGCGGCCAATGACCTCGTCGCCGCCGGCGTCGTCCGGGGCGCTCGGGAGCGCGGCTGGGACGTCCCTGGCGACCTCAGTGTGACCGGTTGGGACAATGCCGGAGTCGGGCAGTTCATGACCCCGTCCCTGACGACCGTCGACGTGGAGCTCGAACAGTTGGGCAGTACGGCCATGGCCAAGCTGATCGCGGGTCTGAGGGACAGCGCGCCCGAGACGACTGAGGGCTCCCTGTTCCGGATCGTCTGGCGGGAGTCGACGGCCGAGCCGCCTGCGGCAGGGCGTCTCAGCCGTATGCGGTGACCGGCGCCGCTGCCGAGTGGGCGCGGAGCAGGAGGACCAGGCGTCCGTCCCCTGCCTCTGCCCCTGCACCGCCTGTCCGGCCCGGCCTTTGGGCGCGGGCCGAACCGACCGCGCACGCCGCGCGTCCTCACGTGCCCATCGCCCTCAGTTCGCGTAGACGTCAAGCCGACCGCACATGCCGAACTTCCCGCGGGCAGCGGGCTGTTCGGAGCTGACGGCGGCATCTGCGAGGTGGGGGGACTCCCCCCGCTCCAGCCAGTCGAGCTGCGCCGCAGTGGCCCTGGCGGAGGCCTCGGCACCCTGTCGCCACCGCTCGCGCCACTCGGCGATGCGGGGCCGTACGAGCGCGGCGGCGGCACGGTGGAACGCGGCCAGGGCCTGTGGCCCCTCAGCCTCCCGAAGTGCCCGGTAGCCCTCCAGAGCGAGGTCCCGCCGGGCCCGGGCGACGCGTTCCTGCTCCTCCTCGGGCGCGTCGGCCGGAATGGCGGTGGCGCGGGCGTACGTCTCCGGATCGGTCAGGTACTCCGGGGGCAGCGTGAGGACCGCGTCCCCCGCCTCCGGCAGCCCGCTGTTCTGCATCAGAACGGTGATCCGCAGATCACCCTCGTTGACCAGCCGGTGAATGGTGCCCGGCGTGAACCAGGCGACCGTGCCGGCCCGGAGCGAAGTGACCTCGTACCCGGAAGTGGTCAGCGTCTGCACGGCCCCGCGTCCGCCGGTGACGACGTAGGCCTCTGAACACGCCAGGTGCATGTGGGGCGTGCCGCCGCACGCCCCGTCGGCGGCAGGCCAGTCGTACACCGACAGATGCGAGATGGCGACGCCCCCGGGCAATCCGGTGTTGGTTGTGTTCATGCGTGTGTCAACACTCCATTTTCTTTCAGTAAGCGCTTTCTATCTCTCTCAATTTACGCACCGATCGCCCAACCGGTCAATGTTCTGTCTAAGATCGGACATGAATGGTGAAGTCGCGAGGAGGACAATGTGAACGATGCGTTGGTAGGCAAGAGCATCTATGCCTTCGGCGACAGCATTGTGTACGGGCATGTGTATCCGCACGGTTTCGTGGACGTGGTCGCGGAGCGCGAGGGCATGGCCCTCACCAAGTTCGCCCGGAACGGCGCGACCATAGGCGTCGACCCGGATGCTTCCGGAGGGCAGATACTCACGCAGGTCGAGCAAGCGACCGGCACGGCGCCGGACTTCGTCGTCTTCGACGGAGGCACCAACGACGCGCAGTCCATTTTCCGGAACCGCGCGTACACGCTCGCCACCTACGCGGAAGAGCTGGAGGAGACGCTGCACGCCATGGAGCGGAAGTGGCCGACCGCCCGCATCGTGTACGTCGCCGCCCACAAGCTCGGTTCGCGGGACTGGGGCACGCAGGTGGCGTTGCGCGAGGCGACCCTGGAAGCCTGCCGCAAGCGGGACGTCGCCGTGGCCGACGTCTTCGGGGAGACGACGTTCGACACGCGCGATGACATCCAGCGTGCGAAATACACCTTCGACGACCTGGTCAACGGTTCCCCTGGCACAGAGGGATCGGGAACGCATCCCAATGACGCCGGTATCACCACTTTCTATGTGCCGGTGCTGATTGCCACGCTGCAGCAGATTTCATCACGTTGATCAGTCGGCAATCGGATCTGCCTGGCCGATTTCGGCCAGGCAGATCCGATTCCTCTTTCGTGACGTCATCCTGAGCTGAGAACCATGGCGGAGGAGGAAGCGCTTACTGGGTCAGAAAGCTTACCGAAATGCTCACGCCACCACCCTGGTCCTGGCTTTCACTGGCCGAATCCGGTGCCGCGCGAGATTCTGACGTCGTCCACGTGCACCGCCCCGCGCTCACCCCCGTTCGAGTACCACGCGACCTTGGCGATCCCTGGCATCGAGGTGCGGAACACCGAGTCGTTCAGCACACGACGGCCGTCGATGTCCAGGTCGAAGCGCTGGTTCACGGTGTCCACGGTGAGCGTGACCCGGTACCACTTGCCATTGGTGTACGTACCGATCACCGTGTCCGTGGTCCCCTTGTACGCGTGGATCTGGCCGCGGGCGAAGGCGACGCTGACGGCCGGGGCACCGGAGGCGTTGTAGAGATAGGGCAGTCCGAACCAGCCGGCCTGCGAGTCGTTGCGCATCACCTGCGCGTCGATGGTCACCACGCCCTGCAGCGGGGTGCTGAAGAGGCGGGCGAGGTTGGTTCCGTCGCTGCCGCCGCCTTCGATGGTGCGGGTCAGCCGGACGCTCTTGTCGGAGGCGGACGGCGTCTGCACCACGGAGACGTCGTTGTTGGTCGAGATGACTCGCCATCCGTTGGTTCCATTGGCGAGCGCGCCGGTTGGCAGGCCGTCGAACGTGTCCGTGAACGCGATGTCGGGCGCGCCGCGTTCGAAGGCACCGATCTCCGGATCGTTCCCGATCGGGACGGTCGCCCCGGAGTAGTCGAGACCGCCGTTGCCGGTGATCGTGGCGCCGGCGTCGGCGAAGACCGATCCTGACTGGAGTGCGAAGTTCGCCGCCGTGGCGAGTCTCGTGCCGCTCTCGTCACCGTAGGGCCCCGTGGTGGCGGCGTTCACGAACTGCGGAGCGCCGACCACGGCGTTCACGTCGGACGCGGGCCGAGTCGTCAGGTTGGACGAGTACCCGTTGTTGTTGTAGATGATGGTCGACTGTTGCCTGAACTCGGGTGCGGACTGTCCGGAGACGAACAGGTTGTTGGTGAACGTCACCTTGCCGCCCACGCCGCCGGTCACCATGGACTGTGAGTTGGTGTTGGCGAAGGTGTTGTTGTAGACGTTCGCCACCGAGCCGGTCTGCTGCGACATGTGGATGTTCCACCGCGTGCTGCCGGTGACGACGTTGTAGCGGATCACCACGCTGCCGAACTTGACCGCGGAGTTGCACGCGCACAGCAGGATGCCGTCGCCGTTGTCGTGGAGGTAGTTGTACTGGAACAGCTGGTTGGTGGTACCGATGTCGGGGTCCAGGGCATTCTGGTCGGCGCCGCCCGACGAGAGATGGGTACCCATGATCTCGTTGTGCTGGACGGTGACGCTGTCGGCCATGTTGGTCTCGACGCCGGAGACACCGACGCGGTCGATCACGTTGCCTTCGACGAGCCCGCCCCGGACGCCGGTGAGGTAGATGCCGTTGCAGCCGAAGGGGGTGTTCGCCTGCGTGATGTAGTTGCCGCGGAACGTGACGTTGGTGTACGGCTTCCAGGCGGGGTCGGTGGCCGTGGCGCGCTTGCCCCAGCCGGTGTAGACGGCACCGGGCGCGTCACCGGCGTACTGCTTTGTGACGATCCCGTTGAACGAGGTGTTCTTGATGGTGGAGTTCTCCACGGTGATGCCGTCGAGCAACGTGGGGGCGCCGGGCGCGGTGATGTCCTGGACACCGGTGAGGAAGGCGATGCCGCCGGTGTTCTTCGAGCGGTCCCAGCCCTGCATGAAGCTAATGCCCGGCTTGTTGTCGGCGGTGTTGCCGCCGACCCACTTGACCTCGCCGGTGACATCATGCACGTCGACCGAGTCGATCACGAAGTGGTGCAGGGTCTGGCCGTTGTCACCGTGCACGCCGATGCCACGGAAGTCGCCGAGCTTCGAACCGTCCGTCGTGCCCGTGGGTACCGCGTTCGACACGTCGAGGTTGCGGATCTCCCAGTACTCCTGGTTGTACAACCGCACCGCGTCGCCGACCGTTCCCTGGCCGGCGATCTTCGGCTTGGCGCCCGTTCCGTAGCTGTCGAGGGAGATCGGGGCGCCGTCGGAGCCCGACCCCTTCGGCCAGAGCTGGCCGGTCCAGCTGTCACCGGCCTCGAAGCGAATCGTGTCGCCGGGCTGGAACGTCGTTGCGTTCACCTTGCTCAGCGAGCGCCAGGGCGCGCTGCTGCTGGTTCCGCTGTTGCTGTCGCTGCCGCTCGTGCTCACGTAGTACGTGGAGCCCGCGGCGAAGGCCCGCTGCGCGGGGATGAGCACGATCGACGCGAGCATGACGGCCAGCGCGCACAGTGCGGCGGCTGTCGCTCGGGACACAAGTCTTCGGTTGACGGTCATTGTCCTCTTCTTGTCGTCTGTGGTGGTGAGGTACCGGCTCCTGTCGTGACGCCTCCAGTCGGGACGTCGAGTAACGACTCGGGGCGTGGGCAGTTCGGGACCGTGCGGTGGACGCATCGACGGGCGCGCGACGACATGGGAACCGGTCCGACCGGACATGCCCCGTCGGGTGAAGAGGTCGGCGGCGGCTCCAGGTGTCTTGCTATCGGTGTCACAGTGCCCTCCCCGATGTGAAGTCGACCGTCTGGAAGCCTCGTGCTTGCCGTGGCGGGCGTGCTGGGAAAACGTATTCCGCGCAGTGTGCCCAGCGGACATCGAGGGCGTCAAGGTTTCGAGCAGATGTACGCGCCAGTGTCGTGAGGGCTCCGCCGGAAGCCGACGGCACCACTCGACAGCGAGCCGTGCGGCAGCCCAGCTGCTTCGGACGGCACTGCGCACCGGCCGCTCGAGTACCAGTTGCCCGGCGGGGTGCAGGAGCGCACGCCGGTCTCAAAGTTCCTGGCGCACGGGCGGGGAGGTCGGCGATGGGGACCTGCCCGCCCGTGGGATCGGTCGGGTGCTGATGTACGCGCTCATCTTGGCGTCGAGGTAGTCGCGGTTGATGGCGCGGGCGACCGGGGCCGCCCCTGTCTCGGCGTCCTCCGATCCGTTCTCGCTGGCCCAGAGGCCAGAGCCGCCAACCGTCTGATGTGCCTGTCAGGCAGCCCGATGACGTTGTGCACGGGAGATCCTCCTAGGAGGGAGTGCGAGTGTGGGTGTGGCTTGCACTGAGACTCGGCGCGAGGGTGGTCGCGTGGATCGCAGAGGCTGTGCCCGCCCGGTGGAGGAGTCTTTCCTCAGCGGGAAATCGTATTCCGCGCAGTGTGCCCGTCCGTGATCGAAGGCGTCAAGCGTCGGTCAGCGGGTAAAAATGCGCATTTGGCGTGGCAGGGTTCTGGTGGTCCGAAGACGCTGTGCGCGTCGGTGGGAGTGACCGGCTGAAGGGCGGTTCAGACGACGCGGATCGCTGTGCTGTCGCGCACCACGATCTGCCCGCGCATCATCAGATGTTCTGCTTCCGTGCGGTCCGCGAGCGCGAGGCGGACGGCCTCGGCACCTGCCTGCGCCAGCGGCAACGACACGGTCGTCAGCCGCGGTGTCACGTCGATCGCGAGCTCGATGTCGTCGAAACCGGTCACCGAGACCTCGTCGGGCACCGCCACCCCGGCAGCACGGAAGGCCGACATCGCGCCGATGGCGATGGTGTCGTTGGCGGCGAGGACCGCGTGGGGCGGCTTCAGCCCCTCGGCGACAAGCCGCAGTGCCGCGTCGAACCCCCCTTGACGGTTCACCGTGCAGTGCGAGACCCGGATGTGCCGCTCCTCGACGCCGCCGTGGCGGAGACCGGCGATGAAGCCCGCGGTACGAGCCGAGACGTTCCCCTGCCTGCGCGCGCCGGCGAGGATCGTCACGTGCCGGTACCCCGCCCCGGCGATGTAGGTGGCCAATTCCTTCGCAGGGCCGTGATTGTCGAAGCTGATGGAGTCGAACGGCATGTCGGTGTCACCGACGATCACTACCCGGCCGCCTTCGCGTTCGTAGCCGAGCAACTCGTCGAGCAGGCGCCCGCCGAGGGCGTTCGTGTCGAGGCGGCTCGAGGTCAGAATGAGCGCACGCGGCCGCAGGGCACGCTGCAACCGGACGGTTTGGAGCTGCCGCTCGGCGGTGCCGTGGGTCGAGGAGACGGTCACGAACGCACCTGCGTCGCGCGCTCGCCGTTCCATCGCCGCGGCGACCATTCCCATCGACGGGGTCGTGAGATCGTCGCCGACGACCGCGATCGAGTCGTTCGCGCGCCGCATCGCCCGGGCCGCGGTGTCCGCGGTGTAGCGCAACGCGGCCGCGGCGGAGACGACCCGCTGCCGGTATTCCTCGGCGACCGTCCGCGAGCTGCCGCCCAGCACTCGCGACGCGGTCGAGACCGACACACCGGCGGCCGCCGCCACGTCCCGCAGGGTGACGGTCGGCCTGGCTGAATGGGGCATCGCGCCGTTCCTCCCGCACCACGAAAACGAGCCGCCGTCGACGCTACCCGAGGATATCCCCGGTCAGGCCGCGCAGGTGTGGACGAGAGTGCCGGTGACCGCCTCGGGACACGGCTGCCCGGACCGCCTCGGGACCACGGTCGCCCGGCTCGAAGGTGGTCGCCTCGGCCCGGTGGGATTCCGCACGGCACGTACGCCGGTAAGCGCACCGGCCTAGGGAGTGACCGTCGGTAGTGATTCCACGACTTCCAGGCGCTGGGCGGCTCGGTGCACAATGTGCGGTATGGAAGAGGGAGCGGCAGCGCCTGTAGGGCGTCGCGGGGAGGCCGTATCCGAGGGGCGCCAGGTGACCCTGCATGATGTGGCGCGGACAGCGGGCGTTTCACAGGCGACGGCATCCCGGGTGCTCAACGGCAGCGTCCGCAACGTCCGGCAGGAGAACGTCGACCGTGTGCTCACCGCGGCCGCGGAACTGGACTACGCACCGCACCTGTCCGCCCAGGCGATCGCGCGGGGTTCGACGAACATCGCCGCGCTGGTCGTCAGCGGTGTCGACGACCCGTACTTCTCCTCCATCGCGGCAGGGGTGACACAGGCGGCCGAGGCCGCCGGACTCATCGTGACCATGGCGGTTGCGGACCGCTCCCCGGAGCGTGAACTCCAGATCGTCGGGACGCTGCGCGGCATGCGTCCCCGCGTCATCGTCATGACCGGCAGCCGCGTCGACGGCGCCGATGCCCGCGACGCACTCGTCGAGGAGCTCCACGCCTACCGGGAAGCGGGCGGCAGCGTGGTCCTGATCAGCCAGCACGACCTGCCTTTCCATACCGTCAGCATCGACAACTACGGCGGAGCGCGGCAGCTTGCCCGCGCGCTGGTAGGGCTCGGCTACCGGCGGTTCGCGGTGGTCCGGGCGGGGACCGCACTCAGGACGTCCCGTGACCGGTGCAGCGGTTTCGTGGAGGGCCTGCGCGAGTTCGGCATCGACGTCGACGAGCGGATGGTGGCCGAGGCCGAGTTCAGTCGCCGTGGGGGGTGTGAGGCGGCCCGGGAGCTCGTCCGGCGGGGACTGGACGGCACGGAACTCGTCTTCGCGGTCAGCGACGTCATGGCGATCGGTGCGATGACCGCATTTCGTGACGTGGGGCTTGTCCCTGGCCGGGACATCGCCGTCGCCGGCTTCGACGACATCGGCCCGGCGGTGGACGTCGTCCCGGAGCTGACGTCCGTGACCGTTCCTCTGCAGCAGGTCGGGCTCCGTGCGATGGAGCTCGCGCTCTCCGACGATGACACCCCGCGGATCGTACCGGTCGCCACGAACGTCGTTCTGCGGACAAGCACACCCCCTCGATGACCGTGCAGGCTGATCGCGCGGTGAGCGTCGCCCGTCCGGCCCTGAGCTGCTCCGCGACCCTGCCGACGCCCCGCGGCGGGCGACGGCCTTCCAGCCTGCCGAGCGCGCCGTAGCCGATGAGCACGGGCGCCGTCCTCGAGAGAAGCCCTGCTCGGATCAGAGCACGACGTCGAGCCGAGCCGGGCGGCGGACCATGACCAGACCGGGAGGGGGCTCACGGTCGGCCTGCGATTTCCCGTCCGCCGGAATGAGGTGTGGCCATGCTCCGTAGGCAGATGACACTGACAGGCCGCAGCCGACGCCGAACGGGCGGCATCGGGTGGTGAGACATGCGGATAGCGTTGAACCCGGCGGTGGCGGTGCTGGTGTTCGTAGGCGGCGAAACGCATGGTACGGCTCCTCACAGGCTGGGCCCGGGGCGCGGCGCTTGTGCAGCCAGGGCAGTGACAGGGGCGCCGCGCCTCCGGGAGCAGGGGTGGGGTCAGACCGGCGGGGCGACGAGGACACCGCGGTCGACGTCGTTGAACGACTCCTTGGCGACCAGTTCGTTCATCGGGTTGGCGGTGCCCCGCTGGTCGGTGACCTCGGCCTGGGAGAAGTCGTAGACGTGCGGGTGCCACGTGTCCTCGTCCAGCGTTCCAGCTCCGTCGTGCCTCTTGATCCGTTTGATCCGTGCTTGATCCGTAAGTCCGGCCGCCCGCTGCCAGGTCAGCGAGGTGGGCTTGCGCGCGAGGGTGTTCACGGGCGCGGCGACGAACCGTGACCCGCAGGTCGTCCAGATGTCGACGCGCCACTTCCTGTGCGGACATGACCGACGTGCGCCAGGTCACGTTGACGCACCCCAGCACCACGCCGTGTGCACGGGCTGGGCAACTGGCTAGTCGCGCATCACGCCGACCTGCTGTGCGGTGACGAAGACGTCGGACCCGTTGTCCATGCCGTTCGCGATGCGGTCGGCGACGGGGCGGAACCGGCAGGCCTCGGTGATGGCGATGACGTAGCGCAGCATGCCGCGTGCCTGGGCGGTGCGGTCGGTGCCGCGGACGGTCAGGTCCCTGAGGCTGTTCTCGAGGCTGAGACGGCTCAGGTTGACGGCGGTCTCTGACTGGCGCGCGACGCGGGCGAGGGCGTCGTAGCCCTCCTCGCCGAGGAACAAGTCGTCGTCGGTGGTGTCCCCCATGTGGGGGACGTCGGAGGCGAGGTTCAGGACGAAGTCGTGCGGGGTGTCGCTGGAGGAGAACCGCACGACGCGGAAGTCGCCGAGTCGTACGAGCGCATGCACCGTGGGGGCGGGGTCGCCGCCGCTGATCACGAGGTCGGCGAAACCGTCGGCCGAGGTCCGGGCGAGGTTCCGCAGCTGGTCGAGCATGGCCAGATAGTCGTCCGAGCCGTGGTTGATGTTCCAGCGGACCTGTGGGAAGCGGACGTGTTTCTCGTCGGCGACGGCATCGGCGTCGATCGGCATGTGGTCCGCCGCCGTCGAGGCGGCTGTGTCGGTGTCGCCGGACCTCAGCATGATCACCAGAATGCCGAGAAGGACGGACAGGGTGACCGCGATGCGGACGCTGGTGGGCATGGTGCGCTCCGGTTGTTCGACGTGCAGCGATACGACGATCGACGCTCACAGTCGGGAGGTTGTTTGGCAGGCCCCTGGTGCCGCCGCATACAACTCCGGACGATCGATTTCCTCCTGATTGTCCTTGTACGGGGCCGTTATGGACGCACGACGACGGTCCATGCGGGGTTGTAGGTGTCCGGCACCGGAAAACGTCGCCAGCCGCGCGCCCAGTGCGGTGGCTCCCGATCGCGAAGGACCAACGCACCGGGGTGCGCCGGGGGGTCCGTCCCGGCGACGGCGCAGCCCGCGGTGTGAGCGACGGGAATCGTCGAACGGTTCCCCGCGAGGACACACGGCGGGTGCACCCCGTGCTCGCGCAACACGGAGGCGATCCGGTCCCAGTCTCCGCGGGCCCGCTGCTGGATGCCCGCATGAGTGTGGACCAGATCGGCCTGGATGCCCCCATGCCAGAGGAGTGCCAGGGTGAGCACCGCGGCCGTCGGCACCGAACGGCGGGTGCGGGCCCGGTGGACGACGGCGAGGAGCCCGACAGCGGCGGGGAGCGCCAGCAGGGCGTAGGCCGGCAGCAGGAACCGCGGCGCGGCGTAGGGGACGAGGAAGAGATACGGCGCCGCCGTGGCCACCGCCACCGCCACCGCCATCCACAGTGGTGCGGCGGACCGGCGCGCCCGGCGCTCCATCCACAGTCCCAGGCAGACCAGCAGCGGCAGCAGGAACCACCACTCCGTCACTGGCAGCCGTACGGTGTCGCCCGTGCAAGGACGGCACAGCAGCGGGCCGTCCAGCGCGGTGAGATGGGCACGCAGGGAGAAGACGGCCCGCAGCCCGCCCTGGACCTCGTCGGCCTCCGCGAGCCGGTTCCGCACCCCGCCGAACCGCGCCTCGGCCTCGACGACCCAGGGCAGCGCACCCCCCACGAGTCCGGCCGCCACGGCCGACAGACGCCCCCGGAGGCGGCCGTGGTCACGCAACGCGGGCATCAGTACGGCGGCCAGGAGCAGCGGCACGGCGACGGCCACACCGTCGTTGGGCCGCATCAGGGTCACCACCGCCAGACCTGCCGCGACACCCGCGTACCGAGGACGCGGCGCGAGGAAACAGCCCACCGCGGCGGTGGCACCCATCGCCGTGTAGTGGTTCGGCATCGCGGAGCCGCCGTAGAACAGAGTGATCCACAGGCTGCCGTACAGCCCGGCCGCCACCCACACCGCCGCCGGGCGGCGCAGGATCCGCAGCCAGGGCCGGAACCCCAGCCAGAGCGCACCGCCGGCCAGCAGGAGCAGCCACACCCTGAGCAGCACCGTCGAGCCGCTCCACGAGGCGATCGGAGCAAGCAGCAGGGGGACCCCGCGGGTACGAGGGGCGCTGAACGGGGTCGCCGGACCGTACGGTCCGAACCGGCTGGCGTACACGATCTCGTCCCAGCCGAGCGGCAGGGTGATCGGTACGAGGACGGCCGACAACAGACAGAACCCGGCGGCCACGATCCACAGCATCCGCTGTGCCGAGACCGCGGTGCGGTTCGCGTTCTTCTGATCCGCGGTGGGATCGGCCACGCGATCCACGTTCATCCGATCCGCGGTGCGATCGGCCATGCGATGCACGTTCATCCGACCCGGCCCAGCTCGCGCCGCCCGCGGCGCACCGCTCCGCGGGCGAGGATGCCTGCGGTGGCGGCGAGCACCGTGGCGCGGTCGCGCCAGTCGGCCGGGCCGGGCGGCGGAGGACCGGCCCGCCCGGCCCGCTCCTCCAGCAGTGTGCTGAACAAGCGCTCGTAGCGGTCGGCGACGCCACCCGGGGAGAATCGTTTCGCCGCGCCGGTGCGGGCGGCCCTGCCCATCTCAGCACGCCGTCCGTCGTCCCGCATCAGCGCCAGCAGCGCGTCGGCCACGCCCCGGGTGCTGTCGCGCGGGACGAGACAGCCGTCCACACCGTGGCGGATGATCTCGCGGGGCCCGTGGGGGCAGTCGGTGCTCACCACGGGCAGGCCGCACCGCAAGGCCTCCACGATCGTCATTCCGAACGACTCGTGCGCGGAGGTCACCGCGGCGATGGAGCCCTTGACCCACTCGGCGTCGAGGGGAGTGGCCGAACCCATCAGGAAGACCCGGTCACCCAGGCCGTGGTGGGCTATCCGGTCGGCTATCCGGGCGCGTTCCGCGCCGTCCCCGTAGATGCGCAGGGACCAGTCGGGCCAGGCCGCACCGGCCAGGGCGAACGCGTCGACCAGCATCTCGTACCGCTTGACACGGACCAGCCGGCCCGCCGCGACGACGACCTTGGCCGCCGCGTCGGCCGGCGGCACCGCGGGTTCGGCGACGCTGTTGGGGATGGCCAGCACCCGCGTGCGCGGCAGCCGCATGCCGCGCCGGTGGTCGCGCGCGTCGGCCTCGGTCATGGTGACCAGCGCGTCGAGACCGCCGTACCAGCGCTGGAGTTCCGTCCGCAGCCGGTGCGGGTGGTTGCCGTGGGTGAGGTGCTCCTGGCCGACGCGTACGGCATGGCGTGGCCCGAACCGGGCCAGCAGCGCGTTGAGTCCGGCCCTCGTGCCCACGACGACGTCGGCGTCCGTCTTCCCCAGCCAGTCGATGACCCGCTGCTCGGCGAGCCGGTGGTACTGGTGCGAACGGCTGTCCCCCTTCGGGTAGACCTCTCCGGCCTGCCGAGCGAGAGGGTGCGCCATGTCCGCGGATCCCTCGCGCCGGTCCACCAGGGCCCGCAGCGGCACCTCCGGCAACCGTCCCAGTCGTGGTTTCTCGCGGTGCCGGAAGACCGACACGAGCTGCACCTGGTGTCGCCCGGCGAGCGTGTCGGCGAGTGTCATGGTCGTCCGTACCGTGCCCCCCATCGCGTAGGCGTTGTGCAGCAGAAAGGTGATGCGCACGTGCGGCGTCCCCCGGTTTCCCTGTGATGTGGCTAATTGGTGTCACTGTGTTCGCCTTCGGCGAGGCGACCGCACCCGAGCCGGCCGGAGTCGGCGGAGCTACGGGTGGGCCCTGCCTGCCGCGTCCCGCGAAGACTTGGCGCAGGTCGGTTCGAGCCCGGCACGGCCGCGACCGATCGGGGCGGCCGACGGCCGGCGCGGGCCCGGTCGGGCGTTCTCTCACGTGAGGGGCCGGGGCCCCGGCCGGAGCGCAGGGCCGCGGAGGTCTGTTTGGTGTGGATACGGATGACGGTGTCGGCCGGATCGCGGTGCTTGTCCCTGACCGCCTCGGCTGGGCCGGCCGCAGAGCGTCGGCGAACGGAGCCGGTGCCGGAGGCCGGACGTCGTTGCCGCCGTGTGCTTCCTCGGCGTCCACCCCGCAGTCCTCGGGCATGTCCTCGGGGCGCGCCGCCGCAGGCGGGATCGGCTCGCTCGCGGGGCTGGCGTCGCGGCGGCTGTCGAGGTGCTTCCGCTGCGGGGAGCGTCATCGTGCCGGTGGAAGACATGTGCTCTTCTCCGGTGGTCAGGGTGCCGGGATCCGGCCTTGCCGCACCGACGCTCGCAACCGGAATGTTGTTTGGCACGTCCCTTTCGCCGGGCCGGACAATCCCGTGGGCGGTGGCGGACCGGCCGTCGTCAGAGGCTTCCGCCGCTACCGGGACGACCTCTGGGAGTGCTCGCCCGACGTACGCGTACTGTTCTGGGCCCCGGGCGACCGGGCGTGCGTCATCGCCTCACGCTCAGGGACGTCGCCGAAGCGGTCCGGTCCACCGAGGTCCACCACGGCCCGCGCGAGCACGGCCACTACCGCCACTGGAAGTGGCGACCCGGCCCGCTTTCATGATCCACGGAGACGGTCAGAGGCAGACCCGCCGGTACGGCCGGTCCGGAACGTAGGTACGCCACTGAGCCCGGGTCAGCTCCGTGTTCCCGGCACGGGAGCAGACGAGGGACACCGCTCGGTCAGGATCCACGACGTACCGCTGGAGCGGGACGTGCACGCCGCCCGCGTACAGCGTGGTGCTGTCCGGGCTGAAGGCGAGCGTGTCGACGCTCCCACCGGGGGTGGGCAGAGAAGGGCCGAGGGGTTGCCGGGTCGCGATGTCCCAGAGCTGGACGGTGCCCGCGTCGCCACCCACGGCGAGCGTGCTGCCGTCCGGGCTGAACGCGAGGGCCGTGATCGTCTCGGCCGAGTCGGAGGACGGATCGACGGGCGCCAGAAAGACGTTCCTCAGGATGCCCGCCCGGTGCCGGACGTCGGCGTCCCAGACGGCCACCCGACCTGTCGCGTCGCCGGCCGCCAGGCCGGAGCCGTCGGGAGCGAAGGCGATGGCTCCGATGTCGTCGTGCTGGACGAGGTCATGGGCGTGGGACCGGCCCGCTCGGACGACGCGGTTGTCGGTCACGAGGAGCCCGCCGTCCCGGCTGACGGCCAGATGACGGCCGGCCGGGTCGGGGAGGAGCGTCGTCCGCCGCCGCCGCGTGGTGTCCCATGTCTCGTTGACGAAGCCGTCGGCGGTCAGACGTGCGATGAGGAGCGTACGACCGCCCGGTCCCAGGGCGATCGCGTCCGGCGGCATCGCGGACGCCGTCGCCAGGTCCACCGTGGTCTTGGCCCGTCCGGCCGCCACGTCCCATACCGTCAGACGCTGAGGCACCGTGTCCCAGCCAGGGGCGGAGACTCCGTACGCGAACACGCCGCCGTCGGGGCTGAAGGACAGCAAGGGCTCGGTGGCGTCCGCGGGGACCGTCGGTATGCCGGTGCGGAAGACGGGAGGTGACGGGTCCGGCAGGGTGCGCAGCAGACGGCCGTCGCCCGTGTTCCGCAGCCGGAAGACATAGCGGTCGCCGATACGTTCGGCGGTGGCGAGCGTCCTGCCGTCGGGGCTGATCCGGACCCCGGCGAGCGGACTCGCGCGCCAGGCGCGGGTGAGTGTCGGGGCGAGGTCGAGGGTGTGGACCGTGCCCCCTTCGAGGTACCGCAGCAGTGGCCGCGTGGAGTCGAAGGCGAGACCGGAGAGCGTCTCGTTGTCCAGGGAGTGCCGGAAAACGGGGAGGCCGCCGCTGGGCAGACGCCACACCCTGATCTCCTGGCCGCCGCCGGTCGCCAGGAACGAGCCGTCCGCGCTCACGACGGCGGACTCGGCACCCTGGTGGGCGACGTCGGCGAGTTCTCGTCCCGACGCGGTGTCCCATACACGCACCCGGCCCCCGGCGAGAGCGAGGAGCCGGCCGCCGGTGAGGCCCAGGAGGGTGGTGTCGCCGCAGACGCCGCGGGCGTTGGTCCAGGCACCGCGCCGCACGGTGCGCGTGGAGGTGTCCCAGACCTGCGGGGCCCGGCCGCGCGGGCAGACGGCCAGCAGCCGGTCGTCGTCGGCCGCCGCGTGGGCGAGCTCCCCCCGGCCGGCCGACGGGGTCCGGAAGACCAGATGGCCGTCGGTGAGCGAGTAGAGCCCGGCCCGGTCGTCGTCCGGGCTCCTCACCAGGTAATTGCGGCCACTCGCCCCGAAGCTCACGGTGTCCCTGAGCGGCAGGGGGTCCCCGATCCAGCGCCTCGTTCGGGTGTCCCACAGCCGCTGGTTCCTGCCAGTGGTGTAGATGACGAGCACCCGGCCGCCCGGACCCGCGGCGAGTATCGACCCGTGAGGTACCGGCCCTGAGGCGATACGGCGGTGGGTGTCCACATCCCACCTCCGCCAGGTGGTGTTGTCGCTGGTGCTGAGCAGAGTGCGCCCGGAGCTGTCGAGGAACCGGGCCGGTTCGTCACCGGGCGCCGGGTCGGTGAAGTCGCCCAGTTCGCGCTGGGCCAGCGCGCCCAGCAGGGCTCGACGGGACTCCGGCAGGGGAGAGAGGCGCCATGCGGCGACGCCGAGCAGCATCGCGGTGCGCGGGTCGGTGGTACGCAGCGCGTCGGCGACCGCGGCCACCCGGCGGGCCGCCGTGTCGGTGGTCTGCTTCTCGCTGTCCTGACGCAGTCGTACGGCGGTCAGGCCGACGACCAGGGCCACCGCCAGCACGGCGCAGAGCGATGCCGTGAGTGTGCGGCTCCGGCGCCGGGCCCGGGCGGCGGTCCGCTCCTCCGTCGCCCGCTGCTCCGCCGCGGCGGCCAGGAAGGCCGTCTCCTCGGACGTCAGCCCGTCGTAGCCGCGGTCGTCGTCCGTGAACAGTTCCTCGGCCCGCGCCAGGCGGGTGCCCCGGTAGAGCGTGCCCGGGTCACGGTCGTGCTGCAGCCAGGTGCGGGCGGCGTCGGTGAGCTGCCGGTGGTGGCGCAGCCGCTCCCGGTCCGCTTCGATCCACTCGCGCAGCCGCGGCCAGCAGGTGATGAGCGCCTCGTGGGCGAGCTGCACGCCGTCGTCGTCGGTGGTCAGCAGCCGGGCCCGGGTCAGCCGCCCGGCGACGGCCCGCACTTCGGGGTCCTGCCACCCGGCCATCTCCTCCCGGGTGAGCGGGCGGCGGGTGTCGGCGTTGCCCTGGCCGGGCTCGACCATGCGCAGGAGCAGGTGCCGTGCGGCGTGCGCCTGCGCCGGGGAGAGTTCCCCGTACGCCTCCTCGGCGCTGGCCGCGATCGCGCCGTGTACTCCGCCGGCCGCTTCGTACGCGGCCAGGGTCAGCATCCGTCCCTTGCGCCGCCGCCAGGTCTCCAGCAGGGCGTGGGACAGCATCGGCAGTCCGCCGGGCTCGTCGAGCACCTCCTCGACGATCCGCGCCGTCAGGGTCCGCTCCACGATGAGCCCGGCCGCCTGCGCGGGACCGATCACCGCCTCGCGCAGCTCATCGGCGGTCATGGGCCTGACCAGGAGCCCGCTCCTGTGGAGCGCCTCCGCCAGGCGCGGGTGCTCGGCGCACCGTGCGTAGAAGTCGGATCGCACGGAGATGAGCACACGCAGTCGGCTTCCCGGGTCGCGCGCGGCGAGCAGAAGGTCGAGGAAGCGGTCCCGCTCGGCGCGGTCGCGGCAGAGGGTGAAGACCTCCTCGAACTGATCCACCACCACCCAGCACTCCGGATCGTCGGGCTCCGGCGCCAGCAGATGTCCGTAGGTGGTGGCGGGCCGGGCCCCGGGGGTGAGGATCCTAAGGACCGCCGTACGTCCCTCCTGCGCGATCTTCTCCCGCAGCAGGGGAATCAGCCCGGCCCGCAGCAGGGAGGACTTGCCGCTGCCGGACGCCCCGAACACCACCGCGAACGGGGACCCGCACGTCTGCTCGCTCAGCTCGTCGACCATCCGGTCCCGGCCGAAGAACAGCTCACGGTCGTCCGGCTCGAAGCGCGCCAGGCCACGGTAGGGCGGGGCGACGTCGGCATCCTCCTGCCGCTCCTCCCCGGCCAGCGCCTCGGCCTCCGCCCAACGCATCTCCCACGCAGTGGGGTCCTCCTCCCCGCACGCCCGGACGTACGCCCGGAGCACGGCCATCGACGGCAGCCGCTCGCCGCTCGCGGCCTTCGCCAGGGTCGTCACCGAGAAGCCGGCCTTCTTCGCCATGGCCCGGTAAGACACATTGCCCGCCGCGCGACGCAGCTCCCGAAGGTCATGGGCGAGCCGCTGCACGGGACCGGCCGCCGGGTCGACCGGTAGTTCGGGACGCCCCATCGTGAAGCCTCTTTCACATACAAGAAGAACAAGCTGATCAGCACCACAAGGTACTTTTCGTCCCGCTCGGGCGAAAACCCTTTCCGACTGTGATGTCCGCCGGAGTGGGGTTGTCCGCACCAGCGGTGCTGAACCTGTTTTCCCTGACGAGAGCGGGAGTGGTGACCACTCCCGGGTTGCCGGGGCAGGCCGATCCCGGCGGCCGTGACCGCTCTCGGCAGTGCGGCTGCACAGGGTGGGGCCCGTGAGAACCAGCGACACAGGTGCGGCAGTCGCGTGTCCGAGCGCGACGGAGGGGAGACCGCCGTCCGATGAACCAGACCCTGTACGCCGGGGCCATCGGCCTGTTCCTGACACTGATGCACACTGCTGCTGATCAAGCTGCTGGCCCGCAAGGGATACGGCCAGTTCATCCGTGACGACGGCCCGCGCGGCCACGCCGGCAACGGTCGGCTTCCTCGACGACTACATCAAGATCGTGAAGCGGCGGTCGCTGGGGCTGCGGGCCGACGTGAAGACGGCCGGTCAGCTGATCGTGGGCGTCGTGTTCGCCCTGCTGGCCATCCGGTTCGCGGACGCGCGGGGTCGGACGCCGGCCTCCCTGAAGCTGTCGTTCGTCACCGACTTCGGCTGGACCAAAATGGGCTGCGTGGTGGTGGTCATGACCGGGCCGGATTCGTGAGGCGCGGGTCGAGGCCGTACTGCTCGTGGGCGCCGAGGTTCTCGCGCAGGGTGGGGCCTTCGTAATCGTCGTGGAACAGGCCGCCGTTCCTGCAGGATGGGGACGACCTGGTCGACGAAGGCGTCGAAGCCGTCGTGGTAGCTGTCGATGGCGATCGAGAAGCCGTCGCAGGCCGATCTCCTCGTACCAGAACAGCCCGTAGGGCTCGATGGACCGCCCGTACTCCAGGGCCGTGTCGAGGTAGAAGCGGCCGTTGACGTCGACGGCCAGCCGGGAGCCGTCGCCGTCCAGGACGTCGATGACGGCTTCGACCGTGCCTTCGCCCTGGACGTCTCGCAGCCGCCCTGCGCCCTCACATGGCGTTTGGCGGTCTGCCTGCAGCCACGTTGACGGACACCATGTGTGGCCAAACGAGCGGGGCGGTGGTTCAGCGACCGATTCATCTCACGATTGGCCGCACCAGCCGCCTCGAGCTCTTCGGCGCGTTCGTCAAGTTCGCCCGGCTATTCGATAACTACTTTTCCGGCGTGGTGATCCGCTGCTGGAGTAGTCACTCGGGTGGTGGGCGTGGTCGGGTGCGGCTGCTCGCGCGGTCCTGCGAGCCCCTGAGCAGCAGGGGGCGCGGGGGTTCCACGACGGGTCAGTCTTTGATTTCGCAGATGGGGGCGCCGGAGGTGATGGAGGCGCCGACCTCTGCGTTGAGGCCCTTGATGGTGCCGGAGCGGTGGGCGTTGAGGGGCTGTTCCATTTTCATGGCTTCGAGGACGACGACGAGGTCGCCTTCCTTGACCTCCTGGCCTTCCTCGACGGCGATCTTGACGATGGTGCCCTGCATGGGGGAGGCGAGGGTGTCGCCGGAGGCGACGGGGCCGGACTTCTTGGCGGCGCGGCGCTTGGGTTTGGCGCCGGCGGCGAGGCCGGTGCGGGCCAGGGTCATGCCGAGGGCGGCGGGGAGGGAGACTTCCAGGCGTTTGCCGCCGACCTCGACGACGATCGTCTCGCGGTCGGTGTCGTCGTCGGTGTCGGTGTCGGTGGGGGCTGCGAAGGGTTTGATGTCGTTGACGAACTCGGTCTCGATCCAGCGGGTGTGGACGGTGAAGGGGTCCTGGCCGCCGGTGAGTTCGGGGCCGAACGCCGGGTCCCTGACCACTGCGCGGTGGAAGGGGATCGCGGTGGCCATGCCTTCGACGGTGAACTCGTCCAGGGCGCGGGCGGCGCGTTGCAGGGCCTGTTGGCGGGTGGCGCCGGTGACGACGAGTTTGGCCAGCAGGGAGTCCCAGGCGGGGCCGATGACGCTGCCGGACTCCACGCCCGCGTCCAGGCGGACGCCGGGGCCGGTGGGCGGGGCGAAGGTGGTGACGGTGCCGGGGGCGGGCAGGAAGCCCCGGCCGGGGTCCTCGCCGTTGATGCGGAACTCGAAGGAGTGGCCGCGCAGCGGCGGGTCGTCGTAGCCGAGTTCCTCGCCGTCGGCGATGCGGAACATCTCGCGGACCAGGTCGATGCCGGTGACCTCCTCGGTGACCGGGTGCTCGACCTGCAGGCGGGTGTTGACCTCCAGGAAGGAGATCGTGCCGTCGACGCCGACCAGGAACTCCACCGTGCCGGCGCCGACGTAGCCGGCCTCCTTGAGGATGGCCTTCGACGCCGCGTACAGCTGCTCGTTCTGCGCCTCGGACAGGAAGGGGGCCGGGGCCTCCTCGACCAGCTTCTGGTGGCGGCGCTGCAGGGAGCAGTCACGGGTGGAGACCACGACCACGTTGCCGTGGGAGTCGGCCAGGCACTGCGTCTCCACGTGGCGGGGCTTGTCGAGGTAGCGCTCCACGAAGCACTCGCCCCGCCCGAACGCCGCGACGGCCTCACGCACCGCGGAGTCGTACAGCTCCGGGACCTCCTCGAGGGTGCGGGCGACCTTCAGGCCGCGCCCGCCGCCGCCGAAGGCGGCCTTGATCGCGATCGGCAGACCATGCTCCCGCGCGAACGCCACGACCTCGTCGGCGCCGGAGACCGGGTCGGGGGTGCCCGCGACGAGCGGCGCGCCGGCGCGCTGGGCGATGTGACGGGCCGCCACCTTGTCACCCAGGTCGCGGATCGCCTGCGGCGGCGGGCCGATCCAGATCAGACCCGCGTCCAGCACGGCCTGCGCGAACTCCGCGTTCTCCGAGAGGAAACCGTAACCGGGGTGGACCGCGTCCGCGCCGGCGTCCTTCGCCGCCTGCAACACCTTGCCCATGTCCAGGTAGCTGCTCGCCGGAGTGTCACCGCCCAGCGCGAACGCCTCGTCCGCAGCCCGCACATGCAGCGCGTCGCGGTCCGGATCGGCGTACACGGCCACGCTCGCGATCCCGGCGTCCCGGCACGCCCGGGCGACGCGGACAGCGATTTCGCCTCGGTTGGCGATCAACACCTTGGTCAGCATGCCCACTCCAGAATGGCGGAGTCGGCGCTGAGCCGGTCCACCTCGGCGACGATGCCGACGAGGTCCGCACCCGGTGTGAAGACGGCGTCGACGCCCATCGTCCGCAGTGCGGCGATGTCACCGTCCGGGATGATGCCGCCGACGAGGACACGAGTGTTGCCGGCGTCCTGCTCCGCGAGCAGCTTGACCACGCGCTCCACGATCGTCAGGTGCGCGCCCGAGAGCACCGACAGACCCAGAACGGGGGCGTCCTCGGCGATCACGGTGGAGACGATCTGTTCCGGTGTCCGGTGCAGGCCGGTGTAGATCACCTCGTAGCCGGCGTCGCGCAGGGCGCGGGCGATGACCTTGGCGCCACGGTCGTGTCCGTCGAGTCCGGGCTTGGCGATCACCACACGGGAGCGTGGGCGGGGTGCCTTGTCCACGGAATGGGGCGAGTTCATGAGGGTCTCCGGTCGAAAGGTCAGCGGGGCCAGTGGCTTCGGGCCCATGCCGTCGCTGTTGGCTGCGGCAGGCGGTGGGTGGTGATGCGGGAGGGGGCGGACCAGGCGTCGGGGGGTGTGGGTGCGCCGGGTGGCTCGGTGGTTGCCGCTGCGGCGCGGGCGCGGACCACCGCCAGGGCGGCGGCGAGTTCCTCCGGGGTCGGGTTGCCCCGTACGACCTTGATGGTCATGTCGGCTCCCAGCAGGGTTGGGGGTGGTCAGAGGGGGATGTTTCCGTGCTTCTTGGGGGGGAGGGATTCCCGCTTGGTGCGCAGTTGGCGCAGGCCGAGGACGAGGTGGCGGCGGGTTTCGGAGGGGGTGATGACGGCGTCGACGTAGCCGCGTTCGGCTGCGGTGTAGGGGTTGAGGAGGGTGTCCTCGTACTCCTGGATGAGGCGGGCGCGTACGGTCTCGCGTTCGTCGTCGGGGGCGGCGGCGATGGTGCGGCGGTGGAGGATGTTGACGGCGCCCTGGGCGCCCATGACGGCGATCTGGGCGGTGGGCCAGGCGAGGTTGAGGTCGGCGCCGAGGTGTTTGGAGCCCATGACGTCGTAGGCGCCGCCGAAGGCCTTGCGGGTGATGACGGTGATGAGGGGGACGGTGGCTTCGGCGTAGGCGTAGATGAGTTTGGCGCCGCGGCGGATGATGCCGTCGTGTTCCTGGCCGACGCCCGGGAGGAAGCCGGGGACGTCGACGAAGGTCAGGACGGGGACGTTGAAGGCGTCGCAGGTGCGCACGAAGCGGGCGGCTTTTTCGGAGGCGTCGATGTCCAGGCAGCCGGCGAACTGCATGGGCTGGTTGGCGACGATGCCGACCGGGTGGCCCTCGACGCGGCCGAAGCCGGTGAGGATGTTCGGCGCGAACAGGGCCTGGGTCTCGAAGAACTCGGCGTCGTCCAGGACGTGTTCGATGACGGTGTGCATGTCGTAGGGCTGGTTGGCGCTGTCGGGGACGAGGGTGTCCAGCTCGCGGTCCTCGTCGGTGAGGGTGAGGTCGGCCTGTTCGGGGAACGCGGGGGGTTCGCTGAGGTTGTTGGAGGGGAGGTAGGACAGGAGCTGTTTGACGTACTCGATCGCGTCCTTCTCGTCGCCCGCCATGTGGTGGGCCACGCCGGAGGTGGCGTTGTGGGTGCGGGCGCCGCCCAGTTCCTCGAAGCCGACGTCCTCGCCGGTGACCGTCTTGATGACGTCCGGGCCGGTGATGAACATGTGCGAGGTCTGGTCGACCATGACGGTGAAGTCGGTGATCGCGGGGGAGTAGACCGCGCCGCCCGCGCAGGGGCCGACGACGAGGGAGATCTGGGGGATGACGCCGCTGGCGTGGGTGTTGCGGCGGAAGATCTCGCCGTACATGCCGAGAGCCATGACGCCTTCCTGGATGCGGGCGCCGCCGGAGTCGTTGATGCCGATGACGGGGCAGCCGGTCTTGAGGGCGAAGTCCATCGCCTTCATGATTTTCTGGCCGAAGACCTCGCCGAGGGAGCCGCCCAGGACGGTGAAGTCCTGGGAGAAGACGGCGACCGGGCGGCCGTCGACGGTTCCGTAGCCGGTGACGACACCGTCGCCGTAGGGGCGGTTGTTCTCCATGCCGAAGTCGGTGGAGCGGTGGCGGGCGAACTCGTCGAACTCCACGAAGGAGTCCTCGTCGAGGAGCAGATCGATGCGCTCACGGGCCGTCAGTTTGCCCTTGGCGTGCTGCTTCTCCACCGCGCGCTCGGAGCCGGCATGCGTCGCCTCGTCGATACGGCGCTGCAGGTCCGCGAGCTTCCCCGCGGTCGTGTGAATGTCGGCGTCGGACGGGTCTGTGGGCCGGGTGTTCATCGGGTGGGTCCCTTCTGGTTCGGCCCCGCACCGGGCAGTTCGTCAGGAGGTGTCATGCTGTGCTCCGGAAGCGGTGTGCGACGGCTCCCGGAGAGAGGCCGTTCCCATGGGTCAGAAAATGTCGTGAGGGACGTGCACACCCCATACATCGCGCAGGGCGTGGGAGACCTCGCCGACCGTGGCACGCAGCCCCAGCGCCTCACGCATCGGGGGCAGGACGTTGTCGCTGTCTCGCGCCGCGATACGCAGGGCGTCGAGGGCCCGCCGGACGGCGTCGTTGTCGCGTTCCCCGCGCAGCGCCGTGAGGCGTTCGCACTGTTCGATCTCGATCCGGGGGTCGACCCGTAGAGGTTCGTAGGGTTCTTCCTCGTCCAGGACGTACTTGTTGACGCCGACCACGGTCCGTTCCCGGTTGTCGATCTCCAGGGCGATCCGGTACGCCGACTTCTCGATCTCCGACTTCTGAAAGCCCTGCTCGATCGCCGCGACCGCGCCCCCGCGATCCTCGACGGCCTGGATCAGCTCCAGAGCCGCCGTCTCGAGGTCGTCGGTCATCGACTCCATGACGTACGACCCGGCGAAGGGGTCCACGGTCTTCGTCACGTCGGTCTCGTAGGCGATGATCTGCTGGGTGCGCAGGGCGAGCCGCGCCGCCTTCTGGGTGGGCAGGGCGATGGCCTCGTCGTAGGAGTTGGTGTGCAGGGACTGCGTACCGCCCAGTACCGCGCCCAGGCCCTGCAGGGCGACCCGGACGAGGTTGACCTCGGGCTGCTGGGCGGTCAGCTGCACACCGGCGGTCTGGGTGTGGAAGCGCAGCATCTGCGACTTGGGGTTCTTCGCGCCGAACTCGTCGCGCATGACCCGGGCCCAGACGCGGCGGGCGGCGCGGAACTTGGCGATCTCCTCCAGCAGCGTGGTCCGGGCGACGAAGAAGAACGACAGGCGCGGCGCGAAATCGTCCACGTCCAGGCCCGCGGCGATCGCGGTGCGCACGTACTCCTTCGCGTTGGCCAGGGTGAACGCGATCTCCTGCGCGGGGCTCGCCCCGGCCTCGGCCATGTGGTAGCCGGAGATGGAGATCGTGTTCCAGCGTGGCAGCTCCTTGTGGCAGTAGGCGAAGATGTCGCTGATCAACCGCAGGGACTGCTTCGGCGGGAAGATGTAGGTGCCGCGGGCGATGTACTCCTTGAGCACGTCGTTCTGGATCGTGCCCGTCAACTGGTCGCCGCTCACGCCCTGTTCGGCCGCGACCAGCTGGTACAGCAGAAGCAGCGTCGACGCGGGGGCGTTGATCGTCATCGACGTCGAGACCTTGTCAAGAGGTAGGCCCTGGAAGAGGGTCCGCATGTCCTCGACCGAGTCGATCGCCACACCGACCTTGCCGACCTCGCCGCGGGAGATGGCCTCGTCGGAGTCGTAGCCCATCTGCGTCGGCAGGTCGAAGGCCACGCTCAGGCCACCGGTGCCGGCGCCCACCAGCTCGTGATACCGCTCGTTGGACTCCCTGGCCGTGCCGAACCCGGCGTACTGCCGCATCGTCCACGGCCGGCCCGTGTACATCGACGGATACACGCCCCGGGTGAACGGGAACCGGCCCGGAGTGCCCAGCTCGGTGTCCGCGTCGAAGCCCGAGAGCGTCCGGCCGTCGTAGACCGGCTGGATCGGCAGACCGGACTCGCTGCGTGCGACGGAATCCACGCCGAAACCTCCATACTGGTACTCGATATCGATTTTACGGTACTCAGTTCCATTGCTTGAGGCAAGTGGCCTCGGAGGCCGGTGACGGGGAAGGATGTGCGGTCATGAGCAAGCCACCTGCGCGAATGCGACTCGCGGACGCCGCGTTCGCCCTCTTCGACGAGCGCGGATACGAGCAGACCACCGTCGATGACATCGCCGAGCGTGCGGGAGTGGGGCGGACCACGTTCTTCCGGCACTACGGGTCGAAGGAAGCGGTCGTCTTCCCCGACCATGACCGGTTGCTGGATCTGATCAGGGACCGGCTGGCGACCTCCAGCCACAGCACCGCCCTGGTGGCGGTCTCGGACGCCGTGCGCCTGGTGCTGCTGCACTGCATCGACGAAGGTGATCTCGCTCGCCGCCGGTACGTGCTCACCAGCACGGTGGCCGCCCTGCGGGACCGGGAGATCGCCAGTGTGGCCCGGTATCAGCGGTTGTTCCGCGAGTTCATCGCGGACTGGATGGGAGACCCGACGGAGTCGGCGTCGCTGAGAGCCGAACTCATGGCGGCATCCGTCGTCGCGGCCCACAACCACGTGCTGCGGCGGTGGCTGCGGGGGGAGTCCGCCGACCCTGCCACGGAAGTCGACGAGGCGATGCGGGAGGTGCTCGCGCTCTTTCCCTCGCCCGGTTCCCCTCCAGAGGCCGGGCTCGGGACCACCGTCGTCGCGTTCCGAACGGGACGGGACATCGAAGCGCTGCTTCCTGAGCTACGGCGCCTCGTCGAAGGGTGACACTCTGCCCGCCGGGACTGGATGGAAGGGACAGGATTCGGGGAGGTGAAAGGGTGTGACGAGGCTCCGCTGGCCGCCCCCGAGCTGCCGCCGACGCCTCTGAGGCTACGGGGAATGGCTTGCTGACCTTCGAAATGGCTGATTGGTCGGTGGCGGGTGGGTGACTGGCCGCCGCGCGTTGTCTCCCGTGGTTCCATCGTGTGCGGGCGGGTGGCTGGGCGCGTGACAAGCCCGATGAGGGGTGCTGCGCCATTCCACGGTGTTCCGTCTTTGGGTGACTGTGGCAGGACGCTTGCCAACCCTTGCCGACTCTACTGATGCGTCATCAGATGTCAGTAGGGGTTCGGAGGGCGGAAGTCTCTCCGGCGGCCGGGCAACTCGGGGCGGAGGTGGCTCGATGTGGTTCGCTTCAGCCAGCACGAACTGCGCACCGCCCATCGGTCCTGGACCCCTGGTCGCTCCGTCTGCGTCCTGTGCACTCCGACACGATCCAGGTTGCCGCGATCTTCTTCGGCGTGTTCCCGCCCGTGGTGTCACCGCCCAGCGGGATGTGAACCGTCGATTGCGTCAACAGTCGGCGCTGCATGAGCCGAGGTTTCTCGGAGCCGTCAGCGGACTCGCAGCATGTCGAGAGCCGTGAGGGCCACGTGCAGTTCGGTGCGCTGTGCGCCGGATTCGAGGTCACAGCCCAGGAGGCGTTCGATGGTGCGCAGGCGTTGGTAGAACGTCTCTCGCGACAGACCGCCGCGGCGGGCGGCGCTGGTCTTGTTGCCGGCCACGTCGAGGTAGTGGCGGAGGGTCGTCAGCAGGTCGGTGCCGTGTCGGGCGTCGTGATCGAGGAGCCGGCCGAGTCGTCGTTCGGCGTATTCCTGGATCCGGGTGTCCTCGCGGAGCGCGTACAGCAGGCGGCGCAGGTCGACATCGCGGAGTTCGTGGAAGGAGCGGCCCGCAGGGAGAGGCTGGTCGGGTGGGGTGGCCTCGGCCACGCGGCTCGCCTGGTGGAAGGAACGGGGAGTGTCGGTGAGGTGGTCGACCTCCGATCCGACGCTCACGACGGCCCGCGGGGAAAGGTCGCGCGCCACGTGGCTCAGCCGTTCGACCACGGGTTGCCAGGGGTGTGAGGGGCTCAGGGCGAGCAGTACTCCCAGGCGGCCGGGGGTCAGTTCGCCGATGAGTGCCGGGATTCCCGTGGCGCGCAGGACTTGGGAGAGGTGGGCCTCGGGATGCGCTGTGGTGTCTGTCGCGGGGAGGTCCACCACGACCGTGAGGAAGCGGCTGTTCTCGGTGGGCAGGCCCAGTGCGGCCAGCCGGGCGCAGACGTCCGCTGCGGAGCGGTGCCGCTGCTCGACGAGGTCGCGCAGGGCGTTGCGGTGAGCGGTGCTTTCCCAAGGGGTCGGGTGGGTGAGGCGCGCGACGGTCAGGGCCATCGCCGTCCTTTCCAGGACGGTGATGTGCTCCGGTCCGAAGGCCGGTTCGGTGGTGGGGACGGGCAGCATGGTCACGCGGCCCCAACGTTCACCCTGATACTCGACCGGTGCGGTGAGCCAGCCTTCCGGGCCGCGTCGGCTCGTGCGGTCGCCGGGCGGGGTCGCTCTGGAGCGCTGCTCCCAGTCGATGAGCGCTTCCTCCAGGGTGGCGCCGGAGGGTTCGCAGATCAGTGCCTGGTGGACCAGATTTTCCAGGACGACCGTGCGGCCGCTCATCTCGGCTGCCGCGCGCATGACGTCCTCCGGTCCGGCGCCGCGCAGCGTCAGCGTGGTGAACGCCTCGTGGATGCGCTGGGTGCGGCGCATCGCCTCGGCCTGGTGGCCGAGGATGAGGCCGTGGACGACCTGGGTGACCTCGAGGAAGTTGACGTCCTTGGCGAGGGTGATCAGGGGCAGCCCGCGGGTGCGGCAGGCGTGGACGAGTGCGTCGGGCGGGCGGTGGTAGCGCCGTACGAGTTCGATGACCAGGGCCGCCGCCCCGATGCGGGCGAGTTCGTCGACGTAGCGTTGGATGCCTGCGGACTCCTCGGGCAGGGGCATGCCGGTGGTCAGGACGAGTTCGCCGCCCTTGAGGAAGGACGCGGGATCCGTCAGCTCGGTGATGTGGACCCAGCGGACCGGCCGGTCGAGCAAGGTCACGCCGGTCACGACCTGGGGCCGGCCGGCGGCCAGGACGGGCAGAGCAAGGACGTCGGCGACGGTGAGGGCGCGGGCGGGCGGGGTGGGGTCCGGGCCGCCCATGTCCGGCGGTCGTGCCGTCGAACGGCTGTCGTTCACGGTGTCTCCATGGGGGTGCCCCGCCCGAGCGAAGCCGAGAGGGGGAGTGCCCGGCCACTGTGACAAGCCTTGCTGACCTGCGCAAGGGCAGTCCTGCCTCGGTGGATGAGGCAGTGAGCGCCGCATTTCCGGCCCGTGCTTGACAGAACGTCCGAACAGCGGGCCCGTACCGGACAGATCGCGCGTTGGCTCGCCGCCGGGCGGCGGAGATGCTCGGCAGAGCGCACCAGTCCGACGACCCCCGCCGGGAGACGAACATGACCGCACTGTCGCCGCACCTTCGCCAGGCCACGCCCGTGACGGCGGTCCGGGGCGAGGGCGTCCACCTCTACGGTGAGGACGGCCGCCGCTACCTCGACTTCACCGCCGGCATCGGCGTCACCAGCACCGGCCACTGCCACCCCAAGGTCGTGGCGGCGGCGCAGGAGCAGGTGGGCACGCTCGTCCACGGCCAGTACACGACCGTCATGCACCAGCCGCTGCAGCAGCTCGTCGACAAGCTGGGCGAGGTGCTGCCGGCCGGCCTGGACAGCCTGTTCTTCACCAACTCCGGCAGCGAGGCCGTCGAGTCCGCGCTGCGCCTTGCCCGCCAGGCCACCGGCCGGCCGAACGTCATCGTGTGCCACGGCGGCTTCCACGGCCGTACGGTGGCCGCCGCCTCCATGACCACCTCCGGCACCCGCTTCCGCTCCGGATTCTCGCCGCTGATGAGCGGTGTGGTCGTCACCCCGTTCCCGTCGGCCTACCGCTACGGCTGGGACGAGGAGACCGCCACCCGCTTCGCCCTGCGGGAGCTGGACTACACCCTGCAGACGATCTCCTCGCCCGCCGACACGGCCGCGATCATCGTCGAGCCGGTGCTCGGCGAGGGCGGCTACGTGCCCGCCACCCGCGCGTTCATGGAAGGCCTGCGGGAGCGCGCGGACCGCCACGGCTTCCTGCTCATCCTGGACGAGGTGCAGACCGGCGTCGGCCGCACCGGCCGCTTCTGGGGGCATGACCACTTCGGCGTCACCCCGGACATCCTCGTCACCGCCAAGGGCCTGGCCAGCGGCTTCCCGCTGTCCGGCATCGCCGCCTCCGAGGAACTGATGGCCAAGGCGTGGCCGGGCTCGCAGGGCGGCACGTACGGTGCCAACGCCGTGGCCTGCGCGGCGGCCGTCGCCACCCTCGACGTCGTACGCGACGAAAGGCTCGTCGAGAACGCCGAGGCCATGGGCAAGCGGCTGCGGCACGGCCTGGAGGCGGTGGCCGACCGGACGCCGGGCATCGGTGACGTTCGCGGCCTGGGTCTGATGCTGGCCACCGAGTTCGTCACCGAGGACGGCAGCCCCGACCCCGAGACCGCCGCCCGTGTGCAGCGCGCCGCGATCGACGAGGGCCTGCTCCTGCTGCTGTGCGGCGCCTGGAACCAGGTCGTACGGATGATCCCGGCGCTCGTCATCGACGAGGCGGCGGTGGACGAGGGCCTCCAGGCGTGGGCGACCGCGGTGGAAGCAGGTACCTCAGGAGCATCGCCGCGATGAGCGAGAGCGTGGCGCGGCTGACCGCCCGCCTCACCGAGACGGCTCCCGGCCTGCGGGTGGAGTCCGGCCCGGGCGCCCTCGGCCAGTACGCCTACGACGCCTCCAACTACCGTGTCCCCCCGCAGGCTGTGGCCTTCCCCCGCAGCGCCGACGACGTGGTCGCGGTGCTGCGGGCCTGCAAGGAGACGGGCGTCCCCGTCACCGCGCGCGGCGGCGGGACCAGCATGGCCGGCAACGCGGTCGGGCCGGGCGTCGTCCTGGACTTCTCCCGTTACATGAACCGGATCCTGGACATCGACCCGGCCGGCGGGACCGCGCGTGTCGAGGCCGGAGTCGTCCTCGACGCGCTGCAGAGCGCGACCGCCCTGCACGGGCTCTCCTTCGGCCCCGACCCGTCCTCGCACAGCCGCTGCACGCTCGGCGGCATGATCGGCAACGACGCGTGCGGCAACCGGTCCGTGCGGCACGGGCGTACCAGCTCGCACATCGAGGCACTGGAGATCGTGACGGTCGACGGCGTGCGCGCCGTCGCCGACCGCACCGGACTGCACGCGGTGGACCCGCAGGACACCGGACTCGTCGCCCGTCTCGAGGCGGACGTACGCCGTCTGATCGCGGACAACCTGGCGCCGATCCGTACCGAGCTGGGCCGCATTCCCCGTCAGGTCTCCGGCTATCAGCTGCACCACCTGCTGCCCGAGCACGGCTTCGACATGGCCCGCGCCCTGGTCGGCACCGAGGGCTCCTGTGCGGTCGTCACCGCCGCGACGGTCCGCCTGGTGGCGACCGCACAGGCATCCACGCTGCTCACTCTCGGCTACGACGATGTCGTCGACGCGGCCGAGGACGTGCCGGAGATCCTGCGCTGGAATCCCACCGCCGTGGAGGGCATGGACGAGGCCATCGTCGCCACCATGCGCGCCCGCCGCGGCCCGGACTCCGTGACCGGACTGCCCGAAGGGCGGGCCTGGCTGTACGTCGAACTCGACGGCGACGACGAGGCCACGGTCAACACCCGCGCGGCCCAGCTCCTCGACGTGCTCAAGGCACAGGGCCGGATGACCGGCGGGCGGGTCGTGGAGAGCGCGGCCGAACGGCGCTCCCTGTGGCGGGTCCGCGAGGACGGGGCCGGCCTGGCCGCCCGCCTCGTCGACGGTGGGGAGTCCTGGCCCGGCTGGGAGGACTCGGCGGTCGCGCCCGAGAACCTCGCCGGCTATCTGCGGGACTTCCGCGAGCTGCTCGCCTCCCATGTACTCACCGGCGTGATGTACGGGCACTTCGGCGCGGGGTGCGTC